>CAZOYD010000001.1:0-35431 GCA_964583985.1 uncultured archaeon
TTTCTTCTTCTCTTGCCCTTGAATAAATCAATTTTCCAGAAGAAACCATGTAAAACTCTGAACTAAAATCCTACATTTGATTTCAATGCTGCATGTATTTCGTGCCCATCGATCGAAAAAATGGAATAAATTTAAAGATAAGGATTTACATTCTCTTTATTTTCTCTAATTTATTTCATATTTTAAGTTATTATTCTATTGTACAATATGATATTCCTTTTTATTTCATTAGAACTACTTTATTTAAGTCTATTTGATATTACATGTTATTATGACTGAAATTGCTACATTTGGTGCAGGATGTTTTTGGGGAGTCGAACAAAAGTTCGGTAAGCTAAAAGGTGTTATCGATACTGTAGTTGGATATACTGGAGGATCTACTGAAAATCCATCATATAAAGATGTATGTACTAACAAAACGGGTCATGCAGAAGTGGTACAGGTTACTTTCGATCCTTCGATTGTATCATATGAAGAATTATTAGAAATTTTTTGGAATATGCATAACCCTACAACATTGAATCGTCAAGGTTGGGATGTAGGAACTCAATATAGATCAGCTGTATTTTATCATGATGAGGAACAACGATTAGCTGCGATAACTCTTAAGGAAAAGCTAGATAAATCGGGTAAATATAATAAACCAATTGTTACTGAAATAGTTCCCATATCAAAATTTACTCGTGCTGAAGAATATCATCAAAAATATCATGAAAAAAATAGTTAATCAATAGTCACTACCTAATCCTATTTTTCAGTAAGATTTTAGGAGAATTTATTTCAGATTATGTAATTTTGTTAACAATTTATCTCTATGTCTATCCCATACTTTATCTACAGCTTTTCTCACAGCAAATTTGACTATTTTTCTTACGCCATATCTATTCATTCTGGGACCCAACTTGCTGAATACTTTCTCAACTATGAGAGTTTTTAATAATTCCTCTAAAGAAGCATCTTTAGATATTTTATCTATGAATAATGCTAAGGCTTTCTCAGCCAAGACATCAATTTTTTTTCTTATTTCGGGCGTTAGTTGTTCATCCATAGTAAAACCTCAAAAATTTTACTCATCTTATGGAGTTAATCTTTATAAATGGGTCTTTTTCACAACACCTTAATAGTTGCACTTAATTAGATGTCCATCTTTAAGATGTTCATGCTAAATCATAGATTAATAGATCCTCCAAGAAAACCCCAAGATTTTCTAAAATCTGCGACTGAATTTTTGCAAAGACATGCGAAAGGCAAAAAGGTATTCTGTGCTCTTTCAGGAGGCGTGGATAGCTCAGCTACTTACATGGTTTTAAAGGAGGCGGATATCGAGATGATTCCCGTATTTATTGATCATGGTCTCATGCGCATCATTCGAGGCGTAGAAGAGAGAGAATATATTAAAAAAGTATTTCCCGATGTAAAAGTTATTGATATTAGAGATGATTTTCTTCCTAAAATCCTTGGAGAAGAAGATGCCGAAAAAAAGAGAAAATTATTCAAAAGAGCATATTCAAATACTATAAGTAAGGTCATTAGGGAGGAAAATTGTGATTTACTCGCAGATGGTACCATTCTTCCAGATATAGAAGAGAGTTTTGGAGCTTTGATTACAGAATTAAAAGAATCGATGACTCTTGAAGAAGAAAAGGCACTCATGGAAAAAAATAAGAAAGGATTTGTAAAAAGCCAACATAATTTAGATATTGAATATGAGGTAGAAGCAACGTTACAACCAGTAGCTAGTTTAACTAAACCAGAAATTCGAGATATTTTGAAATATTTAAATTTACCAATTGAGCACGTATATAGAAAGGCATTCCCTGGTCCAGCACTCGCTGCAAGAATAATAGGTCCTGTATCAATGGAGAATCTTTCATATGAAAAAAAGGTACATGACATAGTTGAGTCAACAATAGAAGATTATTACATGGAAAACCATGGTAAAACAATGATCATAAATGAAAAGGGTGAACAAGAACCATTCCAAGCTTTTGCAGTAACTACAACTGATATATTATTACGTAAAGTCACTGGAATTTTAAATGGACAGAGAACCTATGAAGTTCCTCTATCAATTAAAGGTGAATGGGATTTTGATAAGTTAACTCGTTTTGCTTCTCAGATCAAGGGATATTCCCGAGCGTTATATGAACTACATGAGAGCCACCAAGGGATATATGATACCGTAATACGATCAATTAATAGTATTGATGCTAGAACTGCCAGTGTTACCGAGCTACCAATCAGTTTAATTGAAGAGATTAAGTACAAATTACTCGAAATCCATGATACAAAAAATATCTATTTCGATATTACATCTAAACCTCCAGGAACCATAGAGTACGTTTAAGTGGGTTAAACTTGTAAGAATGTTATCTAACAATTAACAGTCTTTTTTTTTCGTTATTTCTGTTTTTAAATGCCATGAAATCAATAAAACTATTTAAAAAAACTTCTAATAAGAGATCAAAATCATATCACTCAAGAGTATGATGATAAAATTTTTATATACAAATGTTATTAACAACCTTAAACAAAAAGTTGATTTGAAAATAAGATGTGGAAAAACAAAGGTTATATTGTTGCATATATCGCAGGTTTTTTTGGAATTTTATCTCTTATTACTCCAATCGCATATCATGATGATTCTTTAGTAGCATCGTATATCTGGATGTGGGGTTTATATACGTGGAGATTACTTCTTGGTGACACTACTTTTAATTTTAGTGAGGATACAAACTATTTGACCTGGGGTTTGATAGCTACTTTTTTAATTTTAATAGCAACCATCTCAATTATTATAACTGCTCGAAAAGCAGGCAAAAGAAGTCGAAATTATGGAGTCTTGTGGTTTCTGTGCGGAATATTATTTATCGCAGCTCCAATAGTTTTTTACTTCGGTCTTACATCAGATTTACCCTCTTGGCTAACTGACTTGTTCTGGGATTTTTATAGTCTTCACTTCGCGTTTATTGGATCCTTTATAGCTGGTATATTCGCTATTTTTAGTGCTTTCATGAAATAAAAAAATGCTCATCTAGATTTTATGATATTCAAAACCTAAAATTTGTAGTTTTTTATTACAACTTTTTTTTTTCTATAATTTCACTGATAAATTTGAATTCTAATTTTTAGTACTCATCTTTTCGATACATTTAGAAAATTGGAATTTTAAGACTACTCTTTTTTATCGAACGATTAACAGGTCATAAAAACTTAGTTATTGATCAAATTATATTTTAGATGATCAAATTTCTATAAAAAGTCACATATTGATCATTTGAACATGACAAACTATAAAATTTCTAAAATTTTAACCCTTGATAGTTCGTAAATGTACAAAAAACAAATACGAGTTTGATCGATTTAATTTTTTTTTTGTATGTATTACTATAACAGAAATGTCGAAATTTGATCATATTTAAATATTCGGATCGCCTTTACGAACTTGGAGCAGAAAAAAATGAATTTTTCAGAAAAAGCCGAAGAAAAAGCATTGGATAATTTTAAAAACATCAAGAAATCAATTAAAGGATTGTTCGATGTTATCAATTTGGGAGTTTCTGAGGATTTGTATTTAAACGCTGGAAAGGAAAACATTGAAGGGTTATACCAGAATTTTCTTGAATTAATGATGAATGATTCGGGATTGCGAAAAGTTGCAAAGAAAATTCAAGACTCTCAAGTGGAAATTGATATTACCTTGGATGATTATTTAGTTGAAAATTTAGAAGAAGATCTTCAATAAAATCATTTTATCTTTTTAAAATATTCAAATTAAAATCAGACTTCAATTCTTTTTAAGGTATTTATTTATCGAAGAAAATTGGATGATTCTTTTAGTTTTATTAATTTAGTAGAGTATTCAGGACATATTTTGTAGTCTGGAAAATTACATAAATTCGGATTCTGTGGCAAAGTACAAAAATGACAGAAAGGACACGCTAATATATTTTCCGCGAGATTACTGTTGGATTCAATGGTCATTATTTAAAACCTATTTTTTATCATTATTAAACTTAAAATGTAATTTTCTTTGTTCGTTATATTGATATTAACTTTCAATTGGGAATTTTAATGGAAATGACTAAGAGAATTTAATAATTTTTTAGACATTTCTGTAGACTTGTTAGTAACTGAAATACATGACTAGTATGAGATGGATCTAATTAACTGTAAATATTGACTTTATCAGTATTTAAACTTAAATGAATTTATTCGGTATGAGGATAAAATTTAAATAGGTATTAGTTTTTTTGATTTATTGTACTCAAATTAGCGAATTTCAAAAATTGCATCTACAATTATAACAAATCATATTGATAAAATCAATTTAGAAAATATGGAGATATCTTACAATTTATGGAATCCTATAAAAAGTGGAAGAAAAAAAGGCATTTAAGAACGATACCAGAGGACATTAAAATTAATACTTTCACTTCCAATTTCATCCCTGAAAAGGAAAATTCGGAACCTCCTATGAAAAAAAATATTATCATGACAGGATATGATAACACGGTTAAAATAATTGTATTTGGAAATTCTAAAGTAGGGAAAGCAACTTTCCTGAAAAATAATACAAAAAAAATAATTTCCCGAAGTAAAGCTAATGAAGAAATTGGCATTGAGTTTTATACTAAATCTGTTATGTTAGACAACAAAAGATACCAACTGCAAATTTGGAGTTTCAACGATATTAATAGATTTCACTTGTTTTTTTCAACATATACAAAAGGAGCTCACGCGGGATTATTTATTTTTGATATATCTGACCTATATTCATTGGTAAACTATGAAGCTTGGATCTCATTAGTTCGAAAAGAAGTTGAAAATACAGAGAGTTTTCCGATAATGATGATTGGTAACAAGATAGATTTGGAAGAAAATAGACAAGTTCAGTCTGAACAAGCGATACGAATAGCTAAATCAATGAATATTAATGGATATATCGAATGTTCTGCATTAACAGGAGAAAAAGTAGAAGAAATTTTTAATACTATTATTCAAAAGATCTTCGATCTATCACATCTGATTGCGTCTTGATAACTTATTATTCAATAAAATAGGAACAATGGTAAAAAAATTACTTGATAATATCGGTAATGAAGCATGTTTCCACGATTTTTATCCCTTGAATGCGCGAGATTTTTTCCTCTATTAATGGATTAAATTGCTCAATTGAAGAAATATCAACCTTCATTAATAATCCACAATCTCCTGATAAACGCCATATCACGTTTATTTCTTCAATATTCCTTAATTCTGACAAGATACGCTTGATGTCTTTGAAATCTGGTTCAATTTTAATAGTTGCACTAACTTTTGGTTTCGTATCTACTTCATAATCAATTGTGAAACGCTTGATGATCCCCTCATCTCTCAATCTCTGGACCCTTCTCCTTACCGTCGCTTCGGTTTTTTCAATACGTTCACTAATCTCATTGAATGACATTCGACTATTATTTTTTAATTCTTCCAATATTTTGAGATCAATTAAGTCCATATCTATCATTAAATACGGTATTTTTTATTCCGTTTTATATAAAAAGTAAAATTGTGAAATTATAATGCAGTGATTATATAAATAGTTTTTTCCATTTTGTTATTTTTCGATCAATAATTCGTACCCAAATGACCAAAAACCTAAAATTGCTGAAGGAAATTAGAAATGCCTTTCAACCTGTTAAAAAATTCTGAAAAAATTGAGTTTTCAATTCACCTTTTACTCCAAAGGAACACTATGCAAGAAATAATACACACTGATTTTATGTGATTCCCACGAGTTCTATCTCGTAATTATTAAGATTATTACACATTTTTTTATATTGATACACAAACATTTAAATACTACTTTTGTTTATTATTAATTAAAATACACAAAAAAATAAAACATTAAAAAAAAGAGTGATGAAAAAAATGAACAGATATGAAATAAAAAATGGTTTAATGGACATAGATGAGATGAAGAACAAGTTAAATTCCAATTCTTTAAAGTTAGTAAAATTCAATTATTAATCCATTTTTTTCAATTTTTAATACACAATATAAACACACCAAGAACTGCTAATAAAAAATTAACCAAAATTAAGAAAAAACAATAATAATATATAATCCAAATCTAAAAAAAATCGAGGAAAAAAATCATGAATTATAATAAAAATATGGAGGGATGTCAAATGTCCTTAGAAAAAAAAGTAAGTTTTGAGGATGTAAAAAACAAGCTTCATGCCAAGGCTTTCATTGTTAGAGCTATTATTTATTAAAATTTTATTTTTTTATTTTTTATGGTGCCGAATAGCAAAAATTAAATAAAAAATCAATAAAAAGAAAGGAATAAAAGATATATTAGGAGAGAAAAAAATGTCTGAAGATAAGATGAATAAAACGGAAAAAGATGAATCTGAAAAAAAAGAAGATTTTGAAGAACTTGATGAAATTAAAGAAATAAGAGAAAATTACGTGAAAGAAATCAAGGAAAGGGAAAGAGAAATACAAGATAGGGTAAGTGAATTCGAAGAAAAGATACGAGAAAAAGAGAGGGAATTGAAAGAACTCGAGAATGCGATAACAGATGACTTAAGACAACTAGAAGAGAACCCTTCAGATTATTTAAAGGATTTAATAGAAGAGAGGAAAGATGAAAGGCAAGATCTCCGAGAAGAAATTCGAGAGTTAAAGGAAGAATCTCGTGAAGAGTTAATGGAAAGTAAGGAGGATCTAAGAGAACGACGTGCAGAATTAGCAGAAAAATTCAGAGAAAAGGAGAGAAAAGCACGTGCAAGAGCAAAAAAACAAGACTATAAAGCACGAAAGGCGAGAGAAAAAGTAACTCGCATAAACATTTCAGTTCCTCCCGATACGAGTGAAGAATGGAGGGAATGGTCGGAAGATTTAGGATCTTCTGTGTCCGAATTGGTTCGAAAATCGATGAAATTTGTCAAGAATAACATCGGAGATCTTCGGAAATTAGATGAATTCGGGAAAAAAATGGAACAATGGGGAGATAATATTGAGAAAGCTGTTGAAGAATCAGGGATCGGAGATATCGGAAGCAAAGTGAAAGTAAAATCTTCTCCAGGCGAATCTATGGTAGATAAAGAAAGGATAAAAAGAAGAATTACTGGTTTAGTAAAACTTCAGAAAGGGATTCCCATAAATAAATTCGCACAGGCATTAAATAAATCTGAAGAATTTGCGGAAAATATCATCTATGAACTCGTTGCGGAAGGAGTAGAAGGCGAACTTGAAGAAGGCGTGTTCAAATTTTCTGGAGATGTCGAAGAGGTACTTTCCGTTCTGTTTGGGTTGTTAGATAAAATTTAGTTAGTTTTTTTAAGGTTTTTACTTCTGAAAATCTTTTTCTTATAATAAGTAATAGAATATTTCCACATTCCTGATTCCTTAATAGCGACTCCCAGCAAGCTTATGATGCATATTAAAGAAGTGTCAATTATTGTGATATACTTAATTCACATCATAAAATTGTTGTATTTCGTTTTTCCCTCCGAAAACGGATCACTACTTTCACAAATTATACATGTTTGTCGACGAGTTTGCTCATAAATGTCGGTTTTTCGTTCTTCAATAATTAGATTCCGTATATTTTGATGTTTTCAATCAATTCATTGCAGATCGATATTCGATTACCAAAAATATGATCATTACATACCACATAATCGTTCATATAATTTGAAAATGATAATTTTCTCGTCGATAATGATTAAAAAAGTAAATATTTAAATACTAAATTATGCTAAATGATCATTAATAGAAAAATGTGAATTTTTTCCCACAACCTAAAAAATAATACAAAAAGTGATAATAAAAAATGTGTAATACTTGCTCGTGTGATAATCAAGATAGATGCTCCGTAGTAGGATGTGTTCCAGTAGGATTTTGTTGTCCTAAATGCGAGCTCTATAATGATTCATTCGACTGCATTCAATCAAAAATGCGCGTAAAAAATGTCAAACCTGAGGTTTTTGCGCATCTTGAGGTCCTGAGTGCTTAAATGAGAGGTGAAAACCATGTGTAATCAATGTCAATGTAGTAATGATAAGTATGATATGTGTTCAATAGTTGGATACATGCCCATAAATTTTTGTTGTGAACAATGCATAGGATATGAGAACAGGCATTCTTGTGAGCATTATCAGTTAGTATTTTCGAAATTAGATGCCAAAAAGCATGTTATAACTAAAAATATAGAAAATACAACTGGAAAGAAAAATGAACAAGTCACGCTAATTGTAAACAAGAGGTGATCTTCATGTGCAATAATTGTAATTGTGATGCTTACGATCGTTGTTCGATTGTTGGTTATATGCCTGTTGGGTTTTGTTGTTCCAAGTGCGTGTTATATGAAGAGCATCACACGTGCTTGAAAACAAAATCAAAGCATGAAGTCTTGAACGAAGATGGAGAGATTAAAGAGGCAGATCGATTCCATCCAATTAGCACCACGATTGAAGATGGCTTATTAAAAGTGGTAATAAGCAAAAATGATAAAGAAATTCCAATTGTGATTGATATTCAAAAACAATTGGATTCAAGATAGTGCAATTTAATACTTAATGAAATTATGGGAGTAAATTCAAGCATAAATCTTTAGTGTGATAGTCCATTTCAATCAAAATTATGGATATCAGACTTTGGAGATATTAATATGATCTAATATATTCATAGATCCAAAGATTTTTGTAGGAAATTTTATAAAAAATTTAAAAGAGTGTTAAAATTAAGAAATTAAAGGGAAAAAAAGCATAAAAAAAAGAAAAGGTAGGGAATGATATTATGAGTGTAATAAATTTCGAATTTAGGAATGAAGTACTCAAACACAATGCATCTTTGAGTTATTGTTACCAATGTTCTACTTGTTCTGGCGGATGTCCTATAGCATTGCTTACTGAGGGAAAGTATAATCCACGGTTGATAATTGAGGAAGCGATTTTAGGATTACAGGATAAATTAATAGAGATGCAAGATCCAAACTTATGGCTTTGTTCTACTTGCCAAAAGTGTGTCGAGTTATGTCCTCAAAAAGTGGAGTTGACGGAGATTTTTACTCTAATTAAAAATAGATGTTTTGAGGAAGGTGAAGTTCCATCTGGATTTGTATCTCAAGGTAAAGCTGTGTTGGATAATGGAGTCGCTATTCCATTTTCAAATGCAATCCTTGCGAGACGAAAAAAGTTGGGTCTTCCAGAGATAAAGACTGCATCGGTCGATGAAATTAAGACGTTATTGAAAGTGACTAATTTCGAATATCATATCACTAGGAGAGGTGAATAAATTTGGAATATGATCTTTTTTTAGGGTGTGTGATTCCAGCAAGGCTGCCATTTTTGGAGGCATCTTCCAGGAAAGTATTTGAAACGTTAGGAATAAAACTAAACGATGTAGAAGGATTTAGTTGTTGCCCCGATCCAACAGGTATCGAACAGATAGATCACAATACCTGGTTAACAATGGGGGCCAGAAATTTGAGTCTTTCTAAAAATGGGAATGGTGGCATTCTATCATTTTGTTCGGGATGTGTTGAAACCTTAAAGGGTGTTAATTTTTCATTGAATAAGGATCCTTCTTTAATGGAAGACGTTAATAAGCATCTAAAAAAGGTTGGGAAGAATTATGATGGAAAAACGAATGTTAAACATTTTGCCCAAGTATTGTACGAGAACTTGGATTTGGTTAAGAAAAAGGTTTCAAAGCCTTTAGAAGGATTCAAGGTAGCCGTACATTATGGATGTCATTATTTAAGGCCTTCTGAATTCATTCAATGGGATGATCCCTTTAATCCTTATACAATTGATGAAATAGTGAAAGCTTTAGGAGCTGAATCTTTGGATTATGATAATAAAATTGAATGTTGTGGTAATCCCGTTGAAAAATCCGATAAAGATTTATCATTGATGATGATTGAAAATAAGTTAAAAGCAATTCAATGCTCAGGTGCAAATTGTGTTGCATTAGTATGTCCTGCATGTTATCAACAATTTGATTTTAATCAGCGTGAATTAAGTAAAAAAGAAGATGCAAATTATGAGATTCCAATCTTCTATCTTTCAGAATTGGCTGCATTAGCTTTTGGATATGATCCAGAAGATTTGGGCTTAAATTTTCATAGAATCAAACCACAAGAATTCCTTGAAAATATAAATTTTATAAAATAATTCAATCAAGTTAAAATTTTAATTACATGGCAGTGTGTGAAAAAATTGGAAGAGATCTTAAAGGGTGCTTTAATTATTGGTGGTGGAATAGCTGGAATTCAAGCTGCATTAGATTTAGCTAATATGGGGATTCATGTAGATGTAGTTGAAAAGAAACCATGTATTGGTGGGAGGATGGCGCAATTGGATAAAACTTTTCCTACAAACGATTGCTCAATTTGTATATTAGCCCCGAAATTGTCTGAATTCTATAGACATCCAAATATCACGTTATATTCTTATGCTGAAGTCCAAAAAATAGGAGGAACCGCTAATAATTTTACGGTAGATGTTCTAAAAAAGGCTCGATATGTTAAGGAGGATGAATGCATTAATTGTGGCTTATGTGTCGAAAAATGTCCGATGAGGGTTGAGGATGAGTTTGATCGGGAACTGAGAAAACGTAGAGCGATTTATTTGTATTATCTTCAGGGGGTTCCAGCTGTTATGACGATTGATAAAGATAAATGCTTATGGTTTACCAAAAATGCTTGCAGAATCTGTGAAAAAACCTGTGAGAGGAATGCTATTGATTTTGAACAAGTTGATCAAAAGGTCAAATTAGAAAATGTGGGTTCTATAATTGTGGCAACAGGTTATAATTTAATCGAAGATATCGAAAAAGAGGCATTATTCAATTATGGATACGGTAAATTTAGGAATGTAGTTAGTGCTTTAGAGTTTGAACGCTTGGAATGTGCTTCTGGTCCACAAGAAGGACATATAAAACGTTTTTCAGATGAAAAAACACCTAAGAAAATTGCGTTTCTGCAGTGTATAGGATCCCGCTCGGATAGAGCTGAGAAATACTGTTCTTCAATATGCTGCATGTATACTACTAAAGAAGCCATAATTGCTCATGAACATGATGATGAATTACAATCTTACGTGTTTTATATAGATATGAGAGCTGGTGGGAAAGGTTTCCAATCATTTCTACGAAGAGGTGCATCAGAATATAATATCAGTTACATAAAAAGTAAAATTGCTCAGATCACTGTTGATGAGCAAGAAAATCCTATTATTGTATATGAAGATTTAGAAAATAGACAGATTAAACAATTAAAAGTAGATATGGTTGTTCTTGCGACATGTATTGTTCCTCCTCAAGGAATTGAAAAATTAGCGGACGTATTAGGAATTGAGCTAAATGATTTCAATTTCGTGAAAACTCAACCATTTATTCCGGTAGAAACGACAAAGAATGGGATTTTTACGTGTGGATGTGTACATGAGCCAATGGATATTCCAAGATCGGTTGCTGAAGCTAGTGGTGCAGCTGCAAAAGCAGCAGAAGTTATTAAAAGAGGTTAAGAGGGAAAATGCCAAAAGATAAAATTGATGAAGACGTACGTGTAGGGGTGTTTATCTGTCATTGTGGTTCAAACATAGGGGGAGTAATTGATTGCAAGAAATTAGCGGAGTATGCTGAGACATTACCGAATGTAACCCATAGCGAAGATAATATGTATACCTGCTCAGAAACGGGCTTAACAGCAATAAGAACTGCTATTGAAGAAAGAGCCTTGAACAGGGTCGTTGTAGCTTCCTGTACGCCCCGAACTCATGAAAAGTTATTCCGTGAATGCGTTTCAGAAGTGGGTTTAAATCCATATTTATTTAATTTCGTGAACATACGAGATCAATGTACTTGGGTCCACATGAAGGAAGCCGAAAAAGCTTATAGTAAAGCTATGGATTTAGTCAAGATGGGCGTGGCAAAAGCCATAAAACTTGAACCTTTAGGAATGATAAATCTTAAAATAAATCCAGTGGGCTTAGTTATTGGAGGTGGAGTAACTGGATTGAGTGCAGCCCTTAATTTGAGCCAACAAGGATTTAAAACTTTTCTAGTCGAAAAAGAAGATAGATTAGGTGGAAGATTAAACTCACTATACAAACTATTTCCACATGATATAGAAGCTTCCGAATTCATAAACGCGTTAATCATTAATGTAAAGAACTCTCCAAATTTAGAAATTTTGACTTCAACTAAGGTCAAAAATATCGAAGGTTTTGTAGGAAATTATGAAATTGAAGTCGATCAAGATGGAAAAACGCATATTTTAGAGGTAGGAGCGATAATCGTGGCGGTAGGATCATCCTTGCTTGATCCTAAAGGATTATTTGGCTATGATGGTCATAAGGTAATAACCCAATATGAATTAGAACCAATATTAAAGAATAAGAATCTTAACGCTAAAGATATTGTAATGATCCAATGCGCTGGATCTCGGAATGAGGAGAGAGTATATTGTTCAAGTATTTGTTGCATGACTGCACTGAAAAATGCTAAGACTATTAAGGAGCAAAATCCGAATGCCAATATAACAATTCTATTTAGGGATATATACAGTCCGGGTACGGAATATGAAGCGTATTATAGAAATGTGAGAGAATTAGGTGTTCTTTTTGTTAAATATGATGAATTAAAATTACCTAATATAGAGAAAAAGCATGTTAGGGTTTTCAATGAGTTTATTGGAAGTGAAATGTTAATCCCTTACGATCTTGTGGTGCTTTCAACTCCTTTAGTAGCTAATGAAGATAACAAGGAATTAGCTCAGATGCTAAAAGTACCTACTGAAGCAAATAATTTCTTCTTAGAAGCTCATGTAAAATTACGCCCGAGCGATTTTGCTACGGACGGAGTCTATCTTGGCGGTTCTGCAAAATGGCCCGTCGATATATCCGAAGCAATCACTCAGGGATATTCAGCAGCTTCACGAGCAAGCACCATATTATCACACAGTTCTATTGAAGTGGAAGGGGCAACATCCTATTTGCCTGAATTTAATAAAAGCTTGTGTTCGGGATGCGAGGTGTGCATTAAAGTGTGCCCATATCAAGCAATAATAAAGGATGAAAATGATGAGATTAAAATTATTGAAGCATTGTGTAAAGGTTGCGGAGTCTGTGGAGCAACTTGCACAAAGAAAGCCATAGTGATCAGGCATTTTACAAATGAACAAATTTTATCTGAAATATATGCATTCGGAGGTAGGTAAATATAATGAGCTTTGAACCAAAAATATTAGGGTTTTTGTGCAATTGGTGCTCTTATGCTGGAGCAGATTTAGCGGGTGTAAGTAGGATTCAGTATCCTCCAAATATCAGAGTTATAAGAGTTATGTGCAGTGGACGTGTGGATCCGAACTTCATTTTTGAAGCCTTTAAGACGGGGATCGATGGAGTTATTATCACTGGGTGCCATCTTGCTGACTGTCATTATCTTGAAGGTAATTATGAGGCAGTTACAAAATTTGATATGGTTAAATATTTACTGAGTAAAATAAATTTTGAAAAAAGGGTTAGATTAGAATGGGTTTCTGCTTCTGAAGGAAATCGTTTTGCTGAGGTAATAACAGATTTTACAAATCAAATTAAAGAACTAGGACAATCCCAATTTGGTAGAAAAAATCAAGACAAAGAACTTTTACAAAAATTAGAAGCATTAGAAATGGCAGCAGGAAGCTATAGAATAAGAGCATTAGTAGGCAGAGAAAGAAAAATCATTGAACAAGAAAATGTATATGGTGAAAAGTTCTCAAAACAAAGGTTTTCTGAGATTTTTGAGGAGGCTTTGGATAATGAATATCTACGTCATCGTATTTTGTTATCTTTAGAAAAAAGTCCAAAATCTGTGAAAAGTTTAGCAATTGAATTAGATGCTAATTCTAAAGAAATATTAAGTCATATTTTAGTTTTAAAAACACGAAGTCAGATTGTTATGGAAAATATCATTAATAATCAACCTATATATGTAAATATAATGGAGCGATGAGAACATGGAAAAAATCGGAGCAGTTTTAATAGTAGGAGCCGGAATTGGTGGTTCCCAAGCAGCTTTAGATTTAGCTGAATCTGGATATAAAGTATATCTAATAGAATCAACAACTAGTATAGGTGGAGTCATGGCACAATTAGATAAAACGTTTCCCACAAATGATTGTGCAATATGTATAGTTTCACCTAAATTAGTAGAAGCTGGAAGACATCCTAATATTGATATCAAAATTAATGCTGTTATTGATAGTTTTTCAGGAGAGCCTGGAAACTTCACAGCAAATATTACAGAAAATTCATTTTATATTGATAGGGAAAAATGCACGGGGTGCGGCGTTTGCGGACAGGAATGTCCAGTTGAAGCTATTGATGTTTTTAATGAGGGTTTAGCATTAACGAGTGCAACTTCCGTAAAATATCCACAAGCAGTACCATTAGTATATGCTATTGATAGAAATAATTGTATTGGTTGTGGTATCTGTAGTGCTGTTTGTAAAGCTAAAGCAATTGATTATGAACTTGAAGATAAAAAGAGTGAATTAAAAGTTGGGGCAGTAATTTTATCCATTGGTTTTGAAGAGTTTGAGCCTCAAAACATGAAACATTATGGTTATGGTAAATATGACAATGTAGTGACTAGCATACAATTTGAGCGAATATTAAGTGCAAGTGGTCCTTATTCAGGACATGTGTTAAGACCTTCTGATGGGGCAGTTCCACATAAGGTTGCATTTCTTCAATGTGTTGGTTCAAGAGATGTAAAGTTTGGGCAAGAATATTGTTCATCAGTATGTTGCATGTATACATGCAAAGAAGCAGTCATTGCAAAAGAGCACATGGAGGGTTTAGAACCAACTATTTTCAGCATGGATATACGAGCGTATGGTAAAGATTTTGATAAATACATTGAGCGTGCTCAAGAAGAGTATGGTGTTAAGTATGTAAGAAGCAGAATCTCTTCCATTAGTGAAATAAATGATACAAAAGACTTGAAATTGACATTTGAAGATGAGAACGGTAAAATTGTTGAAGAAGTATTCAACATGGTTGTCCTTGGAGTTGGATTAAATCCTCCCAAAAGTGCTAAAAAAGTGGCAGAAATATTTAGAGTCGAATTAAATGAATATGGTTTTATTAAAGCAAAGTCACTCTCTCCAATAGAGACAACAAGACCCGGCGTATTTGTATGTGGTGCTTGTTCATCTCCAAAGGATATTCCAGAAACTGTCATAGAAGCTAGTGGTGCTGCTGGTAAAGTTAATGAAATTTTATTTCCGGCTCGAAATTCCCTCGTTACCACAAAGATATATCCTAAAGAAATAAATATTGCTGGTAAAGAACCAAGAATTGGAATTTTCATTTGTCATTGTGGAATTAACATCGGTGGTTATGTGGATGTTCCAGAAGTGACTAAGTACGCAAAAACGCTTCCGAATGTAGTTCTTGCGGATCGTAATCTTTATACCTGTTCTGCAGACACTCAAACCAAAATTAAGGATGCAATTAAAGACTATGATCTTAATAGAGTAATAGTAGCTTCCTGTACTCCAAGAACTCATGAACCCTTATTTATGGAAACTATTCGTGAAGCAGGTTTAAATAAGTTTCTATTTCAAATGACAAATATTAGGGACCAATGTTCTTGGGTTCATATGCACCAACCAGAAGAAGCTACCCAAAAAGCTAAAGATTTAGTAAGAATGGCCGTTGCCAAGGCAAGATTGAATGAGGCATTAGAAACGCATGAATTAGATGTCACTCAAAGTGCTTTAATAATTGGAGGTGGCGTTGCAGGAATGACAGCTGCTCTTAATTTTGCAAATCAAGGATTTGATTCATATATTATTGAGAAAGAAACTCATTTGGGAGGATTCGCTCTGAACATCCATGAAACTCTTGAAGGTGATAATATTCAAGAATTTGTTAGAAATCTGATTGATAAAATAAATTCCCATGATAAAATACAAGTTTTTCTTGAAGCATCTATCGATTTTATAGATGGTTATGTTGGAAATTTCAAAACAATATTAAATTATGGACCAAATAAAATAAGTTCTGAAATTAAACACGGAGTAGTGCTTATAGCAACTGGTGCAAAAGAATACAATCCTAATGAATATTTATATGGTGAAAATCCAAACATTATAACTCAGCAAGAATTAGAGGACAAGTTATTTAGCTCTACTGAAATATTCAAAAAAAATTCCATTGTTATGATTCAATGTGTGGGTTCAAGAAATGAGGAACATCCTTATTGTAGTAGAATGTGCTGCGCAGAAGCAATTAAAAATGCATTAAATATCAAGAAAAAGAATGCTCAAGCGGAAGTAATAATCCTTTATCGAGATATTAGAACATATGGTTTTAAAGAGAAATATTACAGGTTGGCAAGGGAAAAGGGTGTTATTTTTATTCGATTTGAAAAAGATAAACTCCCTCAAGTTTCAGAGAAAGGTGGTATATTAGAAGTCTCGATTGAGACTAAAAACTTGGGAAAAATCTCATTCAATCCAGATTTAGTGGTTTTAAGCACGGGGATTATTGCTCCTGCTGAAGAAAATAATATGATAGCAAAAATGGTTAAGGTACCATTAAATGATGATAATTTCTTTTTAGAAGCTCATGTTAAATTGCGACCGGTTGATTTTGCAACTGAAGGAGTATTCTTATGTGGAACCTCTCATGGACCAGCAACTATAAGTGAAAGTATCGCTCAAGCAAACTCAGCTGTTTCAAGAGCAACTACGATCTTATCAAAAGAAAAATTATTAATTGGCGGTGCCGTATCCATAGTTACTAAAGAACTTTGTACTGGATGCAAAATTTGCGTAAGAATCTGTCCGTTTAATGCCATAATAAAAGATGATGAAGGTTATGCTTACGTTCAAGCAGCTCTATGTAAAGGATGTGGGTTATGTGCTGCAAGTTGTCCTGAAAAGGCAATTATAACAAAGCATTTCACAAATGAACAAATCATATCTGAAATTTTTGCTTTAGCAAGCATTGAAATAGGAGGTAAGGAAGTGCAATGAGTTTTGAGCCTAATATTATAGGATTCTTATGCAATTGGTGCTCTTATGCTGGAGCAGATTTAGCTGGAGTGAGCCGAATTCAATACCCGCCAAATCTTAAAGTTATCAGAGTCATGTGTAGTGGCCGTGTAGATCCGAAATTTATTTTCGAAGCTTTAAAAATAGGTATTGATGGTGTGATCATTATGGGATGTCATCCCGGTGATTGTCATTATCTTGATGGAAATTTTGAAGCAGAGAAAAAATTTGAAATGATCAGAAAATTCTTAAAATTAATCGGACTTGATAATAGAGTCAGATTAGAATGGGTTTCTGCTTCTGAAGGTATTAGATTTTCAGAAGTTGTTACTGAATTTACCAATAATATTAAAAGACTGGGTCCTTCTAATGTGATACAAGATTTAAAGATTAGAAGCAAGCTTGAGGCAATTGAAAAAGCTGCGGAAAGTTATAGAATTAGAGCATTAGTAGGCAGAGAAAGAAAAATCATTGAAATGGAAAATGTTTATGGGGAAAAAGTACCTCAAGAAAAATTTACAACTCTTTTTGATTCTGCGATTTATGATGAATTCATGAGGTATCAAATATTATTATCGCTTAAAGAAGGCTCAAAATCCGTAAAAGATTTAGCAACTGAAATAGAAATTGATCCAAGTGAAGTGCTAGAACATATACTGATATTAAAAGCACGAAGTCAAATTGTTATGGGTGATATTGAAGGAATCACCCCTAATTATGAATTTGTAATGGAGTGATAACATTATGGAAAAAGTAGGAGCAGTGTTAGTTGTTGGTGCTGGGATTGGAGGATCACAAGCAGCCTTAGATTTAGGTAATGCGGGATATAAAGTATATTTAATTGAATCCAGCACAAGTATCGGGGGAGTCATGGCTCAGTTAGATAAAACATTTCCTACAAACGATTGTGCCATGTGTATTGTGAGTCCTAAGCTTGTAGAAACAGGTCGCCATCAAAATATTGATTTAAGTATTAATGTAGTAATTGAAAATGTTTCTGGTGATATAGGAAATTTTACTATAAGGATTCGTAAGAAATCCCTTTACGTAAATTTAGATAAATGTACTGGATGTGGTGTTTGCGGTCAAAAATGTCCGGTCGAAGCAATTGATATTTTTAATGAAGGGGTTGCTACTGTTAAAGCCACGTCTGTTAAGTATCCCCAAGCCGTTCCACTTGTATATTCAATTAATAAAGAGTATTGTATTGGATGTGGTGTTTGTGAAGGAGTTTGCAAAGCAGGAGCGGTAGAATATGATTTACAGGATCAAATAATTGACTTGAATGTAGGTGCCATTATATTATCACCAGGATTTGATGAATATGTTCCAGAAGTGGCTAATAAATATGGCTATGGTAAATACAAAAACGTGGTTACTAGCATTGAATTTGAGAGAATATTAAGTGCTAGCGGTCCTTATGCAGGGAAAATTTTACGCCCATCAGATGGTGATATCCCTGAAAAAGTCGCATTTCTTCAATGTGTTGGTTCTAGAGATCTTAGAGAAGGGCAACCTTATTGTTCTTCCGTATGCTGCATGTATACCTGTAAAGAAGCTGTTATTGCTAAAGAACACATGGCTCAAGTTAATCCAACTATTTTTAGCATGGATATCAGGGCATATGGAAAAGATTTTGACAAATATATCATCCATGCCCAAGAGGCATATGGTGTTCGGTACATTAGAAGCCGAATTTCGTCAATCTCAGAAGATCCTAAGACTCAAAATTTAATCTTAAAATACGAAACTGAAGATGGAAAGATCGTTTCAGAAATTTTTAACATGGTTGTTTTAGCAGTAGGATTGAACTACCCTAAAGATGCTGAATATTTAGCAGAAAAATTTGGCATAGAATTAAATGAATATAAATTTGCTAAAACAGACATTTTTAATCCCGTGCAAACTTCAAAACCGGGTATTTTCACTTGTGGAGCTTTTCAATCACCAAAAGATATTCCTGAGACCGTAACGCAAGCAAGTGCGGCGGCAGGCTGTGTAAATCAATTATTATACACAGAAATAGGTAAATTAATTACTGAGAAAAGTTTACCTCCGGAAATATTTGTAGCAGGTCAACCACCTAGAATTGGAGTGTTTATTTGTCATTGTGGGATTAACATTGGTGGTTATGTGGATGTTCCCCAAGTGACAAAATATGCAAGTAATCTCCCGAATGTGGTATTAGCAGATCGTAATCTCTATACTTGTTCAGCAGACACTCAAACTATAATAAAAAATAAAATTGGAGAATTTGCTCTCAATCGAGTTATTGTTGCATCTTGTACTCCAAGAACTCATGAACCATTATTCCAAGAAACAATAAGAGAAGCGGGTCTAAATAGGTATTTGTTCCAAATGGCAAATATTAGGGATCAGTGTTCTTGGGTTCATATGCACCAACCAAAAGAAGCTACCCAAAAAGCCAAAGATTTGGTAAGAATGGCTGTAAATAAGGCTCGTAACATACAACCGTTGGAGAGAATTAAATTAAGTGTTACTAAAAAAGCGCTCGTAATAGGTGGGGGGATAAGTGGAATGGTGGCAGCTTTAAATTTTGCTAATCAAGAATATGAAACTGCATTGGTTGAAAAAGAAAGGGATTTAGGAGGGCATGCACGGCATATTTTTACTACCCTTGAAGGAGGAAATGTTCAAGATTATTTATCAGATTTAATAGAAAAAGTAAATTCAAATGAGAATTTACACGTTTACACTCAAGCAGAAATAGAAAATATTGAAGGATTTATTGGTAATTTTAAAACAACACTATATTATGGAGATAATAAAGATAAGGTTGAGTTTGATCATGGTGTTGTTGTTGTAGCTACGGGAGCTCACGAGTATGAGCCAAATAATTATCTTTATGGAAAAAATGATTTAGTAATTAAGCAATCGGACTTTGAAAAGTTGTTAAATACTTCTGATAAAGTTAAAGCGAAGAAATCGATTGTAATGGTTCAATGTGTTGGCTCAAGAGATGAGGAACACCCTTATTGTAGCAAAATGTGCTGTGCGGAAGCTATTAAAAATGCAATTGCAACTAAAGAAAAATATCCAAATATCAATATTACTATTTTATTCAGAGATATCAGGACTTATGGCTTTAAAGAAAAATATTATCGTAAAGCGAGAGAATTAGGAATATTATTTATGAGGTTTGATGAAAAAAATCAACCTAAAGTGGTTTCAAAAGGCTCTCAATTACAAATTGAAGTTTTCACTCCAAGAAAAGATACTGTCTATATTGATTGTGATTTGTTAGTACTTAGTGCGGGTATATTTCAAAATCGGGAGGAAAATGAAGAGCTTGCTAAAATGTTAAAAGTACCACTAAATGATGATAGTTTCTTTTTGGAAGCTCATGTTAAATTGCGTCCCGTTGATTTTGCTACGGAGGGTGTATTCGTAGCGGGATTAGCACATTGCCCAAAACCAATAGAAGACTCAATTTCTCAAGCGAATGCGGCTGTTTCGAGAGCATGTACAATTCTCTCAAAGGATGAAATTGAAGCGGAAGGAAAAACTGCTGTTGTTAATATTACAAGATGTACTGGATGCGGGATGTGCGTAGAAAATTGTGCATATAATGCTATTGAAATAATCGAAGATAGAAGATTCGGTACCGTTGCTTCAATAAACCAAGCCCTCTGCAAAGGATGTGGAGCATGTTCAGGAAATTGTAGATGCGCTGCTATTGATGTGTTGGGTTTTTCAAGTGAACAAATATTTGCAATGATAGGAGGGAGGTTATAAAAAAAATGACCGTGCAGACAGAACAAGATATAAAAGTAAATGAGAAGTGGGAACCGAAAATTATTGCATTTCTATGTAATTGGTGTTCTTATGCGGGCGCAGATTTAGCAGGTGTGAGCAGAATTCAATATCCACCCAGTATTAGGATTGTAAGAGTCCCGTGTTCCGGTAGAATAAATCCTTTTTTTATAGTAAAAGCACTATTAGAAGGATGGGATGGAGTTTTAGTTTCTGGCTGTCATCCGGGAGATTGCCATTATTTAACCGGAAATTTAGTAGCAAGGAGAAGATTTGGAATTTTAAAAGATTTGTTAGAATTCTTTGGTATTGAACCAGATAGAGTTAGTTTTATGTGGGCCTCCGCTGCTGAAGGCGAACGTTTTGCAAGCTTAATAAAGAAAACCACTAAATTAGTTAAAAAACTGGGACCAAATAAAAAATTTGAAAAAAATTGGTGAGATAAAAATGAAAGATATTGAATTAAAAAACCAAGAAATTGAAAATACAATAAAAGATTTAGCAAAAAATTTACTTAAAGATCGAAAAGTTGATATGATTATTGGATATACGAAGGGAACGGTCCCCTTAAGCTCTTCTCCAATTTTCATTACGAGAGAAGAAGATATTGATAAACTAATATGGAATAATTTATGTTATGCTAATTTAGCAAAGTACTTAGCGCCTAGAGGTCCCATACTTTACAATAAAGAGGGACAAGAAATAAAGGTGGGCATTATCGCAAAAGGATGTGTTGGAAGAGCTATAATTCACTTAACTGTTGAAAATCAAATTAATCTTGAAAATATTAAAATGATTGGAATTCTATGTAATGGAATTATAAATCGAAAAAGAATCGAGAAGGAAATTGGAGAAAGAGAAATATTAGAAACATCTGTGATGGGGAAAAACATCATCGTTAAGGGATGTGATTTTGAAGAAACATTTCCTTTCGATGATTACATGAATGAATTATGTAAAAAATGCAAAGTTAAATCTCCTCCTAAAGTTGCTGATTCTTGTGTAGGAGAATGCTTAGAGAGCCCCCCACTTATTGAAGATGATTTTAACGATATTTCTGATTTTGAATCTAAAACTTCTGAAGAAAAGTGGGATCTTATAAAAGAGACTCTAAGCACATGTACGAGATGCTATGCTTGTAGAGAAGCGTGCCCGATGTGTTATTGCAGTCTATGCTTTGTGGATCAAAACAAGCCCATTTGGTTTGGAAAAACAACTGATTTTACAGATATTTTTGCGTTTCATTTTAATAGAGCAATGCATTTAGCAGGTAGATGTGTTGCTTGTGGTGCTTGCAGTAGTGTTTGCCCCATGGGCATAGATTTGAATTTTATAACGAGGAAATTAGAGAAAATTGTAAAAGAAAAGTTCAATTTTACTTCAGGTATAGATAAAGAAACGCTACCTCCAATGATGACGTTTAGAATGGATGATAATGAAGAATTTATGATGGAAGAGGATTAATATGCAAGAAATGATTTTAATGAAAGACCAAGTTGCAAAGTTATTTACTGAATTATCAGAAGAGTATAATGTCTTTGCTCCCATCAAAGATAATGGTTATATTGCTTATAGAAAAATTACAAATGTGGAAGAAATTGAATTCGACTATTTCAATTCCAAAATCCCGCCAAAAGAAATTTTGTTTCCACAGATGGAAGTTCTTTTTGAATATAAAACTGATGGTAAAAATGTAATAGAGATTGAAGATAGAAAAGATTTAGATGAGAAAAATTTACTTTTTGGCATAAGACCATGTGATGCTCATAGTTTTGTTCTTTTAGAACAATTTTTTGCTTTTGGGAATTACCAAGATGAAATTTTTCTAAAAAAAAAAGAAAATTCAATAATAGTAGGAATTGGGTGCAACTCTCCAAAAAGCACGTGTTTTTGCACCTCAGTAAATGGATATCCTTTTCAAAAAGATGATATGGATATCTTCCTCGTTGATCTAGGTGATAAATATTTAGTAGAAGCTGTAAGTGATAAAGGTAGAGAATTAATTCAAAGATTTGCATGGCTTTCAAAAGCCTCTAAAGCAGATGTGAAAAAAGGACAAGAACTAGCCAAGAAAGCTGAAGATTTAATAACTACAAAATTAGACCTAACTAACACTAGTGAATGTTTAGAAAGTAATTTTAGCAACAAGATTTGGGAAGAGATTAGCGAAAATTGTTTAGGGTGTGGATCATGCTCATTTCTTTGCCCTACTTGCACTTGTTTTGATGTTATTGATGAGAATGCTCAATATGAGAATCGTGGTAGAAGAATAAGAATCTGGGATACTTGCCAATTCTGTCTTTATACTCTCCATACTAGCGGTCACAATCCCCGCAATAGTTCTATTGAACGATGTCGAAATCGTGTGTTACACAAATTTAGTTATTATCCAATAAATTATGGTTTAATTGGGTGCGTGGGATGTGGAAGATGCATCCAAGCATGCCCAGTTAATAATGATCTTAGAGAAATAATAAAGAAAATAAATAACATAAAGACTAAAGAGGAGGAAAATATCATTGCCTAATCCTTACATCCCGATGTTGACCATAATAAAAAGTATTGTTTCTGAAAATCAAGCTAATGATATCAAAACTCTTGAACTTGAATTTAAAAATGAAGAAGATTATAATAAATTCAATTATATTCCTGGACAGTTCGCTGAGATAAGTTTAATAGGAAAAGGTGAATCGCCTATAGGAATTGCGTCTTCTCCGACTGAAGAAGGTACGATTAAATTTACCATAAAAAAGATGGGAACCGTAACATCGGGATTTCACGATTGCAATATCGGAGATGTTATAGGTGTGAGAGGCCCTTTTGGAAACGGTTGGCCTGTTGAAGATATGAAGGGAAAGGATATTGTAGTTATCGGTGGAGGGTTCGCGTTTTCCACTTTAAGATCACTGATTACTTACTTGTTAAACGAAAATCATAGAAAGGATTACGAGAAAATCACTGTAATATATGGAAATCGCGACCCAGGTGAAGTACTCTATCGTGATATTTTAGAAGAATGGAAAAAACACGATAATATTGAAGTGGTTTTAACCATCGATCGTGAAGTAGAAGGGTGGAAAGATAAAGTTGGTTTCGTAGCACCTATAGTTAAAGAAGTTGGACCTTCCTCGGATAATGCTATAGCTGTAGTGTGTGGTCCCCCAATCATGATAAAAACAACGATAGCAGTTCTAGAAGAATTAAAATTTAAAGATGAACAGATTTTAAATTCATTAGAAATGAGGATGAAATGTGGAATTGGAAAATGTGGGAGATGTAATATTGGAAATAAATATGTTTGTATCGATGGTCCCGTGTTTTCCTTGGCAGAGCTTAAAAAATTGCCAGCTGAATATTAAAAAATTAAATATATTTCAAATAAAAATAAGAAAAAGGTAATTGAAAAAATGATAGAGGAAATTTTACCAAAATCATTCGATGATTTAATAAAAGATGTTCATGAACTTGGAATCTGCGGAGAATGTGGGGGATGCGTGAGCTTTTGTTCAGCACACGAGATAAAAGCGATTGAAATGTCTGAATCAGGTCCTCCAAGATATTATAATAAAGATAATTGCTTAAAATGTGGTATTTGTTATTTAATTTGCCCCCAAACTCACGTCTTGGATAAGGAATTAAATGAGAAATACAATTATAAGGTATCCATCGGTAACTGGTTAAAAATCACTACAAATCGAGCCAGTTCGAAGGAAATTTTAAAGAACGCGACTGATGGAGGTTCGGTCACTGCCATTCTTAATTATTTGTTAGATCATAACTTAATAAATGGGGCAATTGTTTCTAAAAAAGAAGTCCCGTTTAATAGAGTGCCATTCTTTGCAACAACTAAGGAAGAACTAATTGAAGCCGCAGGATCTCACTATGATTTATCTCAAGGTGTTGTTGGTTTAGAAAAGTATAATACGTTCATTCCTACAATTACGAAACTAAAAAATGTTGTTAACTCTGATATGATGAACATAGCTGTCGTTGGTACTCCTTGCCAGATCATGTCTATTCGAAAAATGCAAGAATTGAGTATCTTGCCTGCTCATATAATAAAATACACTTTAGGGCTCTTTTGTAATTTAAATTTTTCCTTCAGTAGCGAGGGAAGAAAAGAATTGGAGGAAGAATTTCATTTCTCCTTCAACGATGTTGAAAAAATGAATATCAAAGAAGATTTGATAATAACACTTCACAATCAAAAAACCATCCACATCGATTTTGATGAATTAGGAAGAATTACAAGAGCTGCTTGTTATGCTTGCCGAGACTTCTCCAATGTATATGCAGACATATCGTTTGGAGGTTTAGGATCGAAAGATGGATTCACATCCACAATTGTAAGGACTAAAATTGGTGAAAAAATTTATAACAATGCTTTAAAAGAAGGTTATATTAAAGAACCAAATGAATTTAATACATCAATCAAAAAATCGGAAACATTGGCTAAAATAATAGGTTTCGGTAAACGGAAATACGAAAGATATGTAAAGTCGATGAAAGAAAGATTATAATAAGCAATTTTAATTTCTATTTTTTTTTATCTTTACCTATTACCTATTGAGGTTCTATTTCCTTATACTCTCGTCTGGTGACCCACATATGAAATTTTTTGATCTCTCTTTCGTTCAAGAAAAAATTACTCAAAAAAAAGAAAGAAAATAAAAAACTTTAATTTAAAAAAATGTTTTTGAAATTATGTAAAGGAGATCCCCCGATTAGAAGCATCGGTGAATCACTTGCGGTCCCATCTCCTTATATTCACGTCGTGTGACCCACATACGATGGAAAGTCTTTAAGGAGCTCAAGATTGACCCACCAATCCATACAGAATACATACGTTCTGGAGGAGCAATGATTTTGACATCAACGGATTCTGGAATCTGTTCTTTGATTTCTTTGGTCAAACGTTCCTTAATACCTGGGAACATAGTAGATCCACCAGAAAGCACGATGTTGCTGTAGAGATCTCGGCGTAAGTCAACGTCACACTCTGAAATAGCGCCAACAATAACGTCATCTAAAGGTTCTAATTCTTTTCCTATCACAGATGGGTTAAAGAAGCATTCAGGTGCTAAAAATCGTTCTACGCCAACGTTGATGGTCTCACCGTCAGGAAGCATGTAACTTTTCTCCATTCCCGCGACTTTCTTGCTCAACATCATTTCCTTTTCAGGGTCGATGGCACAATAACATAGTTTCTCCTTTATATCTCTCACAATCTCTTTTTCTGCCGAGGTTGTGAATGAGTAGCCTTTTTGCCTGAGTAATCTCTGTAGATATGTGGTAATATCTCGACCAGCGAGGTCAATTCTTTGGATTGCGTGGCTTAATGCAAAGCCTTCAAAGATTGGTACTACGTGAGAAACTCCATCTCCAATATCTATTACACATCCAGTAGTACGACCAGAGGCATATAGGGACAAGACAGCTTGCATTGCTACGTAAAGCGCGGGAACGTTGAAAGTTTCAAACATAATTTCAGCCATTTTTTCCCGATTAGGTCTTGGATTCAATGGGGCTTCAGTTAAAAGAACGGGATGTTCACTTGGGTCGATTCTTAGGTCGGTGTAGAAAGTATAGTGCCAGATTTTTTCCATTGCTGTCCAATCTTCGATGATACCATGTTCTACAGGGAACATTAATTTTAAGACACCCTTGAGTTGCATTGCTTCTTCACCGATATAATATTCTCGAGTATAATGTTCGACATCTGTCATTATGGACTCATATTTTGGGTATCCAATGAGAGTTGGGAACACTGATCGAGGTTGATCTTCACCAGCGAAACCGTTTTTAGAGATACCAGTACCATTATCAACAACCAAGGCTTTGGCATTTAAAAAAGATTCTTCTTCTGCCATATTTCGTTTTCAGCTCTTATTTTTATTTATTATATGTTTGAGTTAATTTATATAAAAATTCATATTTTAATACCAAGCGTAATTTTTAGTATTTAATTTTAACTCGTTTTTGTTATTAAAATCTTAGTGATAACAAATTAAGACTAAAATTATAATCGGTTAAATAAATATAAATGTTGAGAAAACAAAAAATTTTTCACCTTGTAATGGATAACAGTTAAATCTAAGAAGTAACACAAATGAAATTTTTTGAATCAACAAATAATACCTATTGGATGTTAAATCGTATTTTAAACGATCTTCCGCTCATAATCGAATAATTTTGAGTAGTATAGAATTATAATATAGAATATTTTATTTTATCGACATTGCATTTTGTTTTTGAGTATTTTTTATTTAAAAGCCAAAATTTAATTTATGAGAAAAGATATAAATACTTAGTGATGAGTGAGACAGATACTAAGGCAGTTCAGAAGAGAATCAGTATTTTGGAGAAAGAAAATCGACTTCTCAAGCAAGAGATTGAATCATACAAGCAATATGTAGAAAATTTGAAATCAAAACCTCTCATTATTGGTTCTGTTGAGAGAATTTTGAATGATGGGAGAATTGTAGTTTCTCATTCTCCAGGCAATAGAGTATTACTTCCTGCTAGTTCCTTGATTACTCCAATTGCAGGAGACTCTGTGACATTGCATGGACAGACTTTTCAGATAATAGAAATTCTTTCGCGTAAGATAAGGGGGCGAGTAGCATCAATGGAATTGATAGAGATGCCATCCGAGACTTTTGAAGATATAGGTGGTTTGGATGACCAAATTCAAGCCATACGGGAAGTGATTGAATTACCATTGCTTCATCCGGATCTTTTTGAGAAGATCGGCATCGATCCTCCTTCTGGAGCCCTTCTCTCGGGACCTCCTGGAACGGGTAAGACTTTATTAGCGAAAGCTATCGCGAATTCTACACATGCAAGATTCATTCATTTGGTTGGATCTGATTTGGTTCAGAAATTTATTGGGGAAGGTTCTCGGATGGTTAGAGAAGTTTTTGTTTTAGCCAAGGAAAACGTCCCAGCGATCATTTTTATTGATGAAATCGATGCTATAGCTGTGAAACGGACGGATGATGTATATAAAGGTGATAGAGAAGTACAACGAACTTTCATGCAATTATTGAGTGAATTAGATGGTTTTGCGAATACTGAAGGGATAATGTTTTTAGCGGCAACAAATCGAGAAGATGTGCTTGATCCAGCAATATTGAGACCTGGTCGTTTTGATCGAATAATCAGATTTAATTTACCGAATGAAACTGCTAGATTAATGATACTTCAAATTCATACTAGAAGGATGAATTTAAAAAATGTGGACTTGAAAATCATTGCAAAAAAGACTGACGGTTTTAGTGGGGCTCAATTAAAGGCTTTGTGTACAGAATCAGGAATGCTCGGTCTCAGGGAGGGTAAAACAGAAGTGACACAAGAGTTATTTGAGAGATCTATCATTGATTTCTTAGATAAGGAGCATTCTGTTAAAGAGTATATTTATACGTGATTTAAGAGTAGTTGGAATTTTATTTTCAATTGAGAGTTAATTTTTTTTTAAGGATGAAGATCAATTTATCAATTAAAAAATTTAATCATCGCGAGATTTTGGTATGGATCCCTCTTTCATAAAGGAAAATCTTGCTCATTTAGGAGAAACGGAAGCAAGAAAGCTTCTAGTTGAATGGATCATTAACTCCACTGATCAAACTTCAAGAAAAGATGCTTTAAATCTATTTGCTGGTATTGATAATCATAGATGTTATAATTTTTTGGAGCAATTATTCCTCTCAGATGAAAATCTTGAGATTCGGTTTATGGCGAGTAAAATCTTAGCAACTAATTATCCTCATCATGACAAACTAGTTTCATTATTAACTTTTACACTTAGAGAAGAACCTAATATTGATTTGAAGTTTCTTGCAATTGAAACATTGTATGCAATGGATTCTAAAAGGACAAGAAAAATTATATTCGAGTTTTTAGACAATATCCTTCTATCAGATCAGAATCAAATGATTAAGGGAATTCTTGAGAAATTTTTAGCTCAATCTGATGGAGAATGCACCTTGACTGAAGAGATCTTGGAATATTGTTATAACTTTATATTACGCGAATTTTATGTGAATCAATGCAATTTTTATGCAGTAATGAGAGATGGATTCATTATTCTTTTGAATGTTGAGAATGCAAGATTATCGAATTTTTCTCAGATTCAAGGATTATCAAAATTAACTCATTTAGAACATTTTCTATTGAAGAACAATCACATTAGCAGGATTGAAGGCATAGAATTTCTGAGAAATTTGAAGATTTTAAACCTATCATTTAATAATATAACTGAGATAAAAATCCCTAAAACATTGATTGATCTGGAGGAATTATATCTTTCCTCGAATAGAATCAAGGAGATTAAGAATCTTCAGCATTTACGGAACTTGAGAAAATTGTTTCTTGACCATAACCAGATATCTCACATTGAAAACCTAAATGCTTTAAATAAATTAACGAACTTAAACTTAAATGATAATGAATTAAAGGAAATAAACGATTTAAATGAATTAGAGAGTTTAAATCACTTGAATTTAGCTTCAAATATAATTGAGAATATAGAAGGATTGCAAAATTTGAAAAGACTCACTTCTTTATATCTCAATGATAATAAGCTTACTCAAATAACTAATTTAAGAGGTTTAACAAGATTAAAAGTTCTAAGTTTATCTAATAATTTCTTGAGTAGAATAGAAAATCTTGAAGATCTTGTAAAGTTGACAAAATTAGAGATTTCTAATAATAGAATCAAGAAAATTGAAGGACTAAATCATCTCATAAACCTCCAAGAACTATTTATCGATGGTAATCTAATTGAGAAGTTTGAAGGATTAGAAAATTTAAAAAATTTGATAATTTTATTTCTCGATCACAATGAAATATCCGAATTTAGCGAAAAACATGTTCAAACCATGAAAAATTTAAATTTTATTTTTTTAAATAACAACCCACTAAACTCCCAGAGTTTATTAGAATATCGAAAAAGATGTAAATTTCCGTAGTAATTTCCATCAGAACTCAGAATTTTTTAAATAGTCATCGATCCAGAGTTCCATTAGAATTTCATCGTAATATTTACCCTCCATGTAGAATTGTCTTTTTCTAACTCCAACTTCTTTAAAACCAATTCTCTGGTAGAGTTTAAGGGCTCTTTCATTATTCAGGAAGCTTGAAAGGATTATTTTTTCCTTATAATTTAATTTTCTTGACTCTCGAATTGCTACGTCAATTAGATGATATCCTATTCCTAGATCTCTAAATTCCTTTTTAACAATAATTCCCAAGCGACCTACGTGATTAGCAGCATCCCATTCCAGATTAGATATTTCACATTGCCCGATAACTGCTTGTGATCCCTTTACCAGTGGATTTATTGCCACGATACAGATTTCTTTATCGCGTTTTAACGTGTTATACCAATTTTGTTTCTCAAATTGAGATCTGACGGGAAAGAATACGGGTAAATAGATACCTTCATCCACTACTTCATTAAAATTATTCCAAACCCCATCAGTATCTGATTCTCTAACGTGACGAATGAGTATTTCTTCTCCGTTTTTGATCGCTATAACCTTTTTCATTAGGTGAATAAAAATTTTTATAATTAAATTCCTTATGATAATATTATGGTCGATGAAAATGATGCGGAAAATTCAAGAAAAGAGCAGGAAGAAAAGGAGAAAATCGGAGAATACATCGCAAAAGCTATGGAAGGAAAAAAGAAGGCCGTAGCTAAAGATTTAGTTCAATTATCGCATGTAGAAGTAAAAAAGCAAGAGTTAAGCAAAGATACTCTTAACCTAGCTCAAACATTACGAGATCAACTCGTGCAACATGATCAATTTGAGATCCTTTCTAATGATGAGATTACGATTCTTGAATCATTCAATGGCAAAAGATTATTTTTAACGCGAATTGCTATCGTGGTTAATCAAAGTAGAGTTCCTTTAGGAATCGAACCTTTCAAGAAAGCAGAATTAGAGAAATTATTATATAGTCTTATTTCTAAAGGTTATATTAAATCAGAGAAAGTAGGAGATAATGAAGTTTATTTTCTTACTGAACGTGGAAATTATCGCGTCCAGTGAGTTTTTTGATCAATCCTTTTTTAAAATTAATTTACTTATCGGAATATCTTGAAATTCTCCATTAGGCATTTCACGTCTCAAAGTTAGAGGGAGAATTTTAGATTTTAATTCGGCTAATGCAATTTTAATGGGATCAATAAGGTTTTTAGGCTTTTCTATCAAGATAGGTGCTCCAAAACTTATTTGTAGTGCTCTAGCACCAACAATACGGGCTTTTTCATACCTTGTGAGAAAAATAGAGCCTATTTTGACATATTCCTTTACTTCTCTATATTTATTTCTTAATTCACGAGATTCTATAAAAGATGACATAATGTTCATAAAAAGAGGTAATTAGTTGATTAAATAATCGATAGAATAAAACTTTTTGGATTATATTTGAGATAAGAGGAAATCACATTTTTTAAAAAATGGTGCGCGGAGGGAGATTCGAACTCCCGACCTTCGTTAATTTTGAATTAAATATTCAATATATACACGGTGTGAGCGTTTAACGTTTTTATATGAGATATAAAAAAGTCGTTATACCAGGCTAAACCATCCGCGCTTTTTTTTGTTCGGTTTAAAATATGATTTTCCTATTTATTAAAAAGTTATTAATCGAATTTAAGAGATTCTAAAGACTCACTATCTATATTAGATCGATAAAATAAATATATCTACAAACTACTTGGAATAATCATGATTGGTGATTACGTTATCTGAGAAATTTCTATCTCATCCACTTTTAAAAGAGAATACGGTTCTTAGACGTGCTTACCAAGAAGATATCTTTATTAATTGCTTAAACAAAAATTGTCTCGTTGTAATTCCAACGGGATTAGGTAAGACAATAGTAGCTCTCATGTTAGCCATACATAGACTTTCTGAAATTCCTGATTCCAAGATCGTTTTTTTAGCACCAACCAAACCATTGGTTGATCAACATTATAAATCATTCATGGAATTGACAAAGATTGATAATGAAAGCTTACAATCAATAACTGGAACTACTCCTCCTGATAAAAGAAAAGTGTTGTGGAACGATATTAAAATTGCTTTTATGACTCCACAAGTATTGCAAAATGACTTAATTTCTAATATGTATTCGATCCAAGATGTTGCTTTGATTATTTTTGATGAGTGCCATCGTGCAATTGGTGATTACGCTTATTGTTTTATAGCTCAGAAGTACATGGAATTATCAAAATCACCTCAGATTTTAGGATTAACTGCAAGCCCTGGATCAACAGAATTAAAAATAAACGAAATTAAATCGAACCTTTTTATTGACCACATTGAGATTAGAACGGATTCTGATAAAGATGTTAAACCTTACATTCAGAAGGTAGATAATGAATGGATCAAGATTCCTTTACCACCTGAATATATAGAAATTAAGAAACTCATCGTTGAAAAATTGAAAAAAGTCTATAAATTTCTTAAAAATAGGGATTTATTGAATTCTTCTGATGTAAACAAGGTTTCTCGAAAAGATTTATTGAAATTAGATAAATTGATAAACAAAAGAATTTCTTCAACAAGAGATGATGAAGCCAAATATGAGATGTTCATAGCCAAAAAACATAATGCTAATGCCATTCGGTTATCTCATATTGATGAATTGCTTGAAACTCAAGGAGTTAATGCCCTTAAAGATTATATAGATAAGAATATTGCGAAAATAAAATCACGAACGGCGAATAAATCCTTAATCGAGTTATTTTCGGATTATGATTTTAAAAAAGTTATAGAATTAGTAGATATTGCGCAAGAAAATGGATTGGTGCATCCAAAATTAATTAAATTGAAAGAACTATTACATAATCAGATATGTGAAAATCAAGAATCACGTATTTTAGTGTTTTGCCATTATCGAGATTCAGTAAAAAATATAGTCCAATATCTCAATAATGATCCTGAGATTAAAGCACACAAATTTGTCGGACAACGCTCAAATGCTACAGATAAAGGCTTAAAACAGAAAGAACAGATAAAATTATTACAAGATTTCAAAGAAGGTATTTATAACACGTTAATAGGAACAAGTGTAGCAGAGGAAGGTCTTGATATCGCAGAATGTGACATGGTAGTTTTTTATGATGTGGTCCCTAGTGCTGTCAGATCGATTCAAAGAAGGGGTCGTACAGGGAGGAAAAAGGAAGGGAAGGTTTTTATTTTAATAGCCGAAGGGACTCGAGATGAGGGATATTATTGGGCAGAAAAACATAAGGAAGAGAGCATGAACAGAAATTTAAAAAAACTCAAGGATCCTGATTCGCTTCCTAAGGAACAAGCAAATCTAACTCAATATATTAACACCCCTGCTAAAAATGATTCAACAGAAAAAGTTATTATTAATTTAAAAGATAGATTTCGAGAAATTGATGATGCAATAGTAATTATTTGCGATACTAGGGAAACAAAATCCCCCGTAGTTAGAAAACTTTCCTTAATGGATGCTGAGATAAAATTAGAGCAGTTACTTGTTGCTGATTATATTATTTCGGAAAATTGTGGAATTGAAAGAAAAGCAGCTCAAGATTTCACGGATTCTATTAAAGATGGTAGGTTGTTTAAGGAATTATTTGAGCTCAAGAATTTTTTTAATCAACCTATTCTAATTCTTGAAGGGGAACTTTTTACAACTAGTTTCAATGAAAACGCTTTATATGGAGCGATATCATCAATAATTCTAAATTTAGGAATAAACGTGTATCGTACCGCTGATACCAATGAAACAGCCTCATTTATTTATCATTTAGCGAAAAAAGCTCAAATAACTTCTAAAAGCGATTTTAAAATTAGATTTGAAAAAAAACCTTTTGATGATTCTGAATTATTAGAATTTATTATCGCTGGAATTCCAGGTATTAACGCACTGCGAGCTAAAAATCTTTTAATGGAGTTTAAATCACTTCAAGGAATTTTTAATGCCGAAATCGATGATTTGATTAAAGCTGAAAAGATTGGAAAGAAAATTGCAGAAGAAATTTTTAGAGTAAGTAGATATGAATATGATAAAGAGTTTTAAGAAATATAACATTTTTAAATGTATAAGATTGATAAAAATATTTAACCATTACATTTTATATAATATTATAACTGAATTGAATTCTATATCACAAATAAGTTAATAACTGGTGAAAATAAAATTATAAAATTTAAGGTTGTAGTCGCCGGAGCTAAAAGATAAATTTATTTCCGAATATCTCGGTTATTTAGTAAGATGTAGGGAAGACCTCCCTCATAAGGCGATATGCAACTGGTAAATTCGATAAATCAACGCTATCTACAATTGGAGTGGATTTTGAAACGAAGAAAGTGGTTGTAGATGGAACTGAGATCCTCCTAAACATCTGGGATTTCGCAGGTGAAAAGAAATTTAGGGAATTAATTCCTTCCTATGTATCGGGTGCTTCTGGAGCTTTAATATTATATGATCTTTCTAATAAAGAATCATTAGAGGATTTATATGATTGGATAAAAGTAATTGCTTCAATTCCGAATAGCCCAAAAACAAAGATATTAATTGAGGCGAAGATTGACTTGGAAGATCAGAGAGAAATTAAAAAAGAAGATGCTAAAAAATTCTTCGAAAACCATAATTTCCAAGGGGATATTATAGGAGTATCCTCTAAAACGGGTGAAAACGTAGAATTAGCATTTGAGACGCTTGGTCGCGAAATTTTGAAGAGCTCATTGAAAAAATGCGTCAATTGTGGAAAATTCTACCCTCTTGAATTAAAATATTGTCAATATTGTGGTCAAAAAACACTCTAAATACAAAACAATGTTCAAATAACGATACCATTTCCTTTATTCATAATCTGTCTTAATTGCCTGTTTTTGATTGATAAATTTAATAATACCATATTAATTTTAGTAAGATAAAAATTAGATATAAATTGCGTTGATATAGCATGGGTTATCATATAGAAGACGATATCAGTGAAATTAATAACCGTCTTGAAAAGGAAAGCATCTCATTTAAAGATAAAATAATTTTAGTAAGTGGTGGTGCCGGTTTTTTAGGTTCTTGGGTTTGTGACGTCTTAATCAAGCAAGGAGCAATATGTGTATGTATAGATAATTTGAGTTCCGGTTCTTTTAGCAATATATTGCACCTAATGGATAAAAAGAACTTTCGATTTATCAATCATGATATCTCTAAACCCATATATTTTGGTTTCAGTAACTATCCCAATAGTGTATGCATCGGGGATATTAAAAAAATTGATATAGTAATGCACATGGCTAGCAGAGCTTCACCCTTTGAATTTAAGGAGCATCCAATATCAATACTAAAAAGCAATACTTTAGGGACAATGAACGCACTAGGAATTGCAAAAGCACACAACGCCATATTTTTTTATACCAGTACATCAGAAACATATGGAAATCCCCCCGATGAAGCGATTCCAACTCCTGAGACTTATTTTGGTAATGTTAACCCTGTAGGTCCCAGAAGTTGTTACGATGAATCTAAGCGTGCTGGAGAAGCTTTCGTCAAGGCTTATGAACTGCAGCATAAAATTAGAACAAAAATTGTGAGGATTTTTAATACTTCAGGGCCTCG
>CAZOYD010000001.1:35531-197594 GCA_964583985.1 uncultured archaeon
TGCAGCATAAAATTAGAACAAAAATTGTGAGGATTTTTAATACTTCAGGGCCTCGCATACGCCATGGTCCAGAATTTGGAAGGGTAGTTCCTAATTTTATACATCAAGCTCTTAATGATGAGGATATAACTGTTTTTGGTGATGGTTCCCAAACGAGATCATTCACATATGTAATGGATGAAATTGAAGGAATTTTAAAATTTGTACATAATAAAGAAGCTGTTGGGGAAGTTATTAATTTGGGTAATGTTAAAGAATATTCAATACAGGAATTAGCAAATTTAATAAAGGATTTGACCAATTCAAAATCAAGAATAATCTATAAATCCTTACCTGTTGATGATCCCGTACGTCGAAGTCCTGATATTACAAAAGCAAAAAAAATATTAAATTGGGAACCAAAAACGTCATTAAAAGAAGCATTAGAAAAAACAATTTCATGGTTCAAGGATAATGAATGATACCATTAAGCCAGCAATTAAAAAAGAAGAACGATCAAGTCGTTTAGAATTTGATAAATTATTGAAAATTCTGTTACTCATTGGAATAGTGGTGATCTCTGGGTTTATTTTGTATTACGTGCTAAAACCTGCACCAGGTTCTATTTCCTTTGGAGTATTAAATTCTGAAATGAAATTAGATGATTATCCTACTAAACTTTCAGTGGGAGAAAATGCTTCTTTTTATGTCTTTGTTGAAAATCAGTTAATTCACGAGTTTACTTTTCGCCTAGAAATTTTGAAAGGGGATAATGAAACCATTAAAACTTCGTTAGGTTCTGAAAATGCCACTTCATATTTAAACATCACAAACGTAAGAATCAATCACGGTGTTAGATGGATATCAGACATGTTAAAAGTTTCATTTGCTGAACCTGGAATAAACAATACAATAATAATGGAGCTATGGGAAATAAAAATTGACCTAAAAGAAGTATTTTGGGATATTCTCTGGTTAGATCTAAATATAACCGTCTAGGTCTGACTCCCAATGATTTGAATATCGTCTATTCGTAAATAGGGAGCTTGATATGAACCAAAAGTTTCAAATTCAGAAGATTTATTATCAATTTTTTTAAATAACTCTAACAAATTTGTTCCTATCATTGTCTCATTTAGAGCAGGTCCGATTTCACCGTTCTCAATTATATTTCCGTGAAGAATCAGTCCTGAAAAATCACCAGTTGATAAATTAGGTCTATCACCCGTGTATTCAAGCAATATTCCTTTCTTTATATCATCAAAAAGAGCGGTTTTTGCTATTTTTCCAGGTGATAAGATAAAATTAGAAATTCCTATTGAAGGAATTGAAGCATAAGAATGTCTTGAGGCATTTCCCGAGCTTTCTATTCCTTCTTTCCCTGCGGTATAGCTGTTATGTAATAATCCTCGGTCTAAGAACTTTCCATTTTCGATAATCTTCTTATTTTGGCATGGAACACCTTCAGCGTCAAAAATGGCGGAACCCACTGCTCCATCAATTAAAGCGTTATCACTTATGGAAATTTGATCAGACCCAATCATTTCATTTCTTTTATCAACAAGGAATGTACGTTTATGCTGGAACGATTCTGCATTAATCGCGCTAGCAATTGGTTTTAAAATCAAACTGATAACCCCATTTGGAGTTAAGATAATGGGAGCTCTCATTGATTTTATTTTAGTTCGATTCAAATTTTGTTTGGCTTTATATAATGCGGTACTTATAACTGACATCGGGTTGATCTTTTTTAAGATACGCTCAGACTGAAAATCGAAACCAAATGATGTATGACCTTTAATTTTGTCCTTTACAATTACATTTGAGGAAATTGAACAAAAAGATTCTTTATTATCAACTTCCAACTTATTCGTGTTCAGGATTATATTTCTAGAAGTACTTGCTGTAAAATTTGCGGATTGAGAAATAGCTAAATCATCTTTATCGCAAATTCGAATTAACTCTTTTACATAATCAATAGAGTCTTCGATTTTTAATGATTGAATGTTATTATCATAGAGATCGTTTACTTTTGGATATGAATTAAAAGGTTGTGGAAGATTTATAAAATCTGAATCTTGTGTTCCGGATTGCATCATTTTGATGGAATTATCAACCATCTGATCTATTGATCGCTTATTCAACCGATTTGTAAAGGAAAATCCAAGAGAACCGTTTCGTCCTATTGCTCTTATTGATACACCTTCATCACTACCGATTTCGCTATTTTTTATTGAATTCTCTTCTATCTCGATATTAAGATATTCGTTAAGACCGAAAAAAAATTCTGCACATTTTAAAGATGATTCATGTTTTTTAAGGGTATTAAATCCATGAGTTGCTAACTGATAAATATCCACCTCGTGCTCCATTTAATTCAATCCCCCTACGGTCAAATCATCAATTCTTATATATGGTCCTCCATCGCAAACTCTTATTCCTTGACCTCCCTTACCACAAATCCCATCAGAATAATTAAAGGTACTTTCATTTCCTATAGCAGAAATTTTTTTTAGCACATCGAGAGTCATGCCTCCGAAGGATACATCTCTTAAATTTTCTTTTTTTTCTCCATTTTCTATTTTTGTTGAGATTCTACATTTAAACTGAAAGTTTCCCGTTGTTGGATCAGTATATCCATATTGGAAATCTTCGCATAATATCCCTTGTTTTGTATCTTCAATCATTTCATCAAGATTCCAATCTTTAGGCTCTAAGAAGGTAAAACCCATTCTTACTTGCGGCTTTGAGCTATTTGAATTTGCTCTTCCATGCCCATTAGGATCATGGTTCATTCTGGATGCTGTTTCTAAAGAATGTATAAAATTTTGGAGAACTCCATGCTTAATAATGACGGTTTTTTGAGCGGGAGTCCCCTCTTCGTCAATAAAATAACATCCAAATAATTCATAAGGTAGATTTAATTTTTCCCCTTGTCCAAAACGCGGATCATCAATAACGGACACATCTTCTATTGCAATTTTTTCCCCAATTTTTCCTATAAGTATGCTTTCTTTATTTAAAACTAAATCTGCTTCACAAGCATGACCTAATGCTTCATGAATAAATGTTCCCGTCAATTTAGAATCTAAAATAACTCTAAAACTTCCTCCTAAGGGTGATTTAGCATTTAGTAAATTAATTGCTTGTTCAGAAGATTTTTTACTTAAAGATATGGCTTTTTCTGTATTCATGACTTCAAATCCTCCGACTGCACCTATGGAATTAGTTCCATTTTGAATGATGCCTTTACTTTGGGCATAAACTGATGAAAATAAGCGAAGAATTTCTAATTCTTGATTAACTTTGGTCCCATATGCATCTAAAAATACCAGATTAACATGACTATCTAAATAAATCGTTCTCGTATTTTTTATCAATTTTGAATAGTTGGAAGCAATCGATTCGTGACCCTTTACTAATTCAATTTTTTCTGTTATATCGACATCTTCTAATTTTCTTTTACTGTTAATCTTAAAATCTTGAGTTAAAGCATCCTTTTCTTTGATATGAAACTTGAATTTACATAATGATGAGGACAATTTTGCCAACTTTATGGCATTATCAAATTCATCCAATAAATTTTGTTTTGACGCACTTTTTAGCACGCGAAATCCCCACCCCCCTTCATTAAATGTTCGTATGCTGCAACCAGTGAGTAAATATGAAGTTATCTCCTTACTTTTCTCATCTGAAAATTCGATTGTATTACCTTTACTCAGACCTGCACGAATATCCCAATATTCAACTTTATTTCTAGCTTTATCATGTAATTGATCTATTAAATCATCAGGAAAGAGAAGTAATTCGTTATCTTCTGCCATTTTCATTAACTCAATTTAAAAAGAAGTAAATTATTTGAATTTTAACAATAATTATGCTTAAAAAAGAGGAAGGAAATTTAGCTTTTTTGTTTTTTACTCAATTTTGCTCTTAATGTTGCTTTTAACTCGTATAAGATTAGTTGAAAATGATTCAGTTACTATTTTTCCTTTTAGTTGTTTAATTATCAAGATTGCTTCTTTGAGGGAGCATTTGCGTGATATTTTAATTGAATTTTTAAATTGGAAAGTCCTATTACACTTCCAACATTTCTTAGATTTTATGATTTTATTACTGTAGTACCATTCACCACAATGATAACAACGGAAGAAAAAGAATCTTGTCATAATTGTGTCCAATAATATTCCAAACTTAAAAATGAAGGTCAGTTTCTTAAATTATTGATTTTTAAAACATTCTTCAAGTATATTTAGAATATATATACCTATATAGGTTATATTGGTAAACTATTAAGTATATTTATAGATTATATTCAATCGTCAGTAATTTATATTTATAACTATCTAAAAAGAAGTGAATGTTGGAAATTACGATGAAGAAGTGGATTTTATATTCTCTTATTTTAATGTTTGGAATAATCATTGGAGTTATTTTCGCGGTAATCGATAGTTATATTAGATCATTTGTATAAAATTCTTGGATTATGGTAAATTACAATGTCATATAGCCGTAAAATCAAAAAAAACAAGAAAGGGACCTATTTTTTATTATTTATTATAGGATTTTTGATTGGGGCATTATCTACAACTTTTATGTTAGAAAGTAGAGAAGACGCAATTCATATTAGTATTGTTTATAGTTCAGAGAAAGCAAGTTGGATGACAATTGCTTATAGCAATTTCATAAATCAGTGGGAAATCAATAATCCAGATGTTAAGATAAAAATTGATATGCATCCTTATGGTTCTTCAGATTCAATAATAAGTATTTTAAACGGCGAGATTTTCCCGACAATTTGGAGCCCAGCAAGTTCAATTTGGTTACCCTTTTTAAATACAAAGTGGAACGAATTGACAGGAGAAGCATCTATCGTAGATTTTAATGAGACTATTCGGATAATTTATTCACCTATTGTAATTGCAACATGGGAATCATTCAATCATACTTATAATATCAAAGGATTTTCAGATTTACATAACTTAAACTTAAACCCAAATATTGATGTGAAAATGGCGCATACAGATCCGAGGTTATCAAACTCCGGATTTATGAGTGTTATCATGGCTGTTTCTGCCGCGTCCGGTACTACCTCAAAAAATCTTACAATGAATGATCTTACAAATACAAATTATCAACAGTGGTTAAAAGATTTCGAGTCAAGTGCGATCATGTATGGAAAATCTACGGGTTTTTTAGCAAGTTATATGAAAACTCAAGGTCCATCGGAATTAAATGTGGCTTTTCTTTATGAAAATTTAATAAGAGACATTTCAAGTACAGCAGAAGGGGGGAAAATTATTGCAATATATCCTGAAGAAGGTACTTTGTATAGTGACCATCCCTTTTGCATATTAAATGCTAATTGGATTACTCCAGATCAAAGAATGGTTGCAAATGCTTTTTTAGATTATTTAAATCAAACTAGTACGATTGAATCGGCTATGGAATATGGTTTTCGTCCAATCGATACTTCAATACCACTAGATCCTGAAGTATTTAATTATGAAAACAATGGTATAGCTTTTGAAATAAATGTCCCTGAGCTAAATGCTCCAATGGATGGAACTGTCCTATTAAAAATACCAGATTTGTGGTTATTATGTAAAGCCACTGCGTGAATTTATATAATTTAGGTGATATTTTGAGTAAGTTAAGCAAAGCGTTGCAAGACCAAGAATTAAAGAATGTTCAGATGCCATTTAGTCTAAAATTTGATCGTTTCTTTTCCAAACCAATCTATCGAAAAAGCCTTGATATTATTACTATACTTTTCTTCACTTTAGTTATAATTGGTCCAATAATTAACATATTCTCTACAATATTCTTAAATATTCCTTCCATATATCATGACGTGTTTAATGATGAATTAATTGGAGATTTGCAATGGTTGAATATTTTAAACTCACTAGGTGTTTCTTTCTCGATAGCTACTATTGCCGTAATTGTTGATATTGTTATAGCCTTTCCTATAGCTATAATTTTGACTAGATACGACTTTAGAGGGAAAAAAATTCTTGACGCGCTTGTAGATTTACCCATGGCTGTTCCTACGAGTGCTTTAGGTTTTTCAGTTTTATTATTTTGGGGAATTTTTGGGATAAGTCCTGGGATGATATTGATAATACTAGGTCATATTGTATTTACGTTTCCGTACATTGTAAGAAACTTGAAAATTGTGTTAGAAAAGGCAGCAATCTTGTATGAAGATGCTGCTAGGACTCTTGGAGCATCAGGAATCACAGTGTTCAGAACCATTACACTTCCAATGATGAAAGAAGGATTAATTGCTGGAGCTATTCTTTCTTTTACGAGAAGTCTTGGTGAAACTGGGGCCACACTTATCCTTTCGGGTTTAGTAGAGACAGCGCCCATTTTAATTGTAGGATTTCGTAGACAATTGGAACTTCCAAGTGCATCATTGCTTGCTGGAATTTTGATTGCGATATCTATAACTTTATTATTTTCCATTAAATTTTTTTCAAGAAGAGGGAGTTTTTCAGTAAAAAGAGTTTGGCCAAATTTAGAGAGAACTTTGAGTCGTAAAACTTTAAGACATTTGAGGGATATTTTAGCCATAATCATTTTAATCATTGTAATACTAATACCTTCATTTTATATTATTAGTCGAATTAATGAAGGAAATTTATTTGAAGAATTATTCTTAGGACAAGATTATAAATGGGTTTATCTATACATGAGTTTGATGAGTTCCATTCAAATAGGAGCACTCGCAGTTATAATCAATTTAGGTTTTGGAATTCCTTTTGCTTTTATTATAACTAAACGTGAATGGGGAAAAATTATTACGATTTTAGATACCATACTCGATATCCCTTTAGCAATTCCTTCAGCAGCTTTAGGTTTTGCTATTTTCTTATTTTGGGGTCCTGCTGGCATTGGTTTATTTCAACCCGGGTTTTTTATGATATTATTTGTTCATGTGACTTTTACTTTTCCATATATGGTACGACCAATCATTGGTGTTTTAGAATCTTCTGATGTTGGAATAGAAGAAGCAGCCAGAACGTTAGGAGCATCTAATATGACCGTCTTTAGGAAGATTACTGCTCCAAGCATTAAACAAGGAATTATAGCAGGTTGTATAATGGTATTTACACGATCATTAGGAGAAACAGGAGCTACCATCGTTGTAATGGGAAATATTCGCACTATTCCAGTATTGATTGTAGATTGGGTTGAGGCTAATAATATTGCAAGTGCAATTTTTGCCAGTACAGTGGTAATAATTTTCAGTGCTTTTCTAATTTTTGCATTAAGAGCAGTAACTAATAGGAGGACGAAAATGATTGCCAAAAATTAAATTGATTAATATTACAAAGACTTTTGATGAGGGAAAAGTTTTAGCAGTAGATAACATCTCTCTAACGATTGAAGATGGAGATTATGTTTTTCTACTTGGGCCTAGTGGATGTGGAAAAACTACTACTTTAAGAATGATAGCGGGTTTGGAAAAACCAACGAAGGGAAAAATTTTAATAGATGAGAAAGACGTTGACGGAATTCCTCCTGAAGATCGGGATATGGGCTTTATTTTTCAGCATTTTGAAATTTTTCATCATCTTACAGTATGGGAGAATGTGACATTTGGTTTAGAAATGCGTGGTTATGAAGAAAGTTATATTATTAAGAAAGCTAAAAAAGCATTGGAAATCGTGGGATTATTGAATTATGCGGATGAATTCCCTTCAATTTTTGGAAACCCGGGTTTGCAAAAGTTAGGAATAGCGAGAGCAATAGCAACGGGTGCAAAAATTTTAATTATGGATGAACCTTTAGGATCTTTGGACCCAAAGGTTTCTAAGGTCTTTCGGCATGAATTAAGAAATCTCATCAAGGATTTAAGATTAACAGCTATTCATGTTACCCATAACCAAGAAGAAGCTATGGCAATCGCGGACAAAATAATTATTATGCGAGCTGGTAAAATACTTCAAATGGGATCACCTTATGAATTATATGAAAACCCAAATAGTATATTTGTTGCCAATTTTTTAGGAGAAACAAATTTTCTTCAAGGATTTGTTTTAAAACTATTAGAAGACAATACCATGCAAGTATGGATTCGTTTAGGTGGACCTAAATTATTGTGTGAAAATAAACAACATAAATTTAATTTGGATGATAATATTTTAATCGCTTTTAGATTTGAAGATGTGTATTTATTTCCAAAAAATTATAATTTTGAAGATAGTTATTATGATTGGTCAAAAATGCAATTTTTTAAAGCATCTTTAGATTCCTCTAGATTTGTTGGAGCAACAAAACGCTTTTATTTTAGTTTGGATAATGGTGATAAATTTGTATCAGTAAAACCGGGAAGTTATGAAGAGAATTACCAAAAAGGTGATGAAATGATTATAGCAGTTCATTTGAATGATATACATGTTTTTAAAACCCCAAAAAATCTATTCCATGAATTATCTTTATCCTAAAAAAGGAGTGTAATCAAAGTGGTAACTATTAAATTAGAAAATATATCTAAATCTTTTAGAAATTTCAAAGCGCTTGATAATATTAATCTAGAAATTAAAGACAAAGAATATTTTATTCTTCTTGGACCTACTGGTGCCGGTAAAACGACATTATTAAAGGTTATTGCAGGACTTATAAAACCAGATTCTGGTAATATTTATTTTGATGGAACAAATGCATCAACATTATCTCCAGAAGAAAGAAATCTAGGATTCATGTTTGAAAATTATGCGTTATTCCCGCATATGAATATATATGATAACATATCTTATAGTAGTCGAGTAAATGCTAGAGATGTAGATCAAACAAAAATGATTGTAGATCAAGTTTTAATGATGACGCTTCTAACTGGAAGAAATAATGCATTTCCAGAAGAAATGAGCGGTGGAATGAAACAGCGCGTGGCTCTATGTCGTGCATTAATGAATCTAGAACAAAGTAAATTATTAATTTTAGATGAACCATTAAAAGCTTTAGATGCAGGACTTAGAATGGATTTAAGGAGAGAATTATTATTAATGGCCAAATCAGAGCAATTAGAACTTACAGTTATCCATGTTACAAATGAGGAAGAAGAAGCAATGATGGTTGCTGATAGAATAGCAATTATTGATAATGGTCAAATCATACAAGTCGGAACTCCCGATGAAATTTATTACCATCCCAAAAACCTCTTTGTTGCTAATTTTATGAGTGAAATCAATTATTTTGAGGGAAAATGTATAAAAAATATTGAACCCCCTTGGGATATTTATAAAAAATCAAAGAGGGGAGATAAGTTTTTTGAGAAAATACATGAAGACTCAGTCCCTAAATTAATTGATATAGGACAGGAGAATAAATTTGCGACTTATGTACATAAATCAGTTAGCGAAGAAATTGATGAGGAAAATATATTATTGGTGGTTCGAGCAAATCATATGAAGTTAAGATTGGGCAATCGGCTTAATCAGAAAAATAATGCGTTTTTTGGGAAAATAATTCGCCGTAAATTCATGGGTGTATTTTATAGGTTCGAAGTATTGGTAAAATTTAATGACTTTGATAAAATTATAATCGTTGTAATTCCTGCAAGCAGTGAAATTCATGAAACCTTTCAAGTAGGTTTAGATGTGACAGTTTATTTTCCTAAGGAGTTAGGAATTATCGTTAAAAACCCTGGGAAAGAAGAAATTGCTAATATATTAAAATTAGAATAAATAAAAAAGATAAAAAATTAGAAAATATGGAGGAAAAGTATGAGTTCTTTATTTGAATGGTTTAAATCCCGTAATGAGGAAAGTGCCATAAATAAAATCCTTGTACACATGCAAAAGGTTTTAGAGTGTGTTGTTGAGTTTGAAAAGGCATTATCATATTTGATTGAGGAAAAAAATATTGATCTTGCCCTGAAGGTTCTTTTTCGAGTGACTGAATTAGAACATCAAGCGGATGGGATAAGAAGAAATATTCTTAATATGCTTTCAAAAGCAGAATTATCAACAAGAGTTCATGAAAACTTGAATAATTTAGCAAAAAGAATTGATGATATTGCTAATTCAACAAATGATTCAGCAAGGATTTTAATATATATGGACCAAACAGCATTTCAAAAATTGGATAAGGAAATTCATCAAAAAATGCTCGAAATTGTAAGAATTTCTGTGACTGCTGTTAAAAAATTAAATCTTATGGTAAATAAGTTAATCTCCTCGGAGTATGTTGAAATTCAGAAATTGGGAGAAGAAGTAAATAGATTAGAACATCAATGTGATGAGTTACATTTTGCAATAAATAGATTATTAATATCTAATAATCCAATTGAAAATGCTTTTACTGCAATAGAAATCTATAATTGTATTAATGCCCTCGAAACTATAACAGATAATGCTGAAGATGTAGCTGACTACATTATCATGCTTACTGCTGCTAAACGAGGTTAAAATTTTATATTTTTTTTCTCTATCTTGAATTAAGTACCTTTAATTTAAAATTTTATAATTAAGATTAATTTTATTAATATCCAATTCAGATTTAAAATCCCAAAAAAAATTAGATACTTATATATTAATAATAAAAAACGACATTAATTTACTTAATATTATTTTTTATAGCTTAAAGATAAAAAAGTGAATATTATGATACATGAATATGATGAAAAAGAACTGAATAAAAAGAGCATTGATGAATTAACTCGCCTATTCATGGATATTATTAATAAACAGAATTTCATTTTGATTGAAGGCATTGAGAATCTTATTGACGAAAATTATGAACAATTTAAAAAGAAAATGAATTTTGTAATCGAAACCACACCTGAAATTCAAGTTAAGAAAGTGTTTGAATCCAAGATTTTCACGTCAAAATTAATGTTTTCAAAAGCGGATCGCCTTAAATTATTCAATAAAATCAACGATATAAAAAATATTGCGGAATTTATAGCTAACAGGATGCTTGTATATCGCATAATCTTTCCTGACAATGAATTTAAGTTACGAGTATCTCGTATTCTCGAATCATTAAAATTCATTTCAAATGACCTAACAACTTCTGTAAATTTAGTAGGAACAGATTTGAATAAAGCCCATGATATTTGCGAGGAAATAAAAGAAGAAAGACGAACAATGCGCAAACTTGAATTTCAACTAATTCAACGATTATATAATTATGATATGGATTATCTATCAAGAACTTTTCTTTATCTCAAAGATATGATCGAAGATATAATGATGTTAGCTGATCATATTAAAACATTTTCAGAGTACATCCAATTTCTTGCTGTTAAATATTTAATATTTAAATAAATATTTTCTTGGGGATAAAATTGGCAGATGAGATAGGTCAGATTATAATTATTGTTTTAATCATTCTTGCTATAGGTTTGGCATTTTCTATAGGCGCGAATGATGAGACGTTATCTGCCTTAGTTGGAACGGGAGTATTAAAATTTAGAGTAGCTTTGATTATTGGTGGATTAGCAATAGGAGGGGGGATGATCTTAACTAGTGGTGGATTTGTAGCAAAAACAGTGGGATCTGGCATTTTAGGAGAAGGTCTTGTTTATACTACTAGTATGCTCTTAACGGTACTAATTAGTAGTATTTTATGGTTGGTTATTGGTAGCTTTGCAGGAATTCCACTTAGCAGCACGCACTCATTAATTGGTAGCGTTGTTGGAGTTGTGATTACTTATTCGATCTTTCAAGGAGGTGTGGATCCTCAAACCGCTTTTAATTGGGAGGAACTAGGTAATGTTATAATTAGCTGGTTCATATCTCCGTTATCTGGACTATTAGTTACTTATGTAATTTTTAGAATTATTACAAAACTTTATCTTTCACATTTAAAGGGTTTAAATCAAATCGAGAAATCAGAACAATATTTCAAGTGGATTCTTCTCGTTGCGGTAATTTTTGCAGAAATATGGGTAGGAGCAAATTCAGGAGAAGCCTTAGGAATTCTATATGGCTTAGTAGCTAACGGTTCGATCAATTTTGAGCAATATTTTTTATTTGCTACATTTTGTGGAATTTTTGCATTTTTAGGAATTTATATTGCTGCTCGCTATGTAATAAAAAATTTAGCATCTCAAATGACTGATTCCCGTCCAAGTGAAGGATTGGTTATTCAAACGAGTTCCGCAATAATACTCATGATTGCAACATTATTAAGCTTACCAATATCCCATAGCCATGTGATTGTATTTTGTATTATAGGAATAAATCTTGCTCAAAAGAAAGAGATAGATACTAAAACACTTGGCAGAATGGCTATATATTGGGTTCTTACATTTCCAATTGCAGCGATTATGGCAGGAATATTATATTTTGGATTTATATCAAAAGGTTTTATTTAGGAAAAATTTCAATGCATAACTTATAAAAAGATATGATTATAAAATTAAGATAGAAAGGACGTGAAAAAAAATGGGTTCGCTAATTGAATTTTTAAAACGAGAAACAACTCTAAATGCCTTAGAAAAATCTATAAAACATGCTCAAAAAGTTCAAGAATGTGTTAAAGAATTGAATAATGGCTTAAAATTATTATTGAAAGAAAAGGAACAGGAAAAATCTCACATAATTCTACAAAACGTAGATAACTTGGAAAAAGAAGCAGATATTCTTAGAAGAAAGATTCAACAAGATGTATCTCGCGGAGAATTAAACCCTAGTGTAAGGCAAAATCTTTCTCATTTAGTTAAAAGAATGGATGATGTTGCAAATTGTTGTACCGGAGTTGCTCGTAGGATAGTAACTATTCCATTCACTTTTTGGGAACAAAGTAGTGACGAGACAATAAATATTATATTAGAAATAATGGATATCACCGTTGATTGCTCAGTATTCTTAGATAAAATATTGATTGATCTTCTTAAAGATAGAGAACATATTATAGAATATACAAACCAAATTAATCAAAAAGAGCATACTGTTGATCTTCTCAATATTAAGTTACGAAAAAGTCTTCAAGAAACAGATTATAAAGTAAATTTCTTCACAATCTTTACAGTAGGAAATGTATTTGATATATTAGAAGCAATATCAGATTCTATTGAAGGTGTAGCTGATTACATAATGGTGTTATTAACTAGTAGTTCCTCACTCTGAAGTTGTCTTAATTTTATTAATTTACTTTGACTTATTTTATCAAATCAAGTTTATTACTATACCGCCAAAAAATAATTAATAGATTGGGTATTACTTTAATTATTGAAATTATTTTATTTTAATTTGAAATTATGGTTCATAAATTTGTAAATCCAATAGAAAATAGATACAGAACCGAAATTGCTTCAATTTTTATAGAAGAAAACAAATTAAAAAATTGGTTAAGAGTTGAAGCTATTTTAGCAACTGTTAATGCTCAGTTAAACATAATTCCTTCAACAGTTGCAGAAGAGATTAATAGAAAGGCAAATTTGAACTACGTTAAACTTGAGAGAGTTAAAGAGATAGACGATGAAATTCATCATGATTTAATGGCGATGGTAAAAGCTTTAGCTGAGCAGTGTGAAGGAGATGCAGGAAAATACATTCATTTAGGGGCAACAAGTTATGACATTGAGGATACAGCCACTGCATTAATACTTCGAGAGGCTTTAACCTACATTAAAAAATCGTTAATTGAATTATTAAGTATATTAATAAAGTTAAGTGAAGAAAAAAAAAAGTTAGTATGTATTGGAAGAACTCATGGTCAACATGCGATTCCTACTACTTATGGAATGAGATTTGGAATTTGGGCTTACGAAATAAGTAGACATCTTGATCGTTTAGAACAGATAATGGAACGAATTTCTTTTGGAAAAATGTCTGGAGCAGTGGGCACAATGGCAAGTTTTGGAGAAAATGGCATGGAATTACAAAAACGCGTAATGCACCTTCTAAATCTAAACGCTGTACTGATTGCAAATCAAGTGATCCAAAGAGATCGTCATGCTGAAGTCATTATATTGACATCCTTAATTGGTCAATCAATAGCAAAAATAGCTCGCCAATTTCGTATCCTTCAGAGAACTGAAATTGCTGAAATGTTTGAACCATTTACTAAAACTCAAGTAGGAAGTTCAACAATGCCGCATAAAAGAAACCCTCATAAATCAGAACGGATCTGCAGTATTGCAAGAATGTTAAAATCCAATGTTATACCTGCTTTAGACAATATACTTTTAGAAGATGAGAGGGATCTTACTAATTCAGCTAATGAACGAATAATTTTTGCTGAAAACTTCATACTAGTAGACTATATTATTCAGCAGATGATTTCTATTCTGCAAGGAGTTGAATTTGACGAATTTAAAATTGAAAATAATTTAAATCTTACTAAAGGAGCTTGTTTAAGTGAAAAAGTTATGTTGGAACTAGTGAATCGAGGAATTGGAAGACAAGAAGGTCATGAAATACTCAGAAAAGCAGCCATTGAAGCTAAAAAGGAAAATTTATTCATAGAAGATATTCTAAATAAGAATTCTAAAATAAAAGAAAAATTATCTGAAAAAGAACTGAAAGATTTATTAGATCCACATCAATATATCGGATTAGCAGAAACTCAAGTTGATCATTTATTAAAATTCTTACGAAAAAAATATGAGATATAATATGTCAGATGAAAATAATATATATTCTCAATTAGGAGTTTCTTCTAAAAAACAGGATGTCTATAAAGCATTAGAAAATATCAATAAAGGGTTATTTCCAGGTGCTTTTTGTAAGATCGTGGAAGATGTGAGAATGAGGGCCAAATATTGTTCAATATTTCATTCTGATGGAGCTGGCACTAAAAGCAATTTGGCATACATGTATTATAAAGAAACAAATGACATTTCTGTATTTCGAGGTATTGTTAGAGATGCTATGGTAATGAATATAGATGATATGTTATGCGTAGGAGCAACAGGTAATTATTTCTTATCAAATAATATTGGTAGAAATACTCATTATATCTCAGGTGAAATTATTGCTAATATTATTGATGAATATCAATCCTACAGTAATAAATTATCAAAACTCGGTTTAAACGTGACCTTATGTGGAGGCGAAACTGCTGATGTTGGGGATATTATAAAGACTTTATTAGTAGATGCATCAATGTTTACAACAATAAAACGAAAACATGTTATCGATGCATCAAATATTCAAGTTGGAGATGTAATAATAGGTTTAGCTAGCGATGGAAAGACAATATATGAGGATGAATATAATAGTGGTATAGGAAGCAATGGACTAACACTTGCTCGTCATGGTGTACTCGCTCACGATTACTACGATAAATATCCCGAATGCTTTGATAAAGAAACTGATGAGAAATTGTTATTTTATGGAAGATATTTATTGACTGATAAGCTTCCAGGATTAAAATTAAATATTGGAAAATCTCTCCTATCACCAACCAGAACTTATGCTCCTGTACTAATTGAGATTTTGCGTAATTTTAGAAATGATATTCATGGTATCATACATAATACAGGAGGAGGACAAACAAAGGTTCTAAAATTTGGAAGAGAATTAAAATTCATAAAAAATAATCTATTTAAAACGCCCAAAATATTCGAAATAATTCAAAATTCCTCTGAAACTCCATGGCGGGAGATGTATCAAGTGTTTAATATGGGTAATCGATTAGAAATCTACTGTAGTGAATCAAATGCAAATAAGATTATGGAGAGCTGCAGAAAATTTTCAATTGAAACAAAGATTATTGGATTTATCGAAAAATCCCCTCATATAAAAAAAAATGTTGTTGAAATTAAATCAGAATTTGGTTCTTTTGAATATATTTAGTTGATATTTGTTAATTAAATATTATTGATCATGAAACGATAAGATTTAAACTATTAATTATATTATAGTTTCTAAATTAATTTTCTTAGGTATTTCCCATATGGCAAGGAAACAAAGTTCAATAAAAATAATGATTATGCAGAGAATATACTTCTTACTAGAGACCATCTTCATTTTTTTTGGTCTCTTTATTACTTCAATCGTGCTAATTTCATTAGAAATATTTGAAACTGATGGAGTAATTTATGGGATCTTATTTTATCTAATAAGAGCTATGACAGTGATAGTAGCTGTGACTTTGTTTATGTATGTTTCAAACTTTACCTTATATAAGAAAAGACATGAGATTATTATAGAGAGAGATATTAGCCCTTCCAGAAGTTTTTTAAATTTATTTAGCATAAAAAGATCAAATTTTAAGTATCAATTATTGTATGGAATTTTGATTTTATTTTTGGTTTTTGTTCCAATTGATTTTTTAACGTATTTATTTGTACCAGAAATGCTCACATATTCCGCTGAAGCCTTAACTTCAGACATTTCAAATATGTATTTTTTGGAACCATATCTTATATTTTTAGGCTCAGTAATAATCATACAATTTTCAGTGGCTTTTTATGAAGAATCACTCACAAGGGGATTCTTAACAAATAGGGGGAGTGATTATGTTCCTAAAATGTCAGCGGTTGTTATATCTTCCTTTTATTTTGGGATGGGACATTTTGCCTATATATTAAATCCTTACGGTCCTCAATATCCTATATTTTTTCCTTTTTTATGGTTAACTGAAGCATTTTTCATTGGAATTATCCTTTCATTGACTGTTTTAAGACGAAGGTGGATTTTTCCCGCTATATTTGCACATGGAATGAATAATATTATATCTGCTCATGCCATTTGGAATTATCTTCAAGGAAATGATTTTATGATATTAGCATTGTTTTTATATCTTCCATTAATGATTATCGGTGTTGTCTTATTATTATTGGAATTTCCTCTTATAAAAGAAAGCTTTTCAATAGGAATAAAAGATTTAAAATTATATTTCAAAAATGATGTTCAAATTAAAGAACCTACAGATTATAAAATTATTAGAATAATGCTCGACTTTTTGTTTGGATTTCTTATTTTTGTTTTGGGATTTGTTTTTTAGTAATGGTGCGATAGTATGGTAAAGTTTGGAATAATTTCAGATACCCATATTACTGAAAATGATGATGTAAACAATATAAACTCGTTATTATCTGAGTTAAAAAGGGTCTTCAAAGATGTTGATCAAATTATTCATGCCGGGGATGTTTGTAGTAATAATTTTCTAAAAGCTTTAAATACAATAGCTCCAACGATATTAGTCAAAGGTCATAACGATAATATAAAAGATCTAAAAGAATTCGTAAAATTTAACGTAGGAAGATATAATATAGGTGTCATTCATGAACAACCAAATAATTTGGAAGATTTTGTTAAAAGAAATGAAATTCACATATTGATAATTGGTCATTCCCATCAACCATTTATAAAGGGAACCATATACAAAACATTACTTATAAATCCCGGTAGTCCAACATATCCTAAAGCACCACCTCAAAAAAGAGGGTTTGATAAACCAATTGCTAGACCTAGCGTGGTAACCATGTCTATTGATGAAAATGATATCTTATCAACTTATATCATAAATTTAAAGTTTGATAGAATATGATTCTAATTGTATAAAATAAGAAATCAGTTAATGTTAAATATAGTAAAGAGCTTATAATTTACATATTTACGAATCTATTTAACGAGTGTGAAAATTTGAAATGGTTGGCAAACTTGAAATGATTCTCAAAGAACTCAATGATAATGGTAATTTTCGAGCATCTCTTTTTTCTACTTCCACAGGATTGGTTTTAGCTTCACAAAAGGTAGATGAAGTAGATGAAAAAGTAATAGCGGCAATGGGATCCTTACTGAGCGATGCCGCGTATAAAGCATCTGAAGAATTAAGTTTATCTCTATTAGCAAGTTTGAAGATCAAGTATGTTGATGATTTTATTATTTGCAGAAATATTATTATGAAAGATGATAAAACTCAGTTTTTATTAGCAGTACTCTCTAAACCACCGGATTCAGATGATATCGAAAGATATTATGAACAATTGCTTGATTGGGCTGTACAAAACAGTTTTCACGATTTAGAGAAACTATCAACTATATAAATTGGAATTTACTCATTTTACATTTTTATTGTCATTTAGATGGTTTGAATCTTTTTTATAAATCGTACTAAATCCTCTGCTAAAATTCCTTCTAAACCCCGATAGAAATGATCAGCTCCCTCGATTATGATTTTTTCTTTTGGTTTAAGATACTTTTTATAATGAGATAAGAAATTGTCATATCGTGCAATAGAATCTTGATCCCCTTGAATAAATAATTTAAACTTATCAGTTTGAGAGAAATCTCCAAAATTTTTTCCCATAAAATCCCATGGAAACGAGATCGCACAGAATCCAATAATTGATTCCGAAAAATTAACAGCTGAACATCCGATTGTAGCTCCATAAGAGTATCCGCATATTAGTATTTTTCGATTTTCCTTTTTTTGGAGAAACTTGATGCAACTATGAACATCAGATAATTCTCCAATTCCACCAGAATAATGTCCAGTTGATCCTTCTACTCCTCTAAAATTGAAACGTAAACAGGAGATATTATTCTTAATTAAATGATCAAAAATACTAGAAATGACATTATTATGCATAGATCCACCGAATTTTCCCTTTCTTTGGAATGTCCAAAAGAAATTGAGGATGAGGGTGGCATAATAAAACAGATATTTCGCTAGTTTCATTATTTGATTCAAAAATCTCCGCCTCTAAAGAGACTTCATTAGTTCGAATCATAAGTTTACTTTGCATAATTTTAATTAGATTTGATAATATAATAATTATACTAAATATGGTGATCAGTAAATTGAAGTTTAATAATTTAATTTTAGAGCGAAAAATTAGAGAATTTCTTGAAGAGGATTGTCAATTCAGCGATATAAGTTCATGTATCATTCCTGAAGGCACTATCAGTTCTGCAAAAATTATAGCTAAAAGTAACGGTTATATTAGTGGATTAGAAGAGATGAATTTACTTTATAAAATTTTAAATGTATCAGTTAATCTTACTAAAACTGATGGAGATCGAGTTAAGAATGGAGATATAATTGCATATTTAAAGGGAGAAACAAGATCAATTCTTTTTGGAGAACGAACAGCTTTAAATTTAATCTTTCATATGAGTGCTATTACTACTACTACACGTAGGTATGTTGAAATTATTAAAAAGTCTGGAAAAGACGTTAAAATAGCTTGTACGCGTAAAACTCTACCTGGTTTGCGTATTTTTGAGAAAAAAGCGGTTCAACTGGGTGGAGGAGAAACTCATCGATTTTCACTTGATGATATGGTTTTGCTAAAAGATACACATTTAAAGTATTTTAATGGAAATATCAAACAGATGATGATTGAAATAAAAAAGATCACCAGCTTTACAAAAAAAATTGAAATTGAAATTGAAAAGGTTGAAGATATATTGATTGCCGCTAAATTTGGTGCAGACATCATTATGCTCGATAATATGAATCCTGACCAGGTAGAAGATGCGATAAGTACATTAAAAAGGAATAATATCCGTGGAAGGGTTATTATCGAAGTTTCAGGAGGTATTACATTGGATAATATTGTAGATTATTTAATTGCTGAACCAAATATTATAAGCTCTAGTGAATTAACTCAATTTCCCTCTGAAAAAGTTGATATTTCCTTACGATTTGATTAATTTAAAAATTTAATCTATAACAATCTCATGGATTGAGCAAGTTATATCTTTTATTTTAGCGAGAGATTGATATAAATCTTTAATAAGACCAAATTCTCCCACTGTTAGAACGATTTCAATTTTTTTTTCTACAATTCTCCAATCAGTAATTGCCTTTATAATTGTGTTGAATTGGTTATACAATTCTGAAATCTCATCTGAAATGATACTTTTCGAGGGATAAACCAAATTTATTGTCATTATCTTGTATCCATTCAAATCTTCGAATTTCTCATAATTCTCAATGAATTTTACAATTGCATCCCTTAAAGCTTCACTTTTTGAGTTAAAACCGCTTCGAAATCGCACTTTTTCAAATCTAACTAATAAATCATCACTTACTTGCAAAGAAATCATCTTCATAATTACAAATATGAACATTTTGTTATAAATTTTAGATGAAAATAAAGAAACTGAGTATATTAACTAATTAAAAAAATTGATAGATAAAGTGAATACTCCTTTGAAGACTTTCCGATGATGCTAATTCAATAATTAAAGACCCTTCATATTGAAATTTCTCAAGCTGATTGAAAATTGCTTTGAAATTTATTTTTCCTGTCCCTAATGTTGGATGAGTATCTGATAAAACAGTATAATTTTCTACGAGATGGACGTTTTTAATAATTTCATGATATTTTTCCCATAAAATCTCGACATTTCCGTTATTAGTATAGAAATGGCTAGTATCGTAGGTCATCTTTAAGTCAGATCTATTAATTTTCTTTAGAACTAGTTCAATATCATTCTGATCGAGCATTATAAAAGTACTTCTTGGCATATTCTCAAGACATATAGTAAATTCTGGATTATTAATAGTATCAAGTAATCTCGATATAGCTCCCGCAAGTTGTAGCTTATTGTATTCATTTAATGAAGGATTCATTCCATTCGCTTGTCCAGGATGAATCGTCATTAATTTAACGCTAATTTCTTGACATAATTTATAAGTCTCTAAATAGGAATCAACGGATGCCGCGGAAATAGTATCATTATGAGAAGATAAATTAATATCTATATATGGACCATGAACCTGTTTCTCTAATGAATATGAGTTAACTAGATCAATAAATTTTTGCTTGTTTTCACCTCTAATAATGCTTTGAGGATCTATAACAATTTCTACAACATCAATATCATTTTCTTCAGCAAAATTAAAGCAACTTTCTGTTGCTTTGAAAAACATATCAAAAAGATTATTATTAATTTTGTTTTTGGAAATATTGTCTATTAAATGTCCTAAAGTACTGATCCCTAATAACATCATTCACGCTCAATAAAAATCAGGTTTATTTTAACCATTTTTTGGGACAATTCGCGAATAATTGCCTAAACATTGTCTGAAATTTTTCTAAATTCTCCACATTTAAAAGATAAGGTTCTCCAATCAATAGGCTTCCCCAATAGATCTTTGCAAATTTTTCAACTAATTCCGCATTTTTTATTGCATTTGAAGCAGATTTTCCACAAACTATTACCCCATGATTTGCTAATATCGCTCCATTCTTATAACTCAAAGCTTTAAGAGCAACTTCTCCGATATCATCAGTATGTGCTTCTCCATAAGAAGAAACATCGATTGATCCCCCTAAATAAATAACTTGTTCTTCCATTATTATTGGGATGCTTTTTCTTACAACTGATAACATAGTAGCAAAAGTTGAATGGGTATGAATAACACATTGAACTTTTGGTCTTGATTTGAAGATGGCTGTATGTAATTTCACTTCACTTGATGGCAATTTTCCAGAACTTAAAGGTGTTCCGTCAAAAGCCATGTGAACAATCTGATCTTCAGTAAGTGTGTCATATTGATTTGCAGTTGGAGTGATAAGAAATTCTTCGCTTTTAGCAACTCTTATACTCACATTTCCCTCATTATTTTCTACAAGCCCTTTTTCAAATATTGATTTAGCCGCTTCGACAACTGTTTTTCTTAATTCATTAATTAAAATTGACTCCATTGGTGATTAAATGAAGAATTCAATAAAAAGATATATTAATACTCAAATATACTTCTAAATTCCTTGGAAATGGAGATATTAACCTTACATAAATATATAAAATAAAACTAATAATTTTGTATTGTCTTAATTTTTAAATAATTAAAATAAATACTAGCATGTGGATAAAAACTGAATAAAACTTCGTAAAATATGAAACGGTTTATCTTACATTGTGATCTAGACGCTTTTTTTGCTTCAGTTGAAGTTAGAGATAATCCCAATTATCAGAATAGTCCAGTTATTATTGGGGCGGATCCGAAAGATGGAAAAGGAAGGGGGGTTGTATCCACGTGTAATTACGAAGCTCGAAAGTTTGGAATTCGTTCTGCCATGCCCATTTCAATCGCATATCAAAGATGTCCACAAGGTATTTACTTGAGACCAAATTTTAACAAGTACAATCAAGCTTCTAATGAAGTAATGAAAATAATTAAATCCTTTTCTTCCAAGTTCCAGCAAGTTAGTATTGACGAGGCTTATATCGATATTTCTGAATCTTGCGATACTTTTGATGAAGTACAAGAACTTATGTTAAATTTACAACAAAAAATACACGATTCGGTGGGTATAACTATATCAATTGGGTGTGCATCTTCAAAATCAATCGCAAAAATAGCGTCTGATTTTAAAAAACCTAATGGAATCACAATTGTAAGATCTGAGGAAATAAAGGAATTTTTATCACCCATGGATATAACTCGCATCCCTGGAATTGGAAAAAAGTCCAAAAAATACTATAATAATCAAGGAATTAGAGTAATCGGTGATTTAATCAATATCCCACTTCATAAGATGGTCCAAAAATTTGGTAAAAGCGGAAATTTGATTTGGGAAATTGTAAATGGTCTAGACAAGAGAGAAGTAAAGAATTCAAAGGAGTATAGGAAGTCGATAAGTAAAGAAAGAACTTTCTATAAAGATACTAATGATTTTCAAGAAATAATATCAAAATTTGATGAAATTATCGAAAAACTTCATAATAAAGTCAAGCAGGATAATATTTATTTTAAGACTATTACTTTAAAAATTCGATTTGAAGGTTTTATAACGTATACCCGATCAAAAACACTTCCATATCCTACGCAAGATAAGGAGAAAGCAATTAATATCATACTAGAATTATATCAAGAGTTTTCAAAAGACAAGCGAAAGATCAGATTAGTTGGAATCAAAATTTCGAATCTAAGTTCAAGATCTAAAGTAATTCAGAAAGATTTGCTTAGTTATGTGAACGATTAATTAATTTCATTTAATTTTCCTATAATATTCTTTTGGATTATAGAATTAGAAGCGATTAATCCAGGTTGAGATACTATACATTTATCATTTTTAAATGTAATTTTATTTCCATGCAAATCTGAGACAATTCCTCCCGCTTCTTGCACTAATAAGATCCCGGGCAAGAAATCCCAAGCATAAGATCTGCTTTTATTCATTGGTTTTATATATAAATCAGCAGATCCATCTGCAATCATACAAAATTTAGCCATACTGTCAATTTGAATGAATTTTGATATTTCAACACGCCTTGCAAAATCCATTACCCATGGCTCATCGTAGTGCAATGAATGGCATAATGTTGCTTGTTCTAAATGAGATTGATCGCTAACCTTTACATTCATAAATTCTGAATTATTAATAGCATATTTACTGCCGTTGTCTTTTTCAGCAATAAAAATTGCTTTATTGTACTTCTTGTAGTTTGGAACTGCGATTGCACATACTTTTGGATTATTATTTATCATAAAGCCAATACCAATTGCATATATTAATCCTTCTTGGTACCCTTTTGTACCATCAATTGGATCCACGGTCCATTGACGTTTTGAAGATTTGCTATTTCGTATTAAGATTTTTCCAATATCGATATTTTCAGCAATATTTAAAGCATCATAACATAAATTAATTGATTTCTTTGTTTTATTATCAAGAAAAGGGGTATTTCCTTCCTCAGCAATTACTTGATCGTCAGGAAATTGGTGCTTAATTTTATTGTGTATATAAATTTGAGCAGCATAATCAGCAGTAGTGACAGGAGATTCATCTTCTTTTTGATAAGATTGAAAACCAAATTGTCTGAACCATTCTGTTATTTTTAAGGCTATATTAACAATCTCAATTGCCAATTTCAATTCCTTATAATATGGGGAACTGGTTGATATCATAATTCGAGAAAATTAGAGTGATTGATATAATGTACTAAAAATTAGAAAAAGCAATAAAATTTTGGAAGAAAGAAATATAAATTTTTACTAGAATTTAGTCCAAGCTGAATCGATTTTTTATAAAGTTAAAATATAAATAATGCAAATATCATGATTTAACTATGTCTAATTTAATGTTCATTGGTATGGTATTTGAATCAACAATTATTATCATAGCAGTAATTATACTCGTTTTAATATTAAAGAAATATTTCCAAAAACGTCACCAATTAACTCTTTACCTATTCCTAATATTCTTATTTTATATGGTTGCTATCATTTTTTCATGGTTATCAAAGATATTAGTATTGTATTCGGGAGTAGGATACGTTTACAACACTACTCTTCCTGATCCTGGGACTTTGCAATCTTGGTTCTTATTAAGAATTATAGATTTTCGATTCAGTTTTTTCTTCCTAACGATTGCTATCTTCATTTCCTACATTTTAAAAGTTAATGTGTTTGAAAAAGGATATAATCGGATTCATAAGATAATCGTGATTGTTTATGGAATTATCACTTTAATATATAGCTTGTTTATATATGCGAGAGGAAATACGATGCTGGATGCGATCGCGTTCTTGCTGATATTTCTATATATGGCAATGATTTACATTCCATTCTTCATAAGTTCGTATAAATCCTTCACGCTAGCTAAAACTCCAACATTCAGAAAAGCATTTTTATCATTAGCTTTAATGTCTATATGTTACATATTAGTACCGTTGAATTTTTTAATCGATAGACTAATGATTCTTTTTGGTGGGCCCGGTTTTTCCTTGTATTATTTTTTAGCATGGATATTTGTATTATTGGCCATGATATTCTCTTATTTTGGATATATTCGTCCAAAAGCAAGCGAATAATTTTTTTTTATTTTTTATTTTTAATTAGGTATAAGTTTAAGATGATTTCACAATATTATATTAATACATCTTTTAATAACATGATTTAAGCTGGGGAGTAGCATGGTAAAAATTCTTCAAGATCTTTACATAATTTCTGAAGGAGGTATTGTACTTTATCATCGTATTTTTGATGAAAAATTCGATGACCAGCTTTTTGGAGGACTTATGAGTGCTTTAAATTCCTTCGCAGAAGAATTAATGAATGAAGAGCTTTCGAATTTTGAATTACAGGATAAGAGATATACCTTTATAAGGAGAAATGATATCTTATTTGTAGCAAGTTCTTCCAAAAAAATCAAGACAAAAAGAATTATTGATGAATTAGAATTAATAGTAAAAAGTTTTTTCGATTTATATCCTGTTGAATTTTTAGAGACGTGGGAAGGAGATGTAGCAATTTTCCTTAACTTTGAAAAGGAAATTGAGGATAGTTTAGAAGGAACGATTCAAAAATTCCAAAAAGCATTTTGGTAATCATTCTTCGGTGCAACCTATACAAGTATATTTAAATATTTTAACTTCTTGGACATTTTCAAATTGACCAATGTCTTGGATTAATCTAACTTTATCAAGATTTTCATAAAAGGAAATGTACACACCAAAAAAGCAATTATTTTCTTGAGAACAGAACCCTGTTGAGTTGAAAATATCATAATTCAATTTTTTTAAATAAGTTATTACATTGCTTAATATTTGGGGTTTAATTTCTGGCAGTGTAACTAAAATAAAATAAACCATTTCATATTTAGTTGGATAAATTGAGAAATGAACATGTCTCATTCCATGAGTTTCTTCTCGGAAAGTGGTTAAAAAAAAGAACTTATTTTCTTTTAACTGAATTTGCTCATTCATCCTTTCTGGTAAATTCCAATTTTCAATTTCAGCTTTATCATAAAGTTTTCCAATAAATTCATCCATTATTTCTGTCATATTATCATCCTAATTTTTAATTTCAGATAGTTAAGATAATAAATTCATTTTATAATTATTAATAATGTTCCTTTATAATTATAGAAAAATCGAACATATAAACAAATATTCTTTTATTCTTACATTAGTAAGAGAAACTTAGAGTTGAATTTTTAAATAATAATCTCAATCTATAATTACTTTAGATTATAGAGTTTTATATAAAAAAATTCATTTTAATTACATCATGAAAGCAATTGGATTGGTATTTTTATTCGATCGAAATCAAGGATCTCCTCAAGAGGTCTCAGCTAAATTTATTTCTCATTTTTCTAATGTCACAGAAAATCTCGTATTAGAAGGATTGCTAGAGTTATCTGAATTAAAAGAAATTCTTGATATGAAAAGGATATATTGGGGTGGTATAAAGCAGAATTTCTTAGAAATGCAAGATGATGAGTTATTAATAGGAAAAGTTGCTTGGAAAGTGTTTACTGATAATTCAGGCATCGAACCTTCTGAGGAGGTTAAGAGTTTAGTCTACGAAGAAAAAGATGCTCCTTGGAAATTTGCTCTCAATGCTTGCGTTATATATGAGTAAACAAGAAAATATTTCTTTTTCTCAATATGGGGTAGAATTAGATAGATTAAAGAACATTAATATAGAATTATAGATAATTATTTTTTAATATTGGATTATTAGAACGATGACAGATTATCGGATGGTTTATGATTCTGGTAGTACTCTATTGAAATGTGCAATTGCAGATGAATCAGGGAATATTTTTGCTTTAAGATCTTGGAGAAGCGAAATTGTTCAAAGTGAGGATGGTTTTCACCGAGAATGGAATTATAGGAATTATTGGGAAAATTTAATTAAACTTTCGAAAGATACAATAAATTCTGCAAAAATTAATCCACAAAATATAAAATATATTACTGCTACTTCAATGCGTCCAAGTTGTGTATTTGCTGATGAAGATAATAATGCTGTTTATATTGGAGCAAGTTTTGAACTTCGAGGAATCGATTATGCTGAAGAAGTTGATGAAGAATTTCTTGAGAGAACTGGAAAATCATTTTATCAAAGTTCTGGACATTTTCCCTCTCTATTATTTATACCAGCACGATATAAATATTTTAAAGAAGAGAAAGAAGAAGAGGAGAGGTTCCATAAAATTTCACAATACCTTCCTATAGATAGCTGGATTTTAGTTAAATTTGGAGGGGAAATCCATGCCAATATAACCAGTGCAGGAGAATCTGGATTTTTTGATATAGAATCGAAATTATGGCATCCTGCTTGGGAGGATCTTCTTGATTTACCAGATTATTTTTTTCCATGGCCAGTTTTGCCAGGAGAAATAATTGGTACCGTATCTGAGCAATATCAAAAAGAACTTAACCTCAATTCTGAAGTTCACTTGGTTGCAGGAATCTCAGATACCCAAGCCGCATTATTAGGTTGTCAATGCGTAGAAATAGGCTCAATTGGAGCGGTTTTAGGAACCACATCACCAATTCAAGTTGTAACACAAAATCGTTATATAGATCCTGATGAAAAAACATGGAACGGAATATTTGCTTGTAAGAATTTATTCAATCATTATTATTTAGAAACTAGTACAGGGATAACGGGACGGTTATTAAAATGGGCGGCAAATCTATTTTATGGAGAAGAAGAATCGACGTCCAAACAAAGACTTCAAAAATTAGATGAAGCCTATAAACAGTATGACCAATTTGAATTACAGGCAACTTTAGATCAAATAAGAGCAACGATAGTATATTCTTTACTTGGTCCTTCACCTTTAGCAAGCACTCAAATGGGAATTACTCCTGGATTATTTCATTTTGAAAGCCCTGGAGGCGTGGAAGAAGTTTTACATGAAAAAAATGCATTTATTGCTGCAGTTTTTGATAATATTCATTTTGCCATAATGCAAAATGTTGAACATCTCCTTAAACTAACAAAAATTGAGAATCCATTATATGCATTTGTAGGCGGTATTACTCGAAATTCGACTCTTTTACAGCGATTTTCAGATCTTCTCCAATCTCCTATCATCTCATCCACTAATCACGAATCCACTATCCAAGGGATGCTTGTTTTATGCGATGTTGCTGCAAATAGAATACGATCATTGGATGATCTCAAATCTCGAAATCAGAAGCTAAATCTCATAAAAAAAATTGAACCACGAAATTTGATGATAGAGAAATTAGTAAATAGATATAAGAGTTGGTTAAAAATTTACCAACAATATAATAAATAATTTTGGGGATTATTAGATATAAATTTATTAAATTAAATGTTTTTGTGTATAAATATATACTATAATTAACAACTGTTTAAAAATCGATGAATTTGTTGGATAAACAAAAAGGTACTATTCAAGCACTAAATGCATATTTAATAACCGCTTTATTATCATTATTCATTGCAGGGATATTCCTAATTTTAATAGGTTTTTTTATTAGCTTTGAGCATTATAGCGTAATAATTATGAATGAATTGTATCAAAATCTTGTGTTGCTAATAATGATATTTGGGTTAATATTGATATCTTTAGGAGCTTTTGAATCCCTAGTAATAATGATTAAAGTTAAAAGTGTAATCAACCTTGTTCTTGAGAAGGGGGATTTAACTCAAGAGAAAAATAGAGATCAATTCTCTGGCATTGGTGGAGGATTACGAATTATTAGACCTGTGAGTGAAACGGAATCTCCAAAGAGAAGTTTTCCTCAAAGTTTTGACAGTCCAAAACCTCTTAAAACGACGACACGAATAGTTCCGAAAGAAAAAATTACCATAACTAAAAAAGTGGAAGCTTCACAAAACGAAATTCTTGATATTTCACTCGAGGAAGCATTACAGAAGATTATTGATAGATATAACAACCCGAATATATCTAAAGCATTTGTTAATTGGCAAAATACGCTAATGATGACATTTCCTGACCTTGAAAAATCATATTTATTTAAGATCAATAATGATCAAGGAATAATTTTAGAGGAGGGATTAGAAGAGGAAGCTGCTGTGCAAGTAATGTTGGATTCAGATCTATTTATTAAAATGATGTTAAAACAAATTAATCCTATCAAAGCATATAGCAGTGGAGGACTTGAAGTTAAAGGGAAGATGAAAAATCTTTTAAAATTACGCAAGTTAATGTTCTAAATAGAAAAAGAAATGAGGGTAATTTAAATGAAAGCATTTATTACAGCTCAAATGACTCCACAATCATTACAACAACTTAAAGATTTGTTGCATGACGATGTTTTTTATGAAAGCTGGCGTGAGACAAAGAATTTGTATTTTGATGCTGAAGATTTAGTAAAAAAGTTAAAGGAAAAAAAAGCAGAAATCTTTATATGCGAGGGTGATAATGTAAAGAAGGATGTTTTAGAACATGTTGATCTTAAAATTATCGGCTCTACTCGTGATGATCCAAATAATATAGATTTAACAACTGCAACAAAAAAAGGCATTCCTGTACTTTTTACTCCTGGGAGGAATAAGAATGCTGTTACTGAAATGACCATTACTCTTATGCTTGCTTTGGTGCGAAAGCTGCCTGAAATATCTCAGGTTCTACATTCTGATCAATTTAAAGTTGATGACTTTACTGAATATGTTGATTATTACAACCAATTTAAAGGAAATGAGCTAAAGGGGAAAATAATTGGTATTATTGGATTAGGAAATATCGGATTTGAAGTGGCAAAACGTTTGAAAGCATTTGAAGTCGAATTATTAATCTATGATCCCTATGTTCAAGAATCAAGGTTGAGTTTTATCGATGGAAAGCTTGTAGATTTAAATACTTTAATGGCTAAATCAGATATTATTTCAATTCATTGTCCCCCCACAGATGAAACTGATGGACTGATTGACCAAGAACAAATAGATTTAATGAAATCAACTGCGTTTTTTATAAATTTAGGTCGTGCATCTGTAACGAATGAGGATATTCTTTATAAAGCGCTTAAATCAAAAAAAATAGCGGGTGCTGCTTTAGATGTTTTTAATATAGAACCCGTCGATCAGAATAATAAATTCCTCGAATTAGAAAACGTAATTGTAACCCCCCATATAGGAGGAAACACTTTTGAAACAAATCATAATCATAGCATGATGATTTTAGAAGGAATTAAAAAATTATTGAATAATGAAGTTCCTTCGAACATATTAAATCCAGAAGTACTTCCAGGATATACTGATAAAAGAGATTCTTTCCCTGAGAAAGGAGAAGATGTTCCAATCAATTTATCCAGCTATAAATCTGAAAGTAATGAAATACTCAATATTTGTAAAATGATGGTTGAAAAGGGTCTTATCGTAGGTACAGCGGGTAATGTATCCCTGCGAATTAAATTACCAAATGGAGATGAAGGATTTCTTTTAACTCCGAGTACAGTTCCTTATGAAGATATGACTATAGATGATATGGTGCTAATTGATAGAAATCTTGAAGTTATTGCTGGAACTCGAAATCCTACTTCAGAAAAGCAACTTCACCTAAATATATTATTATCAAGAAGAGATGTGAATGCAGTTATACATTCTCATGCTCCATATTCCACAATACTATCGATTGCGCGCATGCCCTTGGGTCCGATTGTCGATGAGATCATACCATTTATTGGAGGGTGTGAAATAGCAGAGTATGGAATGGCAGGGACTCAAGAAATATCTCAAAAGGCTTTAAACGCATTAGGAAATAATTATGCTGTATTTTTACCTAATCATGGAAATATATGTATTGGAACTGACTTAAAACATGCATATAGAGTGTTACAATTAGTTGAATTTGCAGCTAAGATTCAGTATCGAGCTTCTTTATTAGGGACAATTTATGCACTCCCAGAAGATGCTGAAAAAGATGAAAAAGAAATGTTCGAAATTATGCGAGAGGCTAATGATATGGGATGATCAAAAAAGATTTTTAAATCAAATATTTTCTTACTACTTTTCCTCTCGGTTCAAGCTCTTCAAAAAGTATTGCTTGAAAGGAATAAATTTTAGTTTGATTATCTTTCCATGCATTATCAGAAAGCCCAGCTTTAATACAGGTATGCTTAAGAAATGTATTTACATCCCAATTCCTTCCATGGTCTATAGGTACTTGAGGTAAGAGTAAACCACGTTTCATTCCCTTTTCTGCTATTAGACCATCTCTCCCAATTTCGATTTTATCCAAATATTCTTTTGGATCTACAACTTCTATTAATTTTGGAGGAGTTAAAATGGAAATTTCAATAATAATGTTGTCCATATCGTTAATTGTAACTGAATTAAATCGATAGTCATCTACTGCAGCGCTTATTGATACCCTATGAATACTCTCATATAAGGGATAAATAGGTTCAATATAACCAATACAACCTCTTAAGGGGTTTCCAATAACATTGTATTCATTTAAAGTTACAAATACACCATAGTTTTCAGAAAATTGATTTTTAATGAGGTGGGGTACTTCCATCCTTTGCGACGTTCTCAAAAAATGCTCAATGTTTTCTCGAGCAAATTTGATGAGGAGCTCGCCATCTTTAACCTCAAATTCTTTGGTTTTGGACATAATTAATCAAGACTTATATTGTATTTTAGATGTTATTTAGAATTTCTGATATATTATTATTTTATAGTTCTATATATCATTTTACCTTTTGGTATGGGATCATTGTACGAAATATCAGATCCTCCCAAAATTATTTTCCATATCAACACATTAGCGCTCCTATCTAATGGATCCAAGTTTTCAAATGGAGTAAATTTTGCTTTGGATATGAACAAATTTGAATTTAAATATGTAGAAGTAACTTTTTCTATAATGATTAAATCAGCATCATAACCTTCCTCAATTTTTCCCTTGTTTATTATGTTAAACCTTTTAGCAGGATTTTCAGCTGCAGCCTTTATGAAGAATTCTAAAGACAATCGATTTTCAAATATTTTTTCAAGTAATTTAAAAGTATATGTTTCAAAACCAGGAAAACCCGATGGAGCTTCAAAAAACTGCTTAGATTTCTCTTTTAATGTATGAGGAGCATGGTCAGTTCCTATAAATTTGATCCTTCCTTCCCGTAATTTTCTGAATAGAAACTCAGCATCGCTTTTTTTCCTCAAGGGAGGAAGTACTTTACCAAAACTTTCATTTTTTAATAATATTTCTTGAGATAGTAATAAGTGATGTGGTGTCACTTCAAAAGAAATATCATAATCATTAGATAAATCAGATAATAATTCATAGCTATCTCTACAGCTAACATGACAGACATGAATTTTTGGAAGATTCGTTATTTCGGATTTATAATCATTAATGTATTTTTCATAATTCGCTAAAATGTATTTTATAAATTTAGCTTCATTTTCAACAGGATAAAGTTCATTATGTATTTTTAGGTAGTTAACTTTACTTCTTTTCATTTTTTGTTTTATGTTTTCTTTTTCCTCTTCAGGCAAGGGGAAATCAGCATGAATAAAAATTGGGATTCCATACTTAGATGAAATTCCAAAAATCTTTATTAAATTATCAGGATCATACCAATTGATATCACATAAAGGTGATAACGGGTAGATCTTGAATCCAAATACACCTAAATCTAATATTTTTTTTATTTCCTCCTCATCAATATTTTTAGGTACACCAGAAATAAAGCCTACATTGTTAAAGATATTATCTCGAGCTCTTTCCATCCATTTTTTAACTTGTTCTTCTGATATCGCAGGAGGTTGCGTGTTTGGCATATTCAAAACAGTTGTTATTCCAGAAAATAACGCTGCTTTGGTTCCAGTTTGAAAAGTTTCTTTTTCCTGTTGTCCCATATCACGTAAATGGGTATGAATGTCAATTATACCAGGTAAAATAATTCTTTTCTCACAGTCAATCTCGACTATTTTTTTATTTTCAGATCTAATATTTTCAAGGTTTTTTTCACCAGGTAGTTTAATAATTGACCGTATTTTGCCTGACTGGATAAATAAAGTTCCATCTATTAATTTATTTCCAATAAATATTTTCGCATTCTTTAAAATCATTGGAAACGACATTTATTTTATAATATTATTTGATCCAGTAAATAATTGATATATAATATTTTATTTTCTAAAGATTTTATTTCTGAAAAGTTTATTTGTATAATATTAGTCGAATGGTCGAATTTTTCAAAAAATTCTCTTTCAAGTTTATGGCTGACATCATTTAAGGTAATGAAAAGATCTTGTGAGATGAAATTTTTATTTTTAAAATCATTTGGAAGATTTGTATCATTTGATTGGTTAAGTAAGAAAATCCGCTTGATATTCATTTTCTCAATAAAATGAGTAATATTTAGTGGATTAACTAATTTAATCACATAAATTCCAGGAGTCGATTTCTCCCATATTTCATAATTTAAGTTATAGGTTTTTTCTAATGCCTTTAATAATAGTAATGCTTGAGATCTTTCATCGGATCCTAAAAATCTTAGTTCAGATCCTTCTAATTTAATTAAAATATGATCTGAATGAAAATATAAAAATAAAGTGTTTTGCTTTCTTATTGCATAAGATAAACAAAAAAATTCTCGAATTCCAGAACACAATTTGTATATATCAGGAGGAGTATTCCCTGAATCAATGTCTTTCTTGCTATATTTAGTATAACAATCATTTAAAATTAAGAATAATACCAAATTTATCATTTGCTCATTTTCATTTTAAAATTTAAAATCCTTTCCTAATTTGTTTAAAAAGGAGGGATCAATATTTCCTAAGCCAGGCATTCCTTTGCCTTTACCTTTTTTTTGCATTTGCAGGAATCTCTTCATAAATTTCTTCATTTGATTATATTGATCAAGCATTTTGTTTATAGCCGAGTAATCTGTACCACTTCCAATGGCGATCCGTCTTTTTCTAGTTTTTTTAATTATTTTGGGGTCCTCCTTTTCTGCCGAAGTCATCGAATTAAGCACAACCTCCCATCGTTCCAGGTTTTTTTCTGCGTCTTCTTTAAGAACATCTGGAATATTACCTCCTCCCATCATAGTTAAAAGTTGTTTCATTTTTCCTACTTTCTTTATGCTTTTTAATTGATAATAAAGATCCTCCAATGTGAACTTTCCACGCATCATCCGTTTTTGCATGTCCGGATCTATATCTACTTCAGCATCTTGTACCGCTTTTACCAATCCTTCTAAATCGGGTTTTCCTAATAATGATCCAACAAACTTCGTTGGGTGGAATTCTTCTAATTCATCGATTTTTTCTCCAACACCAATAAATCTTATTGATTGACCGGTAGCTGCACAAGCAGACAGAGCACCTCCACCCTTAGCGGATCCATCCAATTTAGTCACTATTATGCTTCCAATTTTAGTAGATTTGGAAAATTCTTCAGCTTGGCTGTAAGCTTGCTGTCCTAAAGTCCCATCAATAACTAAAATGACTTCATTTGGTTTTAAGGCGCTTTCTATTTGAGTCATTTCTTTCATCAGTTCTTTTTCTTCCTTGTGACGTCCGGCGGTGTCAACAAGAATTATATCATGTCCATCGTTAATAGCATTTTTAGTTTCTTTAACTGCGATTTTAATGGCATTTTTCTCTGCTGGATTTCCATAACTCTTAATTCCAACCTGATTAGACAATTGAACAAGCTGCTCATAAGCACCAGGTCGCCACGTATCTGTGGTGACAGAAGCAACTTTATATCCTTTACTTTTATAATATCGCGCTAATTTTCCAATCGTCGTCGTTTTTCCCGAACCTTGTATGCCAACGAATAGAATCACGTTATGCTTCCCAGATTTTATTCGTATTGGGGCAATTTTTCCTCCGAGAACTTTGATGAGTTGATCGTGAACTAGTTTGATTATAAAATCTTTTCTTTGAACGCGTTTATGCAACTCAGTATTCATCGCTTCTTTTCTTATGCTATTGGTCATTTCATAAACTAATTCTACCTTTACATCAGCTTGAAGTAAACTACGTTGCAATTCTTGTATGAGAGCGTTAATTGCTTCTTTATCTACACTAGGTAATCTCCTTAATTTCCTTAAAGCATTATCCAATGATCTACCAAGTTGCTCTAAAACCATTATAGAATCGTTACTCGCGTTTTTTATACTTATATATTAAAATCCGTGATAATATTAAATCCTTATTTAATATTTACGATACCAAAACTAATTTAAAAAATTTAAAAATTTATATAGATAATAATTTTTAAAAAACTTATTTTAGAATAAACATATTATAGAATATCAGAAAAAATAAATACAAATTTTAAAAATGATTGGAGAATAGGTGATTTAATAAAAAATGTCAATTAAGAGAATTGAGATACAGAAACTCAAAACGGGTCAATATATCATGGTTGATGATGAACCTTGCATTATCAAAGGCACAGAAAGAAGTAAATCGGGTAAACATGGACACGCAAAAGTTAGAGTCGTTTGCGTGGGAGTTTTTGATAATAACAAAAGGTCTCTTACTATTCCAAGCGGACACATGTGTGACATACCAGAAATTATAAAAGATAATGCTCAGATCAATTTTATTGAAGATACATTGATCAATATTATGAATCTCGAAACTTATGAATCAGTGGATGTAGCATGGCCCAAGGATGAGGAGTCAATCACAAAATTAAAGGAATTACAAGCAAATCCAAAGAAACTGTCAAGCGCTCAAGTAGAATATTGGCAACTTGCAGGGAAGTTATTGATTAATAGAGTTATCATAAATTAAAGAAATTCAAGAATTTACTCTATTTTTATTAATTCATTCAGATTTTGTTATTTGAGTTTCATAATCCGATTATATCTTGAGGTAAATGGAGAAAAAAGCTATTGGTTTGGCATGTAGGATGGATTCGGAAAGCGCAATCAAATTAACTAAGAGAATTTTTGAATTCTTGATTAAAAAAGGTGAACTAGTTCATTTAGAAACTAGAATAGCGCCAAAAATTTTACCTCAATATGGCATGGATCTTAAAGAGATGACAGCAGAGAATACAAAGTTTATAATTTCTGCGGGAGGTGATGGTACAGTGTTAAGAGTGGCGAATGGATTGTCTCAACGAAATCCTCCTCCAATTTTGGGAGTAAATATTGGATCTATCGGCTTTTTAGATGAAACTAATCAACGAACTGTGTTTAATGATTTAACTAAAATATTGAATGGTGATTTTATTGTTGAAACTTGCTCCAAAATAGCTGCATACATCCTCAAAGAGTCTGATGAGATAAAACTTAATAATGCTTTAAATGAGATCTTAATTATTTCCTCTAAAAGTTCTAAAGTACTCTTGATCTCGGTAAAAATTAATGGTACTTACTTAAATAGAAGTTATTTGGACGGTGTTATAATTTCGACCGCTGTGGGTTCGACAGCTTATAATTTAAGCGCAGGTGGAGCAATTGTTGATCCTTCAGTCGATATAATGGAATTAACTCCTCTCAATAGTTTTGCTAGGTCTGGTCTTAAACCCATTATCCTTCCTATTGACTGTGAAATCGAAATCAAGTTACTAAGACCTCGGTTAAACGCAAAAATTGTTATTGATGGACAGAGAACGTTTAAAAAAATACAACCTAATACAGTTATTAAAATTCGCAAGTCTAATGCTCAATCGAAATTTATTCGGTTATCGAGCGATCTAAGCACTAATTATATAACCCGATTAAGAAAAAAAATAATAGGTACAATAAGAGTTCCTCTTGATGATAGCCCCGAATCGGAAGAAGAGTTTAATTCTAATTTTTGATACCAATATATTTCTCACTGGTATTGATATTAACTTGTTTCCAAATAAGATTTATACAACACCAGAAATTATAGATGAAATAGAGGTTGAAAGATATGAATCTCGTAATAGGAATATTATTAATAGAATAAAGGCTGCAATCGAGAGTAAGATGCTCATTATTAAAAACCCTTCTGAGAAATATGTTAACCAAACGAAAGCTACAGCTCGGATTACGGGAGACATAAAAGCATTATCTGATCAAGATTATAGTATCATAGCATTAGCCTTAGATTTAATGAATTCTCAACATTATGATATAGAACTGTTCACAAATGATTATTCAATTCAGAATGTATGTTTTGAGTTGAATATAACAGTGAGATCCTTATATAAAAGTGGTATTGAACACCAGATAAAATTTGAAGTATTTTGTCCTCATTGTCAAACTATACATAATTGTGATAAATTAAATGATTTTTGTGAAATGTGTGGTTCCCGGCTCAAACGGAGACCTAAAATAGATTATAAAAATTAAATGGTGGAAATTATAAATAAAAGTGTCTACTTATATATTGAAATAATGAGAAGATGATTAAATGGGAATTAAAATAAATGAATTAGTAAAGGATGTACGGAAGACTATCTCTTTTGAAAACCTTTTAAATAAAAAAATCGCGATCGATGCATTTAACGCTATTTACCAATTTTTAGCGATAATTCGTCAAGGAGATGGTACTTTACTTATGGATTTAGAAGGAAACGTAACTTCTCATTTATCCGGATTATTTTATCGCAACATTAAGTTTTTAGAATATAATATTAAACCTATATACGTATTTGACGGGAAACCTCCTGAATTGAAACTTGAAACAATTATCGAGAGGCGAAAGGTTAAAGCAGAAGCTAAAGAAAAAATGATAAAAGCCCAAGAAGAAGAGGATTTTCAAGAAGCAAAAAAACAAGCGCAAAGAACTTCCAAATTAGATGAAAATATGATTGAGGAAAGCAAATCATTATTGAATTATATGGGCATTCCTGTTATAGATGCTGCTTCAGAAGGGGAAGCACAATCTGCTTATTTAGTTAATAAAGGTGAAGCTTGGGCTAGTGCTTCTCAAGACTATGATACTTTATTATTTGGATGCGAACGTTTTCTAAGAAATTTTAGTGTAAGTCGTAGTAAAAAAGTAAAGGATACGACTGTTTCATTAGATATCGAATATATTTCTCTTTCTAAATTATTACTTAACTTGGGAATTTCCCGTGAACAACTTATAGATATGGGAATCCTTATTGGGACGGATTTTTTTCCAGGAATTAAAGGAATTGGACAACATAAAGCATTGGAATTGATCAAAAAACATGATTCGTTGGAAAATATGCTGGAGAATAATATAGAAATTTCTGGAAACCCATTAATGCTTGATATGGAATTAGTTCAACATGTTAAAGATATTTTTCTGAACCCGAGTGTTAATTCTAATTATTCAAAAATAGAATGGAAAAAAGTCGATTATGATAAATTAGAGGAGTTGTTGGTAGAAAAACACAATTTTTCTAAAAATAGAATTGACAGTGCACTTAAAAAACTAAAGGATATAGATTCAGCTAAAAAGCAAATATCTTTGGATAGTTTTTTCAAATAAAAAAGAAAAATATGATGAAATGGAAAAATTTTTACAAATTCATTAATTATTAAAACATACTCTTAAAAAAGATTCGATCAAAGATGTCAGCAAAAGACAATCAAAATGGGAAGGATGAAAAAGGATTGCAAAAATTAACATTGAGAGTTCAAAAAGCAAAGAAAAGAGATATTGGGAGGAATATAATAAGAATTGATACCCATACCATGGAGAAATTATTGATTAAGACTGGTGATGTTATTTCATTATTTGGTAAAAAGGAAAGTGCTGGTATAGCTTGGCCTAGCTATCCTCAAGATAGCGGTTTAGGGATAATTAGAATTGATTCCAGACTCCGAAAAAATACAGGCACGAGTATTGATGATACTATTGAAATCCGAAAAGTTAAAGCATTACCTGCCCAGAATATTGTATTAGCTCCCTCTAATGTAAAGATTAGAACAAATCCTCGTTTTGAAAATTTCCTAAAAAAGCGTTTAAATAATTATCCTATAACTATCGATGATTTTATATACATATCGATAGGAATAAGCAGAGAAATTGCGTTTAAAGTGATAAGCATGAGACCGAATGGAGTATGTTTGATAAAACCCGAAACGCAATTGCATATCAGTGAAGTTGTCACAGAAGATGAAGAGCGAGGATCTGAATACCTTACTTACGAAGATGTGGGTGGTTTAGATAGAGAAATTGAACGAGTTAGAGAGATGGTTGAATTACCTCTCAGACATCCTTCGTTATTTAAAAGATTGGGTATTGATCCTCCAAAGGGTGTTTTATTAAGAGGTCCCCCGGGTTGTGGCAAAACTTTATTAGCTAGAGCAGTAGCGAATGAAAGTGAGGCTCATTTTATATCTATAAACGGTCCTGAAATAATGAGCAAATTTTATGGCGAATCCGAAAAAAAGTTGCGTAAGCTTTTTGAAGAAGCTGAAGAAAAAAGTCCTTCAATTATATTTATTGATGAAATTGATGCTATAGCTCCCAAAAGAGAAACCGTCACAGGAGAAGTCGAACGCAGAGTTGTTGCTCAGTTGCTTGCGTTAATGGATGGACTTCATGGAAGGGGAAAAGTTATTGTAATTGGTGCTACAAATAGACCTAATAGCTTAGATTCTGCTCTAAGGCGACCCGGAAGATTTGATCGTGAGATTGAAATTAAGGTACCTAATGAAAAAGGGAGGCTGGAAGTTTTTATGATACATACTAGAAATATGCCTTTAGAAAAGAAAATTCAACTAAAGGAATTTGCTAATATTACTCATGGTTTTGTAGGCGCAGATATTTCAGCTGTATGTAGAGAAGCAGCAATGTCATCTTTGAGAAGGTATTTGCCTCAAATAAATTTAGAGTCTGAAGTTATCGATCCCGAATTATTAGAGCAAATAAGCGTTACACAAGAAGATTTTGAAAATGCGATGAAAGAAGTCTTACCATCAGGGATCCGAGAAGTTTTTGTAGAAGTGCCAAATGTAAAGTGGGACCAAATTGGTGGATTAGAAGATTTAAAACAAAAATTAATAGAATCTGTAGATTGGCCTTTATCTCATCCTAATATATTCATCAGGATGGGAATTAATCCTCCAAAGGGAATATTACTTTATGGTCCACCTGGATGTGGAAAGACACTGCTAGCGAGAGCAGTTGCTAATGAAAGTAAAGCTAATTTCATATCTGTAAAGGGTCCAGAACTTTTGTCAAAATTCGTTGGAGAAAGTGAAAAAGCAATTCGAGAAGTATTTCGAAAGGCAAAATTAGCAGCGCCTTGTATTATTTTCTTTGATGAGTTTGACTCTATCGCACCAAGCAGGGGTAGACACACTTCAGATTCAGGAGTAACAGAAAAAGTATTATCTCAATTTTTAACCGAATTGGACGGATTAGAAATTAAAAAAGACATTTTAGTGATTGCTGCTACAAATCGTCCAGACATTTTAGATCCTGCCTTGATTAGACCTGGAAGGATAGATCGAATCTTATTGGTTCCACCTCCTGATGAAGCGGGGATTGAAGCAATCTTAAAAATATTTACTCAAAAAATGCCCCTTGCAAATGATGTTACAATTAAAAAGATAAATGATAGACTTAAGGGATTTTCTGGAGCAGATATTGAAACCTTGTGTCGAGAAGCTGCAATGATTGCACTAAGGGAAAATATGCGGGCTAGAAAAGTTACTTTAGAGCATTTTAAAAAGGCTAGAGAAATAACTAATCCAAGTATTTCAGCAGAAATGATCAAGTGGTATGCTCAATTTGGAGAAAAACTCAAAAGTCGAATAATTGAACAATCAAAAGAAGACAGGTTGTTTGTATAATATTCACAAACTTAATTTAAAATCCAATATTTATTTCCATGCATTCTAATTCTATTTAAAATAAAAGGTGTTATAATATCGAATCAAATCGCTGGAATCAAAAGCCCATCGTTAACTCTCTCATTGAGATCTTAATAGAGAATAGAGGTGAAATCCTTGATAAACGCTTGGAAGAACTTTTAAAAAAGGAGTTCCCTTTTGTCAATAGTTTGTTACTTGAAGAATTATTTATGAAACTCGAGAGTAGAAATATTATAAATCTATTTAGAGTTTCAAAGAACAAGAATATGATAGTTCTTAATAAGACGAATCAAGAGATTAGAGAAGAAGTGATGGAAAAGTTAAAGTAATTGTTTATCATTCCATTTTAAACATACTTGAGATAGTGTATTGTCTTCGACTTTAGACTTATATTTCCTTGCTCTAATTTCAATAAAAATTGGATAATTTACCGCATTACCCATAAGTAATGTTTCACCCACACCCAAACTTGAAATCATATCTACATATTCCTTTGTTATGGCTTCAGAACTATCCATAAGGTGTTTTAAATCATAGGGATTTTTGATGTTTAGAACCATTTTCGAATTCATTTGAGAAAGAGCTGTACTGCTTAATTTTTTAGGTCTTTGGCTGATCAAACACAAACAAGCCATAAATTTTCGACCCTCTCGTGCTATAGTTTCAATTATTGATTTTGAAATTGCTTTAGATTGAGCTGCTTCAGGACAGAATTGGTGAGCTTCTTCAATTATGAGAAGAAAAGGAGGGAATTCATCCATCCGACGCATATGGAAGAGTTGATTACACAAATAATCCACTAAAATTTGTTTTTTTCGGATAGAAATCTCATTCTGAAAATTAAAAATTGTTAATTCTCCTGGTTTAATAGAATTTTTTAATATAGGATTTTCTTGATCGCCAAATACATTTAATCTTTCTAATTCTGTTAACCACCCGATTAATGCTTGTCGAGTAATTTTATTCCCTTCATTCTCTTCATCAATAAGGGTAATTATATCTTTTAAAGTGTATTTATCCTTTTTTGATTTATCTTGTTTTAATTTTTTAATAAATTTAGCGAGTTCTCTAACTTGGACACTAGTAATTTGTGTTTGATATTTTCGAAAATTATAAGCATTCATCTGGGGAATTGAAATTTGGAGATATAAACCATCGAATACTTTAATCTTATCTTGAAGGTCTGGAATTGATTTGAGGTAAGTATATTCTCCATGCACATCTATAATAACTATTGCCGGTGTACCTTTAGAATTTGGACGCGAGAGTAATTCTTCCAAGATGATTGAAGTTAAATAACTTTTTCCTCCTCCTGAAATCGAAAGAATCGAAAAATGTTTATTGAGCAACCTGTTCATATTGATTTTTGCTTCAATATTTGCAATTTTTAAATTTCCAAGATTTAAGCCATCTTCATAATCAAATCCTATGAATTTTTTAAGTATTTTTGCTTCAACCAAGAAGACGTTCTTTCCAGGGCTTGCAGGATAAGTCATTCTTTGAATTGATTTTATCTTCTTCTTATCTTCATCATCAAATTTGATAATTCCTAAATTTTTAACTATGGCAATGGCATATTCAAATTCATCACTTGGAAACAATCCTTTAAGTATATTAGGATTGCTACTATTATTATATGCCTTTATCGTGAGCGCATCTGAGAAATATTCATTTAATAGAATTATTTTTTCAACCATTCCGATTAAGAATCCTTCAATTGACTCAGTGTATACGAACTGTCCTTTTTTAACCATCATTTCATTACTTAATTTATCAATTACAAATGAAAATTGATGTACGTCTGGTAATTGAAGAAAATTAAATACTGTACCCACTCTAACGCTCATTGAGTTAAAAAAGGATATACTTGAAATAAAAATAAAATAACTGAATTAATTTTCTAATTTTAGAAAGAGAGAAGAAAAAAGGGTTATTCTTTTTCTAAAATTCCTATAATTTTCATTATGGCATAATTGCCATTTTTCCAGAAAAATATCAAAAATAATGTCAATCCTACTATTGCAAACAAGGCTAAACTTCCAAATAATACCCAATTCCCAGCAGAAAATTCGCTAAATAAGCCTTTTAATGGTGAAGTATCTGATCCCCCGAAGATATCTTGTGTAACAGCGATTATAATACCAACTATAATTGCCATAATGCTAAGTAATAATCCACCTGCTGCAATTTTAACATCAAGACGATTTTTATACCTCTCTTCTAATTCTCTTTCTTTAAAAAGGAATTTTAGTACTCCTTTAGCTCCTTTTTTAAACAACCCAAAGAAGAAAATCAAAAGTAAAAATAAGGCGGCTAAAAATCCAGCAACAATCGTAATTTGGTATCCTAAATTTAAAGCAAGGAATATATCAAATTTCCCTAAAGGCATAATAAAATCTAAAATCGACCAAACAACCCCAACAACTATTCCTATGCATGATATCATCATAAAAATGTAAAATAATTCACCTACAGCTTTTTGATTTGAAGTATATTCTATTTCTTTAAGATTCTCCATAAAATTCACTTGATTGGTTATAATTAAAGAATGAATAACAATCTAACTATATAAAATTGTTCATAAAAGCAGAATCAAGTAAATAGAGAAGAAAAAAGAGAATATTTCAGATCCTATTTTTGAAATAAATTATCAAAGTTCTGGTAAAATTCATTTTCATTTAGTATTGAGTACAATCTATTTGAAAAATTAAAGATTTTATCATAAAGCTCATAGTGTTTTTCATTTGGATTCCATCGTTTGTCAATTTTGCAAATATTTTCGGCAGCTTTTATTATATCTGGAAATAGTCCTGCTCCATAAGCGGCTAATATTGCAGCACCTAAGGATGTGGCTTCTTCAATAACATTTCTCACGCAAGATATTCCTAAGACATCAGCATATATTTGATTCCATAAATCAGAACGAGACCCTCCTCCAGTAATTTTTAATTCTTTCGGTTCTATTCCTAAGGATTTAAAAACAAGGATGTTCTTTTTTACTTCATAAGCCACACCCTCTAAAACAGCTCTATAAAGATCTTTTCTTTGATGACCTAGTGATAAACCATATAAGATTCCCCTTGCATAAGGATTCCAATGAGGTGCTCCTGCTCCTACTAAATGAGGTATGAAAAGCAAACCATTTGACCCTACGGGTGATTTTTCAGCTTCCGATATCATAATATAATAAGGATCCTGTCCTAATTCTTCAGCTTTATGGCATTCATCAATTGCAATTTGATCTCTAAACCATCTTAATGCGGCTCCTGTGGTAAAAATACTAGCTTCTTGAACCCATTTTCCAGGTACGGCATGGCAACTACATAACACTTTTTTTTCAGGATCAAATTTCGGTTCTTCTAAAAAAGCAAGGATAAAAGTACCCGTTCCGGTCGTGCATTTTATTTCTCCTGGTGACACAACTCCCACTCCCAATGCGGCTGACTGTTGATCTCCAGCTCCAGTGATAACTAATGTCTTCATATCAAAATCTGTCTCCTTGGATACGATTTCTCCGATATCGACTCCACTTTCCATTGGTTCTGGCATTTTATCAAGATCAATTTCCAATTCAGAAGCAATGTCCTCTGAATATTTTAATTTATTTATATCGAAGAGCATGGTTCTTGAAGCGTTTGAATGATCAGTTACAAACTGTCCCGTTAGTTTGTGCAGTATGAAATCTGAGACCAATAGAAATTTATGAGTTTTATTATAGATTTCAGGTTTATTATTTTTAAACCAGAGTATTTTTGTGGCAGAAAAATATGGATCAATGGTTAATCCAGTGGTACTATATATTTTATCAATTCCAATTTTTCTCTTGATATATTCAACTTCTTTCGTTGTTCTTCTATCTTGCCAAACAAGGGCATTATGTAATGGATTTCCCTCTTTATCAACAGGAACAATGGTCTCCCTCTGATTAGTAACAGATAGACTAACAATTTCTGATGGATCGATACCACTTTTCTTAATAGCTAAGCTTATCGTTATTTTTATTGATTCCCACCAAATATTTGCATCCTGCTCTACATGTGAAGGAGCTGGATATATACTCTCCCATTCTTGATAATCACTTGACAAAATGCTTCCATACAAGTCAAATATGAAAGTACGACAACCTGTAGTGCCTAAATCAAGTGCTACAATATATGGCATATTAATTATTAACTCCTATAATTATATTTTTCGTTATAAATTATATATTCTAATATTTAATAAAACTATTATTGTTATTGTACTATTTCTTTCTTTCATAACTACATTGAGTACATACTAACTTTTGATAACCTCGAGCATGATCCTTTTTCTCAATCAATAATCCTTTACAAACTGGACACATTGGATTATGAGGAAAAAACCATTGTCCTTGGATGTTTGGCGTATCTTTTAACGAGTTGACAAATTTAATTTTATCAAGATCGTTTTTACTGGCTTGTATAAGTTGTTGTTCTTCAGCCCATGATATCCCTTTTGGAGCTAATCCCATCAAGAATTTTATTTCTTTTGGATTATTCAATAAGGATAAGATCCTAAGAATTGCGTCATCTCCATATTCTAAAAATAATTTCCCAAGTTCTGGAGGAGCCAATCCAACCATGATTGCTTGAGAACTTTCAGAAACTCCTAATTTTTGGAATAAGAATTGATACATTCTATTTTCTGTGTCCATTGCCCATATAATATTCCAACTTTGAATTTCATAATCTTCTTTATCTGGACCTACAATTCTTTTAATGCATTCAAACCAAGAATAATGCAAATTTTTAGAAATATTTGCAGATAAATCATCAAAAAACTTGGTTTCAATTACGGGATATTTTTCAAATATGCTTTTGAGAGATAATAATCTAATTTCAGTTAACTTTTTTGTTTTGAGCTTGTCCCAAGGTGCATAAACAAAAACTGAAAAGAGTTCTTTCATAATGAGAAAGAAATAGATATTCTATTTATACTATATGCTTGATTGATTCTATATATTATAGAAAAAAGGTTTAAGTTAGTTTTTTTCATTTAATTTTATTAGTAATTTTAGGAGTATTTCAAATGAATGGAATTTGGGATATAAAAGCTGATTCTGTAACAAAAGGTGATAACCTTAGGGACGTTTCTCCCATTAGAGAGAAAGTTTGGAAAGATGAAACCAACTTCATTCATTATGTCTTTACTAAAGCTAATTTTAATAATCCTTGGTACTCAATTCCTTATGATGATTATGAATTGTTTGAAGATTTTATTACGGGGGGCTCTAGACGTTACCCTTCAGATGGTAATATCCCTTGTGATATCGTTGCAAGGGAAGCCAGAAAAGTATTAGAAAAAATAGTTTTGTGTTCGAGTGATCCAAATCACTATTATTGTGAGGACGCGCGTAAAGCTTTGAAGAATGGGAAGTATGATATAATTAGGGGAACCTTAAAGTTATATTTAGGAAAATATACAACCAGAGATTGGAGAAGAAAAAGATTTACAGACGATATCGATTTTTGGATGTTTCAAACTAATCTTTTAGATTCCAAACTAAAGGAATGCAGTTTTACAAAAAATAAAAAAACTGGAGAATGGGAAAAGAGAGTAGAATGGGAAAAACTCGGCACTGAAGAAAAAAGAACGGAATTATTATTTGCAGCAAACAATCTCAACCAATTACTTGATTTTGGAGCAGGTGCTTTCCTCGAAGGTTCAGATTTAAAAGAGATTTTTGATAAAAAAATTAAAAGAGGCCATGATGTAGATCTTAGTGACATTATAAATGTAGTAATGGTTAATGGGGGAAACGAAGGGAAACATGAAGATGAATGGTTAAACGCTTGGAATTCATTCGAAGAAGCAGCAAATACTAGAAATGCAAGAACCACTTCAAATTTAATCAGTTTATGCCGCTATTCCTTAGCAATTGCAGATCATCTTGAAGAAGTAAGCAATGTCTTAATTAAATTTAATGATTCCATTTTTGATAAATCTAAACATCCAGATGCAAAATTAAAGAAAATCTGTCAAATCTCGCCTCATTGGCTAAAATTTTTAGAAGATAATGGACCAGATGAAACAAGAAAAATGCTCCATGATTTTTACCACGAGCAAGCTGAAGAAAAGCCTATTCACGCAAAAAATTTGAGAAATTTCGCAAATAAAGTCATGAAATTACTCAATTCTAAATATGAATACTTAAAGATTATATTTGAAATTGAAGAATAACCTTGTTTTTTATAAATAAAAATTTAAATAATTATCAAATAATATTTTATTGATGGCTAAATTTAAAATTATTATTAAGAAACATTGTGTCTTCTGTGAAATCTTAAAAGAATGGCTAAAAGAGAAGAAAATCGATTATAAAATTATAGATTACCAAGATCCAAATGATTTTGATGATCCTTTAATGAAAAATCCGACCTTTAACAGCCTATATTGTGATATGAGTGCATGTGTAGAAAGTATTCCTTTAATAGTAAAAAATGAAAAGGAATTTTATTACTCTGAAATATGGGATCTTGTGAATAATAAAATTATTGAAGCAAAAGCTAAGGAACTATTCGAAATTTAGAATTCATTATTTATATACAAATGAATTCGTGAAACTAAACTTTCACGCACTTTGACATATACCTTCATAATTCTTCGATATGGACTACGATGTTACTTTGATGATCCTTAAAAATAAGAAAAGGAAAGATTTCCAATAGAAGGATAGTTTTTATTCAATCAATTCTTCGACAGCAATTTCATTGCTGTTATAAAGACGATTTTTTGTGACTCGATAGAGTATCCAAAATCCAATTATTGCGATCAAACATAAAATTCCTGCTAAATACCAAACCCAATTTGGCCCAATATAATCATAAACTAAACCAGCAACTATAATCCCAAATAGACTTGGAATCGACCAATGAAAACCGTATACGGCCATATATCTTCCTCGCTTATCTTGAGGCGCAAAACGGGCAACTATAGCTTGTGAAACGGGTATTACGATCATCTCTCCCACAGTAAGTATTGCCATAGCTATGAAAAACAAGTACGGTTCAGAAATAAATCCATACATCCCAAAACCAATCATATATAGAAACGTCCCAGCAACCATCATTTTCATAGGAGCAAACTTTGAAACCTTTTTAGTTATCCAGAATTGAAATACTACTACCATCAAAGCATTCATGCTCAACAACAGGCCAAAAGCTGTCTTTGGAAACCCATATTCTGTTAGTAGAAATACCGACAACGTGCTATTCATTTGCATGTAAACCAATACTGTCACGGCAGACACAGCAAGAAACAAAATATAAATTGTATCTTTAAAAACCTCTTTATATCCTATTAGTGTCTTTAAAACCGATTCCTCTGGTTTATCATCTTGTTTTTCTGGTTTCGTTTCTGGAATGACAATGAATACAATTAAAGCGGTAATTAAGCTGCTCACAGCGTCCGAAATAAATAAAAACATATAGGATTGGCTTGCTAATAATCCGCCAAGCATAGGTCCTACTGTTGCTGAAAGATTTACTGCCACTCGTAATAATCCAAATCCTTCCGCTTGTTTATCATTTGGAAGTAGATCCACCACCATTGCCTGACGTGCTGGACCGCCTAAATCTCCGAGAACGCCTAAAAATGCTGCTATTATGAAAAAAAGATTCAGATTATCAACAAGTCCCATCAAAATACTTCCTACACCACTTGATATTAAACCTAAAAGAAGCATCGACCGCCGCCCGTATTTATCAGCTAACGCTCCTCCTATCGTACTACCAAGTATGCTTCCACCAGAAAACACCCCAAATAAAAACCCCACTTGAACCATGCTTGCACCAAACCTTTCTATAAGATATATTGAGAAATACGGAAATAACAAAAAACTTCCGAACCTATCAATGAATGTGGCGAGGATCAGCACTTTAAATGGATTTGGGTATTCCTTATAACTAATTTTGATTCTTGTAAACATAATTGATTTAACTTGTAGGTTTTTTTATAAATTTGATCATACATTTGTTTATTCTTTAGAATTAAAAAAATTTTTACTTAAAATAGATTCTTAATATGAAGTAAGAATGAATAAAGGAATTACAATAAATACATATAATAAAAAATAATTATAATCTTGAATACATTAATCGTAGTATAAAACTAAGTATTAGGTAAATTTTTATGTACGATTATATAATAAGTGAAGATGCCAAAAAGATAAAACAAGAAGTACGTTCATTTGTAAGAGACGAGGTACCTCATTCTTTAATTAAAAAGATGGATAAAGAAGAAATTAATTATCCAACTGAATTCTTACAGAAACTTGGTAAAAAAAATCTTATAGGTTTAAGATTTCCCAAGGAATTTGGTGGTCGAGGTTTAAATTGGGAATGCGAAGTTGTTGCGCTTGAAGAAGTTGGCGTGCTTGGAAGCTCATTACCGTGCCTTTATTCACTTCCTATAATTACAGGAGAAGCAATGAATTTATTTGGCTCTGAACATCAAAAAATAAATTATTTGAAGCCAATGTGTGAAGGTAAAAAGTATACTGCAGAAGCTTTAACAGAACCAAGAGGTGGATCTGATTTTTTTGGAGCAACCTGCACCGCTGCTAAAGATGGAGATTTTTACATCTTGAATGGGGAAAAACGTTTTGTTGTGGGAGCTGAGGGAGCTGACTTTTTTTTAGTTTACGCGAAAACAAACTTGGATCCAAAATCGGATCCTCGAACATCTCTAAGTTTATTTATAGTGGATCGTAGCGATGGTGTTGAAACGGAATATATTTATGGTCTTTTAGGAACTAGAGGTGGTGGCGCTGGAAGACTCAAATTTACAGATGTTCAAGTACCAAAAGAGAATATTATTATGGGAGAGGGACAAGGAGGGAGAATTTTTTATCAAATGATGGTTCCTGAGCGCCTTACAACGGCTGCAGGTTCATTAGGATCGGCTAGAACTTGTCTTCATATTGCTACCAAGTATTCAACTAAAAGGAAAGCTTTTGGACAGACGATTAAAAATTTCCAAGCGGTAAATTTTAAAGTAGCAGATAGTATCACGCTTTTAGATGCAGCAAGAGCAATTGTGCTTAATACTGCGAGATCGATTGATGCTGGTGCGCCACCCGCTTTACAAAGAAGATTAGTCTCAGAGTCTAAGAAATTTTCAACAAAATCTTGCTGGAAAGTAATTAACAATGCGATGCAGATCATGGGTGGTATTGGTTATACAACAGTTTATCCCATCGAAAAAATTTTACGTGATTCAAGGATAGGTGAATTGTGGACTGGAACCACAGAAATCATGAATATGATCATTCAACATGAATATTATAAAGAATTATTAAGCGAAAAATGGCTCGATCGAGACGTTGAAAAAGATGCTATTGATGCGGATCATGAGGAAGAAAAACACTATGGTTGATCTTTTTTTTTATTAATTTAAAGGATAATTAGAGGAAAAGATCATTTTATTATTATTTTTAATTAGGTGATTTCTTCATAATTTAATAAAAGATGAAGGGAGATGTAAATAAAGAAGGATTTTATAACCACATTAAATTTATCTGCAGTCACATTACTTGTGATGATTGGATTAAGTATTGTAGCTCCAATTTTGCCCTATTATGCAGAAACCTTTAATGTGAATTATACGCTTGTTGGTCTTGTTGTATCTGCATTTGGGATAGCTCGCATGTTCATTGATTTGCCTGCGGGTTTTTTGGCTCAAAAATATGATATAAAGAAACTAATGCTGTTAGGTTTGATACTTGTGTCAACATCCTCTATCATTGCTGGATTAGCTCAAAATTATTGGATTTTATTATTTGCTCGAATTATTGAAGGTTTTGGCTCTGCAATTTATGTAACAAGTGCAACCATTTTTATAGCATTAATAGCTAGCCCTGAAAGAAGAGGATTTTTAATGAGCATTTATTCTGGATTTTTATTATTAGGCTCTATTTTTGGTCCTAGTTTTGGGGGATTTATAGCAACTCTTTATGGTCTTAATGCCCCATTTTTCGCATATGCTATTATTTCTGCTATTGGGATCATTCCCACTCTCACTTTACCGAGAGTTAATAATTTGAAAGATAAAAAACATTTTAAACCACGAGAACTTTACAAGCAAGCATGGCATAGTTTAAAAGATCTTAACTTTATGCCAGTTCTTCCCGCAATTTTCTCACTGTTCTTTATACGAACTGGAGTTCGAAATACTCTTTTGCCTCTTTTTTCAGGCAAAGATCTTGGTTTAAATGAGTTTGATATTGGTATTTTATTAACCATAGCAGCTATTGCAACAACAATTACAATGCTCTCAATTGGCTTAATTTCAGACAAAATAGGAAGAAGAACTCCACTATTTTTATCCCTTGTCGCTTCTGCACCTATAACATTATGGATTCCTTTTACATCAAGCATCATTTATGTATCATTAGTCATTTTTATTTATGGAGCCATAATTGGGTTATCAGGACCAATTGCAGCTTATGTAACGGATATCGCACCTAAAGATAAGCTTGAGATTTATATGGGCGTCTATCGGACGATTGGAGATTTAGGTTTTGTAATTGGTCCATTATTAATGGGTTATATTGTTGATCTTACTGGTGTAGCTATCATGAGAGAAGGAACGCTTATTGAATTGGTAGGATGGCCCCCTTTCGCGATAGCTGCTTGCATAATGATTTTAGCTGGAATAATTCTTCTTAAAGCACCTGATCTTAGACAGAAAGATTTATTACCTTAATTTTTCATTCCCTGCAATCAATCAACAATTTTTAAGAAGAATAGAAATTCTAATAAAAAACCTTTATTCCTCCAAAAATGGGAGTGGCAAATTTTTATTGCTGCAAAATATAGTAAGCGGTGATATATAGATAAATTTTCACGATTAAACTGACTAGACGACTTCCTTGTAAGAAAAATATCGTTGCCGAAGAATTTCAAATCCAATAATAATTGCGGCCGAATTAAGCGGGAGAGATCCTGTAAATTCTCTCTTATAAGGAATGGTAAACCTTAAATCTGCTTTATCTAAAAAAGTGCGATTAATGCCTCTTTTTTCACCCCCAATTACTATAAATAGTGGGGGTTTCAGATCACTTTGATATATTGACTGACCTTTATCTTTAGCAGTACAAGCAATGGTGAAATTATAAGATTTGAAGAAGTTAGCTGTTGTTTCTAAATCTTCAACTAATGCTATCGGCATTAATTCTGAAGTGCCTGCGGAAGATTTAATAATAGTTGCATCCACATCAAGCCAACTTCTCTGTTTTATCACGATTCCATCTATTCCTGCAGCATATAATGACCGAATTGTGTAACCAAGATTATAAGGGTCTTCAATTCCGTCCAAATAAATAATTACACTGGGTTTTGATTTCAAGAGTTCAGGTAATTTTTGGTAGGTTCTTTCACTTACAATAGCAGCAATTCCTCCATGAGACTTCCCATTGGCATGTTTTTCAAACCACTTATAGTCCACAGGTTCAATCTGTATTTCCTTGGAATTTACTAATTCAAGTATCTGCTTGAGAGATTTTAACTGCTTAGTATTTCTTTTCCTCTGGAGCTTAGCAACATCATAAAATAAAGTCAGAACCTTACGATATTTTGAATGCAAAACAGCATTTACAGACATTTTTCCCTCAATTATAATAGAATCTGTCATTTTCTTGTTCCTTTAAATATGAGTATGATTCTAAAATGATAGCCATGTATTAAACCTATTTCATATAGAACGAGTAAAATTATGATTATTTCATCTCACAATGATATTCTCGTAAAACATCGTTTTATCCTTTATCGAGGATACTCAAAAGAAGTGCTTGTACCTAAAAGTACTTAAGGAGATAAAAGCTAAAGGATTGAATTTTTCCATCGTTTTGTATTGATTTTATTTATATTCATTTTGAATAATATAGATAACGTTTACTTGATTGAGATGTAGCAAAGATTCAGTCGATGCTAATAATGATGAATAAAAGCATTTCGGTTAAATAAAACTCTCTTTTTTTTTTTAACGAAATTAATATATTAGATTTACTATAGAAGAGAATTTAACAAACTTAGTATTAGAATCTTATGATTTTATTTTTGTTTGGATAAATACCGCACTTTCACGAGTAAATCTCTTAATTCCATTTTATCACTATCTGAAGTAATGTATTTCTTTTTTACTCCTTCTAAAAGTGGCATAGTTTTGATTTTATTACCTTGCAACGAAACCATGTTCCCAAATTTAGATTCCAAAACAAGATTCATAGCTGCTAATCCAAATCTCAATCCCAGAATTCTATCGAAAGAATTAGGAGTCCCCGCTCGCATTGTGTGTCCTAAAACCACGCTTCTGCATTCGAATTCAACGTCATTTTGGAGAAATACTTCTTTTAAATCTTCCCTTAAATTTAATTCATCTACGATAATTTGTGAGATGTTTAACTTTGCTAATAATGGATTACCAAATGTATCTTTAGGTAATTTATCAATGGTATCCTTTGAAATTGTTTTAAAATCTCGATTTAAAGAGTCAATATGCGGATGAGCTCCTTCAGATGTGGCAATAATATGATATTTATATCCAGCATTAGCTCTATTTTTGAGTACATCAACAACATCTCTTTCTAAACTAAAAGGAGTTTCAGGAACTAATATTATATCAGCACCGGCAGAAATTCCGCTATACATTGTAAGAAAACCTGCGTCTCTTCCCATTATTTCCACTACAAATACCCTTTGATGAGACCTTGCAGTGGTCGTTAAATTATCCATCGCATTGGAAGCAAGTTGTACAGCGCTCCAGAACCCAAATGTGTAATGCGTTCCCTTCAAGTCATTATCTATCGTTTTTGGAACCCCTACTACATTTGCATTTGCAATTTTATACATGGTATCGGCTACTCCAAGAGTATCATCTCCACCGATAGCAATTAAGGCATCAATACCTAACGCTTTAAATTGATTACCTAATTGCTTTGCTTTTTCCTCTTTAGATTCCATTCCTTTGAATGGATTAGTACGACTTGTATACAGAATTGTCCCTCCCTTGGTATGAAGATCGTCATGATCAGCTATGTTTAAGGGAATCGTCAAATTTTCAACAAAACCTTTCCATCCTTTTAAAATTCCTACGCATTCTACACCCGCATCGTAAGCTTTTAACATTATTCCGTAAATCACAGAATTTAATCCAGGACAATCTCCTCCTCCTGTTAAAATCCCTACTCTTTTAATATTCATTTCGAGTACCTTACTAATTTTTTGTTTTAATATTATGGTTATTTTCTATTAAAAAAAAATTATGTTTCTTTTTTACTCATAATCTAATTTTTGATATGAATATTTTGATTTATCTTGAGGAATTATATAACTGCCTCCACCTGTATCAGTTATCCTCAAGGTGAATTTAAAATCTCCTTTCATGGCTTTATTTATATTATTTAAAATTTCATCGATTTCTGCTCGTTTTCCTTCGTCTCCGTTTAGATTATTTCGATATATTTGCACAGCTTTCTGAAATCGATCCAAGATGCCTTCTACATTCGTATAATAAAAATCTGCACGTGGACCTGGTTCCACTAATACTTCTAATTCAGGAATCTCTAATACACCGATAGGTGAACGATAGATTTTAGATTTGAGGTCATTTTCATCCGTAACTTGTAATGTAATAATCCCAGGTTCAAGTCTAGTAGTCAATGGAATCACGTCATTTTTAGTAAACAAGCATTTATTACATTCAAATTTAATAATCAGCATTTTATCCCCGTCGGTTATGTCATAAACTGTTTTGATTAAATTGATTGTTCCATCATTACAAGCCGGGCATTTAAATGAAAATTCTTCTTCTGTTTCTTTCGCTTTTTCAGACATTGAATCACGACATTATATTTATTTCTTGATTCTTTTTAAAGTACCTCAAGTAGAATTCTGAATATTATGAAGAGATTTACTTTTAATCATTACCTAGGATATTTCAAATGATTTATTCTTATTAAAACGCACACTTATGATTCTTTTCCAGAAATTTTTAATGGAATGTTAATTATTTTACTTCTAAATGTGTTGATTAATATGAGTAATGATACTGATATGGAAAAAATTGTAGAGGTTACTTTCCACGGTCGCGGTGGACAAACAGCAATTACCGCGAGTCAATTATTAGCACAACTTGCGTATGAAAAAGGGTTTAAAGACGCAATAGCAATCCCTATAATTGGTGCGGAAAGAAGAGGAGCGCCCATTCAAGCATATTCTAAGTTATCGAGGAATAAGCAAATAAAAACTTTTGATAGCGTGAAAAATCCAGATTACATAATAATTTTTGATACATCCTTATTAGAGATTCCAGCCATCATGGCTACTATAAAAAGTGGAGTTACGTTACTCATTAATAGTAAAAATCCAATTGACACATGTGAATTTCCAGAAAATATCAAATATTTCATAGTGGATGCTACTGGTATATGTATCAAACATAATTTCATGCATTCCAGTGGACCCATACTAAATATTCCTATGTTAGGAGCATTTGGTAAAATGACAGGATATTATGACATCGAAACAATGAAAAAAGTCATTAATAAAGAATTTGGAGAGAGTCGGGGTAAGAAAAATATTGATGTTGCTATTGAAGCATATAACAGTGTTAAGGAGGTTGAATATGAATGAACAAAGTTAAATGGAAAAATATATGTGAAGCCAAAGATAAAAGACCAGAAGTGCAAGCATATCATAACTGGAAAGAATTACCCCCGATCCCAATTTCTTTTCCAATCAAAGGTAGTATAGGGACGACTGGAGATTGGAGAACTTTTAAACCAGTTCTTAATAGAGAGACTTGTACAAAATGTGGAATCTGCTGGATGTATTGTCCAGAGGGCACAATAGTGAGAAATGAAGAAGGGGAGTTTGAAGTTGATTATGTATATTGTAAGGGTTGTGGTATCTGTGCTAAAGAATGCCCAACGAAAAGTATAGAAATGGAAAGGGAGAGTGGAGAATAATATGATTGACAGCCAAGATGATTTTATACAAGAGAGAGAAACCAAAATCATTAAAGGAAATGAGGCAGCAGCTTATGCGGCAAAATCTGCACGTGTCCAAGTGATAAGTGCTTATCCAATTACTCCACAAACAACTGTAGTAGAAAAACTATCTGAGTTTGTGGATAATGGTGAGATGCCTGGAACTGAATACATCAAGGTCGAATCAGAACACTCAGTAATGGCTTCTATTGTTGGAGCAAGTACTGCAGGAACTCGTACTTTTACTGCTACTTCCGGACAGGGCTTATTTTACATGTATGAAATGGTTCATTGGGCAGCAGGTGCTCGTTTACCAATCGTAACTACAATAGCTTCTCGAGGACCGGCGCCACCATGGAATATCTGGGCCGATTTTACAGATATAATTAGTTGTAGAGATACGGGTTGGATGATTTCATTTGCTGCTAATCATCAAGAGATATATGATGATATTTTAATGTCTTATAAAATTTGTGAAGATTATGATATCCTATTGCCTAAATTCGTTGCATACGGAGGATTTACTCTCTCTCATACATCTAAACCAGTAACTATAGAAGATCAAGAGGTTGTTGATAATTTTTTACCGCCTCTTCCAGATGAAAAAGGATGGCCTCACATCTTTTTGGATCCTGAAAGACCAATGATGCATGGAAATCTTATCATGCCTTCTGGTTTCTATAATGAGTTTAGATTGAAAATCCATCATACAATGCTCATGGCAAAAGATAAAATAAAAAAAGTAACGAAAGAATTCGAAAGCACTTTTGGAAGGCACTATGGGAATGGTCTGATTCAAGAATATAGAATTAATGATGCTGATGTAGCAATAATTAATTATGGCGAATTAGCCATGCAAATGGAACAAGCAGTTGACGATTTAAGAGAAGAAGGATATAAAGTAGGGTCAGTTAAATTACGTTATTTAAGACCTTTTCCAGTTGAAGATATCATAAATGTAGCAAGAAAAGTAAAAATTCTTGGAGTAGCAGATAGAGCTACGGCATTTGGTTCTCCAACTGGAGGTCCAGTAAGTAGTGAGGTGAAAACAGCTTTATATAATTCAAGTGTTTCTACACAAGTTTTACCAATAATTATGGGATTAGGCGGTAGAGAAGTAAGTTTAGAGCAGCAGAAGAACCAACTTAAAGCGTTGATAAAATTGAAGGAAACTGGAGAGCTTCCAAGAGATATGATTGATGGAACTTTCTGGGATGGTTTATTGGAGGTGGAATAAAAATGGTTTCAATAAAAGAGGCTTTAAAGGATTATCAAGAAGAATTTTTTCTCGCAGGGAATTCTACGTGTGCGGGTTGTGGTCTTGAAATTGCTTTAAGATGGGCAATGAAAGCACTTGGACCAAACACGTCTTTAGTCACACCTGCAAGCTGTTTGAATGTTGTTGTTGGGTTATGGCCCAAAACAGCTTCAAACTTTCCCTTTATGAACATGGCGTTTGCAGCAGGGGCAGCAGCAGCAACAGGTGTTTCTGCTGCATTCAAAGCAAAAGCTTATAGGTTTCCTGGTAAAGTATGGGAAAAAATGACGACTTTAGTTTTTGCGGGTGATGGCGGAACAACTGATATAGGCATTCAAGGATTAAGTGGTGCTGCTGAAAGAAATTCAAATATCATCTATTGCTGTTATGATAATGAGGCATATATGAATACGGGGATTCAACGATCATCTAGCACGCCTCATGGTGCAATTACAACAACCACTACTTTAGGTAAGGAACAATATAAAAAAAATCTTCCACAAATAATGGCGGCACATGAAATTCCCTATGTTGCGACTTGTTCTGTGAGTGAACCTTTAGATATTTTCGAGAAATTTAAGAAAGCAAAATCTATTGAAGGATGTAAATATATCCATATATTAGCATCGTGTCCACCTGGATGGGGGATAGCCTCTGAAGATGCAGTCGAAATTCCTCGTCTTGCTGTCAAGACAGGATCTTGGATTTTATATGAAATTGAAAATGGAGTAATTACCTTATCAAAAAAGAGCAAACTATTATTAGATCCTTCAAAGAGGGTGCCTTTAATAGAATATTTATCCCGACAAAAAAGATTTTCAAAGATCTCAGAAAAAGCTTTAATTGAACTTCAGGAGCAACTTGATCTTCAATGGATAAAAATCGCGAATGAAATAAAGTGTCAAGAAAATCTTGCTTAAATTCATTTATTTTTATATTCCAGATTTTTAATATTATAATAATGGAAGAGAGTTCTAATGGGTTTCTTAATCAAGCTTCAAGGAAAAGAGCTTAAAGACATAGAATTATACCTTGACGTTGCTGTAGATAACATCATTGAGGGCAAATTAATTGCTTTTCCAACCGATAGTGTATATGGAATTGGAGGAGATCCTCTCAATAAAGAGGTGATTGAAAGGATTTTTGATATAAAATTCCGTGATCGAAAGAAAGGTTTATTATTACTTGTTTCTGATTATGAAGAGGCAACAAAAATAGTTCAATTTAATAATATCGCGAATGTTCTGGTAAAACATTTTTGGCCTGGACAATTGACTCTGATTTTAAAAAGAAGAGAAACATGTATTATTCCAGAAGAGGTTTCAGCTTTTCAAAACACACTTGGTATCAGAGTTCCAGAAAATGAAATTATAATGAGCATATTAGAAAAATTAAAAACTAAAGGTCGATTTGGAGGAATAATTGGAACTTCAGCAAATTATTCAGGAGAACCTCCTTCCATAAGTGGAGATGAGGTGGCTCATAAATTTTTAAGTCCAATTGATTTCATTATTGATGGAGGTAAATCTAAATCTAATATATCCACGACTATTGTAGATTGCACTTCCCAAGAACCGAAATTTCTAAGAATTGGTGCAATATCGGAAGAAGAGGTCCTCGATGTATTGAAATAAACAGAAATTTAATTACCTAAGGAACATGACGAATAATTTCAATTTTTTAGTATCAACTTCCCGTTTTAACGAGACCAACGCTAAAGCAGAATTATGGTTTACTTTATTAACATGTGGAGATCGATATCCTATCATTTCAAGTTTAGAATTTCAAGGGTTGTTGACAGCATTTACGACACTCAGAAAAGAAGAAGTTATTTCTAAAATTAAAGAATTACTGAAAATAGATCCAACCTTTTTTCAATATATTTTAAAAATAGTACCAATTGATTTTGTATGCGAAACTGATGTAGAAGTCATAAAAGAAATTATCCAAACACATCATAACGAATATCTCGAAGAGGATGAATCCTTTAGGATAGATTTAAAAAGACGGAATAATGAAATTATCAATAGATCTCAATTAATTAAGGTTGTTGCAGAAATTTTTAATAATAGAGTTGATTTGGATAATCCTAATAAGATAGTGAGGTTAGAAATTTTAGGAAATTTTTGTGGAATATCATTTTTACAATTAAATGATATAATTAAAGCTCCTAAAGAGAGTCATGAAATTTAATTTATCTTTATTTTTTCTAAACTTAAGAGTGCCATTTTTTCACAGATTAAATCATTTAGAGCCATGTATAAATTAATTAAATCTTCTTTAGTTGGTTTTGTCGATAAATAACTCAAGTCGTAAGACTTTAAAATAACAGAAATTTGATTGTCTGATATTTGGAAATAATTTTTAACTCGCTTAAATTTTTCATATTCAAAATTATCCAAGTTTAGAATTGAGTGTTTAGCATTTAATTTTTGAAGGATGATTTCATCTATCCATGAAAGCTCTGTTGAAAGGGATATTATGCAATAATTAAGCTCTTTATTTGAAACATTTGTATAATTCAATCCAAAATCCTTTAAACCTTGTTTGATTTGTCTTTTTGATGCTAAGTAAAGAATAAATTCTAAATTTTTTTGATTTGATATGTTTGTTCCATTATTAAATGCTTTAATTGTAAAATAACAAGCATTAAATACATGTACTGAGTTCAAAGTGAACTCATCGTTAAAAAATTGGATCATAGATCCTTTTGTTTCGTTTTCGAGATCCTCAACCAATTTAAAGAGATTCTTTGAAGTCAATGAATTTGACCCCATTTGGAGTTTTGAAATACCAAAATTATATTTTAAATCGATTTCATTAATTTTAATTGATTTTGTAATCATACTGGAATACTCCAATTAAACCAGATTGGCATATAATTCAAATTAATCCTTATGAGAATTAAAAAGAATAGTAAAGCTAATAAATAAAATGTGAAAACCCAATCTTTAGCGTTATATTTAATAGTAAAATAATACGTACGTTTCTGTTCACTCCCAAAAGCTCTTGATTCCAATGCTTCGGCAACATTAAAAGCCCTTTTTATAGAGCTAATTATTAAAGGGACTAAGAGTGGAAAAAGATTTTTAATTTGATTAATTATACCTTTCTGTTGCATTTCATAACCCCTGCTTTGTTGCGCATCCATAATATTTTGGGCCTCTATTGCAATAGTAGGAACAAATCTAAATGCTAATGAAAATGAGAAAGCAAATTCGTATGGAATTTTCATGGAGATTAAAGATAAAGCTAAATCATTTGGATCAACAGTTAAGAAAAATATAGAAAATGCGGATAGCATTATCGATATTCTAAGAACCATTGCTATAGCAAAATTCAATGAGAGAAATAACGTATTTAAAAGAATAATGATGATAAAGAGAAACGACATGCCTCTTAAGCTTTTAAACCATAATTTGAATAATCTACCAATAAGTATGAGAGGTATTAAGCTAACAAATAAGATAAATAAGGGAATTATTTCATTGAACATTAAAGCATTTATTGTATAAATAATTGCAAACAAGAGTTTAGCACGTGGATCAAGGTTATGTATTAATGTATTTTTCTTGAAAAACCTAAATGCATTTAGAAATTGCAAGGACAATTATTTCTCCTCCATTTTTTGCAGTTCAAAATAGTTTGATAGGAATTTTACCATATCTGCTTTCATTATAATATTATCAGGAACTTCTAATCCCATACTTTTCAATCCTAATTTTAATCTAGAGACTTGAGGTAGTATTAAAGAGGACCTATTAACAAGCATTTCATTAGTCAATATTCTATTTGTTGGTCCATCTGCTAGAATTCTTCCTCCAGTCATTAATACTACTCGAGGAACGTGTTCAAATGCAAATTCTACATTATGTGTAACCATAATTATCGTTTTTTGCTTCCTATACTCTTTTTCAAGCATATTTAGAAAAATATTAATTTCATTCGCGTCTTGACCGAGAGTTGGTTCATCAAATACCAATATATCTGGATCACGGCACATTATAGAAGCAAGTGCTAATTTTTTTGATTCACCTCCGGATAAATTCATTGGTGAATGGCTTGCATATCTTTCAAATCCATACTCTTTTAAAATCGTATTAGTTCTCTGTTCGATTTCATCTTTACTTATATCTAAGCTTTTCAAAGAAAATTTTATTTCTTCTTCTACGGTATTTGAAAATAATTGATGCATTGGATTTTGAAAGATTATACCTACTTTTTTTGATAGCGAGCCTATTGTGGACGCGATTATATCTTTCCCTTCAATTAAAACTCTTCCTGAATTAGGTCGTAGTAATCCATTTAACATTCGAATTAAGGTAGTTTTTCCCGCTCCATTTTGTCCCATAATTGCCATCGTTTCTCCTTTGTTTATTTTAAGATTTATCTCCTTTAGTGCTATCGTTCCATTGGGATAGGAAAAATTCACTCCTTGAAAATAAATTAATGAATTCATATTCAATCACCATTCTTTTTAGCGCATCTTTTTAATGCTTGTTCAATAGATACGGGGATTAACTTTTGGTCGAAATTCAATTGCTTAAAGATTGAATATATAACCGGTTTATTTATATTTAGGTCATCGAAAACCTCACTACCTATTACTTTTTCTGTTGAATCATGAATAAGGATACTCCCTCCTTTCATTAATATGATCTCGTCAACTAAGGATATCAGTAAATCTAATCTATGTTCACTAATTAGGATGGTAACTTTTTTTTCTTCTTGAATTTTTTTTAATAAATTAATAATTTTCTGAGCAAAGAGGGGGTCTAAACTAGCGGTAGGTTCATCTAAAATGATGAGTGTTGGCTCTAATGCCAAAATTGATGCAATTGCGACTCTTTGTTGTTCACCCCCGCTCAATTCAAATGGAGCTTTAGATAAAAGATTTTTAATTTCAGTCAATTCTACTACTTCTTGGATTCGTTCTTTAATAAGATCAGGGGAAACTCCGAGATTTTCTAATCCAAAAGCAATTTCATGTTCAACATTCATTGTGATTAATTGATTCTCAGGGTTTTGAAAAACAATTCCTACTTCAGAAGAGAGAGATGCAATCGGTGTTGATGTTGTATTTCTACCTTTTACCTCAACATTTCCTTTATAATGACCTGTATAAAATTGCGGAATTAAGCCATTCATACAACGTATTAAGGAAGTTTTCCCTGAACCAGTTTCTCCAGCTAATAAAATAAATTTATCTCTTTCAATTGATAATTTGATATCATTTAAAGCATAGATCTCATTTCCTTTATACCGAAAATAAAAATTATGAAACTTAACTAAGCTCATCGTGTCAATGGGTCTATTTTTCTTATAATTATAACGAAAGGTCGTTAATTAAAGTTTGTTTTATTTCATTTATCAATTCATCAAGATTTACATCCGTTTCATCCTTGATGTGCGCACTAGCTGCCCCATTATGACCACCACCACTACCTCGATATAAATCATTTAAAATTTTGCCAAGATGTAATCTTGTATTTTGGCATACCTCGTTCTTTGCCCTGCTTGTTATTTTAGTACCTGTATTATCTCTTGAATATACAATACTTACATCAAATCCGACGTTCAAGAGTGTAGATGCAACTGAGGCTCTATAATTGCTAACTTGAGTTATTCCAATTAACCAATCTTTTACCCGAATTAATTTTACTCTTTGTAGACCTTTAATTTCAGCAATTTTCTCTGAGATGTCTATATCTAACTCTAGTAATTTCTTGATTTCTTGAAACTCAATTTTTGGAGTCAGCAATCTTGAGATTAGTTTTATTGAATTATTATTACTATATTTAAAGAAACCCGTATCTGTTAAAATACCCGAAATGAGAAGAATTTTAGTTTGAGAAGACAATTTTAAAGAAAGATGTTTATAGAACTCAAAGATAATCTCAGATGTGGAATAACGAGTATCATCTATTAAATTCAGTGTGGAATTATTTGGATTTAAATTCATGTGATGATCAATGAATATAAACGGAATTTCCAGTTTTGTTATGTCATCTACTCCATTAATAATAATTTGATCGAAATTATTTGAATCTAATACTATTATTACGTCTATTTGGGAGATATCGAATTCATTGTCCCCGAAGAGATCAATATTAGGATATTTCTGAAGGAATTTTGTAATGAAACTCTTTGTTGATTTCGTTATTTTAGAATAAGTTAGATACACTTTTTTATTTGGCCAAATTTGATTAAGCAAAAATTTGAAAGCTTGAGTTGAGGCGAGAGCGTCATTATCAACTAGATTATGAGTTGTGATTAAAGGCGTTTTATTCTTTAAAAATTGGACTAACCCATCAATTTCAGATTTGTACATGAACTATACAAGGAGGTTAATTGGTGATTTGCAGATCATTTTGAAGAGATTTTTGCATTGTTTCAAAATTGGTTTTAGTTCTATTGATATTTTGAGCGAGTGTTTTGGAGCGCATTTCAAGTGTTATTTTTAGAGATTTTTTTTCATCAAGGAGCTTATTTCTTTCACTTTTAACCATTATTCCCCCAATACTTTTATATACTATAGTAGTTGGCTCAGCTTTTTCTAATTCCTCTATTGCGAGTGTTGCTTCACTTAATGAGGTTTCATTCTGTAATTGTTGTTGAGTTAAAATTTCCAAATTCCGACTTAAGTTATTTAAATCTTGGATTTTTTTTTTAGTAGCTTCATCTAATTGGTCAAAATTTATCGTCATATGAAATATCACTTATAATAATTATAATTGAAAAAATGTGACTAACAATTTGAAATTTACTACTTTAAAATTTGTTATACAAGCCTAAAAATTTCTAAAGTATGATCAAAAATCCTAAAATTGTTTATTATTTCATTAATAGATGCTCGAAAAGCAGTAATATCGATGCTTTTAATATTGAAGGTCAACGAATTACTTTTTTTTTCCATTGTTATTGTTGAACGTGGGGACTTTTTTGTGTTGAAATCTGGTAAAAATGATTGATAAGCGACATCACATAAATTAGAGTTAGAAAATTTTATAATTACTTGGGATTCAATAGAAAATATTTTTTGATTTTCCATTATTCCTCGATAGCTTCTATTTCTCGTTGCTTACGTTTTGAAATCCTATAAGATTCTGCTCCACGAGGGGTTTCTGTATAATAAGCGCCCCCTGTGAACGTTGCCCCACACTTTCGACAATGCCAAACTCCCGTTGAGACCCTGTTAATAGATCCAATAGTTTCACATTTAGGGCAAGATAGTTTTTTACTTTTTTCTTTCTCCATTACTAAACGCCATTTTTTTCTGACATTTGCACCATAACGAGGACCAAAACTACCGTCAATAGTTACTTTCTTCTTTTTTGGCATGTAATCACGTTCATTTACAATTGAAAGTGTAAAATTTTCAAATTTAATACATGTAATTTTTGTTGATAAATTAATTTTTCTATTTCTTTGACCATTATTCATATGAACAATTATTAACCATTTCGAAGGCATGATATAAAGAGTTTTAAGCAAGGGGATATTAAATCAGTTTATTGGGATAATAGAATTAGTGTTACTAAATTATAAAATATTAAGTGTAAGCAATGTATACGATAAATCTATCATCGAAAGAGAAGATATCTGCGAATTTAGTGGGAACAAAAGCCGCTAATCTTATCTTTTTAAATCAAAAAGATTTTCCAATTCCTGACGGTTTTGTTTTAAATGTAAATGCATATAATGATTTTATTAAATTTAATAACCTAAATGTATTGATAAAGGACAATTTGATATCCTTTAATGGAAAAAATAATCAATCCATAAAATTTCAATCAGAAAAGATCATAGCTGCTATTGAGGGTGGTAAATTACAGGATCTCCTAATTGATCAAATCAAGGCAAATATGGAAATTTTTAATAACAATCCAGTTGCAATTCGCTCATCAGGAACATTAGAGGATTTACCAAATTCTTCTTTTGCAGGTCAATACGATACATATCTCAACATTATAGGAATGGAACAGGTCCTTATTCATGTTAAGAAATGTTTTGCTTCACTTTGGAGTGAACGGGCAATCACTTATCGATATAATAATAACCTACCCAATAAAGAACCAGAAATTGCGGTAATAATACAAAAGATGGTTCAAGCTAATAGTTCTGGCATTCTATTTACAGCAAATCCGATAACAACAGATAAAACCGAATTAATTATTGAATCAAATTTTGGATTGGGAGAATCTGTTGTTTCTGGACGAGTTAGCCCCGACCAGTTCATTATAAAACGATTAAGAAAAAATAAAGGATTTAGAATTATAAATAAAAAAATTGGCTTAAAAAGTCTTACGGTTAACCCAATATTGAATGGAGTAGGTGTAGAATATAATAAAGCATCTGAAATTGAAAGTAATAGAGTTTCTCTTTCTGATCATTTAATTATTAAATTAGTTAAGTTAGGTATCGAACTAGAAAAAGCATTTTATAATAATCCTCAAGATATAGAATGGGTAATAGATAATCAATCCAATATCCATATTGTGCAATCTAGACCAATTACTTCTTTTAGGCAAAAAAATGATGCTGAAGAGGTTTTATGGAGTAGGGGTTATTCTGATGACTATTGGAATGATAATACCACTCCTTTATTTTTTGATCTTTTGGGAAATCACCTAACAAAGATAGTAAACGTAGAATTAAATAGTATCATGGGTTATAGAAAGATGGATTTCCGATTGCTTAAATTATTCAAATGTCATGTCTACTTTAATTTAAACGTTTTAAAAAACAAAGTAGAATATGAAATTCCTACTTTTATGCGATTTGAAGATGTATTGAATTACTTTCCAAATGGATCTGGATCATATGGTAAGAAGACAATAAAAAAGCTTCCGTTTCATCTCAAGAATTATTTACTCGCTCAATTAAGGGTAAAATTTCATGATCCTAATGGAGCCATATCACGAACAGCAGAAGCATATGAAAGTTGGACAAAAGACGTATTTGATCCCTTTTTAAAAACTTTTGATATGAAGATGGAAGCAATAATAAAAAAAGGTGAAGAGATTTCTCTGCTGCGCTTAGTGGACGAGTTGGATGAAATAATGATTTCGCATTTTAGATTAGTCAGGTATGGTATCCCAGTACATAACATCGGCATGAATTTATTAACTCAATATCTACTCACTCGATTCTTAGGTAAAGAAGAGTGCCAAAATAATTTCCCAATCTTAATATCTGGTCTCGAGCATAAATTGACTCTAACAAATGAAAGCATCTTTGAAATGGTCTCTATAATTCTAGAATCTGAATATCTCAGAAATATCATTTTAAATAATAATTCAAGCTACATCTATAGTATTTTAGAATCTGATTCTTCCCAAATCGCACGAGATTTTTTAAGGGTATTAAACAAATTTCTTGAGGAATATGGTGATAGAGGTTTTACTAGAGAAATGTATTACGCTCGATGGAGAGAATCCCCTGATTTAGTATTGGATATCTGTAAATCTTTAGTAAGAGATAAATGTAACTTCTCTGATAAATCACAATTGAAAAATGAGAAGCGAAGAATGATACATAGAAGCATAGTTGAAACCAAAATTAAAAATCAAAAATTAGGTTTTATAAAATGGCTAATATTTTCGACAATTTTGAAAAATAGTCGCAAATATATAATATTTAGAGAAAATCAACGATTTAACCTTGATAAGTGGATTACTAGAAATAGGAAAGTTTTTTTAGAGATTGCAAAAATATTAGTTGACAAAGAAATATTAAAAGAAGAGAGGGAAATATTTTTCTTTCATAAGTTCGAATTAGAAAATCTTGCGAATAATAAATACAAGATTTCTGAAATAGAAAATCTAAAAAAACTTATAAAGATAAGATTAGAGGAATTCGAGAAATATGAAAATCAAATTCCTCCTAAATTTATTTTTGGTTCAAGAGAATATGATGATGAGTTTCCATTCACGCAAGAGAGTGAGACTTTACGAGGAACCCCTGCTAGTCATGGAATAATCACGGCTCCTGTACGTATTCTAAATGAAGTTAATGAGATCGAAAGCGTTCAATCGGGTGAAATAATAGTCGTTCCAAGAACAGATCCGGGTTGGACTCCAATATTTTCAAAAATTGGAGGATTAATCACAGAAACGGGAGGAATTCTCTCACATGGTGCTGTTGTATCGAGAGAATATGGTATTCCAGCAGTGACTAATCTCATTAACGCCAGAAAACTAATAAAAAATGGTCAACTAATTACATTGAATGGATATAATGGAGAAGTAATATTAAATTGAATGAATTAATGAGTGATTTTTATGGAAAGAATCATACATAAAGATAAATTAACCAATCATCTTGAATGGAATGAAAGTTTTTATTTTGTGTTTTATGATAAAAAGAATAACATTGGAGGAATGTCTAGAATTGGCTTTAAGCCAAATAAGAGTGAAGGGATGACATTCTTCTTCTTATTTTTATCCGATGGATCTGCTGCAGGATATCATAAAATAATTAAACTTAAAGATTTTTCTGAGAATTTACGAGTAGGAGGTATGTCTCACAATTGGCAAAATGATGGATCTTGGAAATATTTTTTCCGAGGAACAATGATATTTGTTTCGGATCCGTTAAATATACCTGATGTCCGAGAGAATCCCAAAATCATTCTCAAATCTGAAAAAATATTGATGGATTTAACTTTTTCTCCTCATAGCAGTATTTACGAATATAGTAAATTTATGACCCCTGAATCTTTAGAAATTGGTAAAAAATCGGGAGATAAGCATTGGGAGCAAATTGGGAGAATAGATGGTAAAATTAATATTGGACAAATAGAATATCACATAAATTCAGTATTAGGTCAGAGAGATCATACGTATGGAGTGCGTGATTGGACAGGAGTTGGAAATTGGTTATATTATGTAGTTTGGTTCAATGAAAACTTAGCAATTAATCCTGCTGCAATCATTACTGAAGATGGAAGGTTATCTATTGGTGGATTTTTATTTAGAGATGGTCAAAATATTCCATTAATTTCAATTAACATAATAAATCAAGAATATGATGATCAAGGGATTTATCCCATTAGTTCTGAATTATTAATACGGGATAATTTGGGTGAAGAACATAATTTAAAAGCAAAAGTTGGTCCTATAATTCCCGTACCTTTTACAGATGAGGGAGGAAATCAATCAATCTTAATCCAATCATTTGGTAAATTTGAATTGGATGGAATTAAAGGAGGATATGGATCTTTTGAAACCCTTAGAAAAGTAATAAATGTAAAAAAATAACAAAAAACAGTTAAAAAAAATTATTCGTAATTTACTTTATATTGCCAAAAATTCAAATCTTTTCTCAATTTTTTTCCTATTTCTATTGATTTTTTAGCTAACATGCTTATTTCATCAAAGGAAAATGTTGCTTCACCACTTTTTTGCATAGATGTGATTTTATCTTCCGTAACTGAAATTGAGAGCTTTCCATCACTGATTAATTCCTCGGGTAAACTTGGGTCCAGAAAGATCATATCATCAATCTTGCCGTAAGTTAAAACTAAAGGGAGTTCTTTAACTATAAATTCTCCATCTAAATATTTCCCAGTCCAGACAAGTTTTCCATCTTCCATTTTTCCTTCTGGAATATGACTCGATATCAATGCTGTTAATGCACTTATTCCTCCAGCATCAATTAAATTGCCCGCATAATTCAAGACATACATATCGACAAAAAGAATATAGACTGCTTTTTTAGCTTCTATGCATAATTTCTTGGTTTGAACACAATCAGCATGTCTAATTCCTCTATCAACTACACGTGCTAATTCAATAGATTGTTCATCAGGTGGACCTCTTTCAAATAGTGGTGATGCGATAGGTAATAACTCCGCCATAACTGTACATACCCCCTCATCAGGCATGTCTGGAAATGGTTCTCCAACGTCATATTTTAATCCAGTTACTATTCTTGTTTTACCTAAAGAAACATCAGCAGACCCTTCAGCTGAGGCAATGATATCATGCTTGATGGAAATTTTTCGATATTCCCATAATCCACGATCATCAAATCGCTCTTCCCTTCGAAGATTTTGAATAATATAATTCTTTTCTATAGCAGAAATGACGCGTTTTATATTCATCATTTTAAGTATTACCTCCACTTACTTCTTCTTGAATAGCAATATACTTCTTTTTTAAAGCTTGTAGTTGCAATTCGTATATTTCTGATAAAGCAGATTTTGCTAATTTAAGAAATTCATCCATCTGTTCAATATTCATATCGCCATCAAACTGTAACAATGATAATTCTTCATTAAACCAGGTAATAGCACACGGTAAATCCGCTTGTCCCGCTTTATCTTCGATTCCTGAGAGATCAACAACTAATTGATCATCAATCTTACCGACTGCTACTGCTGTCACCAAACTTTTCATCGGAATGCCCGCATCTGCTAATGCTAGCGCTGCCACAGTAGTACTTGCACATCTGGTGCCACCATCAGCATCCATGACTTCAATGAAAACTTCGAATGCAGTGCCAGGATATAATTCTAAAAACAAAAGTGGCTTTAAACAATCAGTTATAACCATTGAGATTTCTTTTTCTCTGCGTCCCGGAGCAGGTCGTTTTCTTTCGAATACGGAGTACGTTGTCATTCTATAAAAAACGCGTAAAATACCACTATCAGGTTTGGCTAAATGATGAGGATGTACTTCTCGTGGACCATATACTGCAGCATAAATCTTATTATTTCCCCATTCTAGGTAAGCAGAACCATCTGCATTCTCAATAACGCCCACTTCCATCTTGATTGGTCTTAATTCGGTTTTTTCTCGCCCATCTAACCTTTTTCCATCTTCTCGAAATAATTTTTCAGGATATTCATCTTTTATAACTAACGGCATTTATTTCAAACCTCTCTTCTTTTTTTCATTTTCAATAAATTCTATCATTCTATCTGTTAATCCAACTGTATGAGCTTCTCGTTCAATTTTTCTTATTGCATCAATTAATAATCGCTCGTGAGCAATATCTTCACCTTTTAACCAGATACGCCCATTTTGGGTTACGAAAATAGTACTTTTCGTTAAATTTTTCAAATTTTTAATCATGGATCCATCTCGTCCTATAACACGAGGAATTTTAGGCGGATCAATAGAGATCACGATCCCATTATTTTTTTTGCCTAAATACTTGCCAACCGTAGTTAATTCTGGTGAATTTAATCTATCTGCAGAAAGTACTTTAGCAATTAAAATATCCCCAACATCATACATTTCAGCATTTGAATTATTACGATCTGGAGGACCTCCTCTCATACCTCTGGAAATTCTGCCACGTTTCATCGTATTCTTGGGTTTAAGAACAGCATCATCTTTTGCGTTAATATCACACCTGTATTTTACAGGATTTTTGTCAGTTACTAATGCTATAACCTTATCTCCTGGACGGGGAGTATAGAATCCTCTAAGAGGGATAACATTGATATAGTTTTTTTTTGTTTGTTTCAACCCAATATTAAGTGATATTATTTTAGATCGATCGGGAGTCAGTAATGTTCCTCTTCCAGGTAAGTAAGTTTTTGTATCTGTTGTAAGGATCTCACCAGGAACAACTAAATTACGAGTGGTTTCCTCATCTTCAAATTCATCAAGATCAGAATCTTCTTCAGAAATTACCGCTTCTTCTTCCTCATCTTCGTGATTATCATCTTTACTTACTTGTTCTTCATCTTTAAAACTCATTTGTATAATTTCACGCTCTTTACGTATTTTCTTTTGTCTAAACGAAAAAAATATGAAGCAAACAAAAATCAGTCACATTATAAGAGCTTAAGATTTTAAGAGTTTTGTTTGAACTCTTCCATGTGTGAGCTTGTTCAGTTTATCAATTAATTCCATTTGAAGACCTGCAGGAAGATTGATTACAGAAACCCATGATCCATCAGCTTGCCATTCTTCTTTTTTAATTTGAGCCATTTGAGCAACAACATTATATCCTTTCGCTGTAAATGCTGATGGGATCTTAATTGCCATCTCCACTTGTTCCATTCGAATTGGAATAATAGCTCGTAGACTTTTTACAACATCATCTACTTGTTCCTCTGCATTTTTCATCAAAGATATCTTAACTTTCGCTTCTTCTATAGCTTTTTCAATTCTCTGATATGGATGTGGTTTATTATTCTGTGGATTTATCGCGTTTTTGCTAATAATAGTAATTATTTGCTTTAATTTTTTCTCTCGTTCTTCTTCTCTCTGTGTCCTAGTCCAGTGAATCTCTCCATCTAATAAAATGTGTGCAGCTATCGTTCTGCCATCAGTAGAGTTAAAAATAGACTCCATATCACCATCAGTGGCTTTTTTTCCTCTTTTAAGATCTTCAAAAACAGAAAAACTTTCAAAAATGAGATCTATCGAAATTCTGGGGTCATTTAAAATATCCTGAACGGAAAGACGAGATTTATCGCTTCCACTTTTTAGGTTATTGCTAATTTCATCCCGTATGATTTTTTTTGCCTCCCATGCTTTTTCTTGATCTAAGAGCATTTCAAAAGTTCTTCCTTCTTTTTCAATGCGTCCAATGATATATTCTCCTAAATCAATCCTTGCTCGATCAATCATACGTTTTATCAAATATTGCTCTTTAATTATAAATTATATATCTCGTCTATTATTTGTCTACATTAATGATTATTATTATAAGGGTGTGCCTTGAAAATGGTTCTATATTATAGCATGCCTAATAATTCTTCTTTTTCTTCAACATTCAGCAGTTTAAATTTCTTTTCATCCTTTAAAATATAAGTTACATCACAAGTATGAGATGTTAAATTTTCACCCATCAATTCTTTTAAAGTTTTTAACGGCAATAATTTTAACTCTTCATCACTCATATCTTCTTTATAATTCTCTTCAAGGTACGCTCTTGCTTCAGTTGCTCCTGAACCTATCGCAAAAGCTTTATAGCCCCACATAGCTCCACTAGGATCCGTTAAGTATAAGGAAGTGCTCCCATCTGAATCAATTCCAGCAATCAAGAGACTCACTCCAAAAGGTCGAACACCAGCGTTTTGGGTGAACATTTGAAGATATTCACATATATTCAAAGTTGAGTCTTTTACTGAAATTTTCTCATCATAATTCAATAAATTTACTTGTGCTTGAACTCGTGCACGATCGACTAGCACACGGGCATCTGCAGTGAGTCCAGCAATAGCCACACCAATATGATCATCAATCTTAAAAATTTTCTCTGAACCGAGAACCTCTTGAAGTTCTAAACTTTTCTTTTCTACTGCAAACACAACAGAATGCTTGTTGGTACAAACAATAGCAGTAGTACCTCGTCTTACGGCTTCAATAGCATATTCTACCTGAAATAATCTTCCTTCAGGTGAAAATTGCGTTATAGCCATATCATATCCACGACCTTGCTGACTGAACATTTATCATGCACCTTCTTTATATTATAACAGATGTTAGCTCAAATATTATGGAATTTTACAAACCGCAAAACTCTAATCAAAATCTTAAGTCTTCTGAATACAGATTTTTATTTGCGTTATTTTTTTAGTTCTAATTCTGTTAATAAAGAAGTAATAAATCAAATAATTTATATTTTGTTTTTATGGTTTGAAAGTCGTGGAGGTTTGGGGTAGAGTAGGGAAAAATTTAAGGTGGGAAGATGATTTTTATTTTTGCGTTTGTGATTGTATTGGTCGTGTTTTTTGTTGAATTTTGAATTTGAGATTAGGGAAGGATATCATTACTCCAGAATAACAATTAGAGGAACAAAAAAAGCAAAATATCATTCTTTCATCAAATAAGGAAACCAATAAGGATTTTAAAATTAATTTAACTTTTTGAAAATCCACCATGGTGAAATTCGATATAATAACTGAGAGATTTCCTTTCACAAAATTCTTTAATTTCTAACTCTATAAAATCCCAATAGCTCTGATCATGTCGAATTTCTTTATATTTAGAGAGTAGTTTTGGATAATGCTTCTCAATTATCTGATATATCCTTGGAATATTATGAGGTCTAAAATTTAGGTTTTCAAAAAGAAAATTCTGAGTAAAATTCTCTGCTTGTTCAATGATCACTTTAAAATCAGTTATTTCTGGAAAGAATGGCGAAATAAATACATAAGTATCGATATTTTCCTTAGAAATTTGTTCTATTGCGTTTAACCTTTCTGAAGGCTTAGATGCCATGGGTTCAATTATCCTGGCAAAATCATCATTTAACGTGTTAATCGAGATTCCAATTTTTATGTTTTCAAATTTCTTGAATAATTCTATATCTCTGGTTACTAATTTTGATTTCGTAAGAATTTGTATTTCAGCACTGGTTCCAATAAGGCTCTCCAAAACTTTCTTGGTATTTTGATATTTCTTTTCTAAAGGCAAATATGGATCCGTCACAGAACTTAATAAAATTGATTTATCATCATATCTTGAAGGTTTAATCTTACTAAAGTCATATTTTTTGACATCCAAGAATTGCCCCCATCTTTCTCCTTTATGACCCGTAAATCTAATCATAAATTCCGCATAGCAATAAATACAACCATGTTGGCATCCTATATAAGGATTAATCACATAATCTATTGAAGGGATATTACTTTTGGTTATAATGCTTTTAGCTTCTCGGATTTCAACTTTCATATGTTATGCTCTACTTTTACATTTGGATGTGAAAAAAAGCTTAAGGATTATTCAGGTAATTTCTCTCAGAATTAAAAAGGTTGAGGTTTATTTCGAATATAATAAGCACTCCTGTAATTTTTTAACTCCAAGCAACCTTATTTATAAAAATTGACCATTCCAACAGGATCAATCCTTCATCTCTCGTATGTGCTACAAGATAATCTCCTTCTTTAGTGATTGATCCCACGATGTTTCCTTTCCCACCCGTTATGTTTTTCGCAGCCAATTGAATTTCATCATTCTTAAGAATTGCAAAGCGCAGACCTTGAAAAATGATGGCAGGTTCTTTTTCTTTCCATGCTCTTAATATTGCCTTTGCCTCATCGGGTGATAAAACAAAATCTCCTGATTTATAGATTATGTCTCCTTCAGAATTTAAAAGAAATATCTCCTCCATTCCTTCATGTTCCTTTAGTTTTTCTACTAAATTAAAAAACCTCTGTTCTTCCATGAGTTATCTTTCTCATTTTTAGTATTTTTCTACCATTTACAATAAAAGAAAAGTAATATAAATTTAGTGAAATAGATAGTTCAAGAGAAAAATAACTATTTACCGCATTAGGAGAAAGTATTTTATTTCGTTTAGATTATTTAATATAATATATTAAATATTTCCTCCGGTGATTCTAATAGTAAAGCAGATTGTTTTATTTGATAGACTTTATAACACTAAAAGTAATCAAGAAACAAAAGACTTAATTTCAAGATATCAAAAATATGTCCTTGAATTGGCCCAAGATTTTCCTAACACAAAAATAATTTTTAACAAGGTAAGAAAGTTTGACCAACGAGTGGAAATCACGGTTACAGGTCCGGAGGACGTGTTTATCATTAACATGTTAAAAAAAGAAATTGGAACGATCCAAGAATTCAAGAATTTAAGTATTGGCATGAGCTTGAAAGGTAATTTAGTAGATGTAGGAAAAGTAGGTTTTGGTTTATTTGTAGATTGTGGAATTTTAAATCCTAAAACAGATCTGTTGATTTCTTTACACACGCTTAGAGATCAATTATGTAATGGTAAGGAAAAGTCATTACCCGAAATTATTAAAGCATATGATTTCATAAATGAATTTCCTGTTTACGTAAAAATCACAAAAATCAATAATGAAAAGCAAAATGTTCAAGGTGAACTAGCTATTCCCACATTAAATTTCTTTAAAAAAGTTCTTGATGAAGATCTTGAAGCTGTACATGTGAGCGGAGAAACAAAAGGGCAATTAAAAAAAGCCCTGATTAGAACGGGACATCTTAGAGATATCGTGTCCATTTATCGATACAACTTCATAGATAACATCGTTCTTCTCTCTGAAAATACTGAAGCTCCTGGGATTATCGCTGATATCGGGAAATATCTGCGAAATTGCAAATTAAATGCAATTAGACCCTCTAGAATTAGGAAATTATGCTATTAAGGAAAATAATGCTACTAGGGATAAAGAGAATGGGCCAGGAGAGGTTCGAACTCCCGATATCCACGGTGTAAGCGTGGCGTCCTAATCAATCAAGAGATAATCTTCAGATTTATAGCCACTAGACCACTGGCCCCTTTTATTTAACATAAAAGCGCAATCGGTGGGGATCGAACCCACGAGTCCGTCGGACACCGGTTTAGCAGACCAGCGCCATACCACTAGGCGACGATTGCTTTTTATATAATTATATAACATGGTAAATTTTTAATACTTTTTTATTGTAAAGGTTGAATCCAACAAAATGAAAAAAAAGAATAAAAATAAGAAAAGGGTTTATTCGTGCTATTATTCGAACACGATGTTTTTTCTAATAATTTTCTTTAATTTAGTCTCGGCATGCCACCAAAACACGCCAATTGGAATGCAAATGATCCAGTTAATTATGAGATATAAAAATGCGACTATATCTTGAGAGGGGTTAATACCAAAAATGCTTGCTCTATAGTGATCTCCATATAATGCTACTACAATCGCAAAATACAAAATTTGGGTTAATAAGATGTGGTATGTTGATCGACTTATCATTTTTATTCCCTTGGCGAGCCAATTCTTGGATTCACGGGGTAATAGTTTCAACGCAATTAAAACCAGAAACGCTGAATAGGGGAAGACTAAGAAATTGTAATCACCGGTTATATAAGATACTCCATTTTCATTTGTAAACTTAAAGCCAAAAAATTGGTATGCTATGAGGTAGGTTAGGCTGAGGGGAAATAGTATCCACATGAACCAGTTATGAACATTAAAAATATCATGGTTACGGGAAAACCACATCCCTAATCCCAGTGCCGAAAGGTAAAAAAATACGCTACATTGAATTAACAGAGTATTATAATAATCATCCCACGTAAGATAAATTGGATATAATGGTGGAGGGGGATCGTGAATTTTCAAAGCTTCATAAATAAATATTTGCAGGCTTATTTCAATTAAAAAGCATATAAATAACGATGCTATTGCTTTGAGAGTTGATCCTGAGAATCCTTTATATAACAGTGGCATGATGAAAATACTCCCAAAAATCACGGGAATGAACCAATTTCCTGGTCCCCAAAAGGGTAATATCCCAATGAATAAATGACGAACATCCCAATGTGTACCCCACTGTCCCAACATTATATCGTGGGAACTAGTCCCGTAAAATATTCCTCCAATTATGGTAGAAATAATATAAAGAATGATGAAAGGAAAAAGGTAGCGAATGAATTTATGTCGGAAATACTTCCATGAGTATAGTTCTTCTAAAGTTTTACCTTTATATTTTTGAAATGACATGCCATTGTTAAATCCCATGATGACCAAGAACACTGGAATGGAGATCCGTTCCCATAGAGCGACACCCATGTTATTTTTTATATCCCACGGAATGGTATGGTCAAAAATCACGAGAAATATCATTATAGCCTTCAAAACATCAACTTGGAAGAAATTCGAAGGTTTATGAACTTCTTTTGAGTTGGCATTCAAACCTACTTTAGATTGTTCCATTGTTTTCAATTTTCACAGTTGAAATAATTAACTTTACTATAATTCACGTAAACTTTTAAACAAATACTACAACTTTTCCTAATTGCTAGGGGAAAATAAGAAGAAGTGAAAACCGATCCAAGTTATTCGGAGATAACTTCAAAAACCATTCTTTCAATTATTGGTTTTTTTGTGTATCGTTTATCATAATACCAGCCAATTAGATTCCCTTTTAGATTCTCTTCAGGTTTTTCGGGTATGATAATGATCATCACTCCATTCGAAAGGTATTTCAGTATTTTTCTATCGATCGTGTGGAGTTTTTCGTTACCAGAGGGATGTGTATGAGCTTGCCACACGATATCAACCCCCAATTCTTGCTTAAATTTACGCATGTTATAAATTTTAGATTTTTTATATCGCATCCAACTTCTAGGCTTCATGTGAGTTCTAGATTTTCCCTGATTCAAATCAGGGTTTGGAATGAATTTTGTTACAATACCAAAATTCTCCTTGCGATCTGCAAATATCCAATAATGTTCCACATTAGGCCATGCTTCCCCGGCTTTTTGCGTGATTTCATCAAATATTTTTTGAGGAATTAAATAACGAAAATCTTTAGCAGTACTCATGTAGTATTTTTATGTACTACAAAATTTATATTTTACGAAAAATTTAGGTCTGCTCATAAAATTCGTAAATCTCTCTCAATTTCATGCCTTATTGATATAAATTGTGCAAGTAATGCACGTGAGGTCAATGTAATTACATTTTGACATTCCATCGAGAAAAAATGAGGACAAACTAAAGATAAAATAAAAAAATTCATAATTAAGTATTAATTATAAAAAAATATTAATTGCATTTATCATATTAAACACGCAGACGTAGCCTAGTTGGTAAGACGCCAGCCTTGAGTGATCTCATATTCGAGTAAGCTGGTGCGTGAAAACGCTCGGGGGTTCGAATCCCTCCGTCTGCGTTTTAAGTGTAGGATTAGAAAAGATGATATAAGAAAAATTTTTATTCTATCATCTCAAAGCTATTCCAGTTTGATGATGAGAAACTTAATATATCAAAAAATAAGAAAATTAATAGGATAAATACGGGCTATGAGGGATTTCCAACGGTTTGAGAGTTTCAAACGTCATATTGAACCCCCGACTTGCCGGTGTCTCAAAACGCAAGTAATTAAGCGCTAGATAAGAGCCGGACGCGCTACCTGATTGCACTAAAAGCGTGGGGTACGCTTAAATCTGCGCTAATAGCCCATATTTAGTATACAATTAAATCAAATCGGGGATTATTTAAGAAATCTTCTATTTCGGTAAAGGAAAATTTAAATGAATTAGTTAAAGATAGAAGCGTAAGTCCCTAACGACCCTCTATTTTTTTCACTTACTCTTCCTTTTTTAGATAATCAAATAGAATTTCAAAATCAGAGAAATCAAAAGGTTTCAGGATGTATCCATCGGCATTAGTTTCTTCGATGTGTTTTTTTACTTCATAACCTGGGATGGCTGTTAATAGAAATATTTTAATATCTTTAAGCTTGTTATTGGATTTTATTATTTTGCAAATTTCATAACCACTGTAATCTGGAAGAATTATATCCAATAATATAATTTTGGGAATGTTATTGTTTAATTCATCCAATCCTTTAGTACCGCTAACAACACCTTGACAAACATATCCCTTGCTCTCAAAATAACTCGTCAATAGTCGGATAGTTGCCTGATCATCTTCAATTAATAAAATATCATAATGTGTTTTTTCGGTTTTGATGTTATCGAGAATGTTTACAATTTTATTTTCTAAGAGTTGCGATTGTTCAAAGATGTTTTGGATGGTGTTAAAAACGTCATCTTCCAGTTCCTCCTTATAATTTTCAATTAATAATTGTGAAAATCCTTTAATAGAAGTAAGAGGTTCTTTAAGTGCGTGTGATATGTTGGAAATCGCTTGATCCTCGGTTTTAAGTAGGGTCCCATTGAAATTTCTTCCTTTTTTATTAATAAAGAAATTCACACTCTCTCTTATTAATCTTGAGATAGTATAATTATTTTCTTTGATAAAATCTTGCCAACTATTTTTTGTATCTTCTGAGACATAAAGGGATATTCGTTCTTTATCTCGATCGTATATTTTTTCACCTTTAAGCCATTTTTTAAAGCCCTCAGTGATTGAATCTCTCCAAATTGCATATTTATCAAAAGATTTTTGATATTTTCGCATCAAATCTTGCGCTTTTTCACTATTTAAATCTAATTTTTCGATCTCGTCATCAGTCATGTGAGGAGAATCATAAAATTCATCGGTACTATCTTTCTCTCCTTTTTTAATAATTAACACCCTTAGGATATTTTAAACATCATTGTATTATCGTGCAAAAAATTAGATCCTTTTTGTTATAACAATTCTTGCTTTTTATTTTTTATTCCTTTTTATTATTTTTCTTATGAAAATTAAAAAAATTTTGCATGATAATATAAATTACGCTTTACCATTTAAAATATCGAAGACTATTTCAAAATCAGAAAAATTAAACGGTTTTAGAACGAAACCATCTGCCCTTGTTTCATTTAGGTGTTTTTTCACTTCAGATCCCGATATAGCAGTTAAAAAATAAACGGGAATTTGGTTCCATTCTTTATCAGACTTGATTGTTTTACATATATCATATCCACTAAGGTCAGGCAAAATAATGTCTAATAAAATCACCTTTGGAATTGTTCTTCCTAATTCCTCTAATCCTTTAGAACCACTAACTACTCCTTTGCAGATATAACCCCTACTTTCTATAATTTTAGTTATTAATCGAATTGTTGGGAGATCATCCTCAATTAAAAGAACATCAACGTGATTATTCTGAACTTTTATGTCATCTAAAAAATCTTTAATTATATCTTCCAAGATATTGCTTTGATCAAAAATATTTTTAATAGTATCTTTCACAATATCGGTAAGTTTATTTTCATATTCCTTGCTTTCAAGAAGGAGTTGTGAATATCCCTTTATCGATGTTAAAGGCTCTTTCAAGGCATGAGAAATGTTTGCAACTGTATTGGAGTCAATTTGTGAAAGATCATTGGTATTTCTAACTGAGTCTTCTATGAATGTTTTCACACTTTCTCGAATAAGTTTTGAAAATGAGCGATAATCATCCTTATTTTTATCGAGAAAATCTTGCCATTCTGATTTTGTTTCTTCAGATACATATAGCGAGATTCTTTCCTTATCGCGCATGTAAATCTTTTCGCCTTTTAGCCATCTTTTAAAACCCTCAGTAATCGTGTTTCTCCAAATTGCATATCTATCTGTCTCATTTTCATACATTTCCATGTAGAATTTTGCCATTTGGCTTTCTAAATCAAGATTTTCAATTTGTTTATCCGTGAAATGAGGTCGATCGTTATGATTGGATTCTTTCTCTTTTGATTTTGAATTTTTTTCTGAAATGAATTGCTCTTTGCCATCCCCTTCTTCGGGATCTTTTACTTCTTCATTAGAATTTGGAGCTTTTTTAATAATTTATGTTTCACCTAATGGGATCGTCGCGTTTTTTTGTTCAAAAAGATGATTTTGTTGTTCAAAAAAATCATAAGAGATAAATTATTTAAATTTAAGTCTTCTATCTTCATAGCGTTAGGGTTAGTGATACTAAAATTTCCATTCCAAGTCTCTGATGGTTTTGGAATGAAAAAATATTTGATTTCTCTTTTTCTATCCCCGTAGAGTAATCCATTGATACTACTTGAGGAAAAGTTAACTTTTTGGTGATTTGGTCACCACTTATAATTCATTGCTTTCTTTTTCACGTCATGCCTATTATTTCAATAATATTCACATACCATTTTTTCCGTATTAAAAATCAAGATTTAGTGAAAAATACATCAGACTTTTTTTTAGATTTCAAGAAAAACGTCAAGAAATAAGGAAGGAATGGTAGAAAATGACCTCGAGATTAGGAAGATATTAGAGGACCTCCATTTCAGAAGTGAATTTACAGGAGTATCTCACCATGATTATCATCTGAATGATGGTTTTATTGCTTTGGATTCTAATCAATACAAGGAAGAATCTATTAAAAATCCAATTTTTAACAAATTTAATTATGGAAAAAGTAACTATATAGAGATCTCTAAATATTTTTTCCTCATTAAATGAGGGGAAGGGTTGATCTTATTTTGTTATCACTAACATCATATATCCTTTTTTTAGTTATTAAATAATAATTTGTTTTTATAAAACACATGTAATCACATGTTTTTTGTTATAAAAAAATAAAAAAATAAAAAAAAGGGTTTTTTATCAATTATTAAGATATACATCGCCACAATTTTCAAATCGTTATCGAAAGATTTAAATATCAATGTGTGATATTTGGATCATAACAAAAAAGTTGTGTGTAAATTTTTATTTTTTTGTTATCCCATTTTTCCACGGGACAAACAAGAAATTTAAATATATCATTGTAAAAGAATTGTAAAAGGGTAAAAAAAATGGTCGTTGAGATTGATCTCGTAACAAACTTGTGCCCAGAATGTGGGGGGAGCACAACTGCCAGCGAAGAGCGAGGAGAGACAGTATGCATGCAGTGTGGGCTTGTCGTTTTTGAAAAGGGTCTTGATATTAACCATAGCGGGATTCGAGCTTATTCTAAATCAGAAAAAGACAAAAAAGAACGTACAGGTTCTCCAATGTCTATATTAATGCCTGATATTGGATTGAGTACCGTAATTGATCGTTCTAAGATTAAAAATCCTGATCTTCGGCGAGCTGCAAAATGGAATACTCATTTATCATGGGAAAAGCGAAACATGTTAATGGCGATAACGGAATTAAAAAGAATTGGAGGAAATCTTAATTTTCCTGACCGAGTCAAAAAATCTGCAGTGCGGCTCTACAAGGAAGTATTTAAACGCCAATTACTCCGTGGTCGTTCAATTAATGGGATGATTGCTGCTTGTGCATATTATGCTTGTAAAGATGAAAAAGTTCCTATTACTCTTCAAGAAATTTTAGAGGAAGCATCAATTAATGATAATATTGTAAAAAAGTGCTATAAAATCTTAGTTAGAGAACTCAATCTGAAAATTTCGCATATAAACCCTGTTTCATTAATTCCTCGTTATTGTGCGGATTTAGCTCTTGGGATTGAGGTTGAAAAAGAAGCCATGCGAGTACTTCAGAATTTTATTGATAAAACTTCAATTTCTGGCAAGGATCCAAAAGGTCTATGTGCTGGTTCGATTTATTTAATTTCCAAGCTAAGAAATGTGAAAGTAAGTCAAAAGGACATTTCCAGAATTATTGGGGTTACCGAAGTTACTTTACGATCACGCTATAAAGAGCTTTTGAGCTCAGTCCAATTCTCTTTTTAAACTCTCCATTTTAATTTTTCTTATTTTATTTTTAATTCGCTTAAAACTGCAATTTTAAGAGACTAGTCAAATAATTTTTTATCCCGCCATCATATGGATGTGAACTTACGTTCATTATCGAAGAAAATTTCGCGACAAAAAAAAACAGATTTTCAAAATCTCGATATTTATCTAATTTTGATCTGATTGAAATATTCAATTAAAATTGGTTAAGTGAACCGTTAATGTTTATGATGTTGATAAATATATAAGATATACAGAACGAATCTTCCGTATTTTTGAATAATGAATATTGTAAATAATTTAGTTCTGATGACCCGTTCTGCGTGCTGCTATCTGCCCAATTTTCCTACCGGGAGGAGCATTGCGAGAAGTTGTTGTCGGCTTATGAGGAGATTGCTTTGCACCCCCCCCATATGGATGAGAGCATGCATTCATCGTTACACCACGTACCACGGGCCATTTTTTAGCCTTAGATTGGTAAGCGAAGAATTTATTTCCCGCTTTTAAAAAGGGTTTATCAGTTCTCCCGCCTCCTGCTACTACTCCAATTGTACAGAGGCAACTGTCATGGAACCAACGCATTTTTTTTGATCGAAATAACAGTTGAACCTTGTCATCTAATTTATCCCTTACAATAGCCGATACTCCAGAGGCTCTAGCGATTTTTCCGCCATCTTGGGGCGTGCTTTCGACGTTGAATACTAATGATCCAAGAGGGATTTTTTTGAGAGGCAAGATATTTCCTACTTCGACAGGAACACCATAACCCGTTTGTGATTGAATAAACTCTTGACCTTCATAAATTCCTTCAGGAGGTAACCATAATCCTTTCTCGCCATCTTCGTATTTAATACGTGCTAATGGTGCGCCTCTTCCCGGGGAATGAATTAATTCCGATACCCTAAATGAAATTTTTTTGACCCCTTTATCAAACGATCGGTATTTAACTTCTCCCGCGTGTCGATGGCTTGGAGATCGTGCCCATAAGTTTCCATATCCTTTTCTTCGAACAAGTATTCGTTTTCCCATGCATACCACTAAATAGAGTAGAATTACATTAACAAATTAACTAAAGTATAAATTTTTTATTATTTTGATGTCTTCTCATGAAATTCTAGAGAATTGAGTCAAGAAATGGTTAAAGCTTATTATTTTTTAGCAATTCATCGATATTGTAATTAAATGCTATGGGTAATTCTCGCTCAATAAATTCCCCTGCAATGTTTGTTAACAATAAGTCCTTAATTTCCTTTTTATCTTTGGTTTGACCAAGAACCCATCCAAGTTTAACATAAGCAACTTCTGGTAACATGTTTCTTCCGGGTATTACCCCAAGATTTTGGAGCTCTCTTCCAGTCGAATAGACGTTCATGCCCACGAAACCGTGTAAAGTTTGAGTGGTCATTAAAATGGTGATGTTTTCTTCTATCGCTCTTTTGATTGCCTTGTAGACATCGGTACTAACGTGCCCTAATCCCGTGCCAGCAAAAACAATTCCTTTATACCCACTATCAATGTAAAATTCAATTAATTCATTTTGCATCCCGGGATATGAGTAAATAAGAGCTATTTTGTTTTCGAAGCCCGTTTTGAGTACAATTTCTCGATTGTTTCGCTTTTGGACATCATCTTTGAACAGTTTTATTTTTCTATCCTTTCTAACCATTCCAATTGGAATATCATCGATAGTTCGAAATGTGTTTCTTACAGAAGAATGCATTTTTCTAACGAGTGTTCCCCTATGAATTAATCCGTAATCATGAGATGTAGATCCAAGCATAACAACTACAACTTCTGCTATATCTGAAGTTGCAACTGTTGCTGAATTGATAAGATTCAAGGCAGCATCAGACGAGGGTCTATCTGAACTTCTTTGACTACCGGTCAGTACAACTGGAATTGATAAATCTTTTAGCATGAATGATAATGCCGCACTTGTAAAGCTCATTGTATCTGTTCCGTGTCCAATGATGATCCCATTTATACCTCCATCAGCGGCTTTTTTAATTTTAGTTGCTAATTGTTGCCAATATTCGGGTTTCATGTTTTCGGATAATATTTCGAACACGATTTCACAATCAAGATTACATATTTCGGCGAGTTCTGGAACAGAACTAAATAATTCTTCGGGTGTGAACGAGGGGATTACTGCTCCCGTGATGTAATCTAACCTAGACGCAACCGTCCCGCCTGTTCCTAATAGTCGTATGTTTAAGAGATTGTCATTAATTGGGAACTTTTTTTCAGGGATCTTGTAGGTAGCTTCTCTTTTTCCGGTTTTAGTGATCTTTTTCACCTCATTGAGATTTATACCCAGATTATAATTGTTCTTAAGCTTAATTTCAATGAAATCAGGATTTGCATATTCATTTCTAGGAAGAATGATTCCTTTCAATGTTGTTTTGATAGTTTCAATCTCAACTATATCCCAGATCCCTATTTTATTTTCTTCTAAAAACTTTTTCGTTTTACCCTTATAACCTTGTAATTTACTGGTCATTTATTTCAATACCTCCAATCTCTTTTGAATTGCTGTTTTTAATTCTTCAGAAACAATTGCCCCATCAATTTTACCACGTACTTCTTTCATAACTTCACCCATTAAAGGTCCCATTGAACGAATTTTTTTGCTTTTTATGATTTCAATGTTATCATTGATGACCATTTCTATGACTTTTTTTAGTTCATTTACATTCATCTTTTCAATTTTTAATTTTTGTTTGATTTCTTCAATAGATAGATGAGAGTTATCTGCTTTCATAATCAACATTTCTTCAATTGCTTCTTTACTAATCTCTTTTTTTTTTAACTCCATAAATATGTCTTCAAAATCTGAATCTGCAATATTTTCTATATTCTTTCCATCTCTCCTTAAAGCAGTAGTCATTTCTGATATTACATTAATAATTAAGGAGGGATTTTCAGAAAAGATCTTGATTAGTTTTTCGAATAACTCAAGTTTATCATTAAAGATTAATTTCATGATTACCTTCTCTTCCAATTTATGCTTCTTCGCATATCTTTCAATTGTTAACCAGGGGTATTCTGGAAGTTTTTTTCTTATAATTTCAGCTTCTTCAGGTGGATTGAAAATAGCTTTGGAATCAGTATCAGGATATAATCGTGCTCCGCCATGTAATTCCCTCAAAAATTCAGTATTGCCATTTTCTAATGCTTTTCGTGTTTCAGGAGGGACGCCATTAAATGACACTTTTACCCGTTGAATAATGATATCGATAGCTTTTTTGCATTCTTCTTTTAAACCTAAAATCAATAGGAAACAATCATTTTGAGAGTCTGAATTTAGATTTTTTCTAATTTTATTTAATTCCTCATTTGATAATTTATACTTGTTAAGATCTTCATCTGAATGGATCAAACCTTTCAATCCTACGAGCGTTTTTATTTTACTACTAACTTCAGTACCAAATCTATAATCCTCCATCAGTTCAATGCCGAAAATACCCTTAAAGCCTTTCAGATTAATGCCATAGAGCATTTTTCCTTTCTTAATGCCCATTCCTATGAATCCTGAGTTATTATTAATCAGTTTTGTTAAATCTTGACCATTAGGGATAATATCATTTAGTTTTAGTTTTCTTTTTTCTAATTCTTCTTTAATTTTAACTAATCCAAGTTGTCGAGAAATTTCATGATTAATTAAAACGGGGATCCATCCTAATTTCTGAACCCCTTTTATCTCGATCCGAGTCCCTGACTTAATGCTCACATTAATATCTTGACGTATTGAGCCTAAAACTTTTTTTACTTTTGTTGACCATAAAAGCAATCCTAATCGTTCAGCACATTCTCTACATTCATCTGGATGATTTATATCAGGATCGGTAGTGATTTCAACAAGGGGAATTCCCAATCTATCCAACCTAAAATAGTTAGTCTTGTTTTCAGTCTTAATTCTTCTAGCAGCTTCCTCTTCTAAGCTTAAAATATCAATGCCAATTTTTTTTCCATTTTTTAGCTCCACGTATCCATCTGTTCCTAAGATCATCGTTCTTTGAAATCCACACGGTACGCTACCATCTAAATAATTTTTCCTGCAAACGTGCATTTCTTCAATTATATTGGCGTTTAATAGCATTGCTACTTCCAACGCAATTTTTCGTGCCTCTTCATTGCATGAAAAGGGAGGAGTATCATCCATTTCATAAGTACATATCACGTCATTATAACCCTCATATATAACATCCATGCCTTTTTCATATTCTGTTAGCATTGCTTTATCAAACGTCCCCATTTCTCCTAAGACAGGTCGCATTAATCTTTTAATGGTAAAATCGGGTTCTTTTGTTCCTTGGAGATTTGTTGGACACCTGCAAAACAGTTTAGTATTAGTATCAAGTTGTTGATGTATTTCTAAGCCACATTTGAGGCCTAACTCTTTATAATTAAATTGTTTCATAAAAGATCATCATAATATTTTAAACAATAATAATAACAAGATCTAATCAAGTAGGAAAATTTAAAATTATTATTAAAAAACTAAGTTTTTTGCGACATATGGTCCATCTGATTTGTAACCTAATTTATAAAACCAGTTTCTTGCCCCTACTCCGCTGATAACTGCTAATTTTTTTGCATCATACTCTTCTCTTGATATTTTTTCTGCTTCTTCCATAAGTAACTTACCAAAACCACGGTGTTGAATCTGGTTAAAATAATTAGGAATCGTCTCTGTTGGAACAATTTCACCGACAATTCTAATTTCTCTTACAATTAATGTCTTCCCATCATTTAACTCAGATCTATGTGAAAGTTCAGAAGGTTTTCGCAATCGCAAGTAACCTATTAATAAATCATCCTTTTCATATGAAAGAAATATTTCATCTCCTTGGGATGCTTCATAATTTAATCTCTTTAACTTAAATTCTTTAAAATTGTTTTCAAAATATGGTTCTTTATTAAAAGCGAATCCATACTCTCGACATCTGATACATTTACATTTTGAGTTGGTCTGATCCAATCTCAACTTTACTAACTGTCTTAAGTTACTTTTATTACATCCCGCCTCGATTAATGGAGCTGGTATATCTCTCATTATTCTTTGAATTCTAACATAAGGGGGGATTTCTTTTTTAACTCGTGCAATCAAATCTATTAATCGATCAGTCGAGTATGGATGATATATGCCGTTTTTCCACCATTCATATAATTCCGTGCCTTTTATCACCAAACACGGATATATTTTTAGCATGTCTGGTTTATAGTCCGAATTAGAAAATAATATATGAAATAGCTTTAAATCTCGATCAAAATTTGAACCAGGCAAGTTCGGCATAATATGGGCATTAATTTTAAGCCCGGCGTCTCGAGCAATTCTTATTGCTTCAACACTATCCTTTGTAGTATGTCCTCGGTTTACTAACTCAAAAACGTCATCAAAAACGGTTTGAATCCCAAGTTCTACACGTGTTACTCCATAAGATAACATTCTATCAACATGTTCTTCTTTACAGTAATCGGGTCTTGTCTCAATAGTTAAACCAATTAACCGTCGTTTTGAGTTTTCGGCCAATCGTTTCGCTTCATTTAAATTGGATACTTTTTTCTGCAGAATACCTTCATAGGCTCCTTGAATGAATGATTCTTGATAATTGAGTGGAGTAGATAAAAACGTACCACCCATACAAATCAGTTCGACCTTATCTATAGCATGACCAATCGCTTCTAGATCAGTTATTCTGCTTTGAACTTGTTTATAGGAATCATATTGATTATTAATGGATCGGAGTGCGGCAGGTTCTTGTCCTGTATAAGATTGGGCTACTTTTTGCCCAGGTTGAGATTTTTGTCCTGGACAGTATATGCAAGTACCTGGGCAAGGAAGTGGTTTTGTCATAATAGCAATTACTGAAACTCCCGAGATTGTTCGTGTCTTTCTTCTTTTAAGTAGTGGCGTTATAATTCTTTTTTCTTCACTTGAAGCGAATTGTAAAATAGTTGCATTCTTTATGACGTTATCAAGAAAATATTTTTTTCCTATTTTTCCCTTTAAAGTTGTAATTTTATGACGTGGTGTATTGGGGTTTTCAATTAAAAAATTTATCATTTCTCGAGAAATCTTTTCCAGTTTATCAGAATCATCAAAATCTTCAACCATCTAGTAAACATAGTTTTTATAATAGGATAAATTTTTTGATAAGTTGACAAAAAAACTGAGTGAATTTTTAGATTCATAACTCAAATTCTTATTTTTTTTCCTGTGAAATCCCTTTTAAATTTACCAAAATCATCCATTTTACTTAGTTGAGATAGACTAAAAATAGGACCGTCCTTACATACTAACATTCCAACGGGATCAATGTTACAAAGTCCGCATAAGCCGCAACCACATCTCATAATTCTCTCCAAACTGGCGAATAATTCTATTCCTTGCATTTTACAGATTTGAAAGAGCTTATGCATCATAATTTCTGGACCACATGTATATACAATAATATTCTTCAGATCGTCTTGGTTAAATTTACTAATAATTTCTTCAAAGACATTCGTTGGAAAACCTTTTTGACCATAAGAACCGTCGTCTGTACAATATAAAAATGCGTTATTTTTGTTTTTTAAATCGAACGACTTATCTAAAAATATTAATTCATTCTTATTTTTTGCTCCTTCAATTACTTTAAACATGAAGCCAGACTCTTTTAATCGATTTGCAAGGAATTTTAACGGAGCCATACCGGTACCTCCTCCAATTAAAAATATGTGCTTTGATGATTTAGAGGGCATTTTAAAATGATTACCAAGTGGACCTCTTATCCCAATATAATCTCCAATTTTTAATTCTTGCAGAGCATTTGTGCATTCTCCGACTTTTTTAACCGTAATTGACCAATTGCCACTTTTCTCGTGATCGGATATTGACATAGGAATCTCATCTACTCCCGGTACCCATATCATAACAAATTGGCCTGGTTTTGGAGTGGGATAATTCTCCAATTTGAAGGTAATTGTTTTTACGGCAGAGCATTCTTCGATAATTCGATTAATTTTTACAGTTTTTATTATATTTTCAGTCAAAAATCGGGCACCTTTTGTGTTTCAAAGTTATGAGATAATCCTTTTATCTCAGTTAAATTTTTAAAATTATTTAATGTTAGATATTCTCTTATCCCTGAGTTGATCTTTTCAACTATATCAAAGCCTTGATATAAGATTGAACCAATTTGTATAGCTGTAGCTCCAGCAAGAAAAAATTCAATAGCATGTTCCCATTTAGATATACCACCACATCCAATTATGGGAATCTTTAAAATCTTATAAAGATCATAGACTTTTTTCACGGCGATTGGGTGAATGGCCCTTCCAGAAAGTCCTCCGCTTCCGTGGGACAGAATTGGTCTCATTGTGTTAATATCAATCACCATTCCTGCTAAGGTATTTATTGCAACAACGCCATCAGCACCTCCTTCTTGGGCAGCGAGAGCAATCTCACAGATATCAGTGACGTTAGGGTTTAATTTCACAAATAAAGGAATCGATAATTTTTCCTTAAGAAGTTTCGTGAGGTTAAACGTGAGATCTTTACTTATACCAATAGAAGAAACCTCAGCATGTGGACAAGATATGTTAATTTCGATTGCATCTGCTCCTGCCTTTTGTGCTTTTAATGCTACATCTAAATATGATTCATTAGTATCACCAAATACACTCACTATTAAAGGAATATTATTTACTTTAATCTCTTTTATTTCTGAGATGAAGTTCTCGATTCCAGGATTCCCTAATCCTACACTATTTAGGAAGGTCCCCGGAAAAATTTCTATAATTGAAGGATTTTTATATCCTTTTCTGGGTTTTGGACCAATAGATTTTGTTGTTATCGCCCCTAAGCCTGTATCCATAAGTTTCTTCATATTGGAAAAAGAAACTCCTAATATACCGGAAGCTAGAATGATTGGTGATTTTAAATTTAAACCCGATAAAATTACCTTTAGCATTACATTATAATTTAAGAAAGTATTATTATTATTATTATTTGAGAAAATCAAATTGCAAGTTGGTTGAAAAATGAACTGTTTTATCATTGATACTTTATTAGGAATCTATGCCTTGGATGAGGGAGAAACAATTGTCAATTTTATTGACTTTAGCAAAGATGAAAAGAAAGCTATTGATTTTTTCAAATCTTTAAAGGAAAAAAGTATCAGTAAGGAATATGAACAATTTCTCCAAGAAATCAGTAGTTCTGGGTTTGATAATTTAATTTTTGATAACGAGATATTAGCAAAAACTACGAATATCAATTTGGGATTAAAAATAACTCTTACCCCTGAAGACTTAGAATTCAGAAATTTTCGATTGAATTTAAAAGAGCAACTTAAAAAAATTGGAAATTACCAGAGCTTAGATGATCTCTCATACCATTTTAAACGTGTTCAAGAAATTTTAATCAAAACCAATATCAGAGAAGCTGGAGGAAAAGAGGATTTAATAATAATTCAAGTTACTGAATCACTTGAAATTGTAAAAAAGTCAATAAGCTTATTTGCAAGTCGATTAAAGGAGTGGTATGGATTGCATTTTCCTGAATTAACTGATAAATTGATCGAAGACAATATAATTTTAGCGAAAATGATTGATAGAATAGGTCATCGAGATAATTACACACTAGACAATATTAATCTATATTTTGATTTCAAGGATGAAAGAAGTGAGATGCTGCAAGGATTAGCAGCTCGTTCTATGGGAGCAGATATAGATCTTACTATTATTAAAAAATATGCTCAAGAGATTTTAGATTTAGATGTTTTTCGGGAAGAACTTGAACAATATCTTGAAGAATTAATGATGGAAGCAGCACCTAATCTTACAACACTTATTGGGAGTTTGATTGGAGCAAAATTGATAGCAAAAGCTGGAAGCCTGAAAAATTTAGCTTATATGCCCGCCTCAAGGATTCAGCTTTTAGGAGCTGAAAAAGCATTATATAGATTTCTTAAAACTGGTGAAAAAAGACCAAAACATGGATTAATTTTTCAGTGGAATTTAATTAGAGGAAGTAAAGCTTATATCCGCGGAAAAATTTCCAGAGTTATTTCAGGGAAAATAGGAATTGCTTCAAAAGTAGATTTTTTTAAAGGAGCCTTCATAGGAGATATTTTAGCAAGAGAAAGTGAGGAAAAAATTAAAGAACTGGAAATGAAATATCCTAAACCGCCCGTAAAAAAAAGTCAGGTGCAAACAAAATCAAAATCAAATAAAATGCAAGCAAAGAAGAAACCTAGAAGGAGGGAAAGCTAATATGAGTAATTTTAATATTAGAACCCATCCAAAATACGCTAACGTTTATATTTCTGGTCCTCCACACAACCTCAAGCTTTATACTAAAAATTTGGTTCCTGGAAATAAAGTATATGGGGAGAAATTGATTGAATTTAAAGGAGAAGAATACCGAGAATGGGATCCCTATAGAAGTAAATTAGCAGCCATGATATTGGAAAACCCTTTAACTGATTTCTTATCCGGCGATTTAAAATGTTTGTATTTAGGTGCATCATCAGGTACTACAATATCTCATCTTTCAGATATATTTTGTGAAGGGATAATTTATGGAGTTGAATTTTCTGAACGGAGCATGCGTCAATTAATTCAAAATACAAATAAAAGGAAAAATATTATTCCAATTTTAGGTGACGCTAATTTTCCAGAAAAATATTCTAATTCTATTTTTACGAATATTGATATAGTTTATCAAGATGTAGCTCAACCAAACCAAGCACAGATTGCTATTGTGAACTGTGATTATTATCTTAAGGATAAAGGATTTTTAATTCTCGCAATTAAATCTCAATCAATAGATAGCGTTCAAAAACCTGAAAAAATTTATATTCAAGAAATAAAGATTTTGGAAAAAGCTGGTTATGAGATAAGTGAAAATTTTAATATTCACAGATTTGCAGCAAATCACATTATTTTAATTGCACATAAATAATCTTAGCATTACTTCTATAAGCGAATTTTGTTTTTTTCAAAAGGTGTTAATTTTTTTAAATTATTCATATAAAATCGGTAAATTTTTTCGAGTATAATTCTTCGCGAATTATTTTTTTCGTTGTTTCCCATGAATTTCTCGCAATAGGGGGAGCTTTCTTATGCGTTCTAACCCAGTCACGAAGGAAAGTAGTACTCCGCAAGTCTGATGGATACCCTGATCCAAAATCTCCATATTTATTCTTTAGTTCTTCAATGATTCTATCTCTCTTATCTTTAGCAATTATTGAACTTGCTGACACGATTGGATATGAATCATCGGCCTTATGTTTAGAAATGATTTTTTTTGGCGAATAATTTAGCAATTTAGCAATTGAACGCCCAAATCGATCTTCTTTAACATCAGCAGCGTCAATATATACAAAATCTGGTTTTAAGTGATTTATTATTTCAGCCATTTTTAATTCTTCAAGGTGATTTAATGAAATTCTAAGAGAAAGTCTTTCATCAATTTCTTTCGGTGATACAATCACGTTTTGATAAGAATAGCATATTGATTTTATTTTTATAGATAATTCGCTTCTTTTTCTCATTGTTAATTTCTTCGAATCCTTCACTCCCAAACGTGAAAGTAAATTGATATTTTCTTCGAGAAAGCAAACACCACAAATTACCATTGGGCCTAGAACGGGTCCTGTCAACATATAATTCGATATGAATTATATTCTACCAGCCTCATCTAATCCACAGATCAATTTAGAGGTTATTTGCTGTTCCTTTGACGAGTTCGATAAATTCATCTTCGTTATCTATATTTTCTAAATCTCTAACTTTTACAATTGGTATGACGTTATTCTTAGTAGTATCAGATACGTTAATGTCATTGTTTATAATTAAAAGACTTTTTTTTTGAAACAGATTTGTAAATATTTTCAAGCAATTTAAATTGATTTCAGAAATTTTTTTCTGTTCTTCAGAGATCCCAGAAAAGATAGGATAGATATTGACTTGTTTTTCAGAAGATGAATAAATTGAAAATTTGAACGGGATGGGTCCCTTACTATACCAGTATGTTGACATTCCAATATCCTCAATTACGTCATTGATATGAGCTTCAAAAGGATTTAAATCTTTTTCTTCCCCAATAGTTGATTCTTGAAATTTGAATTTTATTTTCCAACTAAAAGGGTCCATTCTTTTTAGGATCATATTATCGTGTAATGTTTCAAGAATTTTTAAAGCAATACTTTCCGATGGTCTCATGCTGTCATTTTCATAAGCACATACGGTTCTTTTCGTAACTCCCAACTTTTCAGAGAGTTCTTTTCTTGAAATTGATTCTGATTCTCGTTTAAATTTCATTAATTGCCCATCCAAGAAGATAATGCCCCCTCCTCGCCTTGCTAAGATGTAGGGATAGTCATCATGTTCGATTATTTTTTGAAATGTATTCATTGAAATAAAGGGTAATCCATATCGCATATAGACGGAATTATCCTCTAATTGTTGATACCTATTTCTAAGTCCAATCAATAATGGTTTTGATTTGAGTAATAATGATAGTGATTTAATGTCATTTACTAATTCAATATTAAGATTATCGATATTTGGAAATATTTTAACACTAAAAATAGAGTCTTTTTTTTTTGCTAGTAAATCAAAACAAAATTTATTCTTCTTATCGTTAAAATTATCAAGCAAAAAAGTCTCAAAATTAGCTTTTAGTAATATGGTATTAATTTTTTCAATAATTTCACTAATCATAATATCGGCATTATATGAAATACAAAACTCTTAAAAAAATATCTGATTAAGAATAATTACGAATTACCTGAGTGTTAATTTAAGAAAATTCGAATCTGTAATGATCCCGAGGTATTCATCAAATTCTTTCACTAATACAGCTGAATATTTCACTAATAGGTTTGAAATATCCTTTACACTCCAAGTTTTTTCAACTTCAGGAAAAGGTAATTCCTTAAAATTCATAACATTGATATTAATTAACTCTGGATTTTCAATGATGAGTTTTTGTATTTTTTTGGAAGTTATACTCCCTAGATTCTGCCCATTATTCCCTATTATTGGTATTTGGGAAATACTATATTTATTCATTATTTCCATCGCATCTTTCATTGTTGAATTTGAATTAATGCTATAAATTTGTTTTGTCATAATATCCGAAGCAATATTTTCTGTTTGTTCTCTCTTTCTACGTTCTTTTTCTAAAAATTCATATATCTTTTTAAATTTAGAATAAGGAGGATCCATTGTCTCATTTTCAATTCGAGAGACGGTTGATTGGGGGATTTTTAAGATTTTGCCAAGTTCTTTTTGGCTGATATTCAATGATTTCCTTAGACTCTTGATTTCATTTAGTTCTGGTAAATTATTCATTACTAATTCCATTTATCCATAAAATTTATTTAGTATAATCTGAACGCATAAAAAATGCTGCAGAGTTATTTTCATTTCAATAATTATTAAATAAGCTCATTAATTTAAAAACGTAGTTAATATTTAAACATCGTTATAGATAGAAGAACTTGGTTTAGCAATATGTTAAAAATTACAAATGCAAATTTTTTACCAATCGAAAAAAGTGAAAATCCAGAAATAGTTGAAAGAAAGGGTATAGGGCATCCAGATTCCGTATGTGATGCTGTCGCGGATGCTTGCTCAAGAGCGTTATGTGCATATTATTTGGAACATTATGATCGCGTATACCATCATAATGTTGATAAAGCAGCTTTAGTTGGAGGAACTGCGAAACCTACTTATGGTGGAGGGATGATAATTCAACCTCAATATTTTCTAATAGTAGGGAGAGCAATCAATCAGATTCTTACACAGTGTGGAACTGAATCTAAGTTAGATTATATACCTGTTGCGACAATATGCATCGAAACCCAACGAATTGAATTAGCAAAAATTTTTAGAAATCTCGATTTAAATCGAGATATTCAATTTGATTATGCTGTTCGTCCTGGATCAATAGATTTAACAGGTGTTTTTGACTCATCACATCATTCTGAGGAGGTTCCTTTAGCAAATGATACGAGTTTTGGAGTAGGCTTTGCTCCTTTCTCTGATGTTGAGAATATAACCTTAGAAGCAGAAAGATTGCTCAATTCTGCAAAATTTAAAGATAAATGTAAGGGTTCAGGTGAAGATATCAAGGTAATGACTGAAAGAATTGGTAATAACGTAGGAATTACAATCGCAGCTGCAATGGTTAGTAAATACATACATGATCTTGATGAATATATGAGTTATACTAATCAAATTAAAGATGCTATTTTAGATTTAGCAGCAAAATTAATTCCAGATAGAGAAGTCACTTGCCAAGTAAATGTTGGTGATAATATTGAAAAAGGATTAGTTTACCTTACAATTACAGGAACTTCTGCAGAAGCTGGTGATGATGGTGAAGTTGGTCGAGGAAATCGATCTAATGGTTTAATCACTCCTTGTCGTACAATGAGTTTAGAAGCTGTCTGTGGAAAAAATCCTATAAATCATGTCGGAAAAATTTACAATATTTTGGCAACGAACATGGCCAGAGCGATTGTAAAGCGGGGTGAGGGAGATATCGTTGAAGCACATGTCAAACTACTATCACAAATCGGTCGTCCCATAACTGATCCCTGGATTAATTCAATTGAATTGATCCCAGCTGAAAATGTGAACTTTAAAAGCATAGAGAAAATAGCAGCTGAAGTAAGTGAAGAAATGCTGAGGAAAGAAAGTCTAATTGATTTGAGGAAACGATTAATAGAAGGGAAAGAGCAAGTATTTTAGAATTTTAAAATAAAAAAATTATTTTTTTTACTCTTTTATATATAACAATACTATTATTTATAACAAGAATAAGTAATATTAATACATGATTTTATTTTGATCTAATAAATACTTCAAAATCAGTGATTGTGCCTTGAGTTTAGATAAATGGATAACAGATCCAAAAAAAATAAAAAAAAAACAAATTCCAAAAAAGGAAATTATTGAAGAGCAAATTGACGATATTAAATATCAACCATCTGAATTTGAAACCAAGATAGACTCACAAATGCTAACCAAATTTGTACTTACGTGTTCAGATTCGAAGTGCAAGTATAAAAAAACATTAAGAAAGAAAAATCTTAAAGATAAAGATAAGACTTGCCCACGATGCAAGAAGGAAATGAAGGTTAAAATAATAACTGATTAGTCTTCCTTCAATACATTAGGAAGGTTATCGAGATCAAATTGGGTTTCACAATTTGGGCAACGATTTTTCTTTTTACTGTATTTTAAAATGAGATATACAAAGAATCCTAATCCTGCGGTGAGAGTGACTAAGAAGCATAAAACTTCATGATAAATGTGTTCAAAGTTTTTTCGCCTTAGTTCTACATTTGCTTCACACACTGGGCAATAGACCACGTTTTTTCCCGTATTAATCAACCAAATATTGATACTTTAATTAGTTTTTAAAATAATTCTTCTTTAAATTATTTTTTGAATCTAAAAGAGTAATGTGAATTATAGAAGACATCCATAAAACGAAAATTCTACTCTTTAATCGCCATTTTTTTTTTTCTTCGTTAAATCAGATAAGAGATTCCAGGTACTATTCACTCCTAACTCATCTAATTTTTTTCGTTCTTTATTTATATCCTCGGAATCTTGTCTACTTTCTTCATCATTCATTATTAATTTCTACTTCAATTTCAATATTTTTGAATATACTTAATTTATCCAACTACATCTTAATAAATCTATTTTGATGTCAATTTGGATTAACATTAAAAGCCTAGAATTTTATATCAAATTATATTGTAAATTATCATAAAAAGGTCTTCTATCATACCAACATGTTATCATTGCGGAGAAAATGTTTCAGAAATACATCATTGCTCTCAATGTGATCAAAATTATTGTTCTTTTCATAAAAATCCAATAGATCATGAATGTAATCTAGTAAAAGAATCCTTAAACATTCACGCTTTTCAAACAACCCCTCAATCAACCACTTCCTCATATCAATCATCCACAATTGAGGCAGTGCAAGGAAGTTCTGTAGTTAGAGGGACCACTGATGGCACATATACTTGGTATAAACAAGAAAAACAACTACCCAATAATGCATTTGATCCAAATTCGGGGATAAATTTTAAAGGAATTCTATTGTCTCATAAATCTGAATTAGTACATTTTTTAATCGCGAGTATCATAATATTTGGTATTGGTTTATGGTCTTTTTATGAGGTTGTATCATATGGTTTAATCTGGGCTTGGTTCATGCTTTCAGGATTTTATGTGACTGCTTTTCTCTTTCATGAATTCGGTCATCGACAGGTAGCACTACACTTTGGTTTACAAACAAAATTTAGGTTGCTTACTTATGGAATACTTATGACTGTAATAACATTGGGGCGAATGGCTTTACCTGGTGCGGTTGTTGTATTAGGTTTAGATAAAATAAGCAGGAAAACGGGATTATGCAAAGCTGCAGGACCACTTGTTAATTTGATTTACGGTTCCATTCTTTTATTAATTTCCTTCATTTTACCCAATTCAGTATATCCCTTGAATTATTTTATTGGGTACGGTGCTCAATTTAATTTTATGCTTGGGTTATTTAACATGATCCCAATGGGTATTTTAGATGGTCAAAATATTTGGAAGTGGAATAAAAAAGTCTACATCTCACTTATCATACCTTTAGCAGTTTTATTAGTCATAACATTGATTAGCATATCGGCTCCTGTTGGATCCAATCCATATATCCCAATATCATAAAATTTAACAGATTATTTTTTTTATATCATATAATGATAAAATATCAAAGAAATAGTTGATATTTTTAAATTAATGTCTTAGGATAATTCAATCTCATGTCTTTTTGTGAATTTTGTGGAGAAAAAATTGGGTATTTGCCTTTTAAATGTAAATATTGTGGTGGGGTTTTTTGCAAGAAACATAGATTACCCGAGAATCATGAGTGTACATTTGAATTAAAACACGTCCCTTTAGTGCCAAACACGTCTACAGGAGGGAATCCTTTACTTATTAAACCACAAAAGTTAAAGTCTAAGTCAAAACAACAAAAACAACTGAATAATTATTTGAAACGTCAAGACCAACATTACATACCAAGGGTGAAACGATCAAATAATTGGAATGCGAATTTTGGAGGTACGAAAGCGCTTTTGATTTTTATTTTAATTTTATCCATAGTGGCTTCATTATTTAGACAATTTAATCTTCAATTATACATATATTTTAGTTTGAGCGGATTGATCAATAATTATGCATTTCAAACGATTATCACTTCGCTTTTTATTACAGATATCGATCTATTTAGCTTCTATGCCTTTTTGGATATAATTTTTTTAGCTATCATGCTTTTTTTCACATATTTGCTGTCCAGAACTATTGAAATACGATTTGGATCATTTTTTCTTTTCAAGCTTTTCATGGTCTCCAGTTTTTTTTCCCTTCTATTTTTCATCCTTTTAAGACTCACATTGATTGAAATAGTTCCAATAACCATAATAAATGCAATTCCTATGGGATTCGCGTGGGGAGGAATTTTAGGTTTAATTTCATATTCCTTGTTCCCCATCATGAATCAAGAAATAACCGCATTCATGGCGATTATTCCTATAAGATTGAAAGGGAAAACTTTCTTATATGTCATTATCATATTAAGAATATTCCCAATATTGTTTAGTCCTCTTTCTTTCGTGGTCTATCTTCCTGATTTAGGTGGAATTTTAGGAGCTTGGATTCTTTTTCAATATCAAATAAAAAGAAATTAAAAAAAAAGAAAAAAGATCATGAAAATTATCGAGTTAAATGAAGATTTAATAGGAAATAATGAGAAATTAGCTTCTGCGAATAATGAATTATTCAAAAAAAATAAGATAAAATCTTATGATATTGTAGGCGCTATTGGAGCAGGTAAAACAGCTTTACTGGAGGCAATCGTTAGTCATATTTCCAATGATTTTAATGTGCTTGTGATTAATGGGGATGTAGCAACAAGAATTGATGCTGACAGAATAGAACAGCATGGGGCAAAATCGATCCAAGTGAATACAGGAAGGGAATGTGCTTTAAATTCTTATCATATCAATCAAGTACTAAAAAATATTGATTTAAAAGATTATGATATTGTTTTTATTGAAAATGTGGGTAACTTGATTTGTCCATCCGATTTTATTTTAGGTGCTGACAAGAGGATTGTAGTTGTATCAATCACGGAAGGAGAATGGGTAATAAAAAAGCATCCGTTATTGTTTAAGATGTCAGATATAGCGGTAATTAATAAAATCGATTTAATGGATGTTATGGATATAAATATTGAGGAGATGATTTCTGATGCACGCAATATCAACCCTAATTTAGAAGTAATTACGACAAGTGCTCAATCTGGGGAAAATATTTCTAAATTCATAAATTTGCTCCTCTCATGAGAAAATTGCAAGAAAATGTGTTTTGAACTAAATTAAGAATAAAAGCAAAAGAACATTTCTAATATTAATTATATAGAAAATATTCATTATTAATCATAAACATGTCGCTTAGATCATACAATCAAGAATTAGGTCTACTTATTGATAAGATCGTCAAGGTCTACCTAGAAGGAGAAGGATTTTTTGTAGGTCAGTTAAAAGGAGTCTCCGAAGATTCAAATCTTATACTTGTAAACGCTAAGAACCATAAAAATCATGCTTTTCCTAAATTATTAATACGTAGCTCATTTTATAATTTTGTGACAATAGAGGATGAACCATTTCCCATGAAAGCTTTATCAGAGAGAATTGGGACGATTTTCTCTGGACACGTTAATTACATAGAAGATCAAAACATCATTTCAATATTAAATGGTAAAATTATCGTTGATGAAAATGGTGTGAGAGGGACGGGTCCTTCTTCTGATCGCGTAAAGAAAATTTATGAGCAATTTATACTAGATATTGAGAAATAATTGTATCCTTTTATTTTTTTTCCAATTTAAGAAGGTCTTTCTTGTTCAAAAACATTAAGCAAGTTTTTTAATCTTAGATCTTGAATTATATTCTTCAATATGGCTTTACCAAGCGGTGTAACCCTAATAATGTCTAAATCTTCAATTTCTCTTAAATAATCATTAGCAATTAAAAATTTAATATCTGAATCCCACACATCAGAAAATAGGGTCATAAGATCTTTTTTTGGTAAATTTTCTTCTAATTCCTTACCAAGAGCTGTTATCAATGCCAAAATTCCATATTGGGAGGGTGATATTGTATCATCCATTCCATCGGTGGTTAACACGTAGAAGTTTTGATCAAAAAATTTAGTTTTTATTAGTTCAAATCCTACATTTTGCAAATTTTGGTAAACTTCACTTATAATTTCCTCAAAATCTTGGTTACTACTAAGGGTTTTCAAGTCTTCTTCTCTAACTAACTTTTGAGGATTTGTTAAAATGAGTTTCGTTATTTTTCTAACCGTTTTTTCAATTTCTTGATTTTCCATAATCTAGTCACTATCTATAATTTTTATTATTTTTATATTGTTAATTTGATTTTTTAGTTCTAAATTAGATATGATAAAGACGATCGTATAATCATTGAAAGTTGAATTTCGTTCAAACAATTGAATTAATTTTCGAATTGTTCTGAATATTGATCCTCGTTTATTATAAGTATCAGGAATAAAAGCATTTGAAATAATGATTGTTTTTGATCTTTGGAGCATCTTTATTGCAATTTGCAATATAATTATAAAATAAATCTTTTCAGGGGTAGTTAGGTCATTAAATGGTAAATTATCGTTCTTGGTTCTGGTAAATTGAGGATGAATTAATAATTTTTTATAATCCTCTGTAATTGATATTTCTAGGTTTATTCGTAAATTTATCTCATTTAACAATAAATTGAGTGTTTCCTCTAATTTAGTCACATGAGACTCTAATATGAAATACCCTTCGAACATTTTATCGAATTTTTGATCTGCATCAGAAATAGTCATTTTATTTTTATTTTTATTTAAAAAGTTAATTAATTTGCCAAGTTCGTCTGTTAAAGCCTCAAAATTAATGATAGAATCATCATTTACATACGTTTCACTTGTTAAAATCGTTTCCATTCTTAATTCAAGATCTGATAATGCGAGTTCTATTTGGGAAGGGGTTTTAATAGACTTAAAATCGATTTTTTGTACTTGTTCACTCAAGCTTACATCTAAACTTGTAAGTGCCTTTTTTAGTTCATTTTCTTTTATCTTTGCTTTATTTTCATCTTCCTTTATCAAATGTACTAGTTTATCATAATCTTGAGTAATGATTTTAAATTGGGGGAATAAATCGTCATGTATCTGTGAAATTTCGTCAAGATTTAGTTTTAATTTGTTAATCTCGTACTGAATTTCTCTTGCTTTAATTTGTAATAATCTGATCTTCTCAGCATTTGTCATTTCAGAATCTAAATCTAAAAGAGAATTGAGTTCTTCTTCATTTGTTATTAATTTTGAGGATATATCCATATTACGAGTAATTTTATTAATATAGCTGAAACACATTTTTTTTTTATTTGTCAAGTTTTGTAAAATATCATTATTCTTCTGGATATCTTTATTTACATTGTCAATTTGATTTTTCTTTTTTTGATAATCTTGTGCTAAATAGCTTAATTTGGTTTTGTTTTCTATTAATGATTTATTTAACTTTTCTAATAAATCCGAAATTGCTTTTATTTCACTTGATTGTTTAAATGTTTTAGCAATCTCTAATTCTTTATTGAGTCGAGATTTTTCATTATTTAGTGTAATGATTTGAAACAATTTTATTATTTTGTGAGTCAGATTAATTAGATTTGATAATAAATCAGTATTTAAATCGATTGATTTAAGATAATTCTTTAAATATTTTAAAAGATTAATTGATTCTTTAATCATAGGGTAAAAAGAATCTAGATTCTTTATTAAATTCTCTACGGGTATAGGATCTAAATTTGTGATTAATTCAACTAAATTTTCATCCTTAATAGAGATTATATCATCGTCTTTAATCTTACCAATGATTAAAGTTAATCGATCTTGGATGAGATATTTCCGTGTTCCTATAGTTATTTGTCCATGCTCATCTTTAATATTCATTTGTTCATTCCTGACCAAAATGTTTTTTGAATTTCTTAAATTCTTCTGCCTTCAATTTTTTCCTCTTTCTAATTAAATCTACAGGGTCTTGTTCTTGGTCTATTCCAATTAAATTTTCATCTTGAAATTTTTTTTCGAATTGAGATTTAAATAATTCTATTTTCTCAGATATTTCTTCACTAATTTCTAATTCTTTAGATTGATTGAAAGGAACATCGATATTACTTAATTTTTCTCTTGATTTTTTCCTCCTTCGTCTTTCAAATTCTTTTGCTGACAATTTTAGGTAATCTTGATAGCCTTGATTTTGTTCTTCTTGCTTTAATTTCAATTTCTCTAATTCTTCTTTTTCCTTCATTTTTTGTAGGAGGGCTCTTCTCTTGTTTAAATCAGAGGCTGTTAGCAATTTTTCATATTCACTAAAGAATTTCTCAAAAGATAAATCAGGATCGTCATAAAAAGCATTCTTGAAATCATTTTTAATCTCATTATCAAATTCCTCAGGAATCATCTCCAATTCTTTTTTTAATTTTATAGCTGTAATTTTTCCGTAATAATCCCTTATTACAGGGATTAATTTCATAAAAATTGAATTTTGATTTAATGAATCTAAAAGATTAAACCAATCATTCATCAAAATAGAATTAACATAGGAAATCTGTTGATTTACCTTACTAATTTTTTGCTGGGAAATTAAGTAAAGCCCCAGAATTTTGCTCTTTTCTTGATCAATATTCAGTCTTAGTAAATGATTTTTATATTGTTCCTTGTATTTTTTTAGTAAATTATCTTGAAAATTAAGGAAATTAGTGATATTCTTGTTAGTGATTTGAGTGAGTTCATTATATAATTCTTGGAGGTGAGTTAACATCTTTTCAATCTGTGTTTTTTCAATTTTAAGAGAATTTACTTCATAAATCTGCTTTTTTGATTGGTTGACTTGTTCTATGGAAAAAGAAAGGGAATTCAATCTATTTTGCAAGGTATTTAATGGTTCTGTAATGCACTTAATTCTATTTAAATCAAAAATTAAATCTTTTGACATTATTCATCACTTCTTTTTTTATAACTCTTTTAAGGAATTAAATTTCAGGGGGTTTTTTAGTGCTATTTAGTTTTTTCTCATTTCCTTCATCTATTTTTATACTTTTAGTTGTAGCTAATGTATTTTGACGTTCGACATGAATTGCTGTGCCACCGACTAATTTTAAGGAATCATGGAAGAGATCGTAAGTTAGGAGATCACTAGATATAGCCTTTAATAATGCAACCTTAGTCCCTCTTTCAATATCAGATCCAGAATACCCATGAGTTAATTTTAATAACCCCTCTCCTTTAATTTTTTTAGAGATTTCATTCCATAATACCATATCGTCAAATTCCGTGACTTTTTGACCCATTTTATTTGTGATATCTTTTTCAATCTTTTGTATACGATTATATTCATCATCTAAACGAGTAAAAATTTGATCATCAACGCCTATTTTTGCTTGCTTGATTTTATCTAAAAAAGCTTCAATTATCTGTTTTCTAAGATTATAGTCTGGAAAATCAAACTTGAAATGAAATGTAAATCGCCTCCATATTGCTGAATCTAATTGATGTTGGTGATTTGTAGCTCCAAAAATAGCAAGGGGTACCCCTTCATAATTTACTCTATCAATTACTTGTAAAAAAGAAATAACAGCACGTTTGATCTCTCCTACCTCATGAATATTGGATCGTTCTGATCCAATAGCATCAATTTCATCAAAAAATAAAACAAAAGCACCTCTTTCTTTAGAAATTTCTGAGGATAACTCAACTACATTTCGTATGTTTTTAATTGTATCTCCTAATAATGGTGAAACAAGGCGATCTGACTCTACAACACAAATTGGCACATTATATTTTTTTGCAAATCCCCTGGTTAGTGAGGTTTTTCCCGTTCCTGGAGGTCCATATAAAAGTACAGTGAGATTTGGATTTAAGTTTGTATTTTTTAACTTTTCAATGAATTCATAATACTTATTCAAGGCTTTAAAAAATTCTTCGAGAAGATCTTTGATTATATCATTTCCTAATATATCATCAACTGATTCTTTTATATCTTCTGGAAAATATACCGCACCATATTTTCCAATTCTTTCTTTAATAACATCGTCAGTATACACTACTTTTTTTTCAACATCATCTTTTAATTTGGATATTTTCTTTCACCTCTTTTTTCGGTTTATTCTTACTTAGGTTTTTTTCTTTCTTTATCAAACTTTTCACAAAATAGAGCAATTTCATCAATGAGCTCTTTTAAATTATCGATTTGCGACCCAATAAAGTTAAATATTTCCTTTCTATACTGAATTGAATCTCTTATTTTCATTTTATCTAATCCAAGATAATTCGGAAAACAAATTAATTTCATTAAATAAGGTAATATTTTTTCATTGGTTTGTAAATCTTTAAAAATTGTATAAAATATATTTTCCTCTGATAATTTCCATTTTAAAATCCCCATATATATTAAAAATGCAAAATTCATCGAAATCCAATTAATTAATTCTTTTGATAAAAAGCCTCTGCGTTGAGAAACAAAAGCAAGGTAATGTAAGATAAGGGTTTCATTACTGAATTGAGGAAAATATCTTATAGTTCCATCGGATTGTTTATTTGTCCTTAAAAAATTATTTTCTTCTAATATACTTACAAATTCCTCTTTAGGTGCTAAAAATAGATCATCGATTAAACGCATTCCAATTCGTTCAGCTAAATTTTCGATAGATTCTTCTTCAGCATTAGCAATGGAGTCTATATAAGGTAAAAATATTTCACTTTTTAAAATCATTGGAATTTCACGATTAGGCTGTTCGGGAAAATCACCGAAGTTAGGATCAAGATTAAATAATGATGTTATATTGTTAATTATTTGATATAATTTTGGAGAAATACCAGGTATTTCAAATGAATCTAAATTTTCAAGTTTCTCTCGATAATAGGTGTGTGATTGCAATAAATGCCTTTGGCATTCATAATATTCATTCGAAAAATTAAGTAGTTTTTCATATATTATTTTTAAACTTGCTCCTTTAGGAAATAAACGCTCTTCTATATATTTACTAAGAGAATATAAGTACGTCTCATCGAGATTTTTTTGATCTGGATTTGTTATGTGTCTTAAAATATATAAAGCCCCGATTGATTCTTGTAAAAATTCTATGATATAATCTTTTATATCAATAATTGGAATTGTTCCCCTATACTTAATGATAAAATTCTTGATTATTTCATAGATATTGGATCGATACATTGCAGAAAATTCGGATAATGCTCTTACTTTTCTTATATTTCTTTTTTCCTCTTCTTCACGAATTTTATCTAATATTTCCGTATCATTTAATAAATCCGCATCCAAATCACTGATTATTTTTCTTGTTTCTCTAAGAATTGGTCTCATATGACTGATAAAAGTAAGATATCTTGGTAAAATATCAGTCCATTTTTCACGCTTCCGACCGGATTTTCTAGTAGATTTTTTTGAGTAACTCATAATTTTTCATTTAATGATTTATTCATTTTCATATCCAACTACAATTTCTGCAAAAATATTAGCAATTTCCACAAAAATCGGAATCTCAACACGTACCAATTCACCTAACACCCATTTATTGACATCTTTTAATAGGAAACGTATCTGATTATGAATTTTTTTATTTATTTCTGAATCAATGATTTTTGACAGCCATAAACCTCCTCCTAATCGATAAGCAATGATTTTTATAAGTGGTTCAAATAATGGTTCTAATACTTGTCGCATCATCCAAGATTTTGGAATGATGCTCATATTACTCTCATCATAACCAGGATCATTTAAAATAGGATTAGTTTCGTCCACGGAGAGTTTTGGCATAAAACTCAATAATAAAATTAAGGCGAAAATAGCACAGATTCCGTTTATGGTATAAGAACCTCCAATTTTTTCAATATTATCGCTATTTATTGCAATGTTTGCTAAAAACATGCATATAAATACGTTCCTATCAAAATTCTCGGATACATAAGCATATCCTAATTTAGGATCAAGTATCAAGTATTTCTCTTCAAGAATTTTAATGATATCATCAGGAAAGGTGAAAAAAGTGTAAATTTTTTCTTCGCTCCGTCTTACATCTTTCTCAATGACTAATTTTTTAGAGACTAACCCAAACATATTAACAAGTTCTTCCAGCTGTTTTTTAATGTAGTGGCGAGGTTTATTTGGATCTCCAAACATTGCATAAAATTGATGATCTACGATATGAAAATCATTCCTTTTACTGAAAGCTTCGACCATTCTATCTATAATAGGAGTTTGAGTTCCTGATGCAATTGCTTTTGCTTTTGAGGAGACAAAACCATTAAGTAATTCATTTATAATAAAGTCTTGTTCGTGGGTTCGGGACTTTAAAATCTTACTAAATGCTTCTGAGAAATTCTTCGTCTTAGGGAAAAAAAAATTTTGAATTTTTTCATTTATTGCCTTCTTAAATAAGTCCCCATCATTTCGTGGGAAATGTAACTTCATATTTTCAAGTCTTTGTATTAAGGCATCTTTTGCTCCGGGTATATTCTCAACATCCCGTTTTGCCACTTGCTCAATTGCTAATTCAAGACCTTTTTCAAAAGATTGTAAGAGTTGCCTCCAAGTCGAATCTATAATTTCCCCCATTTTGCACCACCTAATTCAGGTCCAATTTAAATCATTAGATATTTTTTTTAGAGCATTGATCAATGGTCTAATATCCTTTTTATCATAAATATTTGGAGACGATACTCCCTTTTGCGCTTTCCATCCCATTTGAGTGCCTTCAGCCATCTCTCTCTGTCCATATTTAATTAGTTTACTAAAATCTCGAGTCCACCAATAAAATCTAAGCCATCGTTTATTTGGATTATTACTTGAATAGATGACAACTATCGCTTTCCACTCACCTACAAGCCATTTGATGGTGATTCCACTTATAGGCATGTAGAAATTAATAGGAAAATTACTATGAAATTGCAAGTCAAGGTCTTCAGGATCAATATTAAAAATTGGTTGATTATATCCTTCTAAAATCACAATTTCTGAACAATGTTGGCATATATAATGAGATTTATGTTTTTCCATTTTCTGCTGGCAATTGGGGCATGTTTTATTCTCAAGGATGCGATATTTAATGATGTCTAATTTTTTATTTTTGTCTGCATCCTCTTTAGTTTCTGAATTGGTTTTACCATAACTTCCTTTCCAATTCCATAATTCATCGAAAAATTCATCAATTTTTTCCAATGCTTTAATTAAATTATTTAACACGCTATTATCATAAATTTTAATCATTCCTGCATGTTGGTATGTTTTCCACCACGAAATTCTTACGTATCTCTCACTTTTTAACAAGGTACTATGACAAATTAAAGCTGCTAATACTCTAGCTTCAGTTTTACTGATAATTATCCCTTTCTCACAAATTTCATACTCTTTATTCAGAGTTAGCTGGGTATGGAAATACTCTCCATCTAAATATTCTCCTTTCTTGTCGGTTTCTTCTGAAATTTGTTCACTGTTTTTGTCTTTAGGCTTCAATATCTTTCTACATTGAGGGCATTGGAAAATTCCTGCTACAAGAGGTTCCATTTCAACATTACATGAGGGACATTTCATAATTATTCATTCTTGCTTTCTATTATTAATCTTTCATAATCTAAATTTAATAACTTCAATTCTTTTTTAGTCAAATCTGAAATTTTGTCATTAATTTCCACAATTATTTCTCTTAATTTTATGAGCGTGTCTTGAATAATATTTACTAGTCCATCTTCATTAAAAGAGATTTTTTCGATGAATTTAATATAATTATGTTTTTTGTTTTTCCCAGAATAATAGTTTCTTAATTCATTAATCTGAACTTGAATCTTATTTAATTCGCATCTGGAATTTAATAAGAAGGTTAGATCTTTGTACCATTTTTTATATATATCATTTGATTTTTCAATATTATCTAAATCAAATTTATCTGATAATTGAATTTTAGAATCCTTTAAAAAAGAAATAACTTCTTTTTCTTGTTCTATTGCTTCATCTATCTTTTTCATTCCGGATTTAGAATTTAATACGGGATCAAATAACTCAATGTAATTATTGACTTTTTCCATTAATTCTTCAAATCGTTGGTAAAATCCTTCAATTGTGATTTCAATTTTAATCGCTTGATAGATATTACCATAATGATCTAATATATAATAGAGATCATTAGAAAGTGTGTAGTCATGTTCTCCAATTTCATATATAAATGGATGAATAACACTGCTTTTTTCACAACTAACACTCTTTAATCTCGTGAGTGCGAGATTGAAATTTCTTCTGGTTAGAAACTTGAATTTTTTTTTTATAATTAGGAAGAGAACATCATCAGGTATGGAAATCGTGTCATTTTCAATTGTGATGGTTTCTTCTCCTAATTTGAGTATAAAATCTCCTTCTAATTTATTAAATTCGCCTAAACTCCTTACATTTTTGAAAACCCCTAGATCTATCATTATACCAATAAAATCTTCATCCCAAAATTTAATTACGTTATTTTTAAAAATTTCATCCAAGATTAAAACTCTATCATAAGATTCAATCAATTTTGAATCAGTTAGATCTTTAAATAAATCATTACGAATAATATACATAAATAAGATGATGTAACGCATATCTACATCATCAAGGATCCGGATTAACAAATTTTCATCTTCTTCTATTGAAAGAGACTTATGTTCCATGCCTATTGTCCACTCATCTTAATTTTAATCATTTCAATTAAAAAGAGTAATGATCATAATTAAGCATTCCTAAAAAATTTTATGGTCTCCTATAATTTCTCTTTAAAAAAGCGAAATTTTTTTAGTTTTGGTTCACTTATCATTATTGTAATAATTTTCGCGTGAAGTTCTATGGGAAGAAGAAAAAGAAAGCAACAATCGTATAAACGAGTAAAAAAAGTGCCAAAAATTTTCACATGCCCAAATTGTGGGGAGAAAAGCGTCAAAGTAGAAAATATTAGAAAGTCAGCAATTGCAACGGTCAAATGTGGATATTGTGGATTAAATAGAGACGTGATAGTTAATTCTATATCCGAACCAGTTGATGCTTTTGGAGATTTCATTGACATTTATTACGCGGACCAAGAGCTACAAAGGTTAGAAAAAAGAATCTCTAAATTAAAAAAAGAAAATGAATGGGGTGAATTAGCTTTATCGTATTCTATTTTATCGGATATATGTCGAGCAAAAGCAGCAGCGGCTTTGGATGAGGAAGAGGGTGATAAATTGGAAATGGCAACTCAGTGGCGTACAAAATCCGAAGAATACAAGCAACTTGAAAAGGGAGCTTTGCTACAATTGGACACTCTTGAACTTGAAAAAGGTATTAAAACTGATGAAGATTCGTTATTTGATGAAACGGAAGGGAAGGTAAAGCGTGAAAAGAAAATTGAAGATATCTTTGATGACCCTGGATTTTTAGAGTTTTAATAATTCAAATTTAGAAACTAAATCTTTTATATGATTTTTGTTTCAATTGATTTGTAAGAATGAATTGATACTAATTATTAAATGCTATTTTATTAAATAAAATCATCAAGTTAAAGCTAATCGGAACATATATTTATGTTAGAGAGCTTACTAAATAGATCCCAAATCTCCTTGATTTTGAGGATCAATTTCTGGATATGCAGATTTAGCCCCAGATCTATGAAATAATTCATAGAAAGGATAGGAATGAGTTTATTTATTTTTCTATTTACTATAGCAACGTAATTCTCATCCATTATCACTACTCATTTTAATTATGTTAGGTCTAAAATTAAATAGAATGAGATAAGTAATTGGATTAAAAATCTTAAAGGAATATGAAGTAATTAACTTAGGTACATTATTCTTGGTTACGTTTGGCAAATAATTGTTTTAGTTCACCCATTATTGCTCCCCTTAAACTTTGTGGATTTGCTGGTCGATTCCCTCCAGGTCCTCCAGGTAATGGGGGTGGTCCCCCGGGCGGTCCTCCGGGCGGTCCTCCGGGCGGTCCCCCGGGCGGTCTTCCGGGTGGTCCCCCTAATGGGGGAGGTGCACTACTTGGAGCGCTAGGTGCGGCTACAATTGGAGTAGAGAGCGCTGATTTAGCTTTTATATTAGATACTTCTGTATTTATGGTATTAATTCGTGATTCCATTGTTGTAATTTGCTGATTTATTGTTAATAGAGCTTGATCAACTAGATCTGGGATCCTTAGAAACATTGTCATCATTTTTTCCACAATATCTCCAAAAGCATTAATCTTTTCTTCAATCGGTGATTTACGAGCATTTTCTAAAAAGCTGGTAAACTCTTCTGCACACATTTTTTAATCTCGGTAAATATTAACTGATTTTCATAGAAATTTTTAATAATTATATGTTAGAGATGTTTAATAAATTTAAGCAGTTACTTAGGAAAAGTTATTAAGTTGATATTCGAAAAAAAATAATAAAGAATTAGTTAGCTTGACTTGGATACGGTTTCTTTTATTTTTAACCATAAATTGTCTACCTCGTCTCTTACTTGTAAAAATTGATTAATTTTTTTAAGCATTACATCTCGAGCTCTATCAAATTCTCTTTGAATATCATTTAATTCAGATTCATAAATTTTTATTTTTTCGCCTTCTTCCAAGTTGTTTTTCTTTTTTTCAACAAATAAAGCCTTTTTTATGATAGTGCTTCTCCTTTGGGCCACCTCGTTTAGTGCATCAGCAAATTCTTCTTCTTTTTCAATTAAATAATCCTTTTTCAGTGTAAGATTTTTTATTGAATCAATATAACCCTTGTTAGCTTCAATATATTTATCATTTTGATGGATAATATCATCAAACAATCTTACTTCTTCATCTTTAATATTAGACCGCTTTTCTCTTACCAATGTTTGCATTTGTTTTAAAACGTCCCTATAAGTTCGATTCATCATTTCTCTTGCGAAATTGGCTTTAGTTAAATTTTCCGCGTATTTTTTCTGAGAATTTACTAGTGTTGATTGAGCTTTGGCTAGTTTTTTAATTTCTTTAACGAGTTCTTGCTCAATTTTAGCTAATTCTAACTCATCTTCATGTGTTATTATTGGACTCAAAATTTTCAACTCGATAAAATAATCATTTTATTGATATTATTTTTATAATGATTTGATATTATAATTTTTAGGTTTTTTATCGTGATTTAATTAGGAGGAAATTTGGCTGTCAAGATATTATCTTTATAATTAGCTTTTATAATTTTCACTTTTATTTCACTTCCAATCATATTATCCGTAAATTTAAGTGGATTTTTTAGTAGCACTTTTATGCCTATATCTTCAGTAATTTTACCAATACATTCCGAACCCCAACGTCCTTTAGATACGATTTTTAATTTTATTTCATCATTTTTTTTTAAATTTAAAGTAGGGATCGATGCTCGTCGATGAATTCCAAAATCTTTAGGTCCAAGTTTTAATTTTAATCCGTATTTTTTTTCCAAATTTGAAAGCTGCTCATAAAAGTATCCCCACGATTTTGGATGGGTTCTACTGAGTTTTCTTCCCGTTTTATATACTAAGTATTTTTGTATACCAATTTTTGGGATTTGGGAATATCCTTGATTTTCTAAGGAGAGTACATATTTGATTATATCCTCAATATCGTCATCATTTTTTCCAGGAAACCATACCGGTGCAATTAATACATCGATTTTTGATGCAATAAGTAATTTTATATTATCTAATAATACATTTACACCATAAGATTTGCATCCACACAAATTTCTTGCTAGATTTTCATTTAGTGTATTTAGACTGATATTTATTCTTGTTAGTTTTAATAATTCTAATCTTTCGATATTTTTTTTAGTTAACAGTAATCCATTGGTTTGCATAGAAATTAGTGAAATTCCTTCTATTCGCCATAATTTCTCCAATAGGTCATATAATTCGGGATATAATAAACTTTCACCATAAGGTGCAATATGTATCTCTAAATCATGAGCTCCTTTGATTTCTATTATTTTTTTTATTCCTTTTTCTATATATTCTGAACTAACAATAAAGTTTGTTTGATATTCTCCAGCGCTAACAAAGCAATACTTGCACTTCAAATTACATAATGTTATAGGTTTAATTTCAATAATATTTGTCCCGCGATCTATTAAACCTAAAAAATCTACACCCATCAATGGGATGTTTGATGTCTCATTAACATAAATTGTATCATTATACATTTAATACGCCATTATTAGTTAATATTTATATCTTAGGATAGCTACGAGAGATCCCAAATCTTCAATACGTTGTCCAGTTGGATGCTCACTACTCATAATATGGATTACTCCTTGTGATTTCTCTACATTGCTAATTATTCGTTCAATACGTAATTTTTGATTTTTTTTCGCTCCTCGAATTAGAGTATCAACAAGAAACAATTCTTTTACTGCACCATTCTCCGATGCGATATCTATTTCATCAAATCCAATCGCAACTAGATCGGGATTTTTATCAAACAAAGTAAAGATATCCTCTATATTTTGGCTCTCTTGTAGAATTTTAACATTACTTTTTATTTTTGCTAATTTTTTTGATTTTAGAATCTCAATAATTCCACTTTCTGTCCCAGAACTCGCATGAAAGGTCTGAATTTTATTTTGATAAGGTACTTTTGCTTTTTCTTTCAAATAGGTCAAAAAATGTTCCTTAACACTTCCAGGTCCACATAAAACGATTAAATTAATATCATTTATCTTCAAATTTTCTCCAAGTATCTTATCTACTTCCGCAAAAAAATCTTGATATGCTTTATTTCTATGTGTTTGCTCGTATCGCTTTCCAGGAATGTTTCTTTTTATAGTAGCAATTCTTTTATGGCTGAAATTTGTAGTAAGGGAGATTGTAGCTAAACCTGTTTCTATAGCAACAATAATCATATTAAAATTAACCTCGAATTTGGAGGGTTCACTTAATCTCTTTATTTCGTTTTTCAACCATTTTTCTTTTATGATAACCAATTTCTGGCCAATTTCAATATTTAAAGTATGATGGGTTCCAAAACTTACAAAATCGTCAGGTCCTTCTAATATTGTGCCCTTGATCCTTAAACGATTCGAAAATTCATGAAATGAGAAATCTTCCACATTAATTTTAAGATACATTGGTTTACGTTCTCCTTTAGAACCTTCTTTTAATACTATTCTTCTCTGCGTTCGGGCAGCAACTTTGTCATTTTCTGCTATTATGTTGTATAGGGTCCATAAATCGTTTAAGTTCTCGATCTGAACTGAAACTTCTCCCAATTTCTCATTTATGTCCAGAATCTTCATTTACAATCATTTGATCTAATGATAAGGTTAAAACTAAAAGGTATTAGTAATTGAAAAGTATTTTTTCCAATAAAGTTATATGCTCCAAATTAGAAAAATAAATAAAAAAAAATTATAAAAAAATAGATTATTTATCTCCAAGAGCTTCTTTTATCTTCTCCAATTCTTCCATGCGCTTCTTCTTTTCTTCCTCGCGTCGCTGCATTTCTTTTTCGTCTACTTTTTGGAGAGTAACGCCCTTTTTTATATCCTCTTTCAGTTCATTATCAATTGGGGTCATTATACCTCAGCATTCCTTATTTTAAATACTAATCTGAATTTGTAGCATTTATAGATACAGATATTATAATAGTTTTTATTTATAAGTTTAAGTTAATGATAAAAAGCTAGAGTTTAAGCTCCATTAAGTAAGCATTATCCCCTATGCGGTAATAATTATCAATTTCTTTGATAATACGAAAATTATGGTTCTGATAAAGCTTAAGAGCACTCAAATTAGAGATTCGAACATTTAAGATGATTCGTTTAAAAATTTGTGATTTTTCGACTTCCATTATAACATGATTCAAGAGATAAGAGCCTAATCCCTTATGTCGATATCCTTCTTTTATGAGGAAATTTATGATGTTGAGCGTTTTTCTTTCTTGCTCTAAAATTATTACAAATCCTATTATTTTTCCATCGTCATTTACCAGTTTAAGAAAAAAATTGTTATCATGTATTAACTGTTCAATTGATTCTTTTGAAAAAGAATCAGCTTTGAAAGTGGTTTTCTCAAGTGAAATTATTTGTTCTAAATCCTTAATTTTAACTTTTTCTATCTTCATTTAATCCAATTTCCTCCCGAAATGAATCAATTGGTGATTTCTCTGTAATTTGTCGATATTTTTGCTCCCTGAATGGAGTTGTTTCCAATATGTAAAATTTTAATCCACTCTTGTTAATTAGTTGAATCAAATCGTCATTCAGGGCAACTCTAAATGGGAGTTTTAATCCTTCTTCATCAATTTCTAAAAGGTGTGGTTTTAATCTTGAAATTTTTAAAATTTGTTCTTTTATTTCATTTAATTGATCTGAGGATCCTTCGATTTGGCTAAAGATCAATAAACCCTCGGGAGAAATTGATTCATACGATTTTCGTATTTTTTTTGCCCGGCGATAATATCGCTTACTTAATTGCCAATGATCTTTTGCAAAAGTTGTACAAAAATGAATTTTAATTGAAACTTTGGGAGCCATTCGATCTAGTAGATCTAATGCCATTTCATAGCTATTCTTTACAGAAGCTATTGTCCCATACTTTAATTCAAAACTACGCTCTTTTAGATTAGTACTATTTGTTATACTATATTCGAATTCATTTAAGTTGATAAAATCAGCTCCGATTTTATCTAAATAGATAATTAATTCTTCTAATTCTTTTATATAATCTTCTTGAGGAATTAAAGGCACTTCAGCACCAACACGCATCCCTTTTTTTAGAGCTAAATCGATTACATTCCAATTCTTCCTGGAAGGGTTAAATCTGATCTCATCTAAACCAGAATTTGCAAGTTCGAGAGCTAAATTTTCATCAAAATTAACACCATTTGTATAGATGTGTATGTGGAATTTTGCACCTTTTTTTTGTTTGATAAATCTAATTATTTCAAGTGTAGATTTAATATTTGGTGTAAACAGGGGATCTCCTCCCGTGATACTCATACCCATGGCATCGGTTTTATTAATTTCCTCAAGAATTTCTTCTTTAGTAGTGATTTGGATCTCATTAGCAAATCTCAATGAATTATTTTTTCTTTCTTCAGAAATGGGGCAATACCAGTAGCAGTGATCTGGATTTTGGCATAATCCATTGAGAAATAATACTGTTTTTGCTCCCTTTAAGCATAATTTGCATCCCCTTGGAATCCCTCTTCGTTTTATAAAAAAGGTTTCTTTTCCTGAATTAATTATTTTTTTTTTTCTCATATTTCCCGTAATTTTTTTCTAATAATTGCTTTTTTTTTAGCAAGTAATTTTAGAACATCCTCAGTAGATTCATCTGGATTAAGAGATCTTTTTAAAAACACCCCAGTACGCCCATATTGTTCTCTTCTTAAAAGTACATTCCTTCTTTCTAAAATTGTTTCAATATCTACTTTGATTTCTTTAGCCGCATTATGCTCATTACCTATAATTGACGATTCTTCATGACCCTCATTTGTAGGTTTGATAAGAACTAAGCGTTTATCTATTCCAGGAACTCTAATTTTTCTTTTTAACTGATTTTGATTAACTTTTCCTCCAAATGAATAAAAGTCTAAGCTTCTTTTATTAAAAGGGGATATGGGGATTATAATACTTTCTAATTCACTTAAATAAATATACAGTTTTATTGTATCTCCTGGAGTTGCCATTATTATTTCTCTAAAATAATTATCATAACCATTTTTGAACAAAACATGCTCGATTAGAAATGATGATATTCTTTGCAAAAATATAATATCAATATCACTATCTACATGCACATCTCCACGAGCTATGCTTCCAAACACGTACGGTTTAAAACCTTCCATGACAAATAGATTTAATAATTTTAAAGCTTGCAGTCTTTTATTATTCAGAAGTTCCCAATGATTTGCATTATAATTAATGATTCTATTATGATTTCTTAATATTTTATTCATTGTAAATTCATTTAAAGTCTGATTTTATTAATGAGATTTAGAATATTTCCAAATAAAACAGTTTCAAAATATTTAAAATTTCGAGAAGCATCACCAATTATGATTGAATTATTTAATTTTTGTATGCTACATTTCTCAAGAGTTTTATTTTTGAATTTAATAATGTTATATTCACTGAATATGAGGTATACCTTTTTTAAGGATTTATTTTCTGCTTCATTTGTTAAATTTTCTGGTTTCTCTATAAAATTTACCTTAGAATTTATTATAATATGACCCAAGTAATTTTTTTCATTTTTTATGGATATCGCATTGCAAATTTTATCATTAAAAGATATTATTATGTATTTATCATTGTTTATTGATCCAGCTGTAGCTTTTATTATAGAATCGATTATGCTTTTTGCTTCATCGTTAATTTTGTCGTTGGATATATCAAATAATGATTTTTTACTAATAGATAACATTAAATTAACCACTCTTAATCCATAACTACTGAGTCCTTCGGAAATAACTCTTAACAGACTCATCCTTCTCTTCGTACGAAGAACAAATATGATAGGGTCGTTTTTATTAGAGAGTTTATTATTAATTGCATAGTTCCATAAACAAACCTTAATATTAAACTCATCCTTTCTTTCGATTGATTTATAAGATGATATGGAGATATCTTCATTAGCTAATTTATACCTCCATCGTGTCAATATTTTATAGATTTTAACCAAAATTAAAAAAATTATTAAAAAAATTATACTAACAGAGCTAACAAGTATCCAATCAACACGAAAAATATCAAAATCCATAACTTTTACTCCTTATTATAACTTACGACATCAGCAATCCACTGTAAATATTGGGTTGAGCCTTTTGTTATTGGTATCCTTATACATTCGGGATTTTCATAGCTATGTATTTCACGGACCTTTTGAATGACTTGGTTGCTTTTTTCTTCAATTGTTTTTATGATCAGTAATTGTTCTTTCTCAACATCAATCTGATTTTTCCACCAATATGTAGAAATGATATTTGGTACAAGACTCACGCATGCAGCTAACTTTTCTTCTACTAAAATTTTGGAGATACTAGTCCCTTCTTCAATATTTGGGACCGTCACAAAAAATACACAATATTTAATATTTTTTCACCCTTGATAAGTGCATTGATTTATCATTGGTAATGAATGTTTAAATACAAACTTTTTTTTCTAAATAAAAGTTATCTAATCCTAAGAAAAAGCTTCTCAAATCACAAAAAATTCTTGAGATGTGAATAAAAAAGTGTTAGATGAATTCTCTATTTCGATACCCGGTCGCATTTGTATATTAGGAGATAAAGTTGATTTACTGGAGAAACCAGTGATTGCAGCAACAATCGATTTAATGATGGACTTTAACTTTAAAAAATGTGACGACTCATCTATAACGTTTTATAGTCATAATACTAAAGAAAAAGTACAATTTCAATTAGGAGATATTCCTCCCCGAAATAATGATCTTTCTTATTGGAGTGTTTTATATGAAAAGTTAAAAAAAAAAATTAATACGGGATATTATTTGGAAGTAAATTCAGATATTCCTATTGGTCGAGGTTTATCAACCTCTGCTGCTATATCAGTAGGATTCCTAAGAGTAATGAATTTGGCATATGATTTGGGATTAGGAGATAAAGATATCGCTGAGCTTGCTTTCTGGGGAGAAAACCACGAATTAGGAATCCAATGCGGGAGAATGGATCAATATAGCATAGCTTATGGAGGAGTCAGTTTTATCCATACGGATACTAATACAACAATCGAATCATTAGAAATTAAAGAATTACCAATGGTTATAGGGGATTCTCTTGAAGATAGAAAAGCCAGTTCTATTTTAAATAGGATAAAAAATCAAATTAAAAATAAAGATCCTAAGACGATACGTGCATTTAAAATTATTGAAAAATGTGTATATGAAGGAAAAAAAGCATTATTAGAGGGAAATTTTCAAAAATTAGGATTATTGATGGATACTCAACAAGAACAAGAAGCAATCCTAAGAGCAGAAACTCAAAAAATAAAAGAATTATGTCAAGCTTCAAAGGATGTGGGAGCATTAGGAGCGAAGCAAATGGGCGCTGGAGGAGGAGGATGTATGATCGCACTATGCCCTGAAAAACAAGAAGAAGTCGCAAAAGCTATTAGAAATGCGGGTGGAGAAGCTTGGATATTTAAGTTATTTAATTACACATAAAAGGGAATGATTTTTGAAGGCAATTATACTTTGCGCTGGACTTGGAAAACGAATGAAACCTTACACGGATAAATATCAAAAGACGATGTTACCTTTTAATGGCAAACCGATATTAGAGTTCATTATTGAAGGTATAAAAAGAGCTGGAATTAATGATTTCATCATAGTTGTTGGTTATCGTAAGGAGCAAATTATCGATTATTTTCAAGATGGATATAATTGGGATATAAAAATAGATTATATGGAGCAAAGGGATTTAAATGGAACAGGTGAAGCCGTTCTTTTATGTGAAACTTTAATTGATAATTCTGTCTTTTTCTTAACATGGGGAGATACACTTGTCTCATATGAAGTTTATAGAAAAGTAGTTGAACTCTATAGAAATGAAAAACCGGATTTCATTATAGTAGGAAATTTAGTCGATGATCCATATAGAGGTGCTGCTATATATATAAACGATCAACATTGTTCAGAAATTATTGAAAAACCCCTAAAAGGAACTTCTTCAACGAATGTAAATAATGCAGGGATATTTATTCTTTCTAAAAAGATATTTGATGTTTTAAAAAATCAAAAGAAATCTGCCAGGGGTGAAATTGAAATACCTGAGACCATAAGATATGGAATAAAGAACCTTGACTGGCAAGTTCGAGTATTTAAAATGAGTAAAGATCACTTCTATGGGGATTTGGGGGATCTTACTGAATATGAAAAGTTAAAAGATGATAAAAAATGGCTTGAATTATTATAATCCTTTTTTAATTCAGATTAAATATTTAATAGGAGTTTAAATAATCTAATTTAAATATTAAATCATTCCAAATTCAACGTCTAATAAGATGTTAAGATTAAATGAATGAAAAAATCTTAAGGGCAATTATTGAAGACACGGGATTAACAAAAAGTGAAATAAGAGAATATATTTTGGGAAAGAAAAGAGAAATTGAAGGAATTACTGAGTTTGGTGCATTATTTATAATGTGCAAGGAATTATGTGTTGATTTTATATATCCTTAAATAAGATGAATATTCAATATTCTCTATTCGAATAAAAAAACTTAATTTTTAAGCAATTTTTTTATTTTCGACCATATATTTAATTCAGAAATTATAAATATTGGGAATATTATTAATATTAAAACAATAAATTGAAGTCTTGCTTCTGCAGTAAGAGCGATTTAAATCAATTAGGAGGTGATTAAAGTTCTTCATAACCTATATCTAATACACCAATATTCAGGAATATGTTTAGTCCATCGAAGTTATGGAAATATAGAATTTAACCAAGATTTGGTTTCGGGTTTTTTAACCGCACTAAAGGATTTTAGCGTTGAATTCTCCAAGGGATCTGGTGAATTAAAAATCATAGATATGCAGATATTTTACTTGTTATTAGTATTTAAAGAAGGAATTCTCTGCACGGCCGCTGCGGATAAGAATGATGATGCAAAAATCACTCATAAATGCTTGAGTGATATAATCGAAAGATTTGTAGGAGAGTATGGTGATAAAATCGTCAATTGGTCAGGCGATGTTCGTATGTTTAGAGATTTCGAAGCAATCATAGATAAAATATTGCAAAATGGTAAGGTTGCTGAAGTCCCTCTTAAAATTCCAATTTTGAAAATTTATGAAAAAGATTTTTTAAAAAAAAGCAAAGAGATCTCTAAGAAAGGTTTAGTTGTTTCGGAAGAAGATTTACGCACTGTACAACATCAGAAGCCGGAATGGACTTCAAAAAGGTTGCCTACTCAAGTTATTACTCAAGGTTTTTTGGATAAAAATGCTTACAAGATTGCGCATTTAGCAGATGGATTTCATACAATTTCAGATATAGCAGAGGAAGCGGGAATTCCACAAGCTGAGATTGAGGTCATTATTGATGACTTAGATGATTTAGGCTTATTGAAATTTATTGATATCAAATGATTATACATTTTGATTTTTCTACTTTTTTGATACAGAGATATAAAATTCAGTTTTTTTTATAATCATATTCTTCAATTTAATAATCAAAAAATTTATGAAAATGGCAATATTTTTTCCTTTAGAATGAATGTGAATAAAATTGCTAGTAATGTTTATGAAATTCCCCCTACTACCTTAATGGCGCGTGTGGAAGGAACGATAAGAAAATTTGAGATGAGTGTTCCAGTTCACATATATGCTAATGAGTATATCATGGAAAGGATTAAACAAGATAAAACTCTTGATCAAATAAGCAATGTAGCTTGTTTACATGGTATTCAAAAACATGCTATTGCTTTATCTGACGCTCATCAAGGTTATGGTTTTTGCATAGGTGGAGTTGCAGGGACCAATGCTGAAGACGGTATGATATCTCCGGGAGGCGTTGGGTATGATATAAATTGTGGTGTTCGATTACTACGAACGAATTTAATGATGAAAGATGTTAAAAAAAAAATTCCAACATTATTAGACACAATTTTTAAGAACATTCCTTCAGGTTTGGGGTCAAAAGGCAAATTAAACATTACTTTTTCAGATTTAGATGATGTCCTAAATAATGGATTAAAATGGGCACTTGATAAAGGTTATGCATTAGAAGAGGATATAAAACATTGTGAGGAAAATGGTTTCCTAAAAGAAGCGAATGCAGATTTAGTTTCAGAGAAAGCGAAACAAAGAGGAATAAAACAACTAGGATCCTTAGGAAGTGGGAATCATTTTTTAGAAATTCAAAAAGTAGACCAGATCTACAACAAAGAAGTAGCGAATAAATTAGGAATTTTTGAAGAGAATCAAGTCACGGTGATGGTTCATACCGGTTCGAGAGCTTTAGGTCATCAAGTATGTACCGATTCGTTGAGAACTATAGAAAAAGCCATGAAAAAATACAAGATTGAGGTTCCAGATAGAGAACTTGCTTGTGTACCTGCTAATACACCAGAAGCTGAAGATTATTTAACCCAAATGGCCTGTGCTGCAAATTTTGGGTTTAATAATAGGCAATTAATTACACATTGGTTAAGAGAATCGTTTCAATCCCATTTCAAACAGAGTGCAGAGGATTTAGATTTCACGCTTATATATGGAGTGGCTCATAATATTCTTAAAATAGAAGAACATGAAGTAGATGGCAAGAGGATGCTATTAAATGTACATAGGAAGGGAGCCACACGTGCTTTTCCTCCTGGTCATCCAGATTTACCCTCAGATTATAAATATATTGGGCAGCCCGCATTAATCCCAGGTACCATGGGTTCGGCTTCATATCTTTGTGTTGGTAGACCAAAAGCAATGGATTTCTCATTTGGTTCAACAGCACATGGATCAGGTCGAGTGATGTCGAGATCCAAAGCGAAACGTACATACCTTCCTAATATCAGACAATTAACAGATAGTCTTGGAAATAAAGGAATTTCGATAAGAGCGGCTTCAAATGAAGTAGTTGCCGAAGAAGCTCCGGGAGCTTATAAAGATATTGATCAAGTTGTCCAAGTTAGTCATGATCTCGGAATTATTGAAAAAATCGTTCGTTTAGTACCAGTAGGAGTTGTTAAAGGATAATTAAATATCAAAAACAATATCAATTACGGTAAGATCACTTTTTTCATCTATATTCATATATGAATACGTAATTGCTTTGACTTCTATTCCAATTTCATGACGAAACTTATCAAATTTCTCTCCTTTGGCAATTGCAATCAATCTATATTCACTCTCTATTTTTATTACTTTTTTAATGATTATTTGGGAAAAGATTAACCCTTCAACATCAAAAATATATAAAAATTCAGATAAAAAATTTTCCAATAAAGCTTCCTTATCTTCTGCTTTGATTGTAATTTCTTTTTTCTCTATAATTTGGATTTTCTGCAAATCAGGGGAAATAGTTTTCATCAAACTATAGGCAGCTTGTTCAAATGCTTGTTCAATAGAGAATCCATAACAACGAACTTGAACATCAGCAGTGTGATCTATGTATTCAAATCCTGGAACTTTCACTCTCTTTTCATTCTCATTATTGATTTATAAAATTAATGCTTAAATATTATAGGATCGCATATTGTTTATTTTTTTCTTAGAGGACTTTAAAATGATTGTTGAAAAAATATCTTATACATGATGGATATAAATTCTATAGACTCTACAGATTCGCTATTAAATCAGAGACTTAATATTAAAAAAAAATATTCAAATCAAGAAATACTCCTTCATCATTATTTTTACCAATGTTGTAAAGTGTATCCTAAAAATATCATCTTGATTAGGGATTTCGTTTTCTTTTTTGTAAATAGTCGTGATTATTTTAAAACGAAACTCTCCTTGCCTCTTATGAGACGACAAATCCAAAATAAAAAGATATTAATAATTCGTGATGAAAGTATACTTTTACGACTCCTGTATAACTTCTTTCCCGATCCTTACGTTCATGACATAAGAGTTTATCGAAATGTGTATTCTGGTAAAAAAGATATAATAGTTGGTTTTTTAAGTTTTGTAGAAAGGGGGATTGCCATTGGGTGTAAAGGGGAATATATCAAAGCGGTAAATAAATTATTTGAAAATTATATTATTATTAATAATGATGATGGTTTTCCAATAAACATAAAATGTGAGGTTGTAGGAATTTAGATTACCACGGAACATCCTTCCATCCAATAATGTAAGCAAATGTATTGGCTATGATACTAATTGAAGGTGTGATAATCATTAGAAAGATGATAAGGTTCAAATCTGGAGCTATATATAAGCCGGGAAAAATGAGAACTGGAATTAACGAGAATAAAATTGCTCCCAAGGCGAAATCTAATTGATCAACTATCCAGAATGGCGCTCCGCTAGGGTAATTTAAACGTCTTTTTATAAAGGATCCTGCTAAATCCCCAAGAGATGCTCCATATGAGACGAATATAATTCTTATCAATAGCATTAAAAGTCCAATTGGAAAGGGACCACCAATAAAATAAAATTCATATAATTTTAAATCTGAATACACCTTAAAGATTCCTAGCTGTTCAACCGAAATTGGAATTTGTTGAATTGCTGGCCATAAAACGAGAAAAAGTAAAAAGATACCAATTGAGATAGGTATTCCGATATAAAGAGGACCTTTAACTAGTCCATTTATAGTTTTGTGATCGCCTAATATTCTTCTTCCATCTTTACAAAATTTTCCACGGTCTATTGGTTTTCCGCCACCCACAAATACCATTCCAGCATTAGAAATGTACGCAGGAACAATAAATAACATGCTAAAAACTAAAATTGCTACCCAATCTGCCCATGAATAAATTAGTGAAATAACGATAAAATCTAAGAAGATCATCAATCCGCAGGCAAGTGCTAATATTAAAGCGATTCTGACGTGTTTCATTTTTAAAGGATCGTTATTATCATATTCAGACATTTATACAATCAAGTATAATCAGTAAAATTACAATGGATAATTTTTTATCGAAATTAAATTTTAAGTTTTACTTTCCTTTTTAATAGGCGTTTAATAATATTGGTCAACTAATAATGATCTTTTATATTCCCGACAATAATATATTACTTTATTGATTAGGTCGTTGCAAGATGGTCTTATTAAATCTTTAATATGATTTTGATCCATAGATTTATATGTATTCATACCTTGCATTGGAAATATGATAATTTCGATTGGAATTTTTTTACTAATCATCTAAAATATATACATAAAAGGAATGATATGAGTGTTGACTAATCCAAATAATAAAGAAAGTTATAATTTTAACATTGATCAATTTTATAAAAATTACATTAATGGTCCTAAAATTTTCAGAAATCGGGAAGCACTCGAACCCTCATTCATACCAGATGAATTACCACATAGAGATGCTGAGATTGAACAGATAGCAGGACTTACTGCGTGTGCATTGAAAGGAGATGTTCCTCCAAATTTCTTATGCTATGGGATGACAGGTACGGGTAAAACGGCTACAATAAGATATGTTAGTCAGAAGTTAGCACAACATTGTGATTCGAATCCACCTTGGTGGATATATATAAATTGTAATGTTGTTTCAACACCTTATCGAATCTTAGCACATATATATAATACTATCTCAGGAAAAGAAAAAATACCTCCTACAGGTTTACCCAAAGATATAATTTTTAAGAAGCTATTAGGTTTACTCGATTTATGCATAAAATCAAATGTTTGTTTTCTTGTCTTGGATGAGATAGACATTCTTATTGAAAAGAAGGGGGGGAATGAAATTCTTTATGATCTGACCAGATTGAATGAAAATTTAGATGTTTGTAGAGCTAACGTCATTGGAATTTCAAATAAATTGAAATTTAAAGAATATTTAGATCCACGAGTAAAATCTAGTTTGGGACAAGAAGAATTGGTATTTCATCCATATAATGCAAATGAATTATCAGATATTCTCGAGAACCGAGCGAAAGTTGCATTTCAGGAGGGTATTATCAATGAAGGAGTGATAAAATTATGTGCGGGCTTAGCTGCTAAGGAACATGGTGATTCGCGTAAAGCTCTTCAATTATTAAGAAAAGCAGGAGAAAATTCAGAGAGAAATCAGAGAGCATTCATCTCTGAATCTGATGTAAACAAAGCTCAACAAGATATCGAGAAAGATAATGTGGTTGAATATATTTTAGGGATGCCCTTACAATCTCAATTAACACTCACCGCCATTTACTTAATGAGAAAGTTTTCAAAAGAAACTATAATCACTTCAGGTGATATATATGAAATCCACTTAGAACTAACAAATAAGCTAACCAATACAAAATTATTAACTAAAAGAAGAATATCAGATTACATAAATGAACTTGCCTTAGCAGGTATTATCACAGCCACTACAAGATCGATGGGTCATTATGGAAGAACTAAAATTATTACATTAGACATAGATATCTCATTGATAGAAAAAGTATTGACTCAAGTAAAACATATATCTATGGCTGATTTGTTAAATTATAAGCCGATATTATTACAAACTGATAAAGTGAGGATCAAAAATAACGTTTTTAAAAAGTTAGTTTAACTAATAAATTGCCAGTTATTAATATCATTTCCAATTTCTTTTAGGAAATAAATAACTAAAGATTCATCTTGTTCCTTTAAAAGTAAAAATAATCTAGCCAAATGCTTGCAAAATTTTTTAGATTTGATTTTTTTTGTTTGAAAATCAAAACAATCATGTTTTAATGTTTTTAGCTTAATATTTATCTCGATGGTGTAATGATTTTCTTGAGATCCTTTTACAGTAGCTTTTAGCATTCCAGTTTTATCATCAAATTTGAGAATTTTTATATCAGAATGCAATATAGAAGCAGATCTTCCCGCTGTAATCTCATCCACGAATATTTTAAATAGATCTTTAAATTGATTAGAATCTTTTAGTAGATTTCTTTTTTCAAATTTTAAATCTTTAATCTTTTCAGAGGAGGTTATTCTTTCAGATATTTCTTCTTTTCGTTTTAATTGCCACGTAGTTAATTCTTGATTTAATTCCCTTGATAATTTGAGATTATCTCCATCTGAGATTACAAAATTTTTAGAGATTGCAGTTTCAACAAATTCTTTTGCCTCTTTTGGTTCAAATAAAAATAATTCAAATGAAAGTCTAAAAAGGAGATCATTTAATGATATTGAAGATAATCCAATGATTTTCCAGATATATATTATCATATCTGAAAGATTTTTACGGGGAATTGTTAAATCCATAATAAATCTTAATTATACTTGCTTTTTAAAATCTAATATATTAGATTTTAGTGAATCTAATTCAATAATAGGTACTATTCCTATTGTTGGATCTATACCAAAACTTCGCATAAAATCTGTTTGTGCTTGAAAGCATCCTGAGTTGATTAAGTTAACATTTCGATAACGACTAAATCCATTGATATGAAGATGTCCTGTATGAAAAATATCGGGAATCGTGTCGATTACAAGCCAATCCTTACTTGTGGGTGCAATTTGAGTCTTTCCACCATATATAGGGGCGAGATGCCTACAAATGAGCAATTCTTTCATCGTTTCAGTTGGATTTTTTATATCTAAATCAGGAACGGACATATTTAAATCATGCATACTTTCCCCATGAAAAATAAGGGTTTGAACACCATGTGTACTAATTAAAGAAGGATTGCCTAAACATTTTACTCCTAAATCTACTAAACCCTTGCAATATTTTTTAGGAACGGCGGGTCTTGCGATAGCATTTCTCACGGGTTCGTGATTACCAGATACATAGAAAATCTTAATATATTCAGGTATTTCCTCAATAAATTCTGTAGCTTTATCGTATTGTTTATAAATATCTGATATGAGAAGATCTTCATTCTGATTGGGATATACACCTATTCCATCAACTAAATCTCCGTTAATAATCAAGTATTTAATTTTTCCTGCTAATGTTCTTATTTTATTATTCCCAACTTTTCCATTTAAGAATTGGATGAACTTATGGAATACTGCTTCTTCAAATTCCTTACTTCCTATGTGAGTATCAGAGATTAAGCCAACAGCAAGAGGTTCAGTAGCTTTATTAGGTTGAAAATTAGTAGGAATATCAATTTTCGTGAAATTATTTGCAAATATTATCCCCTTGCTTTTAGAATCACTTGGATTATATACCCCTTCCACATATATCATTTGGTCATTGATGATCCGTTCAGCTCTTTTCAATTGACTGAGATCATCATTATTTTTCTTGATTAATACATTAATTTCTCCTGTTAAATCTTCTAATAATAAAAGATAATTTTTGTTTTTTGTTATTCGTATATTTTTGACCAATCCCATTGTAGATACTTCAGCATTGTTAGATAATCTGATTATTTTTTCAATATTAGTTGCTGATAGTACTTCAGTTCGATTTCTCATCAATTCACGCAATGAATTGTATTTATCTACAGTCATCTCATAGAAATCATCGAAAGATCCATTTGTAAACAATTTACCATTTGGATCTTTTAAAATCTTATCTTCAAATTCATAATTTTTCGCTATGGGATTAAATGAAAGTGATGATTTTGCAGAATCAAATTGTTTGATTTTTAATTGTTGTTTTATTGCAGGAGGAGAATCAATAACTATTGATTTAGTTATTTTTGCTTTAGGAATACTAATAGCATTTTGAGTGTTTATTGAATTTGAAACTTCGTTTAGAATTGGAGTTTGAATATCTACTTGATTATTAGTCATATTATTTTCATTTAAATTAGCTCTATCATTTATATTTAATTTTAGATTCTCTCTTTTTAGCACGTTTTGAATTTCTTCATTTGAAACTTTTTGCATTACATCTATAGTAAGATGTCCGTTAAACGTGGGAATATTATTCATATCTTGTATTATTGTATTAGTTTTAATCAACGGGTTTTCCAATTTCATAATGATCTCTATAGATTTGGGAGAAATATTTATGCCAGAATTTGCTAATCTATTTACCAATACCTTCTTTTGTGACAGATACTCTTGATCCAATATTTAATCTCTCGAGATAGAAATTATAATATCTATTGCTATGAATAATTATATTGTTTATTATTAAAGAACAAACATCTCATCTTATAATTTAAGAGAGTGTGTCATTTCAATCGATTTATTTAAAAATCAGCCATCTCATTTGGTTATTAAAGAAAGTTTCGAATTATCCTATTAATAATTTCATTTATTTTTTCAAGATTTATTAATACAATATAATCATAATTAATTTTGTTTATTGGATTCATTTCATAGCAATATCATACCATTATGTCAGATGCAAGTAAAAAGATGCAAGAATATTTTGCAATAATTCAGCAACATGTAGATCATTGTTATAAAATTGCTGAAGATGCCCGCCAGAAAGGTTTAGATCCCGAAACTTTTGTAGAATCACCACAAGCAAAAGATTTGGCTGGAAGAGTCGAAAAGCTTGTAGGTCCTGAAGGTGTTGGTGGTTTGATCCGAAAATTAAAAAATACGGGGAAATCAGATGATGAGATTGTCTTTCAAGTAGTTTCTGATATTTTAGAAAAAAAAATCGGAAATATTGAATCCTTAGATGAAAGAGTGGAACGTGCGATTAGAGTAGGATTAGCAATAAAGACAATGGGGGTTGTAAGTGCTCCGCTTGAAGGAATATCTAAGATTAAAATTAGAAAAGATAATAATGGAAAATCTTATCTGTCTCTCTTTTTTGCTGGACCAATTCGAGCTGCAGGAGGTACAACAGCTGCTTTATGCGTTCTAATTGCAGATTATGTGCGAAAAAAGTCTAATATTCCTAAGTATGAGGCTACTGAAGCAGAGATTGGGCGGTATGTAGAAGAAGTTAAATTATATGATCGTAGAGTCCATCTTCAATACCCTTCATCAAATGATGAAATACGATTTGCTGTTGAGCACTTACCAATTGAGATTAATGGAGATTCAACCGAAGATGAAGAAGTTTCTGCTTTTCGGGATCTTCCCCGAGTAGATACTAATAAAATCCGTGGAGGTGCGTGTTTAGTCTTGAATGATGGTATCCTTCTGAAAGCACCAAAATTAATGAAAATTGCCACGAGTATGAGCCTAGAAGGATGGGAATGGTTAAATTCTTTGAAAAAAATTGCTCAAAGGATAGAAGATTCTGATAAAAAAGAAATTACTAATCAAAACGAAATACCTCCTAATTCTAAATATGTTTCAGATATTATAGCTGGAAGACCTGTTTTCAGTTATCCCTCTCGTATTGGAGGGCATCGAATTCGCTATGGTAGATCTAGAAATACGGGTCTTGCAGCTGCAGGTATGCATCCTGCAACTATGACATTATTGGATAATTTTGTAGCAATTGGTACCCAATTAAGAATAGAGCGACCAGGAAAGAGCGCAAGCATTTGCCCTGTAAACTCAATTGAGCCTCCAATAGTGAAATTGAAAGATGGAAGTGTCATTAAAGTTAAAACTAAGGAAAAAGCAATGCGTGTTTTTCCAGAAGTTGAAAGCATTCTTTTTTTAGGGGATATATTGTTCGGTTTTGGAGAATTCGCGGAAAATAACCATAAATTAATCCCATCGGGTTATGTTGAAGAATGGTGGGCATTAGAATTAAAAAATGTACTCCTAAAAGAAGAAAATAAATCTCAAAAACTAAATTCTTTCATACAAGACCCGTTCAACAATCTTCCTTCAGCAGAGGAGGCAATAAAATTATCACGTGATTTAAAAATCCCTTTACACCCATTTTACACTGACTATTGGGGTAATGTTTCTATTATTGATTTAAAACTACTTCGAACAGCTATGCGGGAAGGTTTTGATGAGACGGCAAACAAAATTTATTTAAAAAACGACCCAAAAATTAAAGAAGTTTTAGAAAAAGCTTTTGTTGTTCATTTGGTTAAGGATGGAGTTATTGAATTTAGTAGAGCTAAGAATTATATTTTTCAATTTATTTTTGATCTTTTAAATCCAGATCAAACATCCTTGGAAGAGTGTAGTGATAGTTTTTCTTATTTTAAGCTTAGATCAGGCCTTGAAATACGAAATAAAGCTCCTTATTATATGGGGACTAGAATGGGACGTCCCGAAAAATCTGAACGAAAATCTATGAAGGGAGTTCATTCATTGTTTCCGTTAAGTGATAGCGTGGGAAATCAACGATTAGTTGAGAAAGCTATCGAGCTTGAAAAAATTAAAATTGATGTTGGTAGAAAAAAATGTCCCATCTGTCATTCTGTTTCTTTATTCAATAAGTGTCCAAAATGTGGAAGTCATACCGAAATACAAAAGATTTGTGTGAAATGTAAAAAGACATATCCTAAGAATAGTGACAAATGCTCTCAATGTGGTCAATCATTAAGCTTTTCAAATGAAGCAACTCTTAACTTTAAAAATTATATCAATTCTGCTCTCTTATCATTAGGATTAACTTTACCTAGAAAATTTAAAGGAATTTTTGGATTAACCAATCAATTTAAACTTCCTGAACCTATCGAAAAAGGGATATTAAGAGCAAAGAATGGTTTATTAGTATATAAAACGGCAGAAATACGATATGATGCTACTGATATACCATTAACCCATTTTAAACCTAAAGAGATTGGCACATCTATCAAAAAGCTTAAGGAGTTAGGATATGAATATGATTATCAAGGTCATCCATTAGTAGAAACTGACCAAGTGGTTGAATTAAAAGTTCAAGATATTTTGTTATCGGAGGATTGCGCTAAATACTTTATACGACTTGCAAAATTTTTAGATGATGAGCTTGAAAATTTTTATAAATTAAAACGATTTTATAATGTTTCTGAAATAGATGATTTAATTGGCCATTTAGTTGTTGGTTTAGCCCCTCATACCAGTGCAGGTATCATTGGGAGAATAATTGGTACTTCACCAGCAAGGTCTATTTATGCTCATCCCTATTGGCACGCAGCGAAGCGTCGTAACTGCGATGGTGACGAAGATGGTATAATGCTTTTACTTGATCCATTATTAAATTTTTCCAGATATTACTTACCTAGTAAGATTGGGGGAAGAATGGATGCAACGTTAGTAATTTCTACTAAATTGGATCCGAATGAAATTGATGGGGAAGCACATAACATCGATACATTATACGATTATCCTTTAGCATTCTATGAAGCAACTCAAGAGTTTGCATCACCTCAAGAAATTGAAGATATTATGAGCTTGGTGAAGCATAGATTAGGTACAGAAAAACAATATGAAGATCTGGGATATAATATTCCCACGGATGATATTAATGAAGGTCCATTGATCACAGCATATAAAACTCATGAAAATATGGAAGATAAGATTGATGCTCAATTACACCTTGCAAAAATTATTAAAGCTGTTGATGCAAAGAAAGTTGCTGAAAAAATACTATCAACGCATTTCAATCCAGATATATTGGGAAATTTACGTAAATTTTCAGTCCAAGAGTTTAGATGTGTTAAATGTAATGAAAAGTTTCGGCGACCTCCAATATCTAATAACGGAAAATGTCCAAAGTGTGGTAAAAAAGTGATCCTTACTGTAAATAGTGGAGGTATAGAAAAATATATTCCCAGAGCTCAAAAACTATGCAAAGATTTCGATCTTGATCATTATACCATTCAAAGAATGGAATTAATCGAACAATATGTAGAAAGTTTAACTAATAATCCAAAAATAAAACAACAAAAATTATCAGATTTTTTTTGATGTAGATGATATTGAATCGATTTTACGTAAGGTTTCCAAACTAATTTTTAAAGCATTATTTAAATTTTGAACATTGCATTTATCGGGGGTGTCTTTTGCAGAATGGATGTACTTTACATCCTTAGCAGAGTGAAAACAAGCAACTTGAAAATCTGATTTGGTTTTTTTTGCAAATTTTAGAAAGATCTTATGGTCAGTTTTTGAAGTAATCAATTGATCGTGTTTAATTATTGATATTCCTAAATTTGTTGCGGTATCCTCAATAATTTCATTAAGTGTTTGATTGAGAACCTTTTTGTGGAATAAGCCTGTTTTGTTGAGTAAACCAATGTATGTACCAACCATATCAAAATTTATATTGAGGGATTTATCAAGATCATATTTATCTAATAATGATTTTCGATTTCGGTTACAAAACCTTTTTGCTCCAATTAATCCCCATTCTTCTGCTCCTGTGAAAATTATAATAACATTCATATTATCTAAAGGAGTCTCATTTAATTTTTTAGCCATTTCAAGTAATATAGAAACCCCACTTGCATTATCAATAGCACCCATTGATCTTTTAGTATTATAGATCAGTAAGAAAATTAAGAAAAAGATGAAAAATTCTATTATAGATGACATATAAATGAAATCCGACTGAAATACAAACATATTAAAATCCGTGAGCACCCAGAGTGAGAAGATTAATTTGATCATAAAATATGGAATTATTACCATCTTAAAAATAAAAAACAAGGAATTCTGAAGTCTATATGGAAGATTAGATGAAAATGAATCGTAATGAGCCGTGAGTATTACAACGGGATTTTTTTTTCTTCGAAAATTTGCTGGTATTATCGTTATCAAATTTTTTGAACTTTCTGCCTTTATCAATGAATAGTTTCGAGTAGTAGCAAATAAATATTTTATAGAAAAGTAAAGAGCAATGACAATTAATAATTTAAAAATTATTAGATAAATAAAGATAACTATATATACAAGTCTCATTAATACTTTTCTTGGTCCCATATATGTAAAATATTCAAAATGATGATCAATATCATCTTTATTTAACTGATCGCGAATATAAAAAACTGCTTTTGTTTCACCCTCTGAACCGCTAGATCTATTAAATGCCAAGGAGTTTACATGATTAATGGTTGCTACGGGATCATCTAATATTAAAGTCATTGTTTATAAAGTAATTTAATTTTAAAAGATAAGTCTTATTTTGAATACTAATGTGATAGTCAACTATTAAATCTAACTTTTATTTTTCAACAACAATAAAGAAAATAAAAATGTACATAAATAATGGACAAAAATGCAGGAGGAGGGATTCGAACCCTCGAACTCCTATGAGACTAGAACCTCAGTCTAGCACCTTTGATCTCCAGAGGTCAAATCTCTGGTTTGACCAGGCTTGGCGACTCCTGCTAAGATCTATCAGATTTTATCAAACGTTGCTATGATTGTTTTGAATCCTTTAGTGGCAATGCATCACATACTCCGTTAAATTGAAATGAAACAACCATAGATGGAAAAAATCATTATAATCAAGATTTTATATTTTTAAAAATCAAGATTAATTTCATAAAATAAGAGAAATTTTAAAAACCTTTTTTTAAAGATAAAAAATATTTAAAATAATATTATTTTGAGGATAAGTTATGATAGAAAATAAATACATTGAAGTAGAACATGTTAAAGGGATGAGATATGTAATTTTATCCTTTAATCGCCCTAATAATTTGAATGCATTTAATTACGCGCTTATTAATGAGTTTTGTGATTCGTTAAGAACATTATTAAAAGAGAATTCCATCAGTTGTGTAATAATTACAGGAAAGGGAAAAGCGTTTAGTGTGGGAGGAGATATTATTGAGTTTAAAGAATATGCAGATCCTATCGAATCAATGGCGAAAATGGCGGCAAAATTACATGAAGGGGTTCAATTAATTAAGAAGGCAAAAATTCCTATTATAGCTGCTATCAATGGACCCTGTTTTGGAGCGGCTTTAGGTTATGCGTGTTCATGTGATTTAAGATATTGTAATGAAAAAGCAACATTTGGGGCTGCTTTTACGGGAATAGGGCTTTCTCCTGATAGTTCTACCTCTTTTCATTTACCTAAAATTGTTGGATATTCACTAGCATCAGAAATGATATTGTTGAATCGTATTTTGACATCCCAAGAAGCCCAACATTATGGATTAGTAAATAAGAGATTATCCTTAAATGAAAACTTTATTGAAGAGGTAAAGAAAATAGCATTACAGTTGAGTAAAGGACCTATTAAAGCTTATCAAGCAAGTAAGATTTTAATCCAAAAGTCATACCGCAATGATCTCGAAACACATTTAGAAGAAGAGGCTAAAAATATTGAGATATGTGCAGGAACTAGGGATTTTCTGGAAGGATTAGATGCATTTATTGAGAAGAGAAAACCAAATTTTAAGAACAAAAATTAAACTTATAACCTCGATTTAATCATCTTTATAGCAGGACTCTGAGCATTTTTTAGGTAATATGTATATATTTTAAATAAAGCTTTTTATTATGTAATTTTAATTACTATTATATTTAGAGAAGATTTGTGCACTCATGTCAGTCGATACAAAAAAATTACAAGCATTATTAAAATGGTACATGCAAAGTATTGGAGAAAATTTAATAGCTGTTATTATAGTCAATCGAGAGGGATTAATTATCGATAGAATTTTTAGCTCGTCAGAAAATCAATTAGATGAGGAAATAGTTAGTGGAGTAACTGCTCTAGTTGAGCCTGTTTTGACAAGGATCACAAAAGAATTTAGTTCTGGCTCATTTGGTACAGGAACATTCGATACTGAAGAATATAGATTGATTTTTTGTGAAGCTGGTCCTGAGGCTGTATTAGTTACTATATTGGATGCAATCGCTGGAGTTGATCCAGTCTTCCCATATGCTTATTTAGCCGCAGAAAAGATTGCTCGAATTTTTGATGGAAGAACCGTAAGTCCTGTCATACCAAAATTAATTTCTGAAAAAAAAGTTCAAAATATTCAAAAAAAAGTAAATCAACTCCAAAAAATAAAAGTACAATCTGGAGAATATGCTTTCAAATTAATCCTTGGAGGTGACGGAGCTGTTGGCAAAACATCTATGGTTCATCGTTTTGTCGAAAACACCTTCGCAAAAGATTATAAATCAACTATTGGAACTTCAATAATGAAGAAAGAATGCGAATTTGATGGATTAGAAAGCATTGTTCGATTTGTACTCTGGGATCTCGCGGGACAGGCCCAATTTAAGAAAGTTAGACAGTCATATTTATCAAATGCTGAAGCAGGTATCTTAGCATTCGATGTCACTAATCCACTATCATTTCAGAATATTGAAAATTGGCATAAAGAAATCCTTTCTGCTTCCCCTAACATATCACTTATTTTAGTAGGGAATAAGATTGATTTAGAAGATAAAAGAGTAATTTCCAGAGATGATGGGGAAAAAAAAGCTGAAAAACTTGGAATTCCTTACATTGAGACATCCGCGAAAACTGGTGAAAGTATTAATGATGCTTTTAGAATGCTAGCACTACAGATGATAAAAAAATATCTTATAGCTGAAGAGATATAGAGCCCCTGGGGGGAATTATTCAATCCGGAAGACGTTTCACGTAGTTTTTGAACCCCCGATCTACAGATTACGAATCTTTAGCATCCCCATATAAAAAGATGAGAATGTTGCTATACCGCTAAGCCACAGAGGCACAAGATTTGTTTAATAAATATAATATAAAACAATTATAAAATTTTTCCATGTCAAATTCTAGCAAACTAAAGGAAATCGGTGAAAAAAACCTAATTTTAATTATAGAGGATATCATTTTTCAAAAAACAGGTACCCATCTCCTAAAGGATGATTCTTTTTTTTACAAATTTGACAATTATTTTCCCGATAACATCTTAGTCTTCAATTCTGATATGTTTGTTTCAACAACTGATGCACCAAGTGAAATGACTTTTTATCAAATGGGTCGCAAATCTATTTTGATGAATATCAGTGATTTAGTTGTAAAGGGAGTTCATCCCATTGGTGTTTTCATTTCAATTGGATTACCTCCTAATCTTGATGTTAAATCATTTAAAGAATTAATAGAAGGAGTGGTTGATTACTGCTACAGATGGAATATCAACTATATTGGAGGAGATATGAACATGACAAATGAAATCATCATAAATCCAACAGTTTTTGGATATGAGGATCCTAATAAAATTATTTACAGAAAAGGGATAGAAAATTCCGATATTTTAATTAGTACTTCGAAATTTGGATTAACAGGGGTAGGTTTTGAAATTTTACTAAACCGGTACAAAGATTTAGATAAATATATTAGTTTTGAAAGATCTATTAATAGTGTCTTAGAGCCTCATCTTGATGACAATATTGCATTTATTTTAGCAAAAAACCGACTTTCTACGGCTAGTATTGATTCATCAGATGGTTTGGCAAGATCTTTAAGAGATTTAATGTTATCAAACCCAGGTATAGGTTTTGATATAAATTTTAATGAAAACTTGATTGATGATGAGGCTCAATCATTTTCAACTATGACTGATCTCCCACTTGAAGATTTAATTTTCAATGCTGGTGAAGAATTTATTCATTTATTCACGATATCTCCCAGTAATTATGATGAAGCAAAAAGAATTATTGAATCGGAAAAGAAGAAGATTTTTGTTATAGGTAAAGTCAATTCAGAGGGTAAAATTTACATCATTCATAAAAAAAAAAGAGAGGAATTACAAACTAAGGGATTTGAACACTTCTTATAGCCAATCGTTAATCTTAAAACAAGAAATTTTAGCGGTATTGAATGTAAAGAAAAAGTTTTAAATTAGGATGGATTTTTTCTAATACAATTTTAATATTTTAAATGATAGAAGTTTCTATTTTTAAAAAATTTGTCATGATATGGGCCATTAGCGCAGGCAGGTAGCGCGGCAGGCTTTTAACCTGAAGGTCGTGGGTTCGATATGCTCGTTCGAATAGAATGGGTGCGAAATTCCCACATGGCCCGTTAATATTTTATTCTTTACAGAAACGAGATTTTTACTTTCCATATTAAATTAAAATAATTTGCTTTCTTTACATATACAAACAAAAATAATTTTACATTTCATTCAAAGTGATGATAAAATCTGAGTTGGAACTCCCTTCTGATGAATCAGAGCAATTAATAATCAAATCCCAAGATATTACAAACCCGGAATATGGTAAAATACCTGAAGAACGGAATATTAATGAATTACTTCAACAAGGTGTTATTAATTTAGATAAACCTAGCGGTCCAACGAGTCATGAAGTAGTTTCATGGGTTCGTAAGATATTAGATATTCCTCTTGCTGGTCATGGTGGTACTCTTGATCCCAATGTAACAGGTATTTTACCATGTGCTCTTGGTAATGCTACCCGAGTTTTGTCGGCTCTTTTGTCTGCTGGGAAAGAATATATAGGTATCATGTACACGCATTCGCTGGAGAATCCAAAAAAAATAGAAAAAGCTTTCAAGTTATTCACTGGTAAGATCTACCAAACACCTCCACTTAAATCCGCAGTGGTACGAAGATTGCGAATTCGAGAGATTTATTATAATGAGGTTTTAGAAATTAATAAACAGCACGTTCTTTTTCGTGTGGGGTGCGAAGCTGGCACTTATATTAGAAAACTATGTTTTGATATAGGAGAAATTTTATGTACTGGTGGAAATATGTTAGAACTTAGAAGAACCCGAGTGGGTAATTTTCGTGAGGATAATACTTTAGTAACACTCCAAAATCTGAAAGATGCTTGGGATATATATCAAGAAGAAGGCGATGAATATTATATTCGAAAAATCATTTTTCCAATGGAAGAAATGGTATCACATCTTCCTAAGATATATTTAAGAGATACGGCTGTTGATGCAATTTGTCATGGTGCAGATGTTGCCGCAGCAGGCATTTGTTATATTGATGCTCGGATTAAACCCAATATGCAAGTTGCTATAATGACACTAAAAAAAGAATTAATTGGATTTGGGACTCCCATTTTAAATGCCATGAAAATTTATAAAGCTAAATCTGGAATAATGGTAAAAATTGATAAAATATTTATGAATAGAAAAATCTATCCTCATTGGAAAGGAAAGAAACCCGAATAATGTGATTATAAAATGAGTGATGACCACCAAGATTACTCAACAGCCTTTCCAGATGTTTCTTTAAAAATTCATACCGTTTCTGTAAGTTTAAGAAGACATTTATACATGTTCAAAACGCTTACAGGTGTTTTTTCGTTTAAAAAATTAGATTTAGGAACCAAAGTATTAGTAGATCATATGATCATTCCCGATAAACCAAGTATATTATTAGATTTGGGATGTGGTTATGGCGTCATTGGAATTGTTTTGGCGTATGAGTCCCCCTTAAGTTCCGTATATTTTATTGACATAAATAAACGTGCAACTTGGTGCACCCGGGAAAATTTGAGATTAAACTTATCAAATTCTAATGGAAAATATCGAATTTATACGGGGAATTATTTTAATCCCATAGAAAATGCTAAAATTATGTTCGATGCCATATATATGAATCCCCCTTTACGAAAAGGTCGAAAAGAATTCTTAGATCTTTTTAAAAACTTAACTAATTACCTAAGACCAAATGGCTCTTTTCAATTCGTAATAAAGAAGAAAATGGGAGCCGAATATATACATAAATATTTAATTGATCGATTTTCCAAGGATTATTTAAAGATTTTATGCAAACGAAGTGGATATTGGGTATTTCATTATAATCAAATTAAATAATTAATGAAAGTGATTTTATTTTTTAATAATAACGTAAAATTTTTTAGAAATACAATATTTCTTCATCTAATACTTATGTGACATATGAGGATTCCTTTTGACTAAGAAGAAAAAGATTGACGTATTGCTACATGAACTTGTTCCTAAACATTATCTTTTAACAAAGGAAGAAACTAAAGAACTATTAGAGAAATTTAAAATTACAGTAACTGATTTACCCCAAATGTTTGAAAAAGACCCAGTTGCAATAGCAATCGGAGCAAAAGAAGGGGATGTAGTTAAAATCGTGAGACAGTCTCACACAACAGTGAAATCAATAGATTATTACCGTTTTGTAAAAAAAGAGAAAGTTTAATTTCATTCTCATTATAAAAAATTAATAAGGTAAATAGATTTGAGTATTGAAAAATTATCTAACATTGATAAATGGGCAGTTTTAAAAAGTCTTTTCGATGAAAAGGGTTTAGTTCGACAACATCTTGATTCTTATAATAATTTCATCGAATATGAGATGCAAGCAATTGTAGATGAATCTAGCGAAGTCGTTCCAGATATCCCGGGATTTAAAATAAAATTTGGAAAGATAAACGTGGGTGTTCCAAAAGTTAGAGAAGCTGATGGAGCTACAATGGAAATAACTCCAATTGAAGCCCGTATCAGAGAATTAAGCTATGCCGCCGATATAACTCTTGAAATGACTCCTATTACCATTGATGAAAGGACACAAAGAGAAGAATCAGAAGAAACACTGGATATTTATATTGGAAAAATTCCAATTATGTTAAAAAGTTGTCGATGTCCACTTGAAAGCTTAACAGAACAAGAACTAATTAATCGGGGCGAGGACCCGCTTGATCCAGGAGGATATTTTATCATAAACGGCACGGAACGAGTTCTAGTTACTCAAGAAGATTTAGCACCTAATAGAATTTTAGCAGAAGAAGCAAGTAGAAGTTCAAGTGCAACTCATCAAGCCAAGGTATTTTCAACTAGAAGCGGATTCCGAGCGCCTGTAACAATAGAAAGAAAAAAAGATGGAAATTTAAGAGTGTCTTTCCCTTCCGTTCCAGGAAAAATTCCACTTGCCATTTTGATGAGAGCATTAGGATTGCATTCAGACCGAGAAATTTTCCAAGCTATATCTGAAAATGAAGAGATTCAGAAGGAATTAATTCCTGTAATTGATGTTGCCTCTGAAATCCAAGTTTTAAAGGACCCCGAAAAATCTCAACAAAATGCTTTGGATTATATAGGAAAAAGAGTGGCCATAGGACAAACTAAGGATTACCGTATTAGAAGAGCACTTCAAGTTCTTGATAGATATTTATTACCTCACATTGGTAATGCTGAGGAAGATCGAATTAAAAAAGCTTATTATCTAGGACAAATGGCACAAAAAGTCATGGAACTTGCATTACTTCTTAGGGAACCAGATGATAAAGATCATTATGCCAACAAACGATTAAAACTAGCAGGAGAATTGTTTACATCTTTATTTAGGGTTGCATTTCTAAATTTAGTAAAAGATATTAAATATCAGTTAGAGCGAACAGCAGTTCGAGGACGAGCCCCAAATATTAAAACCGCAGTTCGAGCAGATGTAATAACGGAACGTATCAGACATGCTTTAGCAACTGGCAATTGGGTCGGAGGAAAGGCAGGAGTTAGTCAATTATTGAATCGAACAAATCATGTGGGAACACTAAGCCATTTAAGAAGAGTGATTTCACCGCTAAGTCGTAGTCAACCTCACTTTGAAGCTCGTGATTTACATCCAACTCAATGGGGAAAAATATGTCCAGCAGAAACTCCTGAGGGTCCTAATTGTGGATTAGTTAAAAACTTGGGTTTAGCTTCAATAATTTCGGTCGGAGCAGATGAAAGAATAATTGAAAATATCATCATCGATTTAGGAGTAATTCCAATTAATGAAGTGACACATGTTAAGGGAGATAAATCCAAAGTCTTCTTGAATGGAAAACTTGTTGGAATTCATCAGCAATATAATCCATTTATACGCCAATTACGAGAAAAAAGAAGGAAAGGTGAAATAGGTCAACACGTTAATATAGGATTTTATATTGATTCAAAAGAAATCCAAATTAATTGCGATGCTGGAAGAGCGACTAGACCATTATTTGTATTAAAGAATAAAAAACTATTGATTACTGGAGAAGATATTAATAAGTTAAAACAAGGCAAGTATGTGTGGTCAGATTTGATTCAAAAAGGGTTAATAGAATATTTAGATGCAGAAGAAGAAGAAAACGCCTATATAGCGATGTTTGAGGAGGATATTTCTAGTGAACATACTCATTTAGAAATTTCACCAGCAGCAATATTAGGTATTTGTGCTTCAATCATTCCCTTCCCTGAACATAATCAATCACCAAGAAACACGTATGAAGCGGGAATGGTAAAACAAGCTTTAGGTCTGTTTGCAGCAAACATGCATTTGAGATTAGACACTCGTGGACATACACTTCATTATCCTCAACAAGCACTAGTAAAAACAAGTCCAATGGAAATAATCGGGATTAATAAGCGTCCTTCGGGACAAAATTTCATCATAGCAATGATGAGTTATGAGGGTTATAACATAGAGGATGCAATTATTATCAATAAAGCTTCAATTGAGAGAGGTTTGGCTAGAAGTCATTTCTTCCGAACTTATGATGCAGAAGAAAGAAAATATCCCGGTGGAGAAGTTGATAAATTTGAAATTCCAGAAAGAGGCGTAAGAGGTTTCAAATCTGCTGAATCTTATCGATTACTTTCAGAAGAGGATGGAATTATTGAGCCCGAAACAACTGTAAATGGTGGTGATGTGCTCATCGGTAGAACTTCTCCTCCAAGATTTATTAAATCATATGAAGAATTTGAACTGATGCAACCTAATCGACGTGAAACTTCAAAAAATATGAGACATAACGAGCAAGGAATAGTTGATACTGTAATTATTTCAGAAACTGTTGATGGAAATAAATTGGTTAAAATTAAAGTAAGAGATTTAAGAATACCCGAATTAGGAGATAAATTTTCATCACGTCATGGTCAAAAAGGCGTGCTTGGATTAGTTCAACCTCAAGAAGATATGCCATTTACCTCTAAAGGGGTTATTCCTGATATTATTGTCAATCCCCATGCCATGCCATCAAGAATGACATTAGGTCAACTTTTTGAAGGAATTAGTGGAAAGATCGCTTGTGCTACGGGAGAATTAGGAGATGCTACCGCTTTTGAGTGGAAAGACATTACTAAACTCCAAGAACAACTCGTCCAAGCGGGATTCGAATTTAATGGACGTGAAGTTATGTATAACGGAATTACAGGAGAAAGATATGAAGCAGGAATATATTGTACACCGATTTATTACCAGAAACTGTATCATTTGGTTGCTGATAAACTTCATGCTCGGGCACGTGGTCCAGTACAGATATTAACAAGACAACCAACTGAAGGACGAGCAAGAGAAGGTGGATTAAGATTTGGAGAAATGGAGCGGGATTGTTTAGTAGGACATGGTTCTGCATTGTTATTAAAAGAACGATTGCTAGATGAATCTGATAGAACTGTAATATTAGTCTGCGAAAAATGTGGATTGCTAGCGGTATATGATCGAAACCGAGATAAACGATATTGTCCGGTGTGTGGTGAAGGAACCATTATTTCTAAGGTTGTGTGTTCCTATGCATTTAAACTATTGTTACAAGAAATGATGTCATTAGGGTTAGCACCACGTTTAAAATTAAAAGAAAAAATTTAATTTTATTAACTTTTGTTTTATTCGATTTCAATTTTCAAATATTTAATTCAATTATTTAAAAAAAAAAATTAAAGTCCAAATCCAAGGAATGAATAGAGACCAGGTATCATAGTATACAAGAGGAACAAGAAGAATAATATAGTTAGCGAAATCCATACAGCATGATCCCATGTTATATCCAAGAAAAATTTCACTAAGATTAAGATGATTAAGAATCCAATAATAGGTGTCAATTGAGGTAAATAGTTTTGACCGCTAAAAGCAATTAATCCACCTATAACTGATAATACGCTATTTATTGCTCCTAAGACTATTGGTAAAATTAAAACGCAAATAAATGCAAGAAGAATTATCAAGAATTTTTTGTCAGAAGCTTTTGTTTTGGATGTTATCAGTAGTGTCGCTATGTAAATGATTAATGCTACAACTATAGTTGCAACTATCAACCATAAAACAAAAAAAAGTGTTTCTTCACCTTGAAATATCATAACTTTTCACAATTATGTAATTATTAAAAATTATATTTAAATTTAAGAGGAAATACGCAACTTCTCTTTTAAATATTGACCCTTTTTTTAAAATACAAATCAAGAGTTTTGGTTTGCTAAATAGAAGAAATTTAGTCGTTTATATTCCAATACTGATAAGAAAAAAGTGAGTAGCAAATCCAAGAAAGACAGAAGAAAATACAATTGATATTATAGTTAGCTTCATTGATAATTCCCTTCCATATTTTGTGTAAATGATCAATACAACTATTAAAAAGATTCCTATCAGTAAAAGGATCCACGCTAAAGTCCATAATGTTAATGATGGAATTTCAAACTCATTAATTTGCATTAAATTAAGAATCATTATGAATAAACTCAAATTATTATGATTAATGTAACTTAACGTTTTGTTTTTTTTTAAGTTTATTAATGTTTAAGTTTATTTAATCTAAAGAAGGGCTTTAAAAAATAATCATAATCGCTTCTATCAATTTAAATCATCTCATATTAAATGATATAGGTATTAATAAGAATAAATGAATAAAGTTTAAAGCAATGTGCGCTTGTTAATTAATAATATTTGTATTTGAAATATAAAGAGACTGTCAAATGCATTATTTGAGGAAACTAATAGATCAACCTAATTTAGAAGATCCAGCTCGACAGCAAATGGATATTCACAGACATTTCTATAGATATTCACGTGGGGATTTCCTCGGACCTGCATTAAAGATTAGAGCAACAAGTGGCAAAATTACCCTTAAAGGAACCCACGAATATGAAGATCTAATTTTAGAGTCAATATTAAATTCAATTGAAGATTCTGTTAACTTTTTTGAAATAAAAGGAACCCTAATTTCAGGAAGTGATATTAGTAGAGACCTTATTGAATTAGGATTTAATTGGAAGTTAAAAAAATCTACTGGACAAACTAAAAATTATAAATCAGATATATTAGATAAAGTAACTAAAGAGCAGTTATTAGCAGGTTTACAATTCTTTCGTTCCAATAGTTATTTTCTCATATCATTTAATATTAATCCTTCGTGTAAGATAACAACAAAAAAAAATATTCCTCAACCTTCAAAAAAAACCCCAGATGATGATGATATAAGTAAACGAATTCAATTTTGCACAGGAAATCTAAAAAATACTAAGAAAAATTTAGATTTACTTATTGAGTCAGCACTCCCAGATTTAAAATCAGAAATACCAAATAATTGGAAGTCAATTTCAATTTCAAATAATTATAAAATAACTGAAATTGAAATGCCAAAAGATATAAAAGATTCTCGCTTATTGCGTATATTCGCAATCCGGAAGGGAAAAATGATACGTTTAATTGAGATTGACGATGAAGTATATGAAAAACAATATGAGATTACAGTTTAATCAAACACGAAAATTTAATTTTTAAGAAATATTCGCTATAAGTGAAAAGATAGATAACGGTCAAAATGAAATAATGCCTGAAAAAGAATTGAATCCTCTATTGAGATCATTCTTATATATCATTGGAGGAGATGTAGCAATTGAAGTCGGTATTGAGCTCTTAAATTCTGAAAACAAAGATATTACTGATGAAGATATAACAGAAAACATCAAACAGAGATTAGAGGATGAAGGAAGTGATGTTGATTTTGAACCAGATGATACTGAAATCTTGAAATTGAATACAGTTAGGAAAACCTTATACAAACTGTATAGTGAAAAGTTAGCTCAATTCAGAAGAATTCGCGATAAATCAACAGGTTGGTTTATTTATTATTGGTGGCATGAGTTTGAGAGGATTGAAGAAATTTTAAGTGAAAAAAAAAAACTAAACGAAAGAAAATTACGAGAACGGCTCCAATATGAAAAAGATAATTATTTTTTTACTTGTTATAATTGTAATGATCAAAATATAAAATATATTTTTGAAGAGGCATTTGAATTTAATTTTAGGTGTCCTGAATGTGGTGGCCCTTTAGAAGCACAAAACAACCAAGAAATTATCCAATTCTTAAAGGAGAAAATTGCCCTAATTCAAAAAATAAATCTAACCAAGGATATTTAATATAAATTATTTTTTCTTTCTTACAAATGCAATATCTCCTAAAGATGTTCCTGAGGATTTTTTCAAGTATTTATCTACTTGAGCAGATGTATCTATAGTTTCTGATGTAGTGATTAATTTAATTCCATAAATCTTTTCCATTTTTTTGGCTAATTTTATTGATGGTTTTGTTTTCCCGGTTTCGATCCTTTTTAGCAAAGATGGTTTTTCATTCAATTTTTGTGCAAATTGATCTTGATTCAGTCCTAATGATAGTCTGACTTTACGTATTTTAATATTGTAATCTTCAACAATTTCAAGTTCATTTTGAGGTTCAATTCGAGATTTTAAAGATTTTGCAGTAGATGTTTTTTTAGATGATTCTACCTTTCGTGGGGGTATATTAGGTGCTTTATTTATTATCCTTTTTCCGTGTTGGGCACAATTTTGACAAACTATTATTTTTGCGCCTTCGATTATTACTTTTACACCTCTGCCCCATATTATACCATCACATATTTCACATCTGTGTTCTGTGTCATTATTTCTTTTGCTGCTCATTTAATTACCTCATATTCAAAACGATTAAAGAATGAGAATATAATTATTAATTCACTTCAAGAACACTTATATTTTTCGGTTTTAAAGCAAAGTTCATTATAAAATATAACCTATATATTTTTTAGATATCTCGTTTTTCTGATATTTAGAGAAGACCTTAAATTTAAATGAATAGAAGATTATTATTAAAATAGTTTTAATTAAAATACACAACATGATAGGGGTTACTATTTTATGACTGTTACTAAAGATAAAAAGAAAAGAGAGGAGACTAAGGATGGAGAATATCTAATAACTTATACTAGGCATTTGGAAAAAAGACTTCGTAATTTAGAAACGGAAAAACAGTTATTAGATGCAGAACGTATGAGATTAGAACAAGAATTAAATGGTTTAAGGAACGAAATTGATAGATTAAGAGAACCTCCGCTAGTTTCTGCTACCATTATTGATTTACTTGATGAAAATGGTAAGGTTATAGTTAAAAGTTCTACGGGGCCCAGTTTTGTTGTAAATGCGAGTCGAAAAGTCAAAAATGAAAAATTAACTCCTGGAATGAGAGTTGCTCTAAATCAAAGAACTTTCGCAATCATGGAAATTTTACCTTTAAAATTAGATCCTTTTGTTAAGGGTATGGAAGTTATCGATTCTATTCCTGATTTATCCTATGAAGATATTGGGGGGCTGGCAGATCAACTTCAAGAAGTTAGGGAGACTGTTGAATTACCATTAAAGCGACCTGATTTATTTGAGAAAGTTGGAATTGAACCGCCTAAGGGTGTATTATTATATGGTCCCCCAGGCACGGGTAAAACTTTAGTTGCAAAAGCAATAGCCCATGAAACTGAAGCAACGTTTATTCGAATTATCGGGTCTGAATTGGTTCAAAAATTTATTGGGGAAGGTGCACGATTAGTTAGAGAAATATTTAATATGGCTAAAGAAAAAGCCCCAACGATTCTTTTCATAGATGAATTAGATGCAATTGGGTCTCAACGTTTAAAGATAGCAACATCAGGAGATCGTGAAGTTCAACGGACGCTAATGCAATTATTAAGCGAGTTAGATGGTTTTGAACAACGAGGGGATGTAAAAATTATTGGTGCTACGAATAGAGTAGATATTTTAGATCCCGCTTTATTAAGACCTGGTAGATTTGATCGGATGATTGATTTTCCAATACCAGATGATGAGGCACGTTATTCAATTTTTAAAATTCACACTAGAACTCTCAATATAAATGAAAATATTAACATTAAAAAACTCGTAGATTTAACAGAGGGTGCTACTGGTGCTGATATTAAAGCAATGTGCACAGAAGCTGGAATGTTTGCAATTAGAAAGGAATCTGATGCAATTTATGAGGTTGATTTCTTAGATGCGGTTGAAAAAGTGATGAATAAAGTAAAGGATAAGGGAACTGAATCCAGATTATATTCATGATCATTACCTAAATGGCAAAAAACTTATTTTATCTTTAAACTTTTTAATTATTGAAATATGAAAACTAATTCTTCTTTTCTTATGTTAAGGAAAATAAGAGCTATTTCAGACTATCAATTTGGACCAACAATAACAGATGTTCTTTTTGATAATGTAAATGAAATGCATTTTATTTTTTCCAAGAACACTAGTAAATTGAAACATATCTATGAAAAAAATGAAATTTTACTAAATTTTCGTCCTAAAATCGGTTTATTTACATTATCACTCCATTCGGCATCAAAATTAATTCTTAAATTACCCGTTCCTATTATGAGAGCTATAGTTTTAAGTGATATTTCAGAATTCATCCGGAAAGGTCGAAACGTCTTCTGTAGACACGTGCTAGAAATTGATTTCAAATTACGACCCTTAGATGAGGTTATTGTAGTGAATCAAGAAGATGAGGTTCTTGCCATAGGTAGGCTTTCGATACCAATTCCATATATTAAAACATTTAACACCGGTATTGCAATCAATGTTCGAAGAGGCAATAAATCAAAAATATAAAGATCAATTAATTATATCAAATAATAAATTTTCAAATTATATTGTGATTATAATGGTTAAATTGCCAAAAGACTTGCAAAATAAGGAAAAAAATAAACCAAAACGGCCACAAGCAGTTAAACAAAGGGAAAGCTCACAAACAGGGTCCCGACAGATGCGTAGACGGATGCAACAACAAGGAATTGATATGGATCAAATTGACGCAACACGGGTGATTATTGAAGGCTCTGAAAAAACACTCATTATTGATCAACCAGAAGTGATCCTAATGAAACAAATGGGACAAGAGATTTACCAAGTAATTGGGGATGCTCACGAAGTTCCTCAAGGAGAAGAAATAATTATTGAATCAGATCAAGTAGAAGAATCATTTAACCCTGAAGAAGGGAAGATAAGAATAACTGAAAATGATGTGATGTTAGTAGCATCTCAAGCAAATGTTGATAGCGAAGAAGCACGCGCAGTTCTAAATGATTGTGAAGGTGACATTGCAAAAGCTATTTTATTTTTGAAAAATCGACCATAATGAAATAAAAAAATAAATGTTAAGAATTAAGCACAATTAAAAATATCATTGACTTACACGATTTGAAAAATATGTCAAGTATTAAGAAAAAAAGACCTTCTCCTACTGATTCTGGAATTGAAGAGGATATAGTATTTGAAAAAATTATTAATTTTATTGGTTGGATCTTTTTAGTTGCGATCATAGGATTCTTAGGAGCGTGGTTCATTTTTGATTATGCCCTCGATCTGATAAATATTGTACTTGAAGCCCCAGTTTTTGCAATTATTGTTTTTTTAGGAATAAATTCTGCAATTGGGTTTGGTTTATCCTCTGTGATTAAAAGCAATAGGGATTTAAAGAAAAAATATTATTATGATTGGTTGATAGGAGAGTTATTAATCTGTTTATTTGCAATTTTCTCTGTTGCAGCATATCAATGGTAAGTTTTATTATTTATAATCATTTCTCACGGGATTAAAGACATCTATTACTTCTGAATCTTCGAGTATAAACGCACCGTGTTTTTCATTTGAATTAAAGATGTAACTATCTCCCTCTTCTGCAATAAATTCTGATTTTTCTGTAAAGAAACGCAATTTTCCTCTAATAACATAACCAACTTGATGTTGTTTATGGGAATGTAGTGGTATTTCAGAATTTTTTTCAAGATAAAAATGACATAGCATTAAATTCTTATTATAAGCTAAAGTCTTTCTAAATATACCATCCAAAGCTTTTATTTCTTGTATATCTTTTTTACTAACTTTATTCATTATTTCCTCAAGAGAAATTATTTTTATTTAAATGCACTCGTATTTAGTATTGAATCAAATATATAATTTCATAAAAAAATCAAAAAACCATCAATGACGACATATTTTTAGCTTGGAGGGATATATTTAAAAAAAAACATTATGGTATCGAAGCTATCTTATATCGCGCAGTATCTTAAAAGAATAAGCGCAACCGATTTTAAAATAGGTTCCAAATAATTGATAAATTAACTTTATATTGGAGAAACAAATAAGTTTTTATATTGAAATAGGTAAAGTATTTACGATATGAATAAATTGGTTTAAGCTATATACTTGATAACCAAGCCGACAAAATTAGATGAAAATCTATTCATTATCACGTGAAAAATTCGGATAAAAATTGGTAAATTCAAAAAATTAGTTGAAAAATATGGTAATCATTCATAAATCAGAAACAATAAAAGAAAATATAGAAAAAGAAGGAAAAAAAGATTTTTTAGATAACTTATTGCCAAAAGTATTCAAAACCGAAGGTGATGTAGTACCTTTTGATCCTTCTAAAATAGAAGAAAGTATTATTAAAGAAACGGGTATAGACTCAGATTCTGCAAATCAAATAACGCAATTAGTCCTTCGAAGGATTATTTCTTCGGGAATAAAATTTCTCTCTGGACCCCATATTCGAGAAATCGTATGTTCTATATTATCCGAAGAGCATTACGAAGATGCCCGAAAATTATATACTAGAATAGGAATGCCTTTAATGGACTATGAAGCCATTTTAGAACAGGGAATAAATGAAAATGCCAATCAAGACCTGAATCCTGAAAGGATTCACCATTGGGCGGCAAATCAGATTTCAGACGAATATGCTCTTTTGAGAATTTTAGATTCTGATGAAGCTCATGCTCATTTATATGGTGATATTCATATTCATATGCTTCATTATTTTGATTTGAGGCCGTTTTGTCAGGAGTGGGATCCAAGAATGATTTTGGAACACGGTTTACCTCCAGTTGACAGTTGGGCACATTATTGTAAGTCTGGACCTGCTGGAAGTTTAAGAGTTGCAGTGACTCATTTAGTAAAGTGGCTAGGGATTATACAAGGGGAATTTTCAGGAGAGCAAGGTTATAATTATATAACAACATTTTTAGCACCATATGCTAAAGGATTGCCTAAGAGTGAAATTAAACAATCAATGCAATGTTTAATTTTTGAAGCTAACCAGATTTTCGCTACACGTGGTGGACAAGTCCCATTCACATCAATTTCTTGTACACCTACTATCCCTGATGGATTAATCAAGATCCCGGCTATTGGACCTTATGGGAAAATTATTGGTACCTACAGTGATTACAAAAACGAATGTTTGGAACTTTTTGATGCTTTAACAGATGTTTATATTCAAGGGGATCATAATGGAAAACTGTTTGCGTTTCCAAAACATAAGATTAAAATAAAGAAAGAATGGCTTGAGGAATTTGAACCTTCTTATTTGAAGGTTATGGAAGAAGTTGCAACAATGGGTACACCTTTTTTTCTTAACATGTGCCCAGATTGGATGTTAGATGACATTTACAGTCAATGTTGTAGGAAGTTTTTAAGCAGTGACCAAATCATCAAGCACTGCATTTTAGATCCGGAAAAAAGGAAAAATGTTGATATTTGGGAAAATTACGTCACTACAGGCTCTTTACAGAGTGTAAGTTTAAATTTACCTCGTTATGCATATCTTTCTAATAATGTAGAGGATTATTTTCATATTTTAGACGAAAAAATGGAATTAGCAGCAAGGATCTTGAGAAAAAAATTGAATTTGATGGAAAAAAGATTAAAAACAGGTCATTTACCTCTATGTAGCGGCAACATTAAAGGTGAACCGATATTTAAACTGAGATATCAAAACCTTTCAATTAGTTTTACTGGATTAAATGAAGCTGTACAAAGCTTGACTAATTTCGAATTGCATGAAAATGATGAAGGTTATTCTTTAGGAAAAAGAATTCTTGAATACATGGCAGCTAAATGTAATACGATGACAGAACGAGATGAAAAATCATATTCCTTATGGCAACAACCAAGTGAATCAGCAAGTAATCGTTTTGCAATATTAGATTTAAAGCATTTCCCTAAAAAAGCAATACCTCAATCAAGTGGAGCGTCAGCTTATTATACAAATTCAGGTCATATACGTTATGACGCGGATATACCCTTGTCAAAAAGGATTCAATTACAAGGAGATTACTATCCTATTGTTGGGGGTGGTGTGATAACGCATATTTGGATGGGAGAACAAAAACCAAACATCCAAGGGATCTGGGAATTAACTAAAAGTATTTGTCTTAACACAAATACTGCTTATTTTACATATACTCCCGATTTTATTTATTGTCCTCATTGTAGAAAGATGTTCCGAGGGAGAAATTTTAAGTGTCCTAAATGTTTTTCTGAAGATGTAAAAGTTTATTCAAGAATTGCGGGACATTATAGTGAAATAACTAAATACAATCTTGGTAAAAAAGCCGAATGGGAATCTAGAAAACGAGAAAATTTTAATTTTTAATAATATATCTATTATATTTTATAGATAGAATACTTATTTTGGCATATTATGAAGAAAAATGTTACCTTTAATGAACTTCAATCTCAAATAAACGAGTGGATTCGTAATCATGGGGATTACTGGTCCCCCCTTTCAATGCTTAGTGCAGTAATGGAGGAATTAGGCGAACTTGCTCGAGAAATCAATTCTCAAGAGAAATATAAACCTAAGAAAGCACAGCATTCAGAATCTAAAATAGAGGAAGAATTAGGAGATCTTCAATTTGCAATAACTTGTATAGCAAATTATTATAAAATCGATCTTATTGATGCATTAATGAAGACTATGAAAAAATATTTTAAAAGAGATTCTATTAGATTTTTAGAATAATTTCTATTCTGATGATTAATAGCTGTAAAATTTTAATTGCTTGCATATTTCTATATTCTATAAAACGAATTTGGAGCAATAATGTTAAAAGAAGGTCTTTCTAAAAAGGAAATAACTGAAATATTAGAAAAGAAACTTAAAAAAGATTTTTCATATGACTCGGGATCAATTTTAGGATCGATGTGTACTAATCCCCATGATTTTGGGAAGGAAATCTATATGAAATATATTTCTAAAAATCTTGGAGACCCAGGTTTATTTTTAGGAACAACAAAATTAGAAGAAGAACTCATAAATGAAATTGGGGATTTATTCAATGGAAAAAATATAATCGGAACATTCACTTCAGGAGGATCAGAAGCTAATATTATAGCCATGAGAATTGCTAAGAAACTACATCCCGAAATAGCTAACCCTGAAGTTGTTCTACCAGTTTCTTCCCACATTTCTTTTGATAAAGCGGCAGATCTATTAGGGATAAAATTGAGGAAGGCAAAATTAAAAGAAAACTTTGAATTAGACCTAGATCATTATGCAAGTTTAATAAATAAAAATACATGTGGAGTGGTAGGAATTGCTGGAACGACAGCATTAGGATTAGTTGACCCGATAAAAGAAATTGGTAATTTAGTGCAAGATAAAGATATATATTTTCACGTGGATGCTGCTTTTGGAGGATTTATTTTACCATTTTTAAAACATATTGGGTATAAAGTTCCATTATGGGATTTTTCTGTACAAAAAATAGACTCTATAACTGCAGATCCTCATAAAATGGGTCTTGGTATTATACCTTCAGGTGGATTTTTCTTGAGAGATAAATCAATTTTACAAAAAATGGGATATGAAATTCCATATTTAGCAGGAGGAAATTTTAAACACTTTCATTTCGTCGGTACACGACCAGGAGCTTCAGTAATTGCTTTTTGGGCTATTATGAAATATTTAGGAATAGATGGATTTACTAAAATGATCCAAAATTGCATGCTGAATACGGATTATTTAGCTAAAAAAATTTCAGAAATTCAAGGGATAAAACTTGCTATAAAACCAGTTCTAAATATAGTGGGTATTACAACCGAAAATAATGAATCAATATGTGAAATTGATAATAAATTGCGGGAAAAAAATTGGATGTTGGGAAAATTTATAGATTTTAATCTAATTAGGGTAGTTTTGATGCCTCACGTTAAGTATGAGCATTTACATCGATTTATTGACGATCTTGAAGAAATTTTAAGCAACTCAAAGTAAATCTTAATAAGAATGAATGTAATTTTATATTGTAAGAACTCTATGATTTAAGAGAATACCACTTTAAGACTGAAATAAAGAATGGCGAAAGATAAGAAAAAGTCATTTGGAATTAAAACAGCACGGTATTTTACAAAAACATGTTTAAATTGCAATTTTGAATATCCTAATTGGTTTACAAATTGTCCAAAATGTGGTATCGCTTGGGATTTTGTAGAAGCAGAAAAGATGAGTGGTACAAAGGAGATATTAAAGAAAACAATTAAAATCATAGTCAAAATTACTGAAGAAGATTTTGATGAAGATCTTGAGCGGGTCCAATTAAATTTTTCTGCAGATCACGGATATTCATGGTATCAAATGGAAATGATAAATAAAACGGATTATTTCGTCGCAGAACTTGCGGATGTTCCGACAAGATCAACCATCATCTATTTTATTGAAGTACGTTTAAAAAATGGAGAGACTATAATAGAGAATAATGATGGTAATTATTATTATTACATTGTAGGATCATCTTATGAAGAGGCTGCAGATTCATCATTTCCATCAAAAAAAATCGAAAAGCAAGAAAATTCTAAAAAAAGACAGATTCCAGAAAGACCTAAAAGAAAAGAAGTTTTCACTCGTCCTATTAAAAAAGAATATTTCAAACCAAAAACCGAAAATCCTGAAATAGAAAATCAAGTCTCCAAAATTCAAAGCCCTCAAAATCTAATTCATTATCGAAAAGAAGATAATATAACAATATTTGGTAATCCTCAAACTGAAATTGATCCTGATCTTAAATTATGTCCACACTGTAATTCTAAAATAAAGAAGATGTGGAATACTTGTCCTATTTGTGGAAAATAATTATTATGTATTAGAATTTCAAGTTAATTTATTCCCACATTTATTACAAAAAGCGTAATCGGAAGAAAGCTTTGCCCCACATTGAGAACATGTTAAGAAATCTTTAGATTTGGGTTCTTCATCAGTACTTGGTTCGGTGTTGGATGTTATTACTGTGAAGGATTTTGTTTCAGGTTCAATATCTACTACATTCGGAATAATTCTCAAAGTAGATGATTCTTCCACCTTTCGTTCCTCACTTGCTGCAAAGGATACAAATGGAGCTGATTCCCCTATATTATCATGTTCTGTTTTTTGTGCTAATGTTTGAAATAAAGATGGTGTACTCATAGAAGCATCAGATTTGGGAAAAACAATTTCTTGTTCGGGGGCCAACATCTTCTTTTCTTTTTTTGGTTTCTCTTTTTTACTTTGCTTCATTTCCACAATTAATTTTTCTTGCTTTTCCTTCTCCACTTTGATTTTATCTTCCTTTTCCTTTTTCCTCTTTTCCTTCTCAAGTCTTTTTTTTTCTTTTTTAGATATAATTGTTTCTGGCATATAATCAACTAATGATTGTGAAGGGGGAGAATCAAACGTTGATCTTGGGGATGGTTCAAATGTCATTGAGGTAGGTTTAGGTTTTTGTGGTTCTTCTTTTTTTGATACTATAAAGGGTATGATCTTTTTAGTGGTACTTTCAGCTGAATTATCTATTTTATGAGTTTTAAACTCTTCTGGAGTGGGTGCTGGAACGGGTATATTAGAAGAAAAAGGAATGGTTCTTGGTTTATACGATTCTTCTACTGGTACTTGAGTGATTCTTAATGATTCCATATGTTTTAGTGGTTCATTTGCTTTCTGTGATAAAATTTCTTCTGGTGTTTTAAATTCAAATTCAGCAGGATCTGGAACGGAAACTTCTGGTATAGATGCATGTTCAAATGAAGGGATTAATTCTTCTTTCTTGTCAATTAAAGGTTCTGGTACGGGAGGGGCAGCATATCTGATTTCTGGAATAGATTTTAGTGGTTCTGGTATGGGGGGCGCTGCGTAATCGATCTCTGGTATTGCGTTATTATTTAAAGGTTCTGGTACGGGAGGGGCAGCATAGTCGGTCATTGATCCTAATTGAAATGAAGTTGTTATTTCTTTATCATTACTTATAGGTATTTGACCAGGATGATATACAATATTGTTTAATAGTTTTGTTGGAATTCCTTGACCGATCATCAAGCATGCTAATATATAGAAACAATCTCCAACACCGTCACCTGTTTTAGCAGAAGTCTCCATATAGTAAAGGTTAAAATCTCGAGTAAAATTATTTATTTCTTCCATCGAAACCATACGTTGATCAGTTAAATCGCTTTTATTTCCAACAAGTAACAAGGGAATTTCGGTTTTTAGATTAGCTCTTACTTCTTCAATCCATTGAGGTAAATGTTCAAAACTTGCTTCATTAGTGAGGTCAAATACCAAAACAGCTCCTAATGAACCCCTATAATACATAGGTCGGATTGAACTGAAACGCTCTTGACCTCCGGTATCCCAAAGTTGGAGTTTTGCTTTGATAGGTCCTTCATTCGTATTAATTGTAATCGTCTTTACATGAAAGTCAACTCCAATTGTCATTTTATAATCTTCTGTAAAAAAATCCTTTGAAAAGCGCAAAGTTAAAGCCGTTTTACCTACTCCACCATCTCCTACAACAATTGATTTAAACAAGTAATCATATTCTTCTGACATTACGATTCGACCATTTTCTTATGAGAATTAATATAATAAATTGTTATAAGATTACTAAGTTGTAGTAATTATTATTATTAATATAAGTATAATTTATTATATTTTTACTTATTTTACTATTTTCCGTTTATGCCTAATACGAGAACAATTTTTCTTCGAATATATCTCTATTTAATAAAAATTTATGAATGAATATTTGATTTATTTAATTCGATTAATTTCTTTCTATTTTTGCTTAATTCAGCTGCTTCTTTTTTAAGATCATTATTTTCAACCCATTCTTTCAACTCATCTAATTGATCTCCATTATAGTGGTATGAAAAATCTTTATTTGGATAAACATTATTTAACACTTCATTCTTATATTGCTCCAATGCTTCAGTTATAGAATCTCTCACGTTTCCAAAGTATTTCAAAAATTTTGGTTTGAAATCTGTAAAGATACCTAACATATCATGTAATACGAGAATTTGCCCATCACAATATGATCCTGCACCGATGCCAATTGTTGGAATATCTACTTCTTTGGTTATCAGTTTTGCGATTTGCCAAGGGATACTTTCTAAAACTATTGAAAAAACACCCGCTTTTTCAAGATTTTTTGCATCTAATAATAGGTGCTTCGCATTTTCAATTGTTTTTCCTTGAACCATAAAACCTCCAAATCGGTATATTTTTTGAGGCGTGAGACCAATATGACCCATCACTTCGATATCGGCTTTTTTCATTGCCATGATGATAGGACAAATTTCAGTTCCTCCTTCAACTTTTACAGCTTCAGCACCACCTTCTTGGATGAATCTCCCTGCATTTCTTACAGCTTCAGTTTTATTTATTTTATAAGATAAAAAGGGCATATCTCCAACGATTAAAGCATTTGAAACCGCTCTACTTACGGCTTTAGTATGATGAATCATTTCATCCATAGAAACTGATAATGTATTACGATATCCCAACATAACCATCGCTAATGAATCTCCGATGAGTATTAAGTCGAAATTACATGCATCAACTATTTTAGCTAATGCATAATCATAGGCAGTAATGGTTACTATTTTTTCTCCAATTTGCTTTTTTTCCATTAAGCTTTTTATTGTAACTTTTTTTAAGGACATAAGTTCACGACTATTAATTTTGAAAAGAGATATGAATGTTAATTTTTATTTTTAACTAAATTTATCAATCAGATCTAGTTTAATTATGGTTATGATAATGTAATAAAATACATTTTCAAGTAAATGCTGTTTCCAATATCATTTGAAATTTTTCTAGTTCAATTTTTATCTCATTTATTATACTCGCTGGGATGCTTACTCCAATATAAAAAATATTTTCTCCATCTCTTGATGGTACTAAGAACATTTTAACATATTCGATTTTGTCTTCTGAGATTGATACCCTATCGTCAATATTTACATCATCGTCCTTGAGTCTTTGAAAGAACTCTAAGTCATCATTGATTTTTGTACTAATAATCTCTTCAAATGCCCTTGCATCCATAGTTTCTTTGTAACTATCTGCAATTACAATCCCTGATTCAGTATATATTATAGCATGATTGCATCCAAATTTATCTACAAGGAATTTTAATTCCTCACTAATCTGTTCCAAACTTAACAATTTGTTTAAAGAGTAGGACATGGCTTTTGAGACAGAAGAGATATCGTAATATGAAGTGTAAAAGAATTTAAATTTCAGATCTTGATTTTGAGATGATATCAAAGTCTCTAACATTATCGCGCGATCGTGAAAATCTGCGTCATTTTTAAATTTCGGATCATATTTATTAAAACATATAATAATATCATTCTTGTAGTCCATTCCTCTGTAGATGTTTAAAATGTCCTGTAAGTATTGCATAGATTCATCAAATTTTAGCTCATCTTGTATATCAATGAGAAAATAGAGAGAATCTGTCTCTGAAAAGTATATAGGATTACTGACATAAATTTTCCTGAATTTAGCTTGACCTCCCATATCCCAAATATTAATTCTATAGGTTTTAAGGAATTTAAAAGAACTATAATCGATTTTAATTGTTGGTTTTAAATTTTTTACTCGTTCATAAAAATTATATTTCTGACGTAACGCGATTAATGCGCTAGTCTTACCCGCATTATCCAATCCGGCAATTACTAATTTATAATCTTTAAAATTTTGCTTTATATCTGGCATTTTCGAGAATTAGTATTAATTTAGTATATATGGTTATTAAAAATTTAAATTATAAATCTAATTTCAAATATTTATTCTTATTTATTTTAGTGATTTTCGATTTCTAATTAGATCTATTCACTTTTTTAGATAATTCAAAAAGATTTTTTAAGAAACAAATCCTTAAATATTTCTGATAGAGTGTTAGGATTTGAATAATATGGATCCAAAAGAAATTGATTTTTATTCACTGGGTTTTAATTTTATAGAAACCAAAATGATGTATACAGCAGATTATAAAGATGGTAAATGGAGCGATGGAAAATTAGTTCCATTTGCTAACTTTGAGATTTCGCCAGCTGCATGTGTTTTAAATTACGGACAAGGAATTTTTGAAGGTATGAAAGCACTTAGAACAAAAAAGGGAGACATCACACTTTTTCGCCCAAGAGAAAACGCGAAGCGATTGAATAGTAGCGCGAGTCGAATGTTGATGCCAAACTATGATATTGAGTTATTTATTAAAGCTCTCAAACAAGTTGTAAAGGCAAATGAGGATTATATCCCACCTTATGATAGTAAAGGAGCGCTTTACATACGACCCTTAATGATTGGTAATGGTCCTGTATTAGGAGTAAAACCGGCTTTAGAATATAAACTTATCATCTTCACGGTTCCTGTTGGACCTTACTTTCCCCAAGGTTTTAAGGGTATTGATTTAGAAATATCCACAATTTATACTAGGGCGGCTCCAGGTGGGACAGGTTCAGCAAAAACATGTTCTAATTATGCAGGATCAATGTTACCCGTTAAAGAAACAAAATCTAAGGGTTTTTCACAAGTAATATTTTTAGATGCTGTAAACCGAGAGTTTATTGAAGAAGTCGGAACTGCCAATTTTTTTGCCGTAATTGATGGCAATTTAGTAACCCCCAAAACTTCAGGGACCATTCTACCCGGAATCACAAGAAAATCGATATTAGAATTAAGCAAAAAAAAATTAGGAATTATGACAGAAGAAAGAGATATATCATATAGAGAGATTTTTGAAGAATCTTGTACAGAAACATTTTGTGCAGGAACTGCTGCTGTAATTACACCTATTAAATCTGTTGTTTTGGAAGATAAGAAGAGAATATTTAGCGATGGTGAACCCGGAGAAACAACTAGAAAGCTGTATGAATTATTAATAGGGATTCAAAGAATGGATATTGAGGATGATTTAGGCTGGATTGTAAAAGTATAGTATTTACTTTTTTCTTAGAATTTATTTAATTTTCATAATCATTCATCATTCCTGATAGAAAAGTCTATTTATTAATATATTAAAAGCCTCTTTTACATTATAACCCGTTTTTGATGATATTTTTAAGTAATCAATGTGTAAATGATTCTCTTCTATAATTTTTTTGAGGTAATTATCACTTATTATTATCATATCAGTATCTACAATGTCATATTTTGTTCCTAAGATTAATTTTGGCATGTTTTTAAATTCATTTAATCTTTCTAACCATTCTTCAACATTCTCAAGACTTGAAATACGTGTTAAATCAAATAAAATAAATACCGCGATTGATCCATCTACAAAATCTTCAAGTAATCTCCTAAATTGTCTTTGTCCTGCAAAATCCCACATCACGAAATTAATATCAATGCCATTAACTCTTATATTTTTGGAAAAAAAATCGACACCTCTTGTAAGTTCGCTTTTCATATCGAAATTATCATGTACCAATCGATTTAAGAATGAAGTTTTTCCAACTCCCCCTCCTCCCGTTACGATTACTTTCACATTCTTTCTTATTTGAGGTGATTCATTCATATCTAATTTTATCTAATTTATGATTTAAAATCTTATAATCAATTTTGATTTCTGTAATGTCAGAACAAAATAAAAATTTATCATTTTCAATTTTAATTGAAATATAAAATCAAGTTGGTGAAAGAACGAGATTAAAAATTATTTATTTGATTATAATTGAAAAATCTATAGTTCATAACTAAATTTAAACCAAAAAATATTTTTTAAGATTTAACAAATTAGGCTTTTTTAATTTTACTAAATGATTTCTTGTAATCTTTAGGGTTTCCGCCAGAGCTGATAAAATCCATATATACTTTCAGGCTTTTTAAAAACAAGTCTCCAGCCATATCAAGAACAAATCGTTGATCTTCTAATTCAAATTCAGTCCAGAGAGTTACAATTACTTTATCTCCTTTTTGAGAGAAAACATATCCGATTTTTTGCATTGGGCTCCCTTCTTGTGTCGAAGTCATTCTTTCTCTGGGGATATTTTCAATTTCAGTATTAATAACGTCTCCTACATTGGTTTTTAAGAAGTATTTTTTCGGGTCAATTTGTTTGCATTCGGTTACAACAATATTCCACACAGGAAGACTTAAATAATCATTAAGAACCTCATACACTTTTTGTAAGGATGCGTTAATTTCAATACTTTTTTCTAATTTGGGCATAATTATCAATAAATTGATATAACTTTTAAAAATATTCCTATTAACGTTTTAGAGTCAGAAAAGTAAGATTAATTTTTAAATGCAAAATCTGATTATCAAAGAAAAATCTACTATAATAATTTTCGAGGGTTTTTTATAGAGGATTTATTATAATAACGTGAAAAAACATATTAATATCTATTATTAGAGGAACTCAAAAAATGGATACAAAAAAGATAAGGTATAAATGGTATTTAATTGGAAGTGTAATTGTTATTGGATCGATTTTTACGTTTTTATATTTGATCTTCTGGTCTACTATAATTTACTCATTGACGCAATTACCTAATACTATGCTATCAATTATTGCTAGCCTTATTAGAATCGTTGTATTAGGAATAATGAGTTTATTATTATTCATCAAATGGTTCAAACAAGAAGCGATCTACACTTCGGATGCATATTTCTTGTTTGGGTTGTTTTTTATGATATTAACATATGGGAAAATATTAGATTTGCTTTATAACTTACTTTTAGTAAGTGATCTTCTTGATGACACTTTTTTATTAGTATTTCTTAAAATAAGATTTTTCCTTATCATCTTAAACTTGTTACCAGTATTGTATATTGGACTTCAAGCAATTATGGCTATTGCTAGGGCTTATATTAAGGAGATGAGTGAATCCCGATTTAATAATATAAGATCATGGATTCTTTTCATTTTTGCCACAGTTTTCTCCATAATTATACTATTTGCGACAAGTATTTCATATCTAATTACAGTACTTCCTTTCTTCACTATCATAATATATATCCTTCTCGGAATTATGTTTTTATTCATGTATAAGAATAAACATCTTTCTCAAGCAAATGGGTTAATAATTGGAATAGCTTTTTTTGCATTTATTATAAGTAATATTTTCAGGTCAATCATGTCAGTTTATGCATTGGATAATCCTTCAATCTTCTTCATAATTGAAGGTGTTGATATTTTTGTTAATTTCTTGATGTTTATAGGATTCATTAGAAAACCTAAATATGCTATTTAAATTTAAAAGGAGCTAAATAATATGCATATACAGAATTGGAGGCAAAAATCTTTCCTTTTTATCATTATTGGAATTACGCAATACTTTATTTTTACTTTAGTTGCCATGGTTTTCTACGCAGGAGGGACTTTAACAGATCCTTCGAGTACAGGATATGATTTCTGGAGCAATTTATTTAGTGATTTGGGACGTATTACTGCCCTTTCAGGGCGATCTAATAGTATTGCTTTTATTATTTTCACAATTTCAGCATTGATCTTTTCGATATCTTTCATACCATTCACGCTCGCATTGCCAGACTTTTTCAAGGGAGAAAAAAAACAATTCAATATTATTATAATTGCTACCGGAGTGGGATTAATATCAATTAGTTCTCTTATGGGTACAATTCTCACGCCTTGGGATGTTTTTGGGGAATTGCATTTACTTTTTGCTAATTTATTTAATATTATGGGGAGTTTGGTATTATTATTATACGCTATAGCAATTTTATATAACAAAAGTTATCCTAACATCTACGCAATTGTTTATATCATCCTTTTAACATTCGGGATAATTTATTCATTTATTTTGATGGGAATCCCTAAATCAATTTCTTCAGAAACGCTTACTTTTCAAGCTACATTGCAAAAAATCTCTCAGTATTCTTTCTTGATATGTTTTATGATCCAAGGTTTTGGAGCTTGGAAGATAGAAAATATCAAATTAAAGAGGGAAGTATCAATAGATTAATATTTGAAGTTTATTAATCATTGAATTTATAACTATAATGAAATCTCAAATGATGAGTAGAATAAAAATAAATAAGGCAGAGGAAGATTTTCGACATACCGATTTTCTTCAAACCTTAAATTTAGACTTTAAAGAGAGAGAATTTCTCAAATTATTTGTTAAAATAGAAGATAATAGAGAAATAAACAAACAACATTATGTTATTAAAATGTAACCATTAACTTTTTTTCTAATTTTCAAATCTTTCTGCAAATTTTCTTTTAAAAAAAGTAAAATGGTCAATCTAATAAAAAATGATTCTTGAAAAGAATCGTTCTTTTTTTATCGCTTCCGGTAATAAAAATAATAGAATTAATTCGAAATTAATTCTAAAATCGATTTCATGTTCAATTTATAATTAAATGAGATACTAGACAAGAGAAAGAAAAAAGGAAATAAATTTCTTGCACTTCAACTTGGATGCTTTCCTATTGCTCCAGAAAGGAAGGCCCTTTTAAGGCATTCCGCCTCCAGGAGGAAACCAATGTGCGTGGACTCCAGAGAGCATCGAGAGTCCAAATGCAAGAATTCCTAAAATTGATAATATTGCGACTACTTTTTTCATTTTTTTCACCTTAAAACGTGGTCAGAGCGAAATTTATTTATCTTTATATCCAGTACCATCGCAATTTATGATTAAATAGAATGTATTTAAACACATACAAAAAAATTTATATGAATAATTTTTTCATTTTTAATTAAAGCTTTTTAAAAATCAGTAGATCCCATAGGAACAAACTCCCCCTCAAATCTAAATATTTAATTTTCTCCGTTTATGTAATTTTATTGTTTTTAAAAACTCAATCTCAACACACTGAGCCTGAATCTCGAGCTCCTCTTTCGTTTGCCACACGCTCGCGCTGTTGAGA
>CAZOYD010000002.1:0-158266 GCA_964583985.1 uncultured archaeon
CGCACGGCAAATCGTCCCATTTCTGGAAAATCTTCATATTTTTCAATGCAGAGTTTCTTTATGGGTTGTAATTTAACGATAGCAGATTCGTTTCGTTTTATGAATTTGGGTGAATCTTCAATGACAGCACCAGTTTTTTGATCAAGTTTCTTAATTAGTTCTACGAACTTTGCTGCTACTTGAGCGGTATGAGTGTGGATGACGGGAGTATACCCTTGAGCGAGGGCTGTTGGATGCCAAATGACGATTACTTGTCCAATCCAAAAGCCTTTTGGGGTGACAACAGTTGGTGGATCCTTCGGATGACCCATGCAATCTCCCCTAGAAACATCCTTTAGTTCAATCCCTCTAATACTGAATCCAATATTGTCTCCTGGTACCGCTTCTTGAATTTCCTCGTGATGCATCTCTATGCTTCGGATTTCCCCTTGGAATCCAGTTGGTTGAATGATGACCTTATCACCTTTTTTCAATATTCCAGTTTCTACCTTTCCAACAGGCACTACACCAGTCCCCTTGATTCGATAGGCATCTTGAATAGGAACGCGCAATGCTTTACCCGTAGGTTTTTCTGGAATTACGAAGCTATCAATAGCTTCAATTAGAGTAGGACCCTTGTACCAAGGCATGTTAGGTGAAGGTTCGGTAAGGTTTTCAGCTTTAAGTCCGCTTACTGGAACGAAGTGGATTTTTTTTACGGGAAAACCAATGTTTCGAAGCAATTCAGAGACTGCAGCGACGCATTCGTTGTATCGTTCTTCTTTGTATTCATAACTGTCTGCTTTATTTATGGCAACAACTAGTTGCTTTATGCCCAAAGTTTGAGCCAAGTAAGCATGCTCTCTGGTTTGACCGTTAGCTGCAATGCCCACTTCCATATCTCCTTTCTTTCCAGAAACGACAAGAACTGCGGCATCAGCTTGAGAGGCACCAGTGATCATGTTCTTTACGAAGTCAGCATGACCTGGAGCATCAATGATGGTGAAGTATTTAGAATTGGTTTCAAACTTTCGGAATGCTAAATCAATTGTAATACCTCTTTGACGTTCTTCTTTAAGGCGATCAAAGACATAGGCATATGACCAAGATTCACGATCGTATTCCTTTGCTAGCTTTTCAAGCTCACGGGCTTCTCTATCTGAGATAGCTCCCGTTTTAATGAGCAGTGCGCCCATCATCGTTGATTTACCGTGATCTATGTGACCAATTATTACGAGATTTAAGTGCGGCTTATCTTTTCCTGACATTTTCAATCAATTTCCTTATTTTAATTTCAAAACAATATTTAAGAGTACTTTAAAAATAATTCTGAAATACAGTTTGAATAAGCAATTTAATGATATAAAATATATATTTTTTACGATAATTTTTAGCATGTTTTTGATAAAATCATGAGGGATAAATGAAGTATGGTTCTTTTTCATTTTTCCCAGCGCGATCCTCCAATTGTTTATTTGATTTTTTTCATGGAAAAGGGTAAATTTTATGAAAATTGGAAGGTTCGAAAGCTAAAGCAGATCTTCGATTAATTCCAATTGATGTTCTTTAAATAATGCAAATATTTCATTTAATTCATCCATGAAATTGATGCAATTGCCATTTTCATCCATAATCTCTGATTGCACTTTGTTGTTCAAAAATTTTGCAAACACGAGATCTAAATCATTTAGATTTAATCGTGTTTCTTTAAAAAAATCTAAGAGGTGATGAATATAAAAAGCTTTAACGTACATTTTCTCCTTGCTATATTGTTTTTCTAGATCTTTTTGATAAAAGAACTTTAATTGCCGTGATGCGTTGGTCTCTTCTTCATCAATATTGCTTCGGGCTTCATTAGAAAATGCCCATTCTGTTCCATAATCTATATTTTGATTGACATAATTTGCAATCAAACGATCGATTTTTGCTTTATCTGTCCATTTACCATGTATGACCCAATTTGGCATTTTTTTCATGAGAATTTATAAAAGTGCTGTGATAAAAAATAGAGATAAAATAATAAATTTTAAGGCATGAAAGCCAAAAATAAAAAACAATAACTGCTTACTGATCTTAAATTGCATGATATGCAATAATTTTAATATTAAAGTTATACTTCTGTTGATTCCCCATGGTTAGAAATAAAACACAATTCCCAAAAGAAGGAGATTTTGTCATCGGTCGCGCAGTGAACATTCAAGATCAATATATTTATGTGGATTTAACGGACTATGAAGGATTGCCTTCAGAAGAATTTGCTCAAGGGATGATTCACATAAGTGAAATTTCTAGTCGTTGGATAAAAAACATTAGAAATTATGTTAGGATCGGACAAGTTATTGTATGCCGAGTCTTAAAGGTAGATCCTTCAAAAGGACACATCGATCTTTCACTACGAAGAGTAAACTCAGCGCAAAAAAAGAAAGTCGCCAAAGAAAGGAAATATGCCGTAAAATTTGACAACATCCTGCAGTTCTTAACTGAAACTGAAGGAGTAAACATGACATTAGATGAAGCGTGGGAGAAAATCGGGTGGCCTTTATTGGATAATTTAAAATTTTATCAAGAAACTATTGAAACCCTGAAAGAAAATGGTGATGAAATCGTTTCAGAGCTAACAGATATTCCCGATGATATCAAGAAGAAATTCCTTCAAGTTGTAAACGAGAATGTGGAAATCACCACGGTAAGGATATCTGGGAAGATCAAACTTATTAACAGGAAAGGCGATGGAATCGATCGAATCAAGGATACCCTGAAAAGCGTTATCGAAGTCGTAAAAAATCCTCGAGAAACGCGAAAACTCGATATCACGTATCTTGGAGCACCATACTATAGAATGGAAGTGATATCTAAGGATTATCTTGATGCGGAAGGCATTATTTCTGATGCAATAGATGTCTTAGATACTAAGATGGTGGAACATGAGGGGATATTTGAATTCGTAAGAGATTAAAACAAGAAGAAGGAATCATCATGGTAAAATATCTCTTAAAATGTAAGGAATGCAAGCAATATGGTCTCAATAATCCAGAAAATACCGCAAAATGCTCGCATTGTGGAGGTCAACTGCTAAATCCGAGACCGTCAAAATATTCACCTATCGATAAGTATGGAAAATATCGGCGGGAATATTTCAAAGAAGATTTTAAAAAGAGATTTGAGAAAGATTAAGGTAAATCTATTTTTTCAGCGAACTTTTCATTTATTAATATGATTGCGTTTTTGTAAGGCATGTTAATGACATCCTCCTTTTCAAAAGGACCATAATTTTTCATATCAACACCGACCAATGGAGGAGAATTCTTCACCATCCGGATGAGAGTATACTGATAATCAGTTTCCTCTTGAAAGGAGTCAGACTTTATAGGTTCTATTTTCACAGGAACTTCCAAATTATCCTTCTCTAACGACAATGTGGAAGATTCTTCAGAGATTGATTTCTCTATTGGTCTTTCTGGGAGAGGTGCAATATTGATTTTATCATAAGTTTTAAAGGAACCCACGAGATTTTGATAAAATTTTTTTTCATGTTCGATCAGATGGTTAAGATTAATTTCTTCCAAATTCATAGCTGAATTAATTATCTTTATCTTCCTGACATGCAAAAAATCATCAAAAAGATAATTAAAATTTTTTCTAAATTCTTTTATGAGTCGGATTTTTATTGGATCATTGTCATTTAGATTAAAATCGTTGATTTTAGACTTAATTTCTTGATATCTAAGAAAAGTTTCTTCAGCTAAATCAATGAGATTCACTTGTTCTATTTCATTTTTCCATTGATTATATAGATCCTCATAATCTTTTTTGAAGTTCATCTAAATCTCATTTGATATGATATATAAAACAAGTTTACATACAATTAATTTTTAACTCATATAATTTTTGCTACACCTTTACACAACAGAAATACGGCTATGTGATGGGGAACTTCAATTTTCTCACCCCGTTCATATTCTCCATATGTTTCTCCTTTAATTTTTGTTAAGGGCACTTTTAATGAGGTGATTTCCAATTTCTGAGTGACATTTTTCTTACTTTTAAATACAATCGGGTCAATAAGTTCATTACTCTCATCTAATGGGTTAAATTCATCAAGTTGGGCATACTTAAGTTCCTGAACCTTAAACCCTGTTTTTCCATGTAAGGTTCCCGGATATCTGATGAGTCGGTGGATATCAATTGATACCGGTTCATCGATCTCAGCACCAACCTTCTTTATTACCGCTCTAAGTACTTTTTTCCACGTGGGCAAGCCAAACCCTTCTATTGCCCATATATTTCGCTGGTTATTATTGATAGTCTCTAAAAAATCTTCTCGATATTTCAATAAACTGTTAATTTGAGCGGAATTTAAACCACCAAAATGAGGATCACGCAAGAAATGATCTATTTCAAGGGCATTCAATCGTAAAATCTCCTCAAGTTTCGTCATTATCTTGTTTGACCAGCCTTGGTTTTCTTTTAAAAGCCCAATTATACCAGAGGATTTTTCACGTAACCCTAAAATTTCTAATGATAAGTTTTCCCCGGTCAGGTAATCAACTATTTCTCTTCGCTGTTCACTAGTTAACGTCCTGATTCTTGGATCTTCGATCTTTAAATGATATCCCCGGTGGCCTGAGAATGCTATTTTGATTTGTTCAACATTTAGCGCAAAATCAGGTACCAGATAATTATCTATTAATTTTAGGATTTCCTTCTTGGTAAAATCTAAGCACTTATCACATATCCACGCAACACGTGTAATCCTTGATTTTTCACAGTTAGGACATTTTTCAGTCATACCCGTGCCATTCTTTCCACAATCATTACAATACCAAAGATCGTGATCGTTTTTACAATCGGTATAAAAATGATCCACATCAATATCTATTACAAAATCACAACCAAGATACCCCTTATCATCCATATCTTTTTTATCCGGGTGAGCATAAAGAGTTCCGCTTGAATAGGCGTGCTTTGGACTTTTTTGAATTAGAAATTGCCTTAACCCATCAATTCTTTTAAATCCTTCATGTCTTTGCATGTGTTGATAATCCCATAGAAGAAATCCAAATTCTCTTTGATCCAGCAAGCTTACTTCTGGAATAATATTCTTGGGTTCTTGATAATAGGCTTGGAACAAATTCCGAAGAAAAATTTCATCACTCAATTTTCTTTTTTGGTTTAACCTCCTCTTTAGGTCCATGTTTTCGATATTGTTTTAATTGCACGTAAAATAAGGGGTGTTGGATCTTTTTCTGAGAATTATTTTTTTTAGAAAAATACCCTTCCAAGCATAACTCATCATTATATTGCTTTGCCATGCAGAGGCTATATGATTTTAATGTAGAACAAGAGTGGGGTGAATATTCCTTCTTTTTGGCAAATTGCACCTGATATTCCGTTTTCTTTCTATCAAAATCGGGTAATTGTGCAAACAAGTTTACAATCTCATCAATTGGAATTTCTAAAGAATGTAAAAAGAAAACAAGAAATAATCTTTCAATATGAGTTATATTTTGTCCTTGATCAATCTTTAAAAGGATTTCGGCAACGCAAGGAGGAAAACTTTCTTCTACTTTTTCTCCTTTTTTATACTTAATTTCAAATGAAAATTCAAATTCTTCCTTCTTTAACTCCCATTCACCCAGAATTCTCTCGTTGAGTTCTCTGATTTCTTCGACTTGTAAAGCTCTTTTCGTAAAAGCTTCTAAACTGGCAAGATCTTTCTCTTGTTGAATTATTATCTTTTTTCTTATGACCTCTTGTAATAGACGAATTAAATCTTTTTTTTCAATCAGCACATATCCTTCAACTAAAGGGTTATGAACGAGCTTTCGATAATCATCTCTTAAATTAGATGCAAGCCGAAGGTAATCAATATAATGAATGCTGAATTGTGTTTGAAGCACTTGCTTTCCATTCTTATCTAAAATTAATCCAAAAGGAACTGGTTTATCGTAATATTTAATATCTAATTCCAAATCTTTACAAATAGAAAATAAATCGGAATCATTATTTTCTTTGATCATTTTATGATACATGTGTTTAGAATATAGGTTAGCAACTCTATTTGCAATTGGTATGCTATTATTCAGGTAAAGTAGAATTTTTAAAATGGTATAAAGAGAGACGTTCAGCTCGTCTGCTTTATAATTTTTTATTTCTTCTAGGTTTTCAAAAGCGGTTTTAAATATACTAAAAATTCGATCCACTAATTCCCCATCGGGGTATTCTGCTATTTTTTCCTTGATAAATTCCACAGGATCTTTTTCAGTCATCTCCGAATAATAAATATTCTTAGAAGGTAACCAAGGATAGTGTTTTATTAACTCGTATGAGATGTCCAAATCAACATCGACTCCTTTTGAATTGTTCCTTCATCATGGTATGAAAAAATAAAGCAGATAAATAAGTAAATACTGAATAAAATTTCTAAATAAATGTGTAATTACGATAAATAAATTAAAAAAATGTCTTGGAAATTTCAACGTACAACGCATTCTTTGATAGTCTTTTATTTTTTTACGATAATTAAATTAAAAAATGAATGTTAAAATAAATGTAAAAAGTTTTCTACTGAGATTATCAAATAGAAAATAATAAATAACTAAAATAGTAAAATGAGATATAAAACAGAAATTTCCTTATCTCTTAAAATGAATAAAAAACAGTAAATATTTGAAAACCATAAGAAAAAATACCAGATTTTTTCTTAAGTAGAGAATAAAAAGTAATACTCATTCAGCGTCTCTCTTGGAAATTTTTATATACGTAATTATTCTAGTAGTACTTAACCAAAATCAAAATCAATTTTATTGATAAAAATGAAAGAAGATATCAAATACTTATTACTTTCAGTTTTAATCTTTCCTATACTATTAATCATTGGGTTGAGTGTCTCATTTATGATATCGAGATTCATGCCTGGAGATCCAGTTTTAGCATATCTTCCGGAGGGAACATTCACCATGACACAGTATCTACAAATGAAAGAAATCTTGGGGCTCAATGATCCCCTTATAATACAATTTATTAGATATTCACTAAACATGCTTTCTGGTAACTGGGGACTATCACTATCAATTGCACACTCTACACCAGTATTAGAATTAGTTTCACAAACGTTTCCTCGCACTTTAGATCTTTTATTTCTCCCATTATTAGTAAGCTTAGTGATAGGATATTATATTGGCAAGATCTCATTAAAAAGAACCGAATTAACAAATAGAGTGATTCAAATTGTTTCACTCCTGATTCTTGCTATACCAATAATGATAATCGGGATTGGATTTCAATTCTTTTTAGGTGGTATGTTTCCAATTTCTGGATACAAAACTGTAGGGTCGGATGATCCCCCTTTTGTTTCTGGATTCCGTATAATTGACTCGATGTTATCAGGACAGTCGTACATTATCTCTGATTATTTATATCATTTGATTTTACCTTGGATTACGTTAACGATTGTATTAGTTCCGCTCATAATTTTTCTCACTAGATCATATTTTTTAAACAGAAGATCTGAGCCCAGTTTACATCTTAAGTACCCCGTCGCCTCAATCTTGGCCACTGTCGCATTAGGTTATGGAATGGTAATGTCATTCACATTTTTGGTTGAAGGGATTTTTGGATTAAATGGATTTGGTCAATTATTAATCGCCGCAATTCATAACTCTGATAATTGGGTACTTAATATATTTGGGTTCATTTTTCCTCTAATTTTCACTTTCTTAATATCCGGAAGCATGCTCCTGCTCACATTATACAGTTATATCAAGGGTGATCGTACAAATAATTTTAAATCAAATGAAATGGAAAGGAAAGAAAAAGATATAACAGTTAAAAACGATAAACTCCGAAGTTTATATTTCCAGAACTTTAAAACTGATATACATGACCTTGGAAAAGACTTACTCGTAAAATTGAAATTGCCTTATACAATTATTGGGCTAGGAATAACAATTTTCGCAGTTATATTATATTTTATATTTGCATTACCAATCTCACTCATTTCGGTCTTTGTCTTTATTAGCGTAAGCTATGGTTTAATTGGAGGTTTAATTATTGGTTCTTTATTTAATCTGGTGAGAAATCGATATAAACGATCATTAGATGGCATGTTGATTCCGTTTTTCATGTATCCCATAATATTTACTGGATTTTTTAGTAGTTTAATCTTTATTCCATTTTTAGACATGGGAATGCAATATTTATTTATGGAATCAATCTATGGGATGATGCTAATACCAATCTTTGCGTTAATCATTACAAAAGCTAAATTTAATTTCGTAGCGATTTTGAAACAATTAATACCTTACATTCCGCTCATGATGGGATTCGTTTTAACAATAGATACGTATTTAGGATTTTTAGTATATTCTAGCACTATTCTTGGGGGTGATTTTTATATAGCACTTTTCATATTACTGTTGGGTTTTTACCTTCTTTATGTGGGATTAAGTCAGATTCCAAGAGAAATTCAAGAAATTAAGAGCGACATTTAAATTATTTTTTTTTTACTTTTTTGAAAAAGGATCTTTTATGATTCAGTATCACACGTAACTTATATAAGAACGAGAAATTCTGCTATAGCTTCGATTGAAACTAGGAATACCGAATGAGGTAAAATCACCCCAAATAAAAATGATGGATATATAGAATATGAGATTTTAAGGGGGTGGCTTCTAATCATTCTATTTTTTCTAAATTTTCAAAAAAAATGTGATGGTCTATATCATAAAGAACTTATAGGATAGAAAAAAAGGGATCTTAAAATTTCTAAATAAATGATTTTGGCTAAAAATCATCCACGTCCTCATTGTCATCTTCATCTTCTTCATGTTCGACTCTTGGTGCCAGAAATAGTGATAATTCACAATCGTTTTCCAATTTAAAAATGATTTTTAGAGGGTAATCCGATTTTAAGCCCATTTCTAAATTCATGGTGATTGATGATATTTTCAGGATGGCTTTTAAGAACTCGAGATTATAGGAGCCAATGCAAGTCTCATTAATATTGTTAGAAGGTATGTGAGAGAAGTAAGATTTTAGCTTTATTAAAATTTAGACTGATTCAAATTTGTAATTAAATCGGACCTTTTTAAAGCTTTCATAATAATCTGGGACTAAACTCATAAAAAATTGGAAGATAATATCCTTTTTTCAGATTATTTTAGATGAAAGTGATTTCACTTCATTTAAGTATTTTTGTCAATCTTAAGAGATATTCACCGTGAGAGATTTGTTTGGATTTTAATTCTTCAGAGAGTTCCTTCAATTGTGTTAAATTTTCCATTAGATCCTCTCTAAATTCCACGGATTCAAATAATTCTCCAATGATTGATTTCACATTTTCTCTTTCAGCATCAATTTTTCTCTCCTCTACATTCAGTAAGTCAAAATCTCGCTTATATTGTTTAATGTACTCATAAAGATTTAGGCAAAAAGCGTCCATTTTTTCAGTTTCACCGTCAAATTCAAAGCCGAGCTTATCACTTAAATCAAAATAACTGTATCCTCCCCCATTCAAGTCGATTTGTTTTAAATCTTCAAATCCAATGTCAGTTCCTTTTATTGGAATGATCTTAATACCATTGGTCAAGGCTAAAACGAGCTCATGCCGACTCTGAATATCAGTAATCGAACTATTAGTAGCAATGAATAATAATAGATGGCTATCAGAAACGTCATTCTCTCCGCTACTATACACGTCAAGAATCTCTTCTTGTTCTTTTAATCTTTTCTTGAGGCCATTCACATTATATTTATTTTTATCATCTTTCGAATGGCTGATAAAAATTATAATAGGCGTTTTTCCTCTGCAAAACTTTAGGATTGCGGGAGTATCTAAATTTGTTATATCCTTCCATTCATCATCCCACGGGTTGCCATACAAATGAGTATAATTTAGATTCTTACATCTCCCAAAGGAAAGCGGGAGAGATGACAACTGATTATAACCTATACTTAGTCTTTGGAGAAAGGAGAGGTCACCTATCGACTCCGGAAGAAATGTTAAATTATTCTTACTCAAATGAAGTATTTTAAGTGATTTTACGAGACCTATCGCCTCGGGGAGAGTCTTTAAATTGTTATTTTCCATTTCTATGCTTTCGAGAGCTTTTAGCTTTGTTATTGACTCCGGAAGAGAAGTGAATTGATTATTCTCTAAATCAAGTTTCTTAAGCGAGGAGAGGTTCCCTATAGAATCCGGTAGAGTTTTTAACTTATTATTCTTCAAATTAAGTTCCTTAAGCGAGGAGAGGTTCCCTATGGAATTCGGGAGAATAGTCAACTGGTTATCATATAAATATAGATCCTGTAGCAATTTTAAATCCTCTATTGATTCTTGGATATTTCTTAAATAATTACCACTCACCAATAACCGCTCAAGTGATGTTAGCTTTTTTATTGATTCTGGGAGATTTGTTAGCTTATTGTTACTCAAACCAAGATATTGAAGAGAAGTAAGATTACCTATTGACTCGGAGAGAGTTACTAACTGATTATCAAGAAGTACTAAACTTTCTAGTGATTTCAGGTCCCATAATGACTCCGGGAGAGTAAGAAAATTATTTTTCCTTAAACCAAGATATGTGAGGTTGGAGAGATTACTTATCGATTCGGGGAGAGTCCTCAATCCTTGATTGAAGAGGAATAATCCAACAATGTTATCTCCTTCAACTTTATACCCAAAAATGTCCCATTTAATCTCTTCTATTTGTGGAATGGGTTTACCTATTATCTTTTCCAATTCTATCAAACATTTCGCTTGTTCGCGCTTTACATTGGATTTTGTTGTCATTGATTTTCTCTGCTCCTGAATTTCTTTTTCATTAAAAAGCTCTTTCTCGAGACTTAAATGGTGTTTTTAAGAATTTTAATGTTATAATTTTTCTTTAAAATTTAAGGTTATGGATCTTAAATCCTGAATAGCAGAAATTTTCGGTAATGCTTAAAATTAGCTTCTGGAAACAGATACGCCTTCTCATTAGATAAAACCAAAATTTTTAAAGTGTTTCTGTTTTTTTATTATTTCATGCCGGAAAGAAAAAAACAAATTCCTCAAAATTATCATATAAAATCTGAAAAAGCTCAAGCTTTTGAGGATTTAAGCAAACTTATAGGTAAACCCATTCCACAAATAGAAGAGATTAAATGGAACACATTCGGAATTAAATATGAAGGAGGTAATTTAGTTGGATTAAATTTATATAATCAAGGATTGACGACTCTCCCCGAGTCAATAGGCAATCTTACTTCTCTGACACATCTTAGATTGAATAATAATCAGTTAACAAATCTCCCCGAGTCAATAGGCAACTTAAAATCACTAGAAATTCTTGATTTAAGTACTAATAAATTCACAACATTTCCGGAGGTTGTGTTGAATCTTAAATTTCTTAAACAATTAAGTTTACAGAATAATAGATTAACGACGCTCCCGGAATCCATTGGGAATCTCACATCACTTAGATACTTAATGGTACATGGAAATGAGTTAATAACTCTCCCTGAGTCGATAGGCAATCTTTCCTCTCTCGTTATCCTACATATATATATGAATAAATTAAGGAATTTACCTGAATCCTTTTCTCAATTGAAAAACTTGGAGGCTGCTTCTTTAGCAAAAAATGATTGGAAGGGAGAATGGCAAGAATTATCATCAAATGACGTTCCAAAAATTTTGAAGCTCTGTCGAAAATTACACGGGATTGATATTTTTATCAGTCACGCTATGATAGATCAAGAAGAGTATCCAATCATTGAGCTCAATAAAAATTTGGAGAAATGTGAAGAAGTCCATAACGTGCATCTCTGTGAGGAAGATTTAAGAGATAGCATAAAAGCTTTTATGGATAATAACGTTCCTAAAAGCCAATTATTGATATTCATTGGTACGAAGAATTCCCTCAATTCTAAAGATTGTCTATACGAACTCTCATTAGCAAAAAAATTCAGCATTAAGATTTTACCTATCAGAGGAAATGACATATCTGTGGAAGATTTAAAGCAAATTGATTTGAGAGAGCACGAGCAAGATTTTTTAGATTTAAGTATATTGAATGTTTTTGAATTCAATACTGAAGTTTTCGATAAGCTCCATGAGTATATTTCGAGCCATCAATCTGAATTGAAAATGTTTAAAAAAGAACAAGAAAAACTTGAAGATGAGAAATCAAATATGTGGAAAAATCTCATGGATTTCGCAGATTCTAATGAATTTACGGAACAATTAAAAGATAATTTCGAAGAATTCCAAAAGATTTTTCAAGATGTAAGGAACGATCGAATTACTAATTTAGAATATATTTTGAAATTAGGACAAATTATTAGTAAAAACAATTGATTCTAAATCCTCCAAATCTCAAAAACAAAAAAAAATGAAGCTAGGAATGAAAACTATATCAAATTTATTAATTTAAAAATCATCCATGTCCTCATTGTCATCTTCGTCTTCTTCATGTTCGACTCTTGGTGCCAGAAATAGTGATAATTCACAATCGTTTTCCAATTTAAAAATGATTTTTAGAGGGTAATCCGATTTTAAGCCCATTTCTAAATTCATGGTGATTGATGATATTTTCAGGATGGCTTTTAAGAAATCGAGACTGTAGGAGCCCATGCAGGTTTCATTAATATTGCTAGAACGTAAATCTTCAAGATCGAGAAAATACTCCATTTCACCTATCGTTCCTATTGAGGAGAACAAGAGTCCTTCTCCTTCAGTAGCCTTTAAACTTAGCACTTCTGAGTAAATCTCCGCGTCTTTTATCGCTTCTACTAAAAATGCAGGTTCTATTTCCCAGTTAGTATTATATTCTATTTCATATAATCTATCCAAGTGAAGATTTTCAATTTCGTTTTCTGAAAGTGCTAAACTAAAAGTACGCGTCAATTTTTTCTCTTCATCGGTTGTGCGTTGCAATTTTATTTTTATTTTGTTATCTGCTTCCTTGAATGCTATTTCAAGCGAATCATTTAAAGTACTCCTCTTGAGGATCTTATCCAAATCATCTATATTTAGATCGATATCCAATTTCTTATCGCAAGAAAATTCATCGAAATCTTCCCCCTTGATCTTAAGCTGTAACAAACAAATACGACTATCGTCAAACGCAAGTATCGTTAATCCCTTAGGGGTGATCTTGAACTTAGCCTCAGTGACAATACTCGCGAGAGTTTCGATAATGACTCTTAAGACCCGACTTTTATCTAATTTTAACGAAAATGACATAATTTAAACGTTCCTTTACTTTTTTCTTCGTGTTAAATATGTTTTAATGACAATATATATAAAATTCGGTATTAGACCTTTAATAAATACTTAGTATTTATTTCTGGAATAATTATTTATAGTCACCTCAAAATTATAAAATTTTACCACAATTCGAGAAGGTATTAGAAATGGAAGAAAATAAAGATAAATTAAAGACCTCCGCTAAACGCGTAATGATAAAAGATCTCGAACAAGTTGAGATCGGTTCATCAATTCAAATTATGGGATTTGTAAAAGGAAATATCGAAGGTCAAAAAATTATCCTCGATGATAAAACTGGAGAAATTACGATTCATATCAAAAAACTCAAATTTCCATTCAAGACGGGGGACATTGTGAATGTTTTTGCAAATGTCAAACCCACGATGGAGGGTGAAAAAAAATTGGAGGCTCTTTTTTTCCAAGACATGACTGGCCTCAATTTTGAGCATTACCAGACACTCTATGAAATGAAAAAAGAATTGATTAAATGATTTTAATTTTTGAAAGAATAATTCTCAACCTTAACCCCTTTTTGAAGGAAAACTTTTTTAGAGATCCAACTTTTGTTAATATAATCTACTTAATTTTAAAAAACTCTTTAAAATGGTTTGTTTTTGCCCCGAATGTTCTAGTCTTTTACGCGAAAAAAATGTAAATGGAACGTATATACTAGCTTGTCGTTGTGGATATGAAGAAGTAAATGCTTCTCACGAAGCTGATCTGAAAAAAAAAATCGAAAAAAAGAAAAACGCAATAAGAAAGAATTTAGTCGTGATTAAAGAGGAAGATAAAATAATAGTCCACCCTTTAGTCTCTAAATATTGCCCTAAATGTAACCATAAGGAAGCAGAGGCTTGGCAAGAGCAGACCAGAAGTGCAGATGAACCAAGTACCTCGTTTTTTAAATGTACCAAGTGCAAGCATACTTGGCGCGAGTATTAAAAGAATATTCTCTTTTTCCAGGTATCACTCCTAGATACATGATTCTTCGTGAAAGGAATCTTTCACGAAAAAAGGAAATTTTTTTCTAAAATTAAACGAATATGATCTATTTTTATAATGAATGAGAACCAAGCTGATCTTAGCGCTTATTTTTCAAAATTTTTAATATGTGAGTTACTTTAATACCACTTGATTGAATAAATCCCAAGGATTCATAAAAGGAACCAGCATTTGGAATATCCGTGTATAATCGTAGCATTTCAAAATTCTCCACTGCCATATTAATAATTCTTCTAAGCAATACTGTAGCAAATCCTTTTCTACGATGTTTTTGTGATATATATACATGTCGAATTCGTCCTATACCAGGATCTTCGATATATGGATCAATATTCAATCCACCAATACCTATACATGAATTAGATAAAAAGATTCCGAGTAAAATCTCACCCTCCTTAGAAAAATCATTTATTCCGCTCTTCCAGTCGTCAATTGCTCTCCTTACGAAACTATAACCTTCAGAATACGCTTCAATAGCTAAATTTTTTAGTAATCCAAAAGATGAATCAGTAATTTGCTTGATTTCTACTTTCATCGTGAAATCCAGCGATTGTTAGTATTAAAATTAGGAGATATTAGGATAAAACTTCTAAAATCTTAGTTAAAACTCGTGCCTTGCCTCCAGTGGATTGTAACAGTACTTTCCCACATACAAGGCATTCGACATCCGTAGCAGAACATCCAAAAACAATCTGTTGATTTCCGCAATTCAAACATTTAACTCTTAAAAACCTGCTATTCGGTTGCGGGATCAAATCTTTTTCTTTTTTCTTCTTAGGCATGATTAAATAACAACTCTATACTTCTTGTAATTCAAATTTTTTAACTCGATACGACTTTGCATATTGCTTCTTACCGCATTCTCCACACTCTAATATGGGTAAAGTTCGTTTGTTTAACTTGGCGTTTTTATGAAAGATCTCCTTTGGAAATGAGCCGTAACCTCTCTTTTTTCTTTCAACTCTTCTTCTTCCCTGATTTAGCATACGCTCTTTCCCTTTTTTATATACCGATACATTATGCTGTGTATGTGTTTTACACTTAGGACAATAACGGTTAACTGTTCTTGGATAACGAATATGAATCCACTCGAGCTTTTGATGACAATCGATTAAAATGATATATTGTAATCTAATTAAGCAATAATTATAAATTTTATTATTTCCTTAGCCTAAGCTCTTAAATTATGAATTATTAGTCACGATTAATAGATAACATTTAAAATCATAGATTCATAATTTTAATAAATTTTTAGATTGGGATTGCGATGTTTAAAGAAAAATTTAAAGAGGGAATTATAACCGCAAAAGATTTCACTAGGGATGATATTGAATATATACTGAAGAAAGCACGAGAAATGACCCGTAATGATATAAATTCGCAACTTTTAAGCAATAAAATTTTAGCTACGTTATTTTTTGAACCCTCTACACGAACCAGGTTAAGTTTTGAATCTGCAATGCATAGATTGGGTGGAAGTGTAATTGGTTTTCATAAGGGAGATGTTTCATCGGTCACAAAAGGAGAAACGCTTGCAGATACGATCAGAACAGTAGAGAATTATAGCGATTGTATTGTAATTCGTCATAATTTGGAGGGAGCAGCAAAATTAGCGTCGAAGTTTTCGAAAATTCCTATTATAAATGCGGGTTCGGGTAGTGGTGAACATCCTACTCAAGCATTATTGGATCTATTGGCCATAACTGAAGAAGGACAAAAGTTGGACGGTATGAATATCGGAATCATGGGTGACCTCAAGTATGGGAGAACTGTTCATTCTTTAACGATTCTTTTGTCTAATTATGATGCGAATATCTATTTAATAAGTCCAACTGAACTGATGTTAAGAAATCGAGATAAGGATTTCCTACAAAGAAGGCAAGTGAAATATAAAGAAATCACCCAGTATCGTAGGATTTTAGATGTGCTTGATGTGTTATACATGACACGAATCCAAAAAGAAAGGTTTCCAGATCAAGAGGAATATGATCGAGTGAAGAATTTTTATGTATTTAGAACAGAAGATCTTGAGGATACAAAAGAAAATTTCAAACTCATGCATCCCTTACCGAGAATTACAGAGATCTCTCCAGAAGTAGATAGTTCCCCCAAGGCTATTTATTTCAAGCAAACTCACTATGGTATTCCAATGAGAAAAGCAATATTAGCAGAATTATTATCTGATTAAATTTTGCCTTATTTTATGAATAACGCATTCATTTTGGATGTTTTTAATAAATTCAATAAGTTCAACCGACTTGCATCATCATCAATGTCTTGAAAATAAAAAAAGTTCCCCCCATCAAGTATTGATTGGAATTTTTTAAACAATTCAAGCTGTTTATCGATTGGTAGAGTCGTTTCTTGTCTAATAATGGAACTAGAATAATATTTTGACTTTAATGAAGGATCAATAGGATTGTTATTGGAAAAATTTATCAAATGATGGGGTTGAGTTAAGACATAATTTTCTTCTAATCTTTTATTTTTTTTGATGATCCTTTGCTTTATTTTCCCCAATACTTTCAAGGAAAAATTCTCACTAACTTCAATTCGATCCAACTCAATTCCACAATGATGTTCTATTGCCTCGTTTAATCCTATAAAGCTTACTGCTTTTGTTGAATATTTTATGAGATTTTCTGGCGTGTCATTAAAATATGTCTCACATGCATTAATCCAACGCTTTTGAGAATTCAATTTCTGGTTAACTAACTCTTTTTTAATTTCAAAAAACTTGAATACGTTAGAAACTTGCTCGTGCAGATTTTCTTCAAAAATATCATCATCTCCATTTGAATTTATTGCGATTTTATGCAAGTTTATCAAAATCTTGTCGAGGATTATATGATTAGCATTGAGCGGTTCTTGGAGAGGACGTGCTTTTTTTATACTAATCGCAGTTGAATTTAATGCTCCAGTCATTTCTTTGCTATAAAAAAGAACATTATTTTCAAGTTGTGTAAGGATTTGATGGTAATCTAAAAGATCCATGCCCACATATTCAAATAAAATAAGTGGAAGAACGTTTACCAAATTTGATGTGCATCCCTTAATCATGCAATCGAAAAATGATCCAACTTCAGTTTTGCATTCTTTCTTGTTAAATGAAAAATCTAAAGATATTGCTGGTCCAGCATTGAGAAAAGCATTATTGTGGTTGTTTAATTTAAGCAATTCCAGTACTAAAAATGTAAATGTTGACTCATCATGTCCTTTCAAGTAAGGTAATAGGGCACTATCGAAATTACCCAGAACTATATCTTCAGATAAATATGGATGAATACTTGAAACGCTCGTCATGAATGAGTGAATCAAGCGGAAAATCTTTCGAGGATCATTCGAATTATTTTGCATGTCAAGATTTTCTTTGTCAATTCCATCCAAAAATGTATTGGTATTTATATAAGCACCAAGTGGCCGTAAACTCCAATAATTCAAGTTTAAAAGAATGATATCTCCAGAAAGATATGAATCGGCAAGATCTCTCGGCAGTAAATTCAGAAGTATAAATTGTTCTGAGACGTCAGATCCAAGTTCATGGATAAACTGTTCCGGATTAAGGTGAAGGTTGTTAAATAATTTCTTAACTTCAAAAGGAGGAGTCCCTAAACGTGTTAATCTATGTCTCACGTGTTCTAATCCATTTTCTAATAAAATTCCATTTATATATTCACGCATTAGGGGAGTGGTTAAATATTCTACTTGAGTTCGAGATAATCTATTGCTGACTTCATTTGCAATTTGCTTAGCTTGAAATAGTTCCATTCCCCCCTCTCTTACTAAATATTCCTCAATATTTCCAATATTAAAGGGTTCTGTCGAATATCTTGAAGTACGGATCATTATGGATTTATCTTGATCGGCAAGAATCTGTTCCATTGAAACCATATTTCCTAAAATTTTCTTGCCCAATGAAGTTAGGAGGTAACCTTCATCAGATGTTTCTATCAAATCGTTTGTTTTTAGTACTTTAAGATGAAAGGAAAAATTTACTGAATTGGGATTTGATCCTAAGACTTGTTTTTGAAGCAAGGAATAACTGATAGGAATCGAGCTTTTATCCAGGTTCTTTAAAATATCTATTCTAATCTTTTGACCTAATATTTTTAATTGATGTTCTAACAAGTCACTGTTTTTGTCGGAATGCACTTTACTTATCCTGTTATTTACTATCTCAAATCCTCGTTATCTAATTATTGCACGTGACCGTATTTAAAATTTAGGACGAAATTGATTTTACACTAATTTTTCATAATACATGGGTGATATATCTGCCAATTTCACAAAATAATGCATCTACAAATATTATTAATGCAAAATGATAGGGTAATGAAACAATAGTAGAATAATATTCAATAATATGGTTTCTTTTTACCGCGATAATTTATGATTATCATCGAGTTTAATATGATGATTAAAAAGCAAGTGTATAAATTTAAGGTTAAAAATGTAATTTTTAACGCGCAGACACGGCAATTCGTTCAATTTCATCCTTTTTTTTCACGGCACGCGATTCTTGACTGTTTTCCGCTGCAAGCATTAATTCTTGTGCCAAGTTTGCTGCGAAATCTCTCTCATTTGAATGAGTTCTTGCACTGATTGCTTGAACTATGTATTTTATGCCAAGATCTACGCGTCGTTGGGGAGAAATATCAACTGCAGATGCGTAACTGATTCCCCCCATCGCGATTCTCGTAGTTTCTTCTCTAGGCGAAGAGTTACATATTGCATCAACGATTACCTGAATAGGATTTTGACCAGTATTCAATTCAATCAATGTAAATGCGTTTATCACCATTTTAATTAACTTATTCTTTTTCCCCGAATTATAAGAGCTTTTTCTACCTTTTATTTTAGAGTCAATAAAACCCGGGGATAATAACCTATTGATAAAACGCTCAATGATTGATACGCGTGTGGTTTTCCAAAACCTTCGATGCTCATGTCTTCCACAACTTTGAGGAATGATTATAGGTTTTAAATTAATATATGACTCCAGCGTCCAATCAGAAATTTCTATTTCATCAAAAGACCATTTATCAAATAATTTTATTTCAGTATCAGTTTTACTCATGATTATTTCCTCTTTAACGTAGGGGTTTTTCTCTTTTTCCAGAAACTAATGCTTCCAAAGACACGCCATTTACTTTTACAACTCTCCATCTGACACCGGGAAGGTCTCCAATTGAACGACCCTTTGCACCACCAATCCCTTCAACGGTAACTCGATCGTGTTCTTCAATGAAGTTTAAACTACCATCTCCTGGAAGGAAGGCTGTAATGGATTTTCCATTTTTCTTAAGTTGTACGCGTACGCATTTACGAATTGCGGAGTTGGGCTGTTTACTCTCCCGTCCTACCTTTTGTAGCACAATCCCAAGAGCCTGAGGTGCTCCTTCGAGCGGATCTGAATGTTTTTTTAATTTCAATTTTGTTCGTTTATAATTTGTTTTCGACCAGCGGAATTTTTTACGGTTTGTTCGCAATTGTCGAGCAGCATATAAACCTTTTGGTTTTGACATTTTCTTTTCCTATATCGAGTAAGTTAATTAGATGATATTAGATAATATGGGTATTATTTCCTTAAACTTAAAATTTATGAAATTAGATAAGTATTGATTTAATTTTTTGTATTGATAATCACGTTATCCACTTCAAAATGGCGAGTAACTAGCAGTTTAATCTTTCGAATCATTGATCCTTCTTTGCCGATGGCTTTTCCTCTATCTTGGGGTTTTACTGAAATTATGACGGTTTTTTTCTCATTTTTATTTTCTTTAATTTCAATCTCTTGAACAGTAATGGAATTTTTAGAGGTATTTAGAATGAATTGAATGAATTGTTCAAGTTTTTCTGAATATGGAATTACATCTATTTTCTTTTGAAGCTTGTTCATTAAATCCTTGACATGTTCTCCTGACTTACCAATTGCTTTTCCAACATCTTCTTTTTTAACCAGGAAAATAATAATTTCGGAATTATTTTCTGGAGATTCAAACGTTAAGCAATCTTTTATGATCGCTCCTGAAAGGTTGTTAAATAACGAGATGAGTTCCATGGATTTTCTATCGAATTTGATATTTTTTCTTATCATGTTAGCTTGGACTCTTAAGTATAAATATTAAATCACTTAGTTTTTAAGGTTATTAACGCACTATCACCGAATTCATTGATTCCTATAACCGAGATCATGTATGGCTTTCCCATGGCTAATCCAAGTTCCCAAGAAGATCCTTTATACTTGTAAATAAACATACTATTTTTCATAAGGCTATTATAGTAGTTTATTTGATTTTCAAATTCGGTAGGACAATTTTGCGCGATGATCATCATTTTAAATGGTTTTTGCCTTAATTGCCGTAAGACTTGACTTTTACCAAAAATTATTTTTCCCGTTTTATATGCTACCTTGATATTTGTTTCGACGTCAAGTTCCTTCTTCTTCTTGCGTGATAGGTCGATTGAATCACCAATGTTTTTGCTTTTCTTTGCCATCGTCTTAAAAACCATTTAGAATTTATCATACAATAATTAAGTAATAAAAGAAATACATGATGATTTAAATTTTTAATGCTAGTTTATGCCAAATTTCATGTTCAAATTTGAGGTTTTAGTCTTTTTTCTGTAATATTGTTAAATTTTTTTATTCTGTTCCAATATTTCCAGATTACGATCTAGGTCAAACATGACTGAAACTCTCCCACTACCTATTGGACAGACTTGACCGACTATAACGTTTTCAGGAATTCCAAGTAAGCGTTCTTCTTCACCATAAAGCCCCGCATCAAGTAATTGATTTACAGTCACTTCGAATGCAGCCCTAGCAAAAACGCTGGATTTTGATCCCGATATACCATGTCTTCCAATTGATTGAATTGCGCCATCCACTGTCATTAAATCAGATAAAATAAGTAAATGCCTAAGGTCTACATCCAATCCTTGTTGTTCAAGTACTTTTCTAGCTTCCTTAATAATCAATCCGCGAGCAGCTTCAATGCCATATAGTTTTTCAATTTCATGAATGTGATTTGAAACAGTTCTTGAAGCATCTACGCCTTCAATTTGCACTACGCTTGGTAGATTCGTACCTTCAGTTTTAATGATCCATTCCTTATTATCATCCGTAGGGGTAATGAGTCCTCTTTTTATTCCTCTAATTCCTTTGACGACTTTCTTGAGAATTTTTTCTCTTAATTTTTGAAGGCTTTGCAAATCTTCTATTCCAGGATCTATGATTATTGAATTACCTTCCCGTACGATCGTACCTTTTTTCTTATATCGCTTTAGAATTTCCGGAATTTTATCAATTTCAATGCTCTTTTTCTCGCAAATATCCGGTATGAGATGGATTACAATTTTCCAATCAATGAAATCAAGATCCACATCAGAAGCAATTTGTTCAATTCGGATTTGTTCAATACGATTATGAACTTCAATTGCTTTAGCTTCACTCTCGTTGTAGGGCTTTTCCAAGTATATCTCCATCATGGGAGTTGATGGAAAACGGCGGGCATCAACAATTTCGATAAGTCTGGGAAGACCTTGAGTTACTGAAAATTCTTCTACTCCTGCATAGTGAAAGGTTCGGAGCGTCATTTGGGTACCTGGTTCTCCGATTGATTGGGCTGCAACGGTACCAACAGGTTCAGAGGTTTCTACGCCTGCATTATTAAAGTTGATATAAATCTTATTCAGCAAGTATTCCAATTGTTCTTCTTCTAATTCCTCATTTAGAAGCTTATTTCTTATTTTATCGATTAGATCTTGCGGAATATCGTCTTCAATTAAATGAATTAATTTTTCTTCTAAATATTTTTTTGTTATTTTTACCATTAAATCACCTATATACTATATCTCTCTTTCTTCCAATCTAGATATCCTTTGGTTAATTTACCTCTCCATTCAGCATTTTTACCTGTTTCTTCTTCATAATTTTTTCTCATTGCATCTTCATCGGGGACGGAGTCCTTTGTTTTGACTTCCTTCTCTATTTTCTTAGGTTTCTCAACGGTTTTCTTAGGGCTTTGTCTTTTCGGTTGAGCGCTTGATTTTAGTTCATCACGGATTTCATTAATATCTAGCGCTTTAGCCTTGAGCAATAATACATCAAGATTAACCGCATCGCTATGATCGGTATGCATAGGATCAATTCCATCATCACCATAGTAAAATTGAATTATGTTCTTATCAGAGTTTCTTACGGTGTGATCGTTCTCTACCACCATATCTTGCAATGCGTTTACAAGTCTTCTCTGCATATATCCAGAAGTGCTTGTTCTTACTGCAGTATCTACTAAGCCCTCACGACCACCCATCGCGTGAAAAAAGAATTCTTCGGGATTGAGCCCATTTCTATAAGAAGACTCGACAAATCCCCTCGATCTTGGAGTAAGGTCATTTATTCTAAAGTGTGGTAGTGTTCTTTGACTGTATCCTCTGTTAATTCTTTCGCCTCTAATAGCTTGTTGTCCAACAACCGCAGACATCTGTCCTAAGTTTAATATATTTCCTCTTGCTCCAGATTTGGTCATAATAACAGAATGAGCTTCATCACCAATAAAATCAGCGGCAATTTCTTCGGCTTGTTTACGCGCTTCTGCTAATAATTGTCGAATTCGCAATTCTAAAGTTTCTTTTAAAGATCGTCCAGGAGCACGTTTCAAAATGGTCGTATCTTCTTCATAAAATGCGTTAATTAACTTATCAGCTTCTTCATCCGCGCCTTTCAATACTTTTTGTATTGCTTCATACGCATGACCATGAACATAAACTTCATCTAACCCAATTGTCATTCCATTTTGTCTGATTACATATAATAGCATTTTAGTTGCATTATCTAAGAATTCTCTTCCTCGAGCATTTCCATGATCTTTTATAATTCTTTGTAGAATGCTATTAGATTGCATTGGACCAAAAGAATTCTCATCTATTGTCCCTGTAACTAATTCACCGTTTTTTATAACGACGTAAGCATCATATTTACAATTTTCTTTCTCGCAGACGTCGCATTTTTTACAGAATTTGGATTTAACTTTAATATTTAAATCATCTGGAAAGAGTGAACTAAAAATTTGCTTGCCAGAATATAAGTTCTCAGGATCAGTCTGAGCAGGTACTAGGTTTTCTAGCTTAAAATCGGGATTTGAATCAAATACGCCCCCCATATAAAGCAAGTTTAAGGTATCTTTTTTATTATAAAGGGAGTTCAAACTAGTAAATTGAAAAACTGATGAAATAAAATCTTGAATCCCCCCTAAAATTGGTCCACCGAATCGAGGAGATAGAATATGTTCTTGAACTTTAAGTAATAATTCTGCTTCCGTTCGTGCTTCCTCGCTTTGCGGAACATGAAGGTTCATCTCATCCCCATCAAAGTCAGCATTATATGGCGGACATACAGTAAGATTAAGTCTAAATGTTCTTCCATCCATAATTCTAACTTCATGAGCCATGATAGACATTCTATGAAGAGAAGGTTGCCGATTAAATAGAACTAAATCACCATCACTGAGATGGCGTTCTACTGTAAATCCAGGAGCTAATGTGTCAGCGATAATTTTACGATTCTTCACGTATCTGAGATCGATTCTTCTTCTGTCGTTTCTGATAATATAATTTGCACCAGGATGTCTAAAAGGTCCATTGATGACCATCTGCTTCATTTCTTCAATGTTCCAATCGTTAACGTTCGTAGGGATTGTTAAAATTTTAGCGATTTCAATAGGAACGCCCACTTCATTAATGCTAATATAAGGATTAGGTGATATGACACTTCTTGCTGAAAAATCTACTCGCTTTCCACTTAAATTACTCCTGAATCTTCCTTCTTTTCCCTTTAATCTCTGAGTCAACGTTCTTAAAGCTCTACCAGATCTATGGCGAGCAGGAGGAATTCCTGAAACTTGATTGTCAAAATAAGTGGTTATGTGATATTGTAATAATTCCCACAAGTCCTCTACGATTAAATGCGGCGCTCCAGCGTCTATATTTTCTCTTAATCTCTGATTGATACGAATTACATCAACTAGTTTATGGGTTAAATCATCTTCTGATCGTATCCCACTGTCTAAAGTGATACTCGGTCGTGCACAAACAGGAGGGATCGGTAGAACTGTAAAAATGACCCATTCTAAACGCGCATTTTCAGGAGAAATGCCAAGAATTCTCAAATCATTGTCAGTCATTTTTTTCAAGCGCTCTAAGATCTCTATTGGGGTTAGTCTTCGAGATCCTTTACTCTCTTCTTCTTCATAATAGGTTGTGGGTTTTTCAATAATGATCTTCTTCTTTTTTGCTCCACAGTAAGGACACACTTTACTTTTTCTTGCCCTCTTGAAGACTATTTTTGAAGCATCCTCATCCCCCTCAAAAAAAATTGTTCTATGTTGTTGCTGTTCTGAATGGAACTTTTCCTTTTCTTCCTCTGTAAGCATCAATCGAGAACATTCGGGGCAAATCGATCTTAACACTTTCAGCACTTTTTTTGAGTATCCAACATGAATAACTGGTCGGGCCAATTCGATTTAGACGTTTTGAACGAAGAGTTCAGAAACAATGTCCAAAATGACCCATACAATTACTAACCAGATTTCCACATGTTTGACATCGCTGTCCCGGCTCAATAGTGCCTAATCTTTGGTCCATTAATCCACTTGGAATTGGAAGCCCGTCTTCATCATAAGTATCCGCAGTAATAATTCGAGCGGCACTCATCTTACGAATTTCATCCGGAGATAAAAGACCAAACTTAATCTTATCAATTAACTTGGTACGTGAATATGTATAACTCATATTATAATAACATCCTCTAATTTTTGAATAAAATGAATGATCGTTATAGAATAAGTGAACAAATACTGCACTGTAAGAAAGAGAAGTAAGCAAATATTAAAAATTTTACTATTTCACCATCATTCATTATTATTTCCTCATGTTTTTTTTTGAAGAAATTTTATTTTATTGCAATATTTTAACCTATTTGATAATGAAGATTAAAACTATATTTAAAACCAAGATCGTTCTTATTATTATTCAGTTTTTGATATTAACTCTAGTGATTTATAGTTTTAATCATTTTTATCAAATAACCTTTGAAAGCGAAACGACCATAGAGCAACGAGCTATCATCCAATTTCTTGCGAATTATGTTACATTTGATGATATTAATAGCATGATATTCATGTATGTACTTTGGATGATTGTCTCACTCATTCCAATCACTATCTATTTTGATCTTAAAAAAGCTTATTCCACCAACTTGAGTACATTCTTTTTACTTAACTTTTTCTTCTATGTGTTTTTATATTGGCATTCACGTAATTTCTTTGACAGCCATTTCCCTTTTTTTATTATAAAAACTCTCTTACTTGGTTCTACCATAGTTGTATTTTCAATTGGATTATCGATAGGTTTAAATCAATTAAAAAAACATAGGAAAAAACAGAAACAAGAACAATCAACTCCGACAGGAGAAAAATCATTGATGATTTGTCCCAAATGTGGTACTGAATTTCAATCAATTCCCATGTTTTGCTTTAATTGTAATACTAAACTCACAAATGGAGAGGATCTGAACTCTGAAATCTGAAAGTTCACGGAATTATTTTGATGTTCTGTTTAATCCTATAAACATCATGATATATGAAGCAAACCCAAAAATTTCATTTTTTGTGAACGGATTCATTCGACAAAATTTCGATTTAAACAATTTATTCCTAATTTCATCCAATTTCGATTCTATTCTTGATGTAAAATGTTTCAAATCAATAGAGGAAGTTCCAGCGGAAATTATCGATTTAGTTATTCTCTCTGTCAGACGGAGCATTTTAATCGAAACTTTAGAGAACATTTTATCAAAAAAAAAAATTAAATTCTTCCATATTTTTACAGCAGGGACGGGAGAATCGGATGATGTCGGAGTTGAGATTGAGAAAAAAATAAAAAAGATTTTAAATCAATTTAGTGAAACTAGAGCAATAGGTCCGAATTGTATGGGATTGTATTGTCCTAAAGGTAAAATTGCATATTACTCTTCATTTCCAATTGAATCAGGAAATATTGGGTTGATTTTTCAGTCTGGAGATTTACATTCAAAAATGATAAAGTTTGGATCAAATCGATATGGTTTAAGGTTTTCTAAAGGAGTGAGTGTTGGAAACTGTGTGGACATTCAAATTTCTGAACTTTTAAGCTATTTTAATAAAGATGTTGATACTGATATAATCTGCGTGTATCAAGAGGGTTTTTCTCCATTTTCTAAAGAAGAAGGCAAGAGATTACTTAAGGTCATGAAAAAAATGCAAAAACCTGTTTTATACATGCGAGGAGGGAAAACAACACGAGGTCAAACGGCTGTATTGACCCATACAGGCGCAATCGCAACTTCAAAAAATATTTGGAATGCTATATTCAAGCAAACTCCTATTATTGAGGTAAAATCTTCTTTAGATGAGCTAATCGATTATTCTTACTTGTTCTCAAAATATTTTTATCATTTTCAAGCACGTAAAAACCCGATATGCTATCCTGAAAATAAGAGAGTTTTGGTTGTTTTGTGGTCTGGGGGATTTGGAATATTAGCAACAGATTCTTTAACGGAGTTAGGCTTTGATCTTCCACATTTCCAGGGGGATGCATTAGAAAAACTTAAGGCAATTTATCCATCAAAGATTGGTAGCTTAGCGAATCCATTTGACTTACCGTGGGTAACTTCTAAGAAAGAATATTTAGATGTATGCAAGACTGCGATTGATGATAATATTGATCTCGTTTTAGTAGAAACTGATGCTTGGAATGACTTTGAATCAGACAATTTTAAGGGATATTACCATAATTTAAATGAAATAAAAAAGCATGTCAATTCTCTAAATAAAGTCTTAATGATTATATTACACGAATATCCAAGTGAATCAAGAAAAGAGTTTTATGAAATGCTCATCGCAGATAATTTTCTAGTATATAGGAATATTGAAATCGCCGCCAAGGCATTTCTCAAACTTTTTGAATATGGTCAGAAACTAAAACATCTGGATAATCTCTGAGATTTTTAGTTATTTTCAATTTTTTTCTGAAAAAATATATCTCATGAATTACAATTATCTTAATGGCTGGAGAGTTTATTGCAATTTTTGCTGTTTTAACATTTGTTGTATCAAATGTTATATTTAAAAGGGTTGAACCTGAAGCAAGCCCGATATTCATTAACTTTGTTCGCACAGCTATTGGAACGCTCACGTTTTTCATAATTTCAGTAATATTTAACGTGATCTTTAAAATATTTTTTCTTCCGTGGGAATTATGGATGATTCTATTCATTAGTTTTATATTTGGACAAATAATAGGTGATACGGCATACTTTATTGCCCAAAAAGACTTGGGGACTACGCTAGCTCTTGCAGTTTCCATGATTTTCCCGCTCATAACTTTTATTCTCTCAATAATCTTTTTAAATGAACCATTTGACTTACGAATAGTTTTTTCGCTTTTCCTTGTTGGGATAGGCATTTATATAATTGGTCAAAGCAAAATAAGTATTAATTTACCATCCAAAACTTTTAAAGAATCAGAAAATACTAATTTTAAAAGTTCTAAACCTCGATTTAAGGCAATTAGCTTTGGACTTTTAGCTGCTCTTGGATGGGCAATAGGTTTAGTAATTATTGATTTTGCTACTAATGAAATCAATCGCATTTTATCAGTAGCAGAATTAAGTTCTGTAATTGGAAATGTCATAAGGTTTCCATTTGCTTTATTAATATTACTATCAATGGTTTTACGTGAAAATTATAGAACAAAGTTAGCGTATACAAATATAAAAAGAAGTAGAAAAACCTGGACTCTCTTAATTATAGGTGCGATTATTGGTACATCTATAGGCGCTTACTTTTATACTGAAGCTGCTCGAGTAGCAGGTGCGACAATCATGGCATTGATTGCTAGCGCTAGTCCCCTATTTTCCCTCCCACTAACATATTTCATAAATAAAGAAAAAATTACTAAATTTGGCTTTGTTGGGGTTATTTTAACAATTTTAGGTGTAATAATTATTATAATTTGAGACTTTCTCAAATTATCGAAGCTAATTGAAAAACCTGCTTAATTTTGTTTCAATTAATGAAAATATAATTCTTTTTAATTAATTAAAGTTAAATAATCATATGAATATTGAAATTAAACCATTACAACCACATTTGATTGATGATTTTTTGTATTATTTTGATGAAGTAGGATTTACTGATAATCCCGAATGGTCGAGATGCTATTGTTACTTTCATCATTTCCCTGGTTCAACTAAAAAATGGATGACCCGCACAAAGGAAGAAAATCGCGCTGATTCCGCAAATTTGGTCCTAAGTGGTGTTATAAATGGTTTTCTAGCTTACTTGGATGGAAAACCTATTGGATGGATAAATACAGATCTAAAAGAAAATTACTTAAGGGTGCCTTTTGAAAAAGATTTAAAACCAAGTAAGGAAGGAAAATTGGCCTCAATAGTGTGCATATTGATAGCTCCTTCGTATAGAAAAAAGGGTATTGCTAAACAGCTTTTGAAGAATGTTCTGGTAGAATTGAAAAAAAAAGGTGTAAAATGGGTAGAAGTGTATCCTCGATTAGGTGATTTACCTGACGCACATCAGTATCATGGACCTCTTTCATTATATCAAGCTGAAGGTTTTTCGATTGTTAAGAAATTAAAGAATATGGTTGTAATGCAAAAAGAACTATAATCGATAAAATAACCATTCTTATCCTTCTTTATAAAAAAATTACTTAATAATGATAAATAAAGCAAAGAAATGGAAAATATTTGGAAGATTAGAGACATTATTCAAGAATTTGAGGATTTAAAAGAAGATATTATAAAATTTTTAAAGATCCGTAAGGAATTGGATATTGTCACTAAAAACCTTTGGATTGCAGATGTAAAAGATTTTTACTATAATATCGTATCCGCTTGGGAAATGTTATATAGCACGACGAAAGGAAATTTGGAATGTTTAGATAATTCTAAAAATTATTTACACCTCGCAAGAGGTCAGTTAGCTAAATCCATAAGTGAATTACAATTTTATAAAGAGGAGTCTGTATATAATCTAATAAAAGAAGTTGAATTTATTTTTGAACAATGCTGGAATGCTTTTCATTTCGAATTCGCACATTTAACTCCAACTAAGAAAAAAATTGAGCCTATTGCCAGAGTTATAAAGGTATCTAAATCAGAATACCACTTACCTTGTTCGATATGTGGTAAAATTTCTGTCAAATTTAAGATAGGTCCTGATTGGCTTGATAAACATGAATCACTAGTTTACAGTGGCATCACGCATAGTAGATCATTAAGCAAGAAACTTGCTATCCCGTTATTTGAAATTCTGGATAATGAAGATATTTCAGGAGTTCATCAGTTCATGTTAAAGCATCATTCTTTCGAAGGATTAGATGCTTATTGTCCTGAATGCGATAAAGTATATTGTTGGGAACATTATAACGCAAGAGAAGAATATGATGATGGATTTTACGATTATACTTATGGTGAATGCCCAAATGGACATCGAAGGATGATCGATGATTAATATGAAAAATATATTTCATTTAAATTATAGAGATATTTGCTTTATTCGTAATATTTTTCAAAGAGGTCTAATTCGTCTGAAATCTCTTTCAGTTTCTTGAGTTCTTCTTCAGTTGGAATCTCTTCGTTATAAATATCATACAGTTTCAAGCCTAGACTTTTTCGTACCTTTTGTTCAAGCTTATTAATTTTTTGCTTAGTTGCTAAAAATTTTATTGCTTTGAATTTGAGTTTAGTCAGTGGTTTTTCCCATTCTTTAGTGAATGTTCCATTTTGAATATCTTCTAACACTTTTTTCATAATTGGTTTCAGAGGAATGTTGCGATATCTTATTCCCCTGCTCATGGCACCATATTGGCTGGTTTGTGAATGATAGTCTACTTGTTTTATTAATCCAATTTCTGCCATTTTCTTGTATGTATATGACATTTCATTGCTCATGTATAACTCTACTAAGACCGCTTCAGGTGGATAACCCGCATCAATTAAAGTATAGATCGCTGAAAGTAAAACTCGCCCAAAAGCAGGACCAAATCCTTGCTCATTAAATAAGTCCAATTCAGCTTCTTGTTTAAAGGTGACTTGAATTGCACCCTTTTTTAACGTACCTATACCGTTCGCTAAAGCTAATAATATTTCCAATGCTTTCCCGGTGAAATTTCTTTCCACGCTAATAAAGCTAAAGAATCCTTGATTGTTGAGATAGCTTTCTCTAACTCCTATGCCAATCATTCTAGGAGCTAACAATAAAACATCGATATATTCAGGTGGCTCAATTAATTTAAATCCGATAGTATATCCCGACGCAAAAACTAATGCATTACCTGGTTTTAGAACGGTATTTATATTAGAATTAAATACTTCTTTCATTATTTCATCAGGAATTAGAAGGAATGAAATATCTGCTAATTTTACAGCTTCTTGAATCGAATATATAGAGAATCCATCTTTAATAGCAATTTCTTTATATTTATCCTCACGATTTCCAATTATAACTTCTAATCCAGAATCTCTTAAGTTTAATGCTTGAGCACGACCTTGATTTCCATAACCTATGATTGCAATGGTTTTATCTTGTAATACTTCTAAATTTGAATCTTTTTCGTGAAATATTTTAGACATTAAGATCATCTTCTTGCTTTTAATAATAGCTTTTTAGGATATAAATAGAAAATTAGCCATTCCTATAATACTATTTTTTGAGAATTTTTTCATATTCAAACTCGTTCTTCTTTAGGATGGTTTCAGCCATTTTTGAAAACACGGTATGGATGTTAATGCCATCTTTAGAAGAGGTTTTATAATATGGAATCGAATCATGCTTCATTCTGAAATTTTCTATAACTAATTCATCTACAGTTTCAGGGTCCTGTATTAAATCGCTTTTAGTACCCAACAAGATTTTAGGTATTGTTTTAGGTAGTAATTTTGATAGATGATCGTTCCACCAATTCAGCCCCAAAAGTGAGTTGTTTAAATTATATAGGCTAAAAACGAGGAAAACCCCATTAGCGCCATGAATGTAATAACTGAACATCTTTTTGAATTGTTCTTGTCCTCCAAAGTCCCAAATTGAGAGTCGTACAAACGATTCTTCATCATTGATGATTATTGGAAGGTCATGTGTATAGAAATCAATACCTATCGTTAATTTTGTATTAGCATCAAACGTATCTAAGCACAATCTTCTCGCAATACACGTTTTTCCCACTCCTCCATTCCCAATTAAACAAATCTTGAAAATATAGGTGGGTTTAGCATCCTCATTAAACATCAAGTTCTTTTCTCTTTATATTAATTTTAATTCACATATACCTATGTAAGAATAATCGATATTGTTAATTTTAAATCTTTAGAAATATAAAAAAAAGATAGTTTTTAACTAAAACCTCTTTTTTTTTAATGATCTTTTTGGCTTTTTAGTATAGTCTTGAAATATGTTTCAGCTTAAATTTTATTATACTCTTTTTAGCTTTTGATTAATTGATTTAGAATTATTACTCTTAATTCAATTTAGTATCTCCCAAATATAAAAAAGTTTTATCTCAGATATTGATATACGATAAATGGCTACAATATTCATCAAGAACATCATATAATAAGCAAATGGATCAGATCAACATGCTTATTTGAACTCAGTTTTTGATCAAATTTACTGATCCGAAATTACTACTAAAAAAATTGTTTCAAATCACATGTGATTTTTTTTGTCGAACAGATCTCATCCATCTTATTTCTCAGATTCACATGCATCAACCAACACATTTATATATGAGTAATACCAATTTAATTGTGATTAACACTATAAATATTTAAAAAACATTTAAAAAACAATTGTGGAGGAAAAAAAATTATGGCAGCTTTTGCATGGTCTCCTCTTCGCTCACTTATGAAAAAAGCAGGTGCTGAAATCGTAAGTCGCGCAGCAGTAGACAAATTGATGGATTATCTTGAGGAATACGCAAAGGAATTAACAGGTTGCGCCCTCGATATCGCTAAGCACAGCGGTAGAAAGAAGGTAACACAAGATGATATGAAAATCGCTATTGGATTAATCTAAAATTAAGATTTGATTAATTTAAGCAATTTTATTGTCAACTTCTTTCTGAAAATAAATTCTTTTTTTTTTATTTATTTCTTATTAGTATGAGAGAATTTTAGTTTAAACGCATTTTGAGATATTCTTGATACGTACACAATTTATCTAAGGATTTGGCTAAAGCTTCAATTGATTCATATACGGGAATTTTCAGTTTGAACATTTCTTTCTTGAATTGTAATCTGTCGGAATAATAATTAATATCGTCAGTGATCCTGTACGCAATGCAAATAAACGGTTTTTTCATCTCGTAATATGCTTTTTTCACATATTTAAGAATGATGTCATCAAAATTTATAACCCAGCCAAAAACAATAGCCGAGATATTAGGATCTCTATCTAATGCTATGAGAGATTTGTAAAAAACTTCGGGATTAATTCCGCTGCTTCCAAGATCCAACGGATTACGAACTATGGTATTCACATCAGGAAGAAATTTGAGAATATTTTCTCGTGTTTCGGGCAATAATCTTGGAATTGATAGGTTATATTGCTCAAGTATATCAGTTATTTGTATTGATGCTCCGCCTCCAATGCTTAACACGCCGATCTTTCGATCAATGGATAAATTTAGGAGATAATGAAATGTCATTGCCAAGTTTTGAAATTCTTCGGCATTTTTCACGAGTATTGCTCCAGATTGATGAGCTAAACCTTCCCATATTGCTTGAGATCCTGCTAATCCTCCTGTATGAGAAATAATTGCTTCTTTTGAAGATTCACCCGATCCGACTTTCCAAATAATGACGGGTTTGTGCTTGAGAGCTAATTTTTTTAGGATTTGCCTAAAATTTCGTCCAATCTCCTTATTTTTTAAATTTTCGATATAGAGTCCCACCACATCTGTTTCATTATCAAGTAAAAAATATTCAAGAAAATCTACGAAATTTAAATCAATTTGGTTTCCTATAGATATGGCTTTACTTATGCTATTACCGTAAATAGAAGAAGCCATTGAAGACATTTGGATTGCCAATCCACCTGATTGAAGAATCATGCCAAAATTACCTGAATTCGCGTTCAATCTCGATGAAAACGAAATTTTATTTATAGGCGCATAAATCCCAACACAATTAGGACCGAGGATTCTGATTCCATACTTTTTTGCAATTAGTAATAGATCTGATTCCAAAGACTTCATACCAACTTCGGAGAACCCGGAAGTGAATATTGTTACAAACGGAACCTTTCTCATTCCGACTTCCTCTAATATAGCAGGGCAGAGCTTGGCAGGAACTGCAATGATAACATAATCTATTGATTCTTCCATTGGAACATCCAAAATAGAGCCATAAACCTGGAGACCTTTAATTATTTGACCCTTCAAGCGAGGATTAAAGATGTAAATAGGTTTATCAAAAGGCATTCCTTGAAGAGCTCGAAGGAAAAAGCCTCCTCCGTAAGGTTTATCACTAACCCCGATTATCCCTATAGCCCGGGGATTAAATAAGCGATTCAAGTCAAGCATGATATCTCATTTTGCTTAAAATTTTCAAGTTTTAATAATGATAATTTATTGAGCAATTAAAAGCCTATTAATGAAGCTTTTAAATTAAAAATCAACCTTGATCATTGGTTTTTAAATCATGGAATGAAGGATTAATCGTCAATAGGATATTTCTCAAAAAGAATATCAGTCATGACCTCGAAAGCTTTCTCCACGTTTTGGCCGGTTTTAGAAGATAATTCAATAAATGAGGTCAAACTAAAGGTTTTGGCAGCTTGGATTCCTTCCTCCCTTGTCACGACACGATATTCCTCTAAATCAACTTTAGATCCTACTAGCATTATTGGTATGTCTCCAGCATGTTCTCTAACGAGTTGAGTCCAAGCTGGAAGATGCTCTAGTGTTCTGGCATTTGTTATATCATATAAAAAAAATGCGGCATTTGCCCCTTTACAATATTGAGAAAGCAAGAATCGAAATCTTTCTTCACCTCCAAAGTCCCAGATTTGGAGTTTTACCCTATGCTTGTTGTGAAAAAGAATGTTTTTTGAATAAAAGTCGACTCCGATTGTTAGTTTCAGATCGCGAAGAAAATATCCAGAGATGAATCTTATTGTAAGTGAAGTCTTCCCAACGGAAGCATCTCCAAGCATCATTACTTTAAAAGTATAATCGAAATCCGTCAATATTCTTAACCTAAATTAAAAAGTGCTTTCCTTATTATTTAACATGCTTTTCAAGGGGAGAGTGACTGATAATTTTCTTAATGATTCTTTTATTATTTGAACTGATTAATGAATAAAAATTATATCTATTATTATTTAATCTTTCTTCTTAAAAAATCATGCTATTAAAAGATTAAAACTAAGATATTAAAGAGGGAATGTGCAATCATGTTTGGTAGGAGTGATTCGTTATTTATTCGATAAAGTACACCAAATAACATTCCAAATGTGAAATAATATCCAAAAAATGTGATTATTGTAGATATGGGAACCAATATCGGGGGAACATGATAAATTGTGAAACAAAGGGACGAAATAATCAATGCTAAGGGATAATTTAACTTCATGTTAATTTTTTTTAAAATGAAACCTCGAAAAAATCCTTCTTCACATGGACCTATTATAAATACTTGAAGAACAATTATGATAATAAGTTCAATAGACTGAGGATTTTGGGGCTCAACATTAATGGCATTGTTGATCGCATTCTCAACAAAGACAGGATCCAGCACATTTTTAACTATAAAATCTACAAAAAAAACGAAAATCCATCCTCCGATAAAATAAAAAAAAACACCAATTAAAAAACCCTGAAAAATTAAATAGAGAACTCTTTTAATATTTAAATTCGATATATCAAAGCCCATATCTACCAATTCTTGTTTAAATGATTTCTTTTCTACGTAGGCTGCTATTAAGCTTGGAATAATTAATAAAAGAATTTCCAAACTCATAAAGAAAATCAAGATAATTGGATTTGCTCCTAAATTGATTGACATTGTTAAAGTAATAATAGATTATTTCCATTTTATAAATTATAAAACTAAATCTCTCATCATTATTATTATTGTCTTGTAATTATTCATTCATAATGACGATAAAGAACACATTCACTCTTTTTGATCAGAATGAAGTTGAGAACTTAAATTTTGATCATTTATTAAATCAAAATGGATTAACAAAAGAACAGCTACTCTTTAAAAACCTGAAAGAAATCGCATATGATTATGTGAAAATTGAGGAAACTAAAAAAGATTTCATGAGGTTAATCCAAAAAAATAGAAAAACTCTTGATTTTTCTCAATTTATAGAAGATCCTTATTTTGATATAAAAGAGAACTTTTTATCGCGTGAAATGGTTCATGCAAACATTCGGGGTTTGAATGTGGCTAGTGTTGATGGTAGTTCTGTTGTTAAACATTTTATGAATGCTGATTTCTCATTTCTGAAGGCAATTTGTGTTAAATATTATTTTTATAAAAACCAATGCTCTAAAATTGAATATTTTCCAGATATGAGTGGATTTAATAATTATTTAGTTCAAGGGAATTTTATTAACGTGGAAGAAAATAATGTCAACGCTCAGATCTCAATGGATATGAACTTTATGGAGATTAAACTCCTCAATGATTTGATCGAGAGGAGTGATAATTTAGATCTTATTATTTTAGATGGTTCAATAGTTCCAATGCCTATAAATCTCATCTTTGGAAGAGATGACGATATTTCACATAAATACGATAAACTCCTAAGAGAGTATGGCCAGTTATACACAAATTGTAAGGATAAAGATATCGTGTTAATCGGTTCAATCAAAGATACCAGAACATCATCATTAATTCATTCATTGCGTAGTGGTATTCAATTATTAAAACCAAATAAGTCTAAATTAAGTGATTTCACGAAGGTAAATTATCGCCAAGTAATTACTTATTTCTCAGACTTAGATTTTTTTACACGATTATTAAATAAATCGGAGAGATCCTGTATATTTAATTGCAAGAAAGATATGGAGAAAATACGTGAATCAGGAATTAAAAAGGAAATTCCGAATTATTTCCCTTATAATTTCTTTGCTTTTTATCTAAAAACGGTAGAATGTGACACGCCATGCCGAATCGAATTTTTCACCAATGATGATGATACAATACATGAGGCTTCTGAAAGAGCAGATTTAATTAGTTCTATAGTATTACCAATATCAAGTTACAATGAAAATTACGGTTTACCAATACCACAGATTGAAGCTCATAGAAGAGCCGTGTTCAAACCATCAGAAATAGACCTTTTATTTAATAACTTAACGAGAAATCTTAGTATAAATGGGATAACTTTGCTTGAAAAAAGGAGGGCAAGAAGACCTTTTTAATTCAATCTAGAACCACCGCACGATTTAGAAAAATGTCTTCAAAAAAGATATGTTGTTTTGCTAAAACTTTATTTTTAAATCCTTTTTCTTTAATAAATTTATATAACTCATTTAAATTTGTTTTTGATGAACAGACATAATAAACATGACATTTTTTTTGAAGATTTAGATACATTTTTACTTGTGAGAAAAAATTAAAAAGTATTTTCAACCCATCGATCCCCCCATCCCAGGAATGATCAATACTTTTTTTTTCATTTCTTTCAATTGAAGGCAAGTAAGGAGGGTTGAAGATAATGATATCAAATGAGTTTTTTAAATGATTAGGAAAGTTTTCAAATAAATCAGAATGAATATATTTTATTTTGTTTTCAATATTATTTCTTTTTTCATTCATTTGAGCACATTTTATTGCATTTAGTAAAATATCTGAAGCATATACTTGAGATTGAAATATACCTAACTGTTCTAAATAAATCGCTACAATTCCTGTTCCTGTTCCTAAATCTAAAATGGTTTTTATATCTTTAATGGGAATTTCATCAAAAAATTCTTGAGAAATATTATTTCTTATAAAATCTAAGATTAAAAAGGAGTCATCTGATGGAGAATAGACATTCTCAAAAGGATTATGAATGATAGGGTCAGGGATCATTTCTTTCATAATCATCAGATCAATTTTTAAATTCATAGAGAAGTTGGCAAGTTAATATTAATTCATTTATTTCCTTTTGAAAGACCTTTTCATCTGAAATCGAATTAGATATAAGAAAATTTGGAATATCTAAATCATTGAAATTAAGGGGTCTTTTATTTTTAAGATATAATTCCAACGAATTAGAGAATATTTTATTCTTATAGGGAGTGATACCAGCGATAAATTCAATGAAAAATTTCCGATTCTTTGGCTCTTTGAGAAAAGGATTCAAAATCATTTTTGGTTTGACTTTTATAAGGGCTAGATCAATAGATGGAATTGGATAAAAGCATTTTCTTGAGATCTCATATTTACTCACGAGATCCATAAATGCATTAAAAGTTACTCCTATCCGTGAGAAATTTTTGTATTTTTTAATATCTAAAATCCTCTTCGAGAGAGAATTCTCAATAATCATTATCCCAAGTGGAGAATTTTCTTTATAAAAGAATTTTTCGAGTATTGGTCCTGTAGTAGAATAAGGAATATTTGAAACTATTTTATCATGAAATGGTATATCAGATTTTAAAGCATCAGCATTGATTATTTCAACATTTTTTGAAATAGAAAATTTATCCGTGAGGTATTGATAGAGTTTTTTGTCAATCTCATATGCATATACTTTTCTTGCTTTATTCCCCAGCTCTGCAGTTAGAGCTCCCAATCCAGCACCAATTTCTAAGATGGTATCCTCCTTAGAGATTTCAGCCTCATTTATCATTTTAAAGAGTATATTTCTATCCACCAAAAAATTTTGTCCGAGACTCTTATTCGGAAAAACTCCAATTTTATCTAAAATAAGGCGAGTCTCTGTAAGATTCATTTTTTCATTCATATTTTTGGGTCTTGGAAAATATGTAATATTTTACTCCTTCTCTTTGAAGTTCTTTAATAATTCTCTGAGCAATTAATTTTGATGGATTCGAAATGCTAGTGCGATCAGATATATCTTGAAATGTTGTGAACTTTTGCCTATTTCTGGCATTGAGGATCTCCCACATATGCTTTTGTCCTACGCCAGGTAATAATTTTAATGCATGCATCCGTGGAGTGATGGATGTTGAGTTATTAAAGAAATTAATGAATTGCTCTTCAAAATTCATTACTTCTTGTTCAAGAATCGGCTGAAGAAGTGCTTTTGAGGTGTTTGTTAAGTCCTTATAATCAATCTTTTTAATAACATCTCGAAGTTTATTTTGTCTCACGAATTCTTCATAAGTAGCCTTTTCTTGAACTCGTATATCGGAATCTCTATTCATTTTTACTTCATATAAAACAAAATCAGGAAATGTAATAACTTGCGCTATTGGTGTTTTTGACCAACTAGGTTTATCTTCTTCGGGATGTCCATGGAGAAGTAGGTCTATTATGATAAGCTCTCTATGTTTCTTTATAAATTGCTTTTTTTTCTCTTGTTCTTTTCCTCGATAATTGGATCTTCGAGGTTCTCGTCTGGATCGATCTCGAGGCCTTTCCATAAGCTACACCAATTTTCTTGTATTTTATTTTCCAAAGATCCATAATAATTTTTTTTTTTAATATTCCTTAATATGGAAGGATTACTATCCTAAAAAGGACATCTCACTAAATTTAATTACAACATATATTTTAAATTCTTCGGCTAGGGAATATCTTTAAAATCGTACCTAAACTTAAGTAGATATAAGTTCTTCCATTTGATAAAGGAGATCTTGCAGATCATTTTCATTTAGAGCTTTTCCAGCAATAGATTTTTCTAAAATCATTCTCAATTCTGGGACCGTTCGAGGATAAATGTTAACGATATTTATTGCATATATTTCTTCAATGCCGTATTTATCCATTAAGAATTTTTGAAGTTTGGCTCCGTCTTTCTCACTCATTTTAGCAAATTTATTCGCATAATTATAGGTAATTTCTTGAAAGTGAGAAATTCCTTCTTCAGTGTCAATTTTTTCAATCTTCTCCTTAACGTCTTCCATAATTTTTTTAACTTCTGGAATCGAAACAACTCTTTCTTTTATTTTACGACCTGACATGAGTAATATTGTATTTATTGAATTTTAATTTTTTATTGCAGATTTGCTTAACCTAAGATGCTCTCTCCCAACAATTAGCAATTTTTTTGAATTTCCTAAACTCACTTGAACCTCAAAACATCTTCCCCTAAATCCTTTAATTGTTCCGGTTAACCCATGGTATCTACGATGAGGCATCCCATGTTTGTGTTGAGAGGGATCTGTAATAATATCAACTTTGTCATTGATATTAAATTCTAATAAATATTTCTCCACAGAACCGATACCTTTATCTCTTACGTGCTTTCTATGTCGATTACGACACTTATTTCTATACCCTTTGTGTAAGACCATTTTTTCCCACCGTACTATAAGCGATTCATCAATTTTAGGTCAATAGGAAGGAAAAACCAAACTATTTACCATCTATGCTTTCTAATGAATCGAATTCAGTTATGAGTTTCATAAATGTAATAATTTAGTTAGTATATGTATGATAGTTTATTTATTTTGTTATTTTAGAAGGATCAATTTTATATTTCTATATGAAGAACATCTAGTTCTTTACAAATGAGTTGAGAACCAAATAATTCCGCAAAAGAATTTGTGGTTCTTCCGTTATCTCCATTAATTAATTCCTTTATATATGTACCTCCTTGAGTTTTTATTGTAAATTCAAAAAGGTTAGATTTTAAATAACTCCCGTCTATTTCATAAATATATTTCTGTCTAACTTTATCAGCTCGTCGATGCGATACTCTTTCAGGCGTTCTTTGAGAGATTTTCTTCCCAACAAGGTGATCTTTTAAGAGAATTATAAATTCATTAAATTGTGATCTTGTAATCTTATTCTCTGATTGTACGATTGCCTTGTATATTTTTTTTGTGTTTTCAGCATTGTTTTTTATTGAAATTACTTGATTTTTATTACTGAATTCTAAATCGTGAATCTCCACCCTTTTCCTTGTTATTCTGTTCACTCTCTTCTCAAGATTTCCAAGATTTAAAGTTCTAATCATTGGATTTTGTAATTCTAAAATAAATGGACGGCCTTTTCCGAGCATTTTCACATCAATATCTTCTCTTCCCGCACCATGAAATTTAACTCCCGTTGATTTTGATGCTTTTATAAATTCTGGGGCAATTAATTCCTCTACACTCGTTTGGTGTTGTTTTCCCGTATAATTACAGATCTCACATCCCACTCCTTTACAAGTCCTACAATCCCAGTGCGTTTGAGGAATTCCCCTTATTAACTTATTGTATCGTCCAAAAATGAACAAAGATCTATTCACTAAATTGATTGAAAATGAATCAAAGCTCAATGAAAAAATAATGGTAATGTCTGGATTCGCAAAGTCGGTAGATTTATTAATACATGTTGATAATAATTTCCCTACTTCTCGATTAAAATGGCTCTTAAAGGACTCGGAACCTAATATTTTAAACTTGACCTTGAATTCATCCTCATTATTGATGATCTTACCATCTATATCTGTTCCTACTAAAAAGCTCTCATATTCCAGATTTTTTAGTCTTTTTGTTGCTTCTGAAGCATATTTTGTTAAATCTGAAAAAATATCATTACAAAGATAGCAAGGAGGTTTAGATCCTTCATTAACAAATGGCAATCCTTCTTTTTCCAAGACTTTTATAGCAGGTATAAATTTCGCTTTTTCAGCCAATAACCTTAAATAATTAACAGTATCACTATTTTTTTCATTATTAGATAAGTAATTTTCATGCAATTGCATCGTGAGGGTCAGTAAGATAGAATTTCCTCTTTCGAAATTAGTTGTATTTGTAGCATAAAGAGAGAACATCCTACCTAAACAATGAGGACAAATATAATTATCATGGTAAATCTCTAATACTTTCTCGCTAATTGTCATGTTCAATTGATAAAAGAAAGCATTCTATTTTTCTTTTCTTATTTACATAAAAAATAAAAATTAAAAAAAAAAGAGGTTAAAAGTTCTAGATTAATTTTTCTCCCATTCAAAATCAAGCTTTACAAACTTTTTCGTGTAGAAGTAAGAGGCAAGTAAGATCACAGAGCATATAGGCCCCCACAATACCAATCCTAAGGAATAAGTTAAACTCCCAACGGTTATAGGTGCTAATGCCAAAATTGATCCTACAATTAAAGGTCCAAAGGCTTGAAATATGTTAAGTACGATACTCGGAAAGCCAACGTAAATACCTGCTTTCAATTCTCCTGTTTTTTTTTCGTCATCTTCCGCTAAATCTGCATAGTAGATATATGGAAAGAGATACCATCCTCCTAAGGCAGTTGCAATAATTAGAATAAAAATAATTCCAAATATTATGTTACTTGCAAATGGAATTAATCCAATTAATGATACTGGTAATAAGATCACAGCGAACAAAAATAAATATAATAGAGTTTGCTTTTTCCCTTTGTGTTGAATTAATCTTCTCCATGTATATAAAGCTCCAAATATACCCAAAACTAAAAATATGGCAACAATATAATAATTTATACCGCTTAATCCTAAGACCTGTGCCACGAACACTAGCATGACGGTGGTAATTATTGACCATGCAAAACTTGCTATTCCCTGCATAAACACGATTAGCATATAATTTTTATTTCTAATAATTGTAATTAGGTTTTTAATTAAACTGGAATCCATTTTAAAATTGGGTTCTGTAGGCATTGTAAAGACGCTTGTGATATAGAAAATTATTACAATGATACCAAAGATGATAATTGGATATAAAACCAAGCTTGGAATTACATTGATTATATTATCAAATGATGGAGTTAGAATCAGTAATGTAAAAAGAAGCATTATTGTATTACCAATATAGTTCATAGTGTTTTGGATTTGAGATACTTTAGGGCGTTCTCCCGAAGGAAATTGTTCTGCCATCCACGCTTGATATGGTGTAGTGACAGAATAAGATACTCTAAAAGTGATATCCCAAATTAATAACCAGATAAAAACAGCCATTTTATCACTCATATTCGGTAAAAACAATGGAGGTAGCATCAGAAAAATGAAAGAAATTCCAAGAAATGGTGCCAGAATAAACACATAAGGTTTTCTCCTTCCCCATTTCGTGTATTTCCTATCGCTTATCCATCCAAAAATAAACTGAGAAGCAGCAATGCTAAGATATCCCATTGCTTGAGCAAAACCAACAAGAAGTGATGGAACTCCATATCCAACATAATATAATGCAAACAATGCAGTACCCTCGATTCCAAGAACGATTGAACTTCCGATTCTTGGTGCACTAAAGTTAATTTTTCTGCCGGTGGAAGTATTTGGTCTAATAATCTCTGAAAGATCACTCATATAATTTCACAAAATTTCATTTTTTAATTAAATTAAATTAATTAATTTATAAATTAGATAAAGGGCTATTTAAGGATTTTAATTCTTTAAATACTTTTTAATATTTCTTAAATTAATAGAATTTTTTATCAAATCCTTTAATAATAATAGGGTTAAAATGCTAGTTACTCTTATCAATTACTCGTCTTCCTCATCCCAACCGAGATCCTTTAGAATTGATTCAAAAGCTTCTGATTCTTTATCCAAAACAAATTCATTCTCATATTCTGATGCGGGTCCCAGAAATTGGTTATTGAAATCATGAGGTTTCAGGTCGATGAGAGGCAGTAGAAACTCTACAGGTATTGGTCCTTGTACTATTTTTGGTTCTTGCACCGATTAATCCTCTACTATTTCCATTGGGGCATGTAGGTTCCCTTCAAGAAATTATTACAAATTCAAATTCCAAAACAAATAATTATATGAAATCACTTTGAGATTTCGAATGCGTATTTAAAAAAAGAAAGTTGATTAATCCTTGATTTAAAGAGCCTTTAGAAAAATATTCATTTTAAAAATATTTTCGAAAAATTTTAAGATTTGTGAAAGAGGAAATTTACTTTTCCTCATCTTCATCCCATCCAAGATCCTTTAGAATGGACTCAAAAGCCTCAGATTCTTCATCTAATACAAATTCAACCTCATATTCAGGAGCTGCCTCAAATTCACCTTCAAAATTTGGAGGTGTTAATTCATCGAAGGAAGGTAAAGGACTAGTTGATATAGGTTCTTGATATATTATAGGTTCATCAACAGATGCATCTTCTTCAATTTCCATGGGAGTGTAATCTTCAAGAGGAATAGGAGGGATCTCATCATCATATACCTTAAATTGGGAACTTGAATCCATTTGAACATGTTCTTGACGCTCAATTGTATCCCTTTCGATAGGGGATTCAACTGCTTTCTCATATTCCATACCAATGGATTTTGGGATTGATACGATGTTGTTAGGAGGAGTTGTTTCTAGTTCACTCTCATCAACGCCTTCTTTTTCCCAAGTATCTAAAAATCCGAGTAAATCATCTAATGCTGCTTTATCTTGCTCCACAGATGGTTTGATTACTGATAATTCTTCTTCATCTATTTGGATCCCTAATTTCGCTTTTTCAGAATCGTCAAGAGACAGCGTCATTTCAGTGATTTTATCCCCCGAAATCAAACGATTTAGCTTTTTTGCCAATTCTCGTAGATATCCTAAGTAGTATCCGATTCTAAAGACATTTTTTAATCCCCCAAATACGATATATTCATCATTTATAGCTAATAGAATGCTATAACCAAAAGTATTATGAAGAATTATCTCCGTAAGCGCTCCGTGGGCTGTCGCTTCGCTTAATCGTAAACCTAGATCAATCAGTGCAGTACTTGAAGCAGAAGTTGCATCTGCATCTAATTCAGATGATGTAGCGGAAGCAACTTTGATTCCTACTCTTGAAAGAACTGCTAAATTCTCTAAATCTGTTTTTTTTTCCTCATTACTGAGGATATTCATCATGTTTTCTCTTATATCTTGAGCGAGGGACGACATTTTTCATCAAATATTGCAGATTGTGACTTTTAATACTAAAATAATAGTAAACAAATATCTATCTATTAAATCATATAATAAAGACTAATATATTTTTTTATGTTTCACTTAAAAATTTATTTAATGTCAATTGAGTAGATGGCGGTTTATCGATCTTTTTAAAGGAATATCCTGTTAATTCAGCGATTAATTCTTCAATTTTTTTTATAAGCTCTTCTTTTAATAAATGTTCAGTATTGATTACAAAGATTTTCGTTTTGTTATTTCTTGAAATCAAAAACTCATCGTAGTATTCAAGGATTTTGAGTAAATATTCTCTTTTATGTTCATTCCATTCTTTTCTTACCGATTCTAAAGAGCCTCGTTGTTGAATGCGTTTTAAAATAGTTTCTGGTTCAGCAGTAAGGTAAATAACGTAATCTTCTCTCCAATCAACAGAAGTATAAGTGTTTAAAATGAGATCATAATCTTTACTCTTGAGATTTAATCCTTTGGAGTATATCAAAACACAAATTGGAGTTCTATCAAGAATTATTATCCTTCCATTATATGTGCTATCAAAATTAATTATATTCTTATTCCGACGTATTAATTGCTGAAGGAAATGAATTTCACTCCTAAACCCAATATTTTTGTCAGTAGATCCAAATGGAAAGGGTGGATTTTTAATATAACGCTCTGGGAAGAATTTAAACTTATTATTATCATAATACTTTTTCTTTAACATGTTAAACACGGTAGTTTTACCCACGCCATGAGCGCCCGCTATCGAGATGACGATATTTGCCTTTTTTCCTTTATTTCGATAGGTTTTTTTACCCAAATTTCAAACTCCAATCAAGTATTATGATTTTAAATTTCTATAATTAATAATACCACTAGAGATATGTAATTTTCTCATTATTAAAGTTGTATATTAAAGCATAAAGAGAATCATGGAAATAAAGTGATATTAAAATAGATTATCAGAATAATTATGATATCATATATAATACTCGCTATTATTGTATTAAAAAGATTTCCATTGATTTCGTAAATAATTCCTAACACGGTAAATACCAAGAAGTTGATTAGAAAGAAATATATTCCCCCTGGAAATGTAAAGAAGAGTAGGAGTCCAGAATAGATTAATGAGATTGATAAAATAATTGTAATTCGTCCTGTTAATTTGTTATCAAAATATTGTTTTAAAGCATTATGCAGTACCCCCCGATAGACAATCTCAGTCGATATAGTTCCTAAACATAATAATATTATTAAGGGAATAATCCAAATCAAACCCGCATCCCTAATGATCTGATTCTCTTCAATTATATAAGTTTTAACATCATAAACGTTAATTCCAATGTTATACATAAAATCAATGAGAAAATTGGAAGAAAAATCGATTAAAATTAAGCAACTAGCTCCTACAATGCTGATTAAAATGGTGATGTAGATCTTGTTTTTTATTAAGAATAATCCCAATTTTTTGAAATCGTGTTTTTTAGAGTAGATATACCATATAGGATAGACACCAAAAATAATAATTGGTATTTGTTGCAGTAATAAGGTTGTCATACTTGGTTTATTTGGGTCCAAAGAGCTTGATTGACTCACGATTAAAATAATAATTAAAAATCGTAGAAAAATATAAATCATTAAGGAATTACTAAAAACATTAATACCTTCACGGACTGACCACGTGTCCTTCTTCACGGAGTACTTGTTCTCTGATACGAATTTTTTATTTGTAAATATAACTCCTGCTTTTTTTTGATATTTTTCTTCAGATGCTATTTTTGGTTGCTTGATAACTTTCTCTAATTTAGTATTACAAATGGGGCATTGTTCCAAAATTGGAGAGTTAATAATTGAACCACATTTAGAACATATTCGTGAATTTGATTGAGGTTTTATAGATTGAGGTTTAGTTAACTTAGCTGCTAATTTTCCACAATTTGGGCAATAAGTTTCGGAATTAGCAATTTTAGCACCACAATGAACACAATACTTAATTTTCTTTACAGTTTCTTTATCATCAGACATGATACATCATTGATAATAGCTATTCTACATTAAAAAAGGATTATTATTGTTTCTTAGTGCAATATGGAATCAATTATTTTATAGTTTATCATTATTAATATCATTTTATTAGGGTATTGAACCATTAAAATAGCGGATCAGACAATTTTATTGAAATAGTTAGAACAACCTCATTTTTATCAAGATGAAAAGGCTAAGTTCCGTTGGGCAAGTTTTGATATTTCCATCATTATTAGCCCATGATAATAAGATATCGAATCATAATATACTTCTCCATCATCTCTATTGGCATAAATCAGTGCTAAGTGTGCATTAAGGGCAGCTTTCATTAGTAATACAATTCCATTGTAGATAATATTTGGACTCCATATTCCTCGTTCTGGATTTGCCCACCAAGTAGTATCTGAACATATACTTCGATCATAAAACCATTTTGCGGTATTATAATAATTTTCAATGTTCCATTCTTTAGTTAAATCTAATGTATCTGCCAAATCCATTAATTTATTTAAGCTTTTGACAATTTTCCAATAATAATTGTGAATTTTATTATGAGTGTCATTCCAGAGAGGATAAGGATTATTATTTTTCAAATCCTCACAAGATGTACTCCAACTTGAATCCTTGGGTATAATTGTTTGTTTAGCTATAGGAAAATATTTATCGAGTTCTGAAATAAATTCAACTTTTATTTCATCCCGTTCTTCAATAAGATCAAATGTTTTACTTAAAAAAATCCTTTCATATTTTTTAATGTGATGCCCAAATGTTTCAGCATCCATAGCTGTGATTATGTATTTATCTTTTTTCCCTTTATTATTCCCATTGTTGAAGAGATTCATCATTTCCTGGATAAATTCTTTTGCTTTAATGTTATTAAATGAGATTTTATTACTTAATATATCATCTCTAAAGAATAATTGTAACCCATTTGGTGAACAAAATATCTCTTCAGAGGGCCAATCAATTGGACATGATATACCACTTATAATCACCCATTTGTATCCTAACTCTTGTATGTATTTAGCAGTTTTAGAACTAATAGAAAGTTCAGGTGGAAAAAATCCGTTTCTCTCCCAATTTGGAAATATTCTTTTAAGATCTTCTTCATTTAGTCTAATCTGGTTAAGGATTTCTTTTTGAGGTAGTAAAGGGATTATTGGATGAAATTTAGCTGTGCCCAAAATTTCAATTTTATTATCTGATTCAAGGTTTTTAAATAAATCAAGCGTGTCACCTAAACCAAACTCATACAATAAATCAATAAGAATTGTGTTAATATTAACGCAGATTTTAACGGGGTGTTCTTCAAGCATATTTAGTAATGGTTTATAGCATTCTTTGTCGATTTTTTTTAACACTTCAAAATCTTGAAAACTGGGTTGGTAAAAATGCAATATTGGTGCCCAAAATATCATTTCAATTTCATTCCTTTATGGTTTTAGTAATAATTTTTCAATTAGTATAAATGTTGCATTATTTATAACTATCAATAGCCTCTTGACGTTTAAGACAAGAATTACATTTACCACATGGTTCTTGAAAATCTCCATAACAACTCCATGTGATGCTAATAGGAACGTGTAATTTATGAGCAAGGTTAATAATTTCACGTTTTGTCTTTTTGGAAAACGGAAAGAAAAAACTAATTTTATGAAAATCTTTATCATGTTTTGAATTTGCAATTACTTCTTCAAGATTTTTGAAAAAAGAAGGTCTTGAATCAGGAAATTTTTGAAAATCCTCTTGAATATGTCCTCCAATGATAGTAGTTGCTCCGTACATCTCAGCAAAATAAGCCGCAGTGGAATAAAACATTAAATTTTTAAGCGGTATATACCCCTCGGGAGCATTTGTGGCAGAAGGGATGGGGTATCCTTCAAGGCGTAAATCAGTTGCCCCCATAACATAAGGAATGGATAATTCGATCAATTTGATTTTCATCATTTCAGCCAATTTCTTAGCGGCTTCTTTTTCTTTCTCAGGACGCCATTTATAATTCAAAGATAGGGCTATAATTTCATACCCTTCATTTATCGCCCAATAAAGTGAAGTAGCAGAGTCTATCCCACCTGAAAGCATCAATATCGCTCGCTTTTCAGAATTTTTAATTTCTGGCGCCAATTTTGCTTTCACCGCAGCCTCGATTGCCTTATTTAATGGATGTAATGTAAAATTCAATGCTTTAGATGTCACAATTCCATCTGTTGTAATATTACATCTCATAACATCAACCATTTCTGGACATAGTCCTAACTTTTGAGGAGCATTTTCATAAGAAATGAATTTAATATCAGGTTTGGGAATATTCAAGCCAATTGCCTTGATTTGTTCCAAAATTCTTTCAATCAATTGATTCATATTTGTAGTTTCCATTCCCACTAATTCATAGATCCTATTATTCTCTCCTATTCCTTCTGAAGCATTTAAGAAGGCAGCAACAGCATCTTCGATAAATATGGGTTGCGATGGAACTTTTCCATCACCTACCACAAAAATGGTTCCATCATAGATTTGTTCAATTAGATCTGGAATTAATTCATCACCGGGTCCTAATATATAAGATGGCCGAAATATGACATAAGGAGTACTACCCTGGATTAATAGATCCTCTGCTTTCTTTTTTGAGAAGAAATAATTGTTTGTTGCCCAATCCTCTAAATCAATTTTACTTATTCCAAGTCCAGAGGGATAAATTATTCTCGATATCCCCCCCTTTTCTGCGGCGATTAAAAGATTCTTTAACCCATCTACATTGACCTTTTGAAACTGTTCCTTTGTCCCACATACGGTATTGGCAAAATGGATTATTGCTTGACACCCATTAAAAGCATTCTTTAATTGTTCAACGTTAAAATTTTCAATTACAAAAGGAGTGGCTCCTAATACTTTAATTTCTCCAATGAGTTCATCTCTACGGATTATTGCGTTCACTAACCATCCCCTTTTAATCGCTGCTTTTATAGTATTAGTTCCAAGATAACCATTCGCTCCGGTAATTGCTATCTTTTGAATGTTAGCCATTATATTCTTAGTTATTTTTTTTTAATTTTTAAGATTATCTGATATAAGTTAAAAGATACTTCTAATTTTGAAGAGATTAATTATTTTATGTTTAGTAAGGGAAAAATATAAAAATCTTCTAAATGAATTTTTTACAGACTTGATAAGATTTGATTCTTATGAGTTTTAAAGTAATAGTAAATAATAATAGAGTTAAATTTAGTGCAAGCCACTTTTTAAAGGAACCCTTTAAGTGTTCTCGGCTCCATGGTCATAATTATTATGTTTCAGTAGAAATTGAATCTCAATTAGATGATAATTATTTTGTAGTGGATTTTATTGAATTAAAAAAATCTTTAGAAAAAGTCGTAAAACCTTTAGATCATTCTTTTCTATTACCATCTTTATCCAAGGAACTTGTTATAATTAATCATGAAGATTCTGTTGAAATAACAACTAAAAACGATAAAAAATATGTTTTTCCTAAATCTGATGTAGTGTTTTTACCTATACCAGCAACAACAAGTGAATTATTAGCAAAGTACATACATGAAAAGCTAAAGTCTATTTATACTAATAAAATAATTACAGTAAAATTAGAGGAAAGTAAAAGCAACATCGCAGTATATCAAGAATGAATCCTAATTACTTCTCAATTATGGTTTCTTTGACTGCAGTACCAAAATGAGTAGCACCAGGACCCACATATATTAATACTTCATCATTGATTTTAATATCAACTACTGGAAGAATTTTACCGTTTGCATCAACAAGTCTCACCGTTTCTGCATTTTGACAAATATAATTAATATAAATGACGTTATCCTCTATTAAAGCTTCTAGTTCAAATCTAAGCATGGGTCGAGTTTCAATTTTTACACGACTCACAGTAGCTATCCTAGTATTTCCTTCAATATCTATAATATAGACCTGATCTCCTCCTCTCAGCTCACTTAAATACTTGGTACGATATAATTCTTGTTTTTCGGAGGGAACTAATATATAAGCTGAAACATCCCCCGCGTTAACCCGAAATGGTCTTGAAGATACAAAATTAGTATCAAATACTTCAGCATGTACTAATACAAATCCTTTAGCTGTACTCCCTATGAGCATGCCCTCACCTACTTCAAGAAGTGATGTTGTATCCACGCATACTCGCTCACTTTCAGGTATGCTTTGAATGCCTATAACCTTCGCTTTCGTTAAGTTTATCTTCTGATATGATTTAGTAAATTTTTTCAATTCCTCTAATTCATCTAAGTATTTGGGGGCGTATAAAATTCCATCAACCCCTATTTCCAAAACATTAAGCATTAATTCAGCTTCTTTAATTGAATAAACTTCTGCTATTAATTTTGTATTGTTAGAGTGCATTGCAGCAATAAGGTTTTCATAAGGTATTATCTTCCAATTTTTTGCTCTAACGATTATAAAATCAAGTAAATTGGTTTCGGATAGCTTTATAATTATATTCTCATCTTCTTTTGTCGCCAACTCTCTATAAATCCCAATCTTTACCAAATTTGATTCTCTTTTAGATATAAATCTTTTTAATTCATCTAAACTTGAACAAATCAGATTTTTTACTGGTAATGAAAGATCTTTGGAATATGTATTTAATCTCTCAAATTGCAATATTTCTTGAAACATTTCTTTTGAAATCAGAATATCCAAGAAATTATGATTTAAAGCTTCTTGAATTAATTCTTTATATTTCGGGGGTTTCTGTTCAAAATTAAGAATGATAGTCTTCATATCTCATTCCACTATAAAAATAAAATTTGGACTATGAAAGATTAAAGATTTGAAATTATTTTATATAAACTAAATTCTATTAAAATATTTAAGTCAAAAATATCTTAATTATTATTAAAGAGAAATAATTAATATAAACTTCCAATATAGAGATGAAACCTAGTGGGAATTAAGAAGAAACTTTTTCCAAGAAAAGCTCAAGAGAAGGAAGAACTAGTAGCAAAGGCTAAGGGACATATACGAAAGATGGCTTTAGTGAATAAAACCTACAGTAAAAGATCAGAAATCGCAAGAAAAAATGCTAAAATTGCTTTGAAGCGCGGTGAAAGAGAAAGAGCCAAAAATTATTTAATCCAATTTAAGCAATATCAACAGAAAGTTGACCGGGCTAACAACATCCGTGCTAAGATTGAACGTCAAATCGAAGCAATTGAGGAGGGACAAATGATCTCAATGACTGGTGATTTAATGGGAGGAATTCGTGATGAGCTTGAAGTTATTGCAACCAAGGCATCTCCCACCAAAATTGCTGAAATTGCTGAAGATTCTGAAGCTTATGTCTCTGAAATAGAAGAGTCCGCTGAGATTTTAGCAGGAGATCCTGAAATTGACTTGGCCATTGATGTTACAGATGAATTAAATCAACTTGAAACCGAGATGCTACTCGATCAAGGTGGTCAGATACCCGAAGTACCTTCAGATGATTTACAATACATATCAGAGTTTGATAGCGAAGAAGAAGAGCCTGAAATACGGACTAAAGCAAAATTAGAGGATGAGATTGATAAATTACGTAAGGAGCTTGAAGGCAGTTAAAAGCATAACAATAGAAAGAGAAATTCAATCAATTTTATGAAATTATAACTTCTTATTTTATGAATAGTATCTCCTACCATCAAATTCTCGAGATTTTTCTTTAATATCTTCAATTTCTTCCAATTCTTGAGTTAAATCCTCATAATTCTTATCAATTGTGTATATCTGTTTCTGAAGGTTTTTAAAGGTCCTAAAGTAGTCAACTTCAGAGATTATGCCTTGATCAAATTTTGTATTTAGTGCCTTCAAGGTTTCGTCCAAACTATATTTTTCCTTTTCGAGATCTCTTAACTTTCTAAGTTTATCTTTTTCTTTTTTTGAATACTTTCTATTGGTATTTATGTCATTTAAAGCGAAATCATCTTGTTTAAAATATTCTGATAAATGAATTTTAGAGTAATCGTCGTATAATCCTATTTTTCCTTCATTTATATTTGTATATAAACCATGATCTCTTTGGTGGATATCAAATGCTCCATTTATCTCTGGATTTTGTGAAAGTCCATTTTTTTGAACTTGTTCGAGTTGACGCATGAGAATTTTTTTTTTATTTGGATCGATTCTTTGATTATAATATTTGGTAATGAATTGATTCCTTTCATAGTTTTGAATCCTGTTTGGATCATATAGATTTTGTGGAATAAAGCGACTATCGTAAGTAGGTTGTTTATATTGAGTGTAAGGTCTTGGGTTTCCATAAACATATAAATTTTCAGGATTTTGGTTAGGATACATGCCATTATTAGCTTGTTGGGGTGTCAAATTTTGATAATCCCTTAAAAGGACGGGCTGCGAGCCTTGATAGTTTTGAGGTTGCATATTTGGAATATAATTTATTGGATTATTATCATAAATTCGATATTGTTGTTGAAGGTTTGCAAGATCGGGAGGAATATAATTTGGTTGTCCTGCCATATTTATTGAGATCGCCTTATCTGAATTTTGATTCATGCTATTGTATTGACATTTTAAACTAAAAAATGAATTAATAGTTTCTTCAATAAATGCGGTGATATCATTTAATTCAATATAGATATTGTTAAGCCTTTCTGCGGTTTCTTGATCATATTTAATAGTGTCATCAAAATTTCTTGCTAAAATAATATAATCCAAAACGCGAGTAATGTTATTTGGAGGTAGAGTAAATTCATATCTCCCATAGGGAAATTCAATATATAATTTCTTGAACATTTTACCTTGGGATTTGATTTTAATTAAATCTTTTACAGGAGCTTTAAAAATGATTTCTTTCTTCTTTTTTAATTTTCCATATTCTTGTACAAAAGACAAGTCAAGATTTGTTATAAAAAGGATTCCTCTACTTTTTTTTAATTTATCTTGAGTATTTAAACCATTAGCCAATTTGGCATAAATGGCATAAATTGGTTTTTCATTTTCAGCTAAATTTAAGAACTTTTTATAAGTTTCAAAATAAAAGATAATTTTTTCAATAAATTTCAAATAATCCTGGATGCTTTCCAAACTTGTAGAAATGGTTTTTATATTATTATTAATGTATTCTTGAATTGAATCATTACTCCTAGTTAGATTTTCAAGAATCCCCTCTATTATAATAACATTGGCATTTGGTTGGGAATAAATATCAAAAAAATATTCCTTGTTCAACGATAAATGGTTAAAAAGAATGCTAATTTTCTCATATAAATTATCTTTTGCATAACCTAATAATTTGAATAAAGCTAAAAGGTCAGCTTCTAAATGAGGAAAGTGATAGCATTTAATTGGAGGTGCTCGTGCGTCTTTTGTTTTTTGGCGTAGCTGATATAAATTATTAATAAGGTCATTTAAAGGTTCAATGAAATATCTCACATTTTTAATTAAATCCAAGAAACTTTTTTCTAATTCCTCTTTTTTCTCATAAATATTGATAATTGATGTGGAGTGACATTTAGGACATGCTTTTAATAGTTGACTCCCTTGATTTAACTTTTCACTCTCACAATCTTTGCAAATTCCAGATTTACCTGAAGCATTTATTTCTATATTTTTAGAATTACAATCTTGACATACAAAATAATCAATTTTTTCTTCATGTAAGCAATCAGAACAACAACTGACTCCACAATCCTCACAGTAATAAGCCAGCTTAATATGTCTATGGCAGAATCGACAAATTTGCATATTGTGTTCCGACATTTTTACATCTAAATCCCAAGTTGATTATGAAAAAACAAAATTATTACATAGTTCCAATAATTTTGAAGAGTTTTTTTAATTTCAATAGGTATGTTATTTAAGTAATATCTCTAAAATACCAAAATTGGACTAATTTAAATTATAAAGAAAATGAGAAGAAGATTTTTTTCACGATTAAAATGTAAAAAACGAAACTATTTAATGATCGTAATTTTGGTACCCAAAGCTTGTCCGGGTAATCCTGCTTTTTTGAAATGTGCTCTAACCGCTCCACTATTACCATGAGCTCTAGTAATTACTCCCTTCATATCTTTTCCCGTTGGGCTTATCCATAAAACAGTTCTTCCTATTAATTTATTTGCCTCTTTCTTAGTTTTAATAGCCGGGAATACTAATATGCAATGTCTAGGGTGAACTGTATGTCTTCCTCGTTTATAATTTGAAATCGCACCTTCCATTCCCAGTAAATCTAATTTATTCAATGTCATAACATACCACTCTAAATAGTTGTATCTTTTTCTTTAATTTGAAAAAATATTTAAAAAGATAAAAAATTTTCGATAAATAATTCTATATCCTCTTTATTATAAAAAGTAAAATTTTTGTAGATTTTAAATTTATAATATATCTATGAAAGTTGCGTTTGGAAAGAAAGCTACGACTCCATTAAATTTCCTTGGCATGCCATTAGCTGGTTATACACGGGAAAAACCGTGTGAAGGAAAATTAGATGATATTTATGTTTATGGCATCTTAATTGAAGAAAATCAAGATTACCTTTTAATGCTTTCATTTGACACCCTTAAGTTACCTTTAGCTATCGTAGAATATATGAAAAACAAAATTACTTCAATTTTCCCTTTCATTAAAACCGAAAAAATCCTAATACATGCCACTCATACTCATGCATCCTTTGATTTAACGGGAGAATTTCATTGGCCAGGAGGAACTTTAAATATATTAAGAGGGATAATGTTTGGAGCTAATAGAAATGATTTATATATTGTTTGGCTTGTTAATAGAGTTATTCAATTGATTCAGAAATTATCCAATCGATTAGAACCATGTCGGATTGCATGGAAGAAAAAACAATTAAATCCTGATATAGTTATCAATCGAAGACATCCGACTAGACAATCAAAACCTGAACTAGGAGTCATTGTTTTCAAACATTTAAATAAAGATGATATGATTGGCATTGTTACAAATTACTCTTGCCATCCGACCACGCTTTCATTTAAGAATTTTAAGTTATCTGCAGATTTTCCAGGGAGGTTTATTGAACGAATCGAACAATTAACTGATAAAAAAATTAATGCAATATACTTCAATGGACCATCTGGAGATTTGAATCCAATTACTACAAGTGGAATTGATTATAGCGCTTTAGAAGAAGAAAAGTCGTTAATATACGATCAGTTAGGTACATATAAAGATACAATAAAAATTGGTAATATCATTGCCGAAGAAGCATTAAAATTAGCAAGGTCTATTGATAATACAGATTATTATGATTCTATAAAAATCGTGGCAGAATCAAACGAATTTTGGGTACCAATGAAAGATGCAAAATACTTCAATAAAATATGGTTTTCAAATAAGCTATATTATTGTATTAAAAAAGTATTTCTCCTTAAGATTGCACGGTTAGCTCTTTTAAACGCGAATTTTCCCTATTTTAGCTTGAATAAAAAAGGGAGAAAAGTTAAATGCAAGACAATTGTTCAACGTTTTCAAATTTCAGGTAAAACCAGAAATGTTTCAAATACGTTAGATCTAATAACTGTACCAGGAGAATTATTTGAAGATTTAGGAAATGAGATCCTAGAAAAATCCTTGTTTGGAAGAAAGAATACGTTCATTTTTCAAAACTCACAAGATTGGATTGCTTATTTATTTAGCATAAAAGAGTATATAAATTTTGGAGGATATGAACCCTTTCCAACCTTCAGTCCATTTTCTGGGGAAATTGTCTTAAATGAGGTTTTAAACTTTTTTCAAGAATAAATCAATTCTTCTGCCATTTCCCAAGCATATCTGTTAGATTGTACAATTGCAGAATTTATATTCTGACTTTTGAGGAGAGATTTTTTAACTTGATCAATAACCATTTTCTCATTAAACTTTAGTTTAGATAAATATTGATTTGTGATATTGTTATTATCAAGAGTTCTAATGAAGCGAGAATGTCGGATCCAAAACCAATCGGTATTTTGATCTATATAAGGTCCTGATTTTAATACTATCTGATTCTCAAGAGGGAAATTGTATGGTTTATATAAGCTTAAGCACGGATGCGCACATCCAGTGAACCAATGAATAGAATTATTTACTTTCTCTCTTAGTTCAGAAACTTGAGATCCCGTTGATTCGAATCCACCATGCATGCATATCCCAGCATCATGTTCTCTTAGAAATTCCATCATTAGTGAAGGTGTAATTTGTCCCATGTTTTCCTTTAGTAATAATTTAGACTTCCCACCACGTGAATATGGGGTGATATCATTAGAGAAATGACTTCCTGAAAAAGTTTTGGCAAAATCAAAATCATCATCATCTTTACAATATCCCATTTTAATTGCATGATCGATAATTCCTTCACGACGAAAATCTCCCATCCCGCATATTGATATCCCATTTGAGATCGATCTAACATCATTGACCTTCTCCACGACCCACCAATCATCAGCAGTTTCTAAAACGTATGCTTCTTTAGAATCAGCAATAATATAAGAGTTGTGATAGGTCCAGGTAGAATCCTCATAAGAACATCCACCTCCTTGATGATATTTCTCTAATAGTTCTGCAATGATTTTAGTAGAATTAAGGGCAGAATTACCCCGTTCTAATCCTAATCGTAGAAGATCCATTCCGAGTAATCCCTCATTTCTTAATGGTTCTCGTGTATAAACCGCTTCATTTCCAATTACCACGCCATATTCATTTGCTCCCATCTCAGCACCCCACATCCAAAAAGGTTGACTAAGAAGAATTGCAGCTGTTTCTTTAACTTGTGGTATTTTTATATAGGTGCAGTTAAGCATATCTCCCTCATTATGATGACATTTAGGTGCATATGTGATTAATTGTATCTCATTCTGGGGGCGATCGCTATTCTTACCAAAAATTACATTTCCATTATCAGTACTATTTCCCAAAGCAACTAATGTATCACACATCCAGTGAACTTCCTGTTTTTATAATAATAAGAAATCATTCAAATAGCATTATGAATTTTTCTATTCATCATTTTATGGATGAAGATGTTAAGTTATGGGAATTTTAATTAAAAAGGGATTATTAATTGATGGGAGTGGAGTATCTGGAAGAATAACAGATATCCTTATTCAAGATGATAAAATTTTACAAATTTCTCGCGATATAAAAGAAGATGGCCATAATATTATCGAGGCAACGGGAAAAATCGTTTCTCCAGGATTCATCGATATTCATAATCACGCGGATTTAACTATTCTGGAAGCAAATAAGGCAGAAGCATTTGTTGAACAAGGAATTACTACTCTTCTCGCGTGTGTTTGTGGAATTGGTGTAGCACCAGCAAATGAAAAAGTTAAGCAGTATTACTTTAATTTTGTTAATAAAGCTTTTTGCTCTTCCCCAGACCTATATGAGAATATGTCGAAATTTTACCAAGCACTGGAGGAAAAAGGAGTTTCAATTAATTTAGCATTTATGATACCTCAAGGTAATGTTCGAGCTTGTATAATGGGAACTAATACTGGACTTGCAAACGAGTCTGAATTAAATGAGATGAAAAAAATTGTAAGAGATAATATGAAAGCTGGGGCATTTGGTTTATCAACTGGTCTTGTATATCCTCCAGGATCTTCAAGTTCAACTGAAGAATTAATAGAACTCTCTAAAATAGTAAGTGAATATAATGGATTCTATGATTCACACATGAGAAATGAAGGAGCAGGAGTTATTGATATTGGAATGACTGAACTAATAAGCATAGCTCGCAAGGCAAATGTGAGAGCCCATATATCTCATTGGAGCGTAATAAGTAGATACAAATATAAAGAATTGACACTAAAGGCAATAAATTTAATCAATACCGTAAGAGAAGAAGGACTTAACATTACAGCAGATATGACTGTTTATGATGATGGATTCACGAGCCTTTCATTTGTCCTCTTGCCGACATGGGTTTATGATGATTTCAAGGGAAATTTGAGTGATCCAGAAATTCGAAAACGAATTAAAAAAGAAATTTTCGATAAGCTTTATTCAATGTTTTTATCAGATGCACCATTTTTTATGAAACTGATTCCTAGATTTTTATTAAAAAAGAAGATAATTCCCCTTTTAAGTAAAGCAGTTGTAGTTATTTACGCACTAAAAAATCATGATGTTGAAGGGAAAACGCTATTTGAAGCTTTAAATATTCTTTATCCAGACAAAGATCTTGAAGATGCTCTTTTAGATTATTTCATCGATGAGGAAGGTGGAATAATGATAAGGATTCAACAAAAAAATGAGGAATTAAGCATGATCCCTCTTTTCAAGCAAGAATATGTCTGTCCTAGTTCTGATGCGGTATTAATTTTAGGAAGGAATACTCACCCTCGAGCATTTGGAGCTTTTCCTCGCGTTATCGCAAGATGGGTTCGTGAACGAAATGTATTTTCCTTGGAAGAAATGATAAGAAAAATGACTTCCTTGCCAGCTTCTATTTTAGGTCTTAAAGATAGGGGAGTTATCCAAGAAGGGAAAAAAGCTGATATTGTATTATTTGAACTAGAGAAAATTAATGAAAGGGGAACCTTACAAAATGGATGTCAGCCTCCTCTTGGTATCGATTATGTTATCGTGAATGGTCAGATTACAGTAGAAAATGGAGAACATACTGGTATCTTAAATGGAAAAATATTAAAACATAAATCCTAAAAATTGATTAACTCGTTAAAGATAACTATTAGAAAATCATGTCAGTAACCGTAAATGGAGAAGGAATTCAAGTTAATGAGGAAACTTTATACCTTGGTGGATTGAATATTAAAAATATTAACCAGATATATGGTTTGAACAATTTAACAGAACTAAAAAAGCTAATATTATATAATAATAATATTTCTAACATTAACAACTTAGAATCACTTATTAATTTAGAGAGTCTTAATTTATATGGAAATAATATCAAGGAAATCATGGGGCTAGCATCCTTGAGAAAACTTAAGACCTTATTTCTTTCGAATAACAAAATTTATGAAATTAAGGGCTTAGAAAAATTGACCAAATTGGAAAGCTTATCATTAGAGGATAATTTCATTAAAAAGATCAAGGGATTGACCGATCTTACTCAATTGATGAATTTAAATCTTTTTGATAATCAAATTTCTTGCATAGAAAATCTTGGTTCACTCAGAAAATTAAATAGTTTGAGAATAGGAAATAATCCAATTTCTAAAAAAATTTTAGAAGAGTGTGGTGGAATCAATGAACAAGGCTATGCATTGGAAGTGCAAAACTTTGTTAAATATTGTACAAGAGAGAATAAGAATCTTGAATTTTAAAATACTAAAATTAAGGCTTTGTTTCTTAATAATAAAGAATATCTATGAATTTTAAATTAATTAAATAATAGAATATATTTATTAGAATTATGCTAAATATTTGGATTTTAACATTTGAATTTGCGGGCGTTGCAAAATTTGGAGGATTGGGAGAAGTCCCCGCAAACCAAGCAAAACATCTTTCTGGTACTCATAATATAACTATTTTTATGCCCTCCCATGGACAAATTGATAGATTAAAAAATAAGTATGAGTGGATTAAATTACCAATTTCTTGCGAAGGAGAAATTGATGGTTTAGAATTAGGATTAGACACACCAAAAATGGACTATCAAATATCTTTTTATCAATTTATGATCGGGAACTTGAGAATTATTTTATTAAGTGGTGAAAATCCTTTAAGTAATTTTTTTCTGGATGATCCGACAATATACAATCCTGATACAATAAAAGGAAAGATCTGTTTATGCTCACACGGAATGAGATGTATTTCGAATCATATTTTTAGAGAGCAATTGTCTAAGGATATTCCAGATGTGATTCATTTACATGATTATCACGTGGTATTGCCATTCATTGCTTTAAAACAAGAATTTACAAAAAATCAGGTAGAAATCGCTTCAATTTTAACGATCCATTTATTAACTTGGCCTCGGTTTGGAATAGATTTTTATAGTACATGTGGTATTGATTCGTCTCCAATTAAAATTCGAATGAAAAAAGGATATAAGTTATTGAAATTGGAGGATATTATAGCGTTATGTTATAATAATTTGAATTGGAATCGAGCGCGTGAACCTCCTACGGTAGAAAAAGTTGGAGCTATAACGTGTGACCTTGTCACGAGTGTAAGTCAGTCATATTTAAATACAGATATTATCCCCAATTGCGGTGGTGATTTAATAGACTTTAAAGCTGATTTTATATGGGATGGATGTGATTGGGAGTATCAAGAGATCTTAGAATCTGTGATGGATAATATAAGTAATGATTTACGCATCTTTTTAAATATGGACTCAACCGTTCCAATCTTGAAAAGTCACATTAAAAAGTATTTGTTGCAATATAAAATTGGAAATTTAAGCCAGAGTCCATTAATAAGTTCTAAAAAGGTATTAGAAACTATTAATGATATTTCAAATGGAAATCCATTCATTAAAAATGGGAATATTAAAGCATTTACGGATTCTGGACCATTATTGTTGACTACTGGGAGAATTTCTCCCCAAAAAGGATTTGAAACTATTTTTAACTCGGTACCTCCAGTAGTTGAAAAAATTCCAGATGCAAAATTTCTATTTTTAATTTTGCCGACAGACTATAGTTTGCCTGAAATTAAAAGTTATGCCCAATACGTAAAAGAGTATCCGAATAATTTAAGAATCATTTTTGGAGTCGCTTCTGATATTTTTTATTTAGCACATATCGCTGCTGATGTATATTGCTCACCCTCACGATGGGAACCGTTTGGCATCATGGCTCTTGAAGCAATGGCATCAAAACTACCTATTATAGCTACAAAAGTTGGTGGATTGCAAGAAACCATTGTAGATGTAAGAGATTTTCCATCAATCGGAACAGGCATTTTAATAGAGAAAGATAATCATACTCAATTAACTAACGCGATAATTTCCTTCTTTAAATCTGCAGAAATTGCTGAGAAAACTAATCAATTAAAAGCTAATAATATTTTTAACCCTGATCTCCTTAAATTAGCTAATGAAATTCCCGATGAAATAATAAAATCGAGAGTTTTGGTTGATCCAAGTTTTTATGATAAAATCAGAGAAAATTGTTATAAAAGAGTAAAGAATAACTTTACTTGGGAAAAAGTCTCTAAAAAACTAAAATTATTGTATGATTTCTTAGCAGAGCAGAAGTTTGATTTGTTATAAAGGAATTATAAGTTCCAGAAGGGATATAATACATTACTGATTGCATTTGCTTCATCAGGTATAATCTGGAGCCCATTCCTCGCCCATTCTGATATCCAATTTGATTTCTGCTTAAATCTTGAATCCATGAAAATGATTGCTCCCTTATCTTTAATTTTTCTGATTGGTCTTCCAGAGGCTTGATTTGCACGTTGTATAGCAGGAAAAAGATAGGCAAAATCCCATCCTCTTCCATTAAAGGCAACATCATAATAGGCAATTTTAGCTTTAACTCGTGGAGTTGGAAGATGATAAGGAAATCCTGCAATGATCACTGAATTCATATAGTTTCCAGGATAATCTTCTCCTTCTGAGTTCCTTCCTCCACACACTCCAAGTAAAATAGCGCCATTATTGGGGGAAGATCCCAAAGATTTAAAATCATTAACCATCAAAGCATTTTCAGAAGCAGATAATCCGGGTTCTTCAATAAATAATTTTTTATTATATTTTCGGGCCAAATAGGAAATACCAGATGTATGTAATGAATTAAGTATCTTATATGAAGCGCAAAAAATTCCAACATTTGCAGGTGTAGAATAAATCACTTCTTCTATTTTAAGAATCATTTTTTTATACATCTCAGAATTTCTATTTCCCCCTCGAGTATCAACACCTTCAGTAATAAGAACTTTAATATTTTCCTTATTAAAAGGGGAACCACCATTAATTTCTTCATAATCCTTACCACTTTGTTTTAATCCCATTATATTATGATATACATTAGGGTTCACAGTACCAGAGAGGTTCAGACTTGTGTAAACTTCCTTCAAAACAGGAATCACCATCTCTCTTGGATCTAAAGCGACTATCTCAAGTGAAATGGTTTGATGCTTTTTAGAATCGATTACGTTGTAACAGAAAAAGTAATTATCTAAAAAATAGCTATTAATCCATTTTAACCAAAAATCTGCGAATGATCCAACATTATCTCTAGAGATTTCTCCATTTGCTATCCTTTCTTCATGAATAGATACACTAAAATTATGAATTTCTTCAATAAAATTTTTAAATTCTGTAAGAGATTGTAATTGCAATCGTTTAATAATTTGATTTAAGAAACCTTCTGGATTAATCTCCTCTTCAGAATTCTGAATATTTCCTTTTCTTTTATTCAAATGAGATGCCAGTAATTCCACAAATTCTTGCATAAGTAGAGGTGAACGATACATTTCTAGATCTCTCAAGCATAAATTTAAAGAATATGGTGTTAATCTTTTAGAATTAATCTCTGTCGCTATATCTATTAAATTATGGCATTCATCAATGACCAATATACAATCTTGAAGATCCTTTTCAATAAAAGCCAAGAAGTTTTCTCGGATGTGAGGATTAAAGATCCATTGATAATTACATATTATGAGTTGCATCTTGTTTAAAAGAAATTTACTTAGAAAGTATGGACACATGTGTTTATCTTTACATATATTGATTAAATCTTCTGCATCGATTGGTTTTTCTAATATTTCAGGATCGATGAGAATGGTATTGTCACGTTCATCTCTCATTTTAATTAAATTAAGGTAATATTTACAATTTCTATTTTTCCTCAGATCACTACACAATGACATTGATTCTTTTGGACCTAATTTTAATTTTAGCAACATCTCATTTAAACACATTTCATTCCTTCCCCGAATTGAGATCCCACTCACTTTATGGTTAAGATCCTTTTCTTTACGAAACTTTGAAATTCTGGTCAATTCTTTAATGATTCGAGTATTTTGAGCGTGAGTCCTACAAGTGTATATGATTTTAAGATTTTTATCGTAGGCTAAAGGTAATAGCGCACTTAATGCCATTATTGTTTTACCACTTCCGTTTGGGGCAACCAAGAGAGTATTTTTACCTTCTATCGATGATTTTTCTATTTTTTTGATGATACTTTCTTGTTCTTGCCTAAAATTTTTGTATGGAAAGAAATCAAGGTATTTCATATTATACACTTTGGTATAGTGGCGCGTGATATTAAGATTTTTTCTATAGTTTATATTAGCAAAGAGTATAAAAGTTTAATTATTAAGAAAATTTACATAGAAATTATGAAGGAAAATAATACGAATGACGAATATCTAACCCTAAAAGATATTTTGAATGAAAATTTGCTTCGAGACTTAATCATATTTATAGTATTGTATTTATTTGTCCTCATTCAATCATGGAATGATCTATTTTTACTTATATTTCCAATAATTACTTACATTTTCTCAATAACCTTCAGAATTATAAATACGAATAAATGGCGAATATATTTCGGGAATGGAACGATAATTTATAACCCTTTAGGATCTGAAAAAAGAATTGCAGATAGATTATACTTCTCCTCAATCTTATTACTAATCATGCTCTTTTGGATTGGCTCAGAATCACTATCCCATCCACAGTTAATAGATAATTATAATTTATATTTTAATATTTTATTCATATTAATTTACACTTTTGGGTTTTATTGGAGTCTAATTGACATATGTAAAAATGCAAAAATCGAAATTCTCAGTAAAGAAATGCAAGATCAAGAGATAAATAAAGTACTTTCATCTCTTGGGAGAGAAGGATCTATTCAATTCTTTATACTTAACTTGATAGTCTTTCTAACCTTAAACATTATCAATATTTTAGTGGCAGTTCTTATTAAGTTCAATCTAATGACCACTATTCCTTATAATCTCCCTGGTACGAGCATTGGAGGATCTTTTCCTCTTGAGATTTCTATTTTTTATTTAATATTTATGATCATATCTCCTTGTTTGACAGTTATAATTCTTATCTTAATACATCATCACATCCAAGATTTTAATATTGATCTCCTTAATGAAACAATTCAATCTCTTCCTGAGAGTAGAAGAAATGAGATGTTGCAAAATCTTTCCCACATCAATAAAAAAATAATAGCTTCAATCAACAGCAATAAAGATTTATAAAAATCTAATATATTATTTATATTAATCAAAGGTATAGCTTGAATTGCACTAATGAACCAATCAAAAAAATTTTTGTTTAAAATTGTAGTTGTAGGAGACGGTGGCATTGGAAAAAGCACAATGATACAACGTTTGATTACTGGAAAATACATTGAACAGAAAATAACAATTGGGACAGATTTGGCGAGTTGGGGCATAAATTTAAATGATTTGACTGTAAAACTTCAAATTTGGGACTTTGCTGGGGAAAAACGCTTCCGTTTCTTTTTACCAAACTATTCCAGAGGTTCAGATGGCTGTTTACTCTGTTATGATATCACAAGATATTCAAGTTTTCAAAATCTTCCCGAATGGTACAATATTATTAAGAACAATGCTTCCAATCCCGGATTTATACTCGTTGGTGGAAAGCTCGATTTAGCGGATTCAAAAAGAACTGTTCAATTAGAAGATGCAGAAGAGTTCCAAAAGCGGTATAATATCCCATATCATTTTGAGACATCGAGTAAATCTGGTTATAAGATAAAAGATATATTTGAAACTATAACCGAGCTTATCTTAAAAAAAAGAAATATAATATAAAAAGAGAGAATAAATTAATCTAGTAAATCTTTTAATTCATCAATATTCATTTCTAAATATTTCGCTTTAATGTTGTCTTTTCCAATGAGAGTCTTGAAGTTCTTCTTTCTCTTCTTGTCAATAAAATTCTTCATTCCACTTAAATCAGGTTCTTTAACCGTAATCTCTAAATATTTTTGCTTTAAAGCGTGATCTATGACTTTTTGACCAACATCTGTTCTGATGATTAAGAATGCTTCATCACTTCCTTTAGGAGCGCCCCATGGACTAAATGAAATATCTGAAAATTCTCCAGAAAAATCGGTACAATATTTACATCCACTCATTCCACCAGAAGAACAAGCAAAAGCGATTCTTAATGATGTTCGTTCAGCACCAGTATTAAAGTCTGAAACAAGGATTTTAGCTAAACCCTGTAGATGACAAGGGTTACATAAAATGCCTATTTCTTTCTTCTTATCCATGTATGCTTTTCCAATACCAGTTATTAATGGTCCAGCATTATCCATAGTTTTTTTAGGAATGTATTTTTTTGCATCTTTTGCATTATCCACTACAACGGGGAATGCCACTGGAGGTTTTGTACTTTGTGGTTCACTTAATACGAAATGCTTTACTACACCTGTTTCAAAAGCAGCACGAACGAGATTGTATAGAATATCATCCTTATTTTTTGATTTTATTTGTATTATATCTTTATAGACTCCAATAGCTAAATCAATTCGCTTTTGTCCAAATAATTTTTCTTCAATCTCAGATATTGGAAGAAAACTTCTTGGGCAAGCATTATAACATAAGCCTACAGTCTCAGCGCATTCATCAATGACATAAGCTTCTCCTGTTTTTTCATTGAAATCCATATGAGGACAAAATGCATTACAGCTTCCACAATGAATGCATAAATCAGCGTATATTACTTCATTTTCAAGATCTTGACTGGATTTTTCTATTTTCATACGATTTGTTCACTTTCTCTTAAAATATATTTATAAAAGGGTAAAAATAATTAATTGATAAAATATATTATGAAATATAAAGGTGTAGATCTTTAGTGTGAAAATTCACACTCCCTAAAAAACCTTTAAATCACCTTTATTCTATAATCTTAATAATGATGGTTGATAAAATTTTCTTTTATTTTACATTTTCTAGTCCATTTGGGAAAATAACCATTATATGGAAAGAGATGAATCTCCAAATAAAGCTACAACGCATATTTCTTAGTGATCCTGGAGCAAATTCTGAAGATAAAGCATTTAAAGAGTTTGAAAATTTTCTGTTAAAAGGAAAAGCATCCTTGATTTCAATATTAGTAGACAAAATCCAAAATTTTTTAGTGGGAAAAGATGTAGTTTTTGACTTAGGATTAGTTGATTTCAAGAGGTGCACTGAAATTCAGAAAAAAGTTCTTTTAGCAGAATATGGGATTCCAAGGGGATGGTTTAGTACATATAAACGTATTGCAATAAAAATTGGGATATTAAATGGTGCTAGAGTTGTTGGAAATGCATTAGCAAGAAATCCATTCCCTATCATCATTCCTTGTCATAGAGCAGTAAAAACTAATGGTGAACTAGGAGGATTTCAGGGTGGAGTTAAAATGAAACAAACTTTATTACAAATGGAGGGAATCAAGTTTTCAGAAAGCGGAATTTTAAGTTCGAATAACTTGTATTATTGAGATTTAACAAAATTATTTAAAGAGTTTTTATTTTAAAATTAAGGAAGAAAATGGATAATTTACCAAGAAATATTACACTACATCTCACAGAAAATTGCAATTTACGCTGCAAGATGTGTTATTTTTGGGGAGATTCTGGTTGCTATTCAATTAAAAATTCTAAATCTCAACCAAAAACCTTGGATTTCAATTTAGTTAAAACACTTATACGTGATTTAACACCTACAAAACCCTGGTATAGTTTATTTGGGGGAGAACCACTTTTATATCCCCATTTTAAGGATTTAGTTAAGGAAATAAAAAAAGGTGGTTCATTCGTTGATACACCTACAAATGGTACACTAATTAGTAAAAATGCAGAAATGCTTGTTAGTGAAGGGTTTGATTCTATTAGAGTTTCACTTGATGGTCCCAAGAACGTAAATGATAAACAGCGCGGTATTGGGAGTTATGAAAGAGCGATAGCTGGAATCGAAATACTTTACGATGAAAAAAAAAGAAAACGATCAAAAACCCCTAATATAAGCATAATATATACCGTAACTCCTGCTAACTTCGATACCATTGAAGAATTTTTCCTACACGATTTAAACTTGGATTATATTGATTGGATCACTATCCAAATGCAAAATTTTCTTACTCAAGAAATGGGTGATTCTTATGCGAAGCTCTTGAAATCAGAATTTGGATTGGTTAGTGATTATTATTGGCAGAGTCTAGTTAGAAATATAGATGAATTTGATTCAATTGACATTTTTGAATTAACTGAACAAGTAAATGTAGTACGGGAGATTTTGTCTGAGAAACAGAAAAATATACTCTTGTTACCTCCCACATTTTCACCTGAAAATTTGAAGGCATATCTAAAAGCAGATTGGAAGGGTATGCAAGATCAATTTACTACTTGTTACTCCCCTTTTGTGTCTGCAGATATAGTTGCCAATGGAGATGTTGCTCCGTGTCATATTTTTTATGATTTAGTAATGGGAAATTTGCATAAAAATTCAATTAGTGAAATATGGAATAGTCCACGATATATTAAATTTAAGAATATGATGAAACAACACCCATTCATGCCAATATGTTCAGGTTGCTGTATTTTATATTTATCAGGAAAAAAAGCAAGGAAAAGAAAGGAAAAAACCTAATTATCTTTCTTAAGATATGAATATTCTAAAACTGGATTCATTCCTATTTTTTTATATAAATTGAGAGCTTTCTGATTGTCTGCTTCGACTTGCAGCCATACTATTTTTACTCCTTTTTCATAAGCCAATTCATGTAATAATCGATAAAGCATTGTGCTAGCTATACCCTTTCTTCGGTAATTAGGGTGAACCAATACATCTGCGATATATAAGTATGCATTTCTTACTAATACTCCCATCATTGATGCAATGACTACTCCATTAGATCTAACGATTTCAAATTTTTTATCAGGAATGTTAATTCTATTAGTTAAGATTGTAATAACTTCTTGTTCCTGATTAGACCAATGAGTATAATCAGTAAGGAAATTAGCAAATTCTTTTTCTCTCTTGTCATAAAAACTATAATCATAGTTGGTTTCAATAAATGGAAAAGTTAAGTCCTGAATAGTTGAAATCATCACTTTTGTAGGAGTGATGACATGATATCCTCGCGAGACCAACAAGGATTTTAGAGTGTTAGTTTCGGGCCATTCATAAATCATAAATGATGGACTTAAATTCATTTTTTCATAGATTCGCTCCACTTCATCTATATCGTAATCTAAATCATTTCCCGTATAACTTATTGGAATAACTGCGTTTGCTCTATCAGTTATGCCATCATTGAACCGAAGAATCCATCCGTTTAAAAAATAATAATCTTTTGCTGGCCAAGAATTTAAAAAGATTTCTTGTATCATCATAACTTGCTCTATTGTATTCATTTAAATCAATAAATAGAAGTAGAAATGAAATTTTAAATTTATTAATTTATTCTGCACATCCATTCTTAGATGAATCATCGGAGAGAAACCGGGAACATGTATCTTCCAATTTTTTAATTACGTGTTCTCGATCTTTCCAAACTATCCATGCACTTCCAGATTTTTCAAAATGGAAACCATCATATTCATCTTTCATTTTGACCATGATTTTTTTAACAAAACTCCAAGATAATCCTGTTTTATCCACCACTTCAGCTATTGTAATAGGGTGATTGATATCAAGAACGTTATTAAGGAAATAGATAATCTTGTCTATTCCTGTTTTTGGAGCAGACTCAATTTCTGGCATTATTTATCAAATTTAATTATATAAATAGGGGAATTTCTGTTTTAAATTTAATTTATCTAATTTATTAGATTAAAGTTAGTAATTATAATTTAATATTATAGAAAGTAATTTATGTTTTCAATTGTATAAAAGTTCCAGTTGCCATCAATTTAGTTGGTTTAATATAGCTTATCCCTGATTCTTTCGAAAAAGCTTCTAACATTTCTACCCATTTTTTATAATTTCTTTTCCCTGCACTGAATGGACCAGGCATATCCATTCCAGCAAGCATTGTGTCATCAATAATTTTATAATTAGATACAATTCCTTCTTCTAAAAGTCGACATCCTTCATTTAGTTGAATTGCATAATACATTTCAAAATTTATTAAGTTAGCTTTTTGCATCGATTTTCTGATGATTTTATCTCCGTTCCATTCATATAATCCACTTCCTGTTTTTTTACCTAATTTTCCTTCATCTACCAATTTCTGGAGCGTCTTACAAGGAGAAAATTCTGAAGATAGAGTGTTTGCAAAGTAAATTTGAACATTTCTTACTACATCTAAACCAAGAAAATCCCACTTTGCAAATGGACCCAAATTTGGGGGGTCAACTACATCATTATCTAATAATTCATAAGATATCTCTTTTTCTGTTGCATAATCGAGCATCCAGCTTAAATAAAGACTTGATGCAATTGTTAGACGGTTAACAATAAAGCCTGGGCTCTCTTTATTGATTTTAGCTATATAACGCTTTCCTTTTAATGAAGGAAATTTTAAACTTACCTCATAGCTAATATCAAATGTTTCCTGACTCGTTTTAGAACCTTTAATTAATTCTATTAAGCGTAGTACCACAATAGGAGTGAAAAAATGCATACCAATTACTTTTTCTTCTCGTCCTGAAGTTGAAGCTATATCGGTAATGCTCATAGTGGAAGTATTTGTGGCAAAAATAGCATGTGCAGGTGCAATATTCCCGATTTTATGAAACAGTTGTTGTTTCAAATCCATCACTTCTGGAATCGCTTCCACAACAAAATCGGCATTTTGCACAGCTCTATTTAAATTAGATTCTTTTATTAAATGATTAAGAAGAATATCGGTCTTTTGATCTTCCTTTAACAGTCCTTTCCTTTCAAGTCGTCTCAATCCATTTTCAATATAGTTTGTTGCTTCTTTTATTACTTCTTCTTTAATGTCATTTATTATAACGTTTTCAAAACCCGCCATCAAAGCAACTTGAGCAATTTCCCGTCCCATAGTTCCCGCACCAATGACTACAAACGTTTTGATATTCCTAATATCTACCATATGTATTAATTTTATACACAAATTAAAAAGTTAATTTAAATTATTGAATCAGTTGACAAACTTATCAAAACCAAAGACTTCCTAACCGCTATCTCAATTTTAGTATATAAAATCCATCATTATTTTACGATTAAATAAGGGATATCAGATACCATGATAATAACATGGTACCAATGCCTAAGAAGATGGAGATAGGCAAACCAGGTAAAATTTTATTATGCTTTAATTGGTTTAAGGTTATTCCTGTACCAATTAATATAGCTAGAGCTGTAAAAACCATGATAAGCACGTTTCCAGTTTGAATTAATGCACTTGTAGTTAGCATACTGTAAAAGGCTAAATCGCCGATACCAATTTCAACTTTTGACGTATCATAAATGAGGTCTCCTTTTTTAATGGACTCTTCAATTTGATCATCATATAAATCATACTTATCGTTTTTAGATGCAATATCTATCATTTCTTTGATAGGTCCCCTTTTATTGAGTACGGCATATATATCCCAAAACGATATACCAATTAAAATAGCAAGAGTCGTCCAAAGTGGCATCATCAGTCCCATTGAGGCACTTATTAGAAGACTAATATATAATACGATAAGATTCTTTGTATTGATTGATTTAGATGTGAAGTATTTGTAAAGTAGCAAACCTGTAAATACTGCTACTAAGATTGGACTTATGATATCTGATAAAATATAGTATGTATTGATTGAAGATGGTGTATCAGGCAACAATATTAGAAAAATGATAATTGACGCAAAAAACCATGAAAGTGTAAATCCTAATAGCCCAAAAGAAAATCCAAAAATATATTTTAAAACATCAATACCCCTCTTTCTTATTAAGAATATTATAAAAAAAGCAGCACCTACAGCTGTAACCGTGAAAATGATTCCGTTCAGGATACCTCCTAGAGCACCTAAATCTTCTTCTGAGAAATAACCGCCTTCAATTGGACCCCCATTTACAAAATATGCCATATATGCTAGGATACCAGCTAAAACTATTACTATTAGTATTGGAATAGGGAACAATTTAAATGAAATGCGATATGTAGGTAAAAAATGAGGAATTGAATCTTTTTTCACTACTTTTTCAGAATTTTGAATGTTTTCCAATTCATTTCTGTCAATATTTTCTGATTTCTTGGCATCTTCTGACATTATGAAATGACAAAATTACCATATAATAAATATTTATTTATAAGAAATTAAAATTAAAAGAGTATCAGACAAACCTTTAAAAAGTGACATTCGGAAGGTGTTTCACGAATTCCTTAACTAATTCAACTCTTTCTCTTCTTTCTTTGCGATAATAACGCAACGGATATAATTCATCAATTGTAAATTTGTATAATTTAATCCATGATTCTGCTATTTTGCTAATCTTGTATTCTTGCGCTACTCTCTTAGCATTTTTTCCAAACTCAGCACGAAGGGCATCATCTTTCAGTAATTTCACAACAGAATCTTTAAATTGATCTAGATTATTAGCAAGATATCCGGTTTCCCCGTGTCTTATGACATTACTTATTCCACAAGCATTCGCACCTACAGTAGGAGTTCCTTGAGCCATTGCTTCAATCAATACCAATCCCTCGGCTTCAACCCAAGACCATAAAGCGGATAAATCTGCTGTTTTATATAATCTTAAGAGATCGACAAAAGGAACCCGTCCCGCATAAGAGGCTATATCTCTGAAGGCTTTCCTCTTAAGCACTCGTTTAACATGATCTGAAGAAGCACCACCGCTTCCCACCATTAGAAGATATGCATCTGGAACTTCCTTCTGTATTTCTTTAAATGTTTTTAGGATGCTGATAGGATGCTTTTCTGTTGATAAACGTGAAGCATATAACAAGACTTTTTTGTCCTCAATGTTATATTTCTCTCGAATACCATTTTCTTTCAAATCCGTGTACATTGCATCAGGAATCCCATTAGATAAGCATATAATTGGTTCCATAAAACGCCAACTGCGTAATTGAGTTTTCTTAGATCTAGTAGGGACATGGATTAAATCATATTTATTCAGTAAATGACGTTCATATCTCCATAATAGGTCAGATTTGGTTAGTAGGTTTCCAATAATTCTAACATTTTGAGCAGTATAATACGTTAAAGGGGCATTATGAGTTCCAATCATGGGGATTCCCAAGTACTTTGCCCAATTAATAGCTATTGGTCCAATCGTTGCATGAGTGTGCATGTGAGTAATATCTAAATAATCGTGAGGACAGAAAAACATTTTTTGGAGTGGAACCGAAGCAACTAACCCTGTTTCCTTCCCAATATACGCACCCCCAAGATCATGATAATGTAGTGTTTTAGGTATATCATGACCATTGACAATTTTTGGAGCAAAAACATGGACATTATGTCCTGTTCTTGCTATTGCTTCAGATAGATTTTTGACAGCATGAGCAGTTCCGTTTGTTTGGCTATACATTTCTGAGAAAAAGCCAATATCTAGTATTTGTTTTACCATAAAAATCACTTGATTTAAGATATGATTTTTAAAATTAAAAAGCTAAATTTAAGAGTATTAATGTTATTACTTTACTTTAATTAAATATTCTTTTATATTTATAACAATGTATTTATTAATTTTTCTAATAAAAATTATTAAAATTGAATAAACCAATAACTTTATAAACATAATATATTTAATCGTTAATTTACTCATGACAAAATATCACATGAGACGGATCGAAAGGGAGATTACAGATAAGAATCTCTTAAATGCAATTCTAATTGAAGGGAGATATGTCACGATATCAATGTGTAGAGAATCTGAGCCATATATAGTTTCTCTAAGTTATGGTTATGATCAGAAAAAAAATTGTTTATACTTTCATTGTGCAAATGAAGGATTAAAAATTGAATTTATCAAAACAAATCCATTAGTTTGCGCCACAATAATTAAAAATTGTGGTTATAAGACGAATGAATGTAATCACATGTATCAATCGATTGTTATAAGGGGGAATTTAAGCATTATAGAGAATTTTGAAGAAAAAAAACATGGATTTGATGTATTAATTAATCATTTAGAAGAGAATCCGGAACTTATTAAACAGAAACATCTGAATAATGAAAAATCTTATACAAATAGTTATATATTAAGATTAGACATAGAAGAAATTTCTGGAAAGGAAAATAATTAATTTTTCATTTTCATAAAACTTTTTTTGTTTGAATTATTCTGTAAGATATGGATCCTGAAGAAGAAAAAAAAATTCTAAATGATATAATTAAGCATCGAAGAATCCCTTATTCTATAGAACTGATTGATATTGATGGAGATAAGATCACTGTCCGCAATAATTTTGGCTCCACAATTACATATATCAAGAAGAATGACGATTATATCCTCGAAAATCAATAATCGATTTTTGGAAATATAATTCAAAAAATTTGTTAAGCTTGGGTATTTAAAAATTTATTTGCTGTTATTTTACATAATATTAAAAGTCTAAAATCTGATAAAATTAAAACAAAAAATTAAAAGATTGAAGTTTCTTATTTATGGTTAAAGCCATTTTTATTTTATAATATACTTGGTGCTATTTTTGAGAAAAAGAAGAATGAAATCCGAAGATGCCGAAGAAAGATTTACAGAACATTTTAGAGCGGTTATTGATAACAATACTTCACTTAATATGTATAATGAAAAAAAGCGATCGATTTGCGTGATAAGAAAGGATTTGGCTAAAGACTATGAGGTAGAAGTTGATGCTTCAGAAGCACCAATAATGAATAAATTATTAAGAGATCCTGAACCATATGAAAGTTCAATAGCGGAAGTTAAAATTCTTGAACAAGAAATATTTCCCTTAAACGAAGCTTTCAAGAATGTATTCGGAACGGATGAAGAATTAAAACTTGATTCAATAAAATTAGCGATTGGTGGAAGTTATAATGATTTTGTTACAATTGAAGAAAAAGATTTGAAAAGATTTGATGTTCAACCTACCCTTAGCGGATTATGTGATTTTATTGATCAGAATGATGAAAGTATTCTTGGATTTTTAGATAGTGAATATATTAATGAGGAAGGAAATGTAATTTATCTAAGTTGTAGTAAAAAAGGTTTAACTGATAATATTTACTCGTTGGATATAAAAATCTTAGCTTCAATGCACCAGAGAGGATTTTTTCTTCAACAAGAACATAAATATTATGGACTTCAATTATTCATTACTTTAGAAATGAAAAGAGCTAATGATGATAAATTATTCGAATTCTTAAAAGAACTTAATATTGATTGGGAAATGATCTTTTTCAGAAGAAGATTGGCAATTCATGATTGGACTGAAATAGAATGTGATAAAGATTCTGAAAATCTTAAGAAATATTTAAGGGCTAAATTCGAAACCTTAAATTATTTCGATATTAACAATATTATTAGAATAATAGTAAAAAACCAATTACCTTTCAATGTTGCTGATAAAATGGCATCTCTCTTGTATAAAATGAAGAATGAAAGAAGTAATCAATTATCAGACAAAATTTATGATTACGATACTACTACTCAAGATTATTTCGAATCTCAAAGAAGAATTTTACATTCTGAATCAGAGGAGAGAACTCAGGCGGTAAATGGATATACTCTTACACTAAAAAAAGCAGAAATAGCAGCCGCTGCCAATATCGCATGTGCTTATTTGGGCATTCAAAAAGAAATAGAATTTGATAAGGATATCCCAAATTCAGAAATCTTGAAGTATCAAGAAGAATTAACTAATTTCTAAGTAAAATTTAAAAGAAGTAAGAAAATGATATACTTTTTACTTTAAATTGTAGGATAGTTTTAATAACTCATGATTTATTTCTCCAACAGTTACACTTTTTCCAGTTCTGACATTTGTCATTGTATATTTTGCAGGAGCAAATAAACCAGGATCAATTTTATAGAAATCATAATCGGCGGCTTTAAATGTTTCTAAAAATGGTTTTCCATAGCTTGGGGAAGTGTTAGCTGGAGCTTTTTTAAGAAGTTCAAATAATTCCGCTTCTTTTTCCTTGTCAACATCAATTGTATAATAAGTCAATCCTGCTGCGCTTATTGAATCATTAGTTCTTCCCATTGCTCCCAAATCATCTTTTGCTATTGGTGCTACCGTTGTTGTTCCAAATCCATCTTTCAAAACCTCGAGTGGGAAATGAATCTCATGTAATTTATGAATTCCAGTTTCTACTATTCTTGCAGCAACTTGGATGGATCCTGTTAAACAAGCGGTAGGAGCACATACTGCATATGTATTACTTGGATTTACTCCACTTTTAGTTGCGATTATTTGCATAACTTCTGAATTTGGTAATTTATCCGTTTCAAACACTATTATCGCACAATCAGAATCATCAGTATAATTTATTTCGTCGAAAAGTTTCTCAGTTTTACTTTTAGCTCTAGCAGGACCTGAACCTAAAGATTGAAATATAACCTTTTGCTTTACTTTTCCATCTTTTTCAACATCTTTCTTTAATTTTACACTCCAACCAGCCAATTGAGAGGCCATGCAAGAGATAATAGGTTCAGAAGTGTATACATTAACACTTGGAATATAATGCCCATCTAAATCGTATGACGAAAATTCAACATTTCCTAATCCACCCATGCAAATTTCTCCCACTAATTTACCTCCAGTCCAAGATGCATTAGTCATGTTTAAAATAGTTGAGCCATCTTCAAGTTTTTGAATATCTGCTTTATACAATTCCTTATTTTCAATAATCTTTTTCACGAGTTTTAGAGTAAGATTATTCATTTTGATATGATGCATATCGATCACTTTTCTCTATTTTTTAAATGAGTATTTATTATTTTTTACTTATTTTAATATATTAAATTAAGTTTATATTAAAATTTTATAACAATGAATGAAGTATCTGATTCTTTTCAATTACTAATAGAATCCTTAGGATTAGCTAAAAAATTCCTATCCGATACACTTGAGAAATCTAATCTAAACTTGAAGATATACACGCATCTTGATGCGGATGGATTGTCATCGGGAGCAATATTGGGGAAGACTTTTTTCAGAGAAAGAATTCCATTTCAAATAAGGGTATTAAAACAATTAGAAAAAAATGAAATTATTAAGTTAACGATGGAAGCTATTGATGGAGAAAATTTCATACTTTTTTCTGATTTTGGGAGTGGTCAATATTTGGAATTGATTCACTATCTTAAAAGTGGTGAAGTCCAAATTCCTTTTCTTATTATAGATCACCATCTCCCACAAGAAGTTCCAAATAAAGAGGATCCTAATATGGAAATAATTCATAAAAATGGTGCTCCTTGGCATGTAAATCCATATTTTTATGGTATTGATGGTAGCACAGAAATTTCCAGTTCAGGTTTATGTTACTTTTTTTCCAAATTAATAAATAAGAAAAATATTGATCTTTCTCCTATTGCTTTAGTGGGTGCAATAGGTGATATTCAAAACAGAGGTTCTAATTATTCATTCACGGGCATTAATTCTTACATCCTTAAAGACGCACTTGAGGCCGATTTAGTTGATGAGGTAGATGATCTTAGCTTTTCACCGATTAAGCCAATACATGAAGCAATTGCGTATTCAACTAATATTAATTTACCAGGGTTAACAGGAAATGCGAGTACTACCTTGAAATTTTTAAAAACTATTGGTATACTAATAGAAAAACCAGATGGTGAAATAAGAACGCTAAATGATCTTACTGAAAGTGAAAAGAGAGATATTTCATCAAAAATTATAGAATATGCATTGAAATATGAAATTGATCCCAATATTATAACTCAAAATCTAATTGTAAATAGGTATATCTTAAAGGATGAAATTATCGGTTCAGAATTATATGAATTAAATGAATTTTCTAAGTTATTAAATTCTTGTGGTCGCAGCGAAAATGCTTCTTTAGGTATAGCGATAGGAATGGGTGATAGACATATAGCTTATCAAAAAGCGCAGGAAAATCTCGTTGATTATAGGAAGAAAATATCAAATGCTTTAAATTGGATCCAAAAAGAAGGAACAATCAAAGAAATGGAACATATTCAATATTTTTATGGTGAAGATATCATACCAGATACCATGATTGGAACTATTGCATCAATCTTAATTTTTGATAGAAGTGGATTTATCAATAAAATAAAGCCAATATTTGCTTGTTCTAGGAGAAAATCAGAAGAAGTCTATAAAATATCAGCTAGAGCAAGTAAAGAAGTAGTAGAAAAAGGAATTAATTTATCAGAAGCTATAAGAGAAGCATTATCACTTTCAGATTTGGAAGTATTAGGAGGAGGTCATCCTCCTGCTGCAGGTACGGTAGTTCCTATTGATAAAATTGAACTTTTTTTAAAAAATTGTGATAAAATTATTGGTGAACAAAGAAATAATCCAAATGATCAAATTTCTAAATAACGTAAGATTCACCTGTTTCAGGTGCAATAGCATTATAATTTCCCTTATTTAGATTACTAGCTAAAGATGTGGATGACTTTTCATCACCATGAACACAAAACACATACCGTGAATTATTGAATTTAATTTCTTTAATATAACCGTAGAGATCTGATCTATCAGCATGACTTGAAAAATCAAAATATTCTACTTCACATAATGCTTCCGAAATATTATTTTTTGAATTTCCTCTTTCCTCAAATTCAAATATTCCCTCATCCAAAAGCTTTCTTCCTGGTGTGCCTTCTACTTGATATCCTACGAGATATACTGCTGATACGGGATCTTTAACTATTTTTGACATGTAATCAATCGCAGCACCTCCTTTAAGCATTCCTGAAGGAGAAATAATTATATTTTTGCCTTTTTCTAAAATATTCATTCGATTTCTACTTTTTGCAAATTTTGTATTCTTTATCGCTTTTTTGAGCATCCCAAAATCCTTGAATGCGTTAGGGTATTCAGAATATGTCATGCTAATTTTTCTAGCGAGTCCATCTAAATATATAGGAATTTTTAGACCAAATTTGTTCAAAACTAACAATACTTCTTGCGATCTCGCAACCCCAAATGCGGGAATTAAAACGTTACCATCATTTTCTATTACATTGCCAATTCGATCAATGAAATTTCGTTCTGTTTCCTCTCTTGGAGGATGATCTTTTAGAGCATAAGTTGATTCTGTTATTAATGCATCAATCTCTGGTATATCAGAAGATTTCGCAGGATTTATGAGATTAGTTGATTGTGAATTAATATCTCCAGTATAAAAAATTTTTTTTCCATTAACCTCAACAAGGATTGAAATACTTCCAGGAATGTGTCCCGCATCATAAAATGTGATGTGAAAATCATTCGAGATTTTCTGACGAATCCCATTTTCCAAGAATTGGGCACTTTGTCTTAATTTGTCTAATTCTTTGAAATCAAAGGGATAGGGGTATTTTGAAATCCTAATCATATCTTTTAAAAGAATTTCAGAAATTCTTAGGGTTATTGGATTAGTATAAAAGGGTAGGTTTGAATTTTTATACAAAGAGGGTAGCGCTCCAGAATGATCTACGTGACAATGAGTGAGAGCCACGGCCTTGAGATTATTTAAGTCTGTTTTATCAGGGAGTCGGTCATCTTCTTTGAATCTTACTCCATAATCGAGCATTATTTTTTCTTTATTGTTCGATTCAATTAAAATGGCGGATCTACCAACCTCTCTAGCTCCACCAAGAAATTTAATGACGGGCATATTTAATTATAATTAAAATAATTTATATTTCCATGTCTTTATTTTAATAAATTTAGCCAAGAATAAGAATTTTGTCAATATAGAGCCTTGCGATTATTAAAATAAAAATAAAAAGAGGTATTTTTATTATTAAATATTACTTTATCTTTTTTATAACGTTGATGAGTAATGCGATAACATTATTTACATTTTTACTGAAAACGTTTAAAATTTCTTCCCACGTCACAGGAATTTCATTTTCCTTCCAACAATCATAATCTGTAGACATTGCAACAGCAGCATATGGAATTCTTGCCTCATTTGCCAAGATAGTTTCGGGTGCAATACTCATATTAATTACATCAGCTCCCCATGACCTGAACATCTCAGATTCGGCTTTAGTCGAAAATCTAGGCCCTTCAATTGTAACTACAGTTCCTTTTTCGTGATATTTAAGATTCAACTCTCGAGCCGTTTCTATAAATATATTTCTTAATTCTTCAGAATATGGATAAGCCATAGCAGTATGTTTAGCATCACCGGGTGGAAATTCATCAAAAAAGCTCAATTTTCTTAATCTGGTAAAATCGATAAATTGATCGAGGATGACAAAATCACCTCGTCCAATTTTTTCTCTCAAGCTGCCACATGCTGTGGTTGCTAAGATATGAGTACATCCTTGATCCTTCAATGCTTGTATATTAGCTCTATAATTTACATGTGTTGGTGGAATAGTATGTTCCCTTCCGTGTCTTGCTATAAGAACGACATCTACTCCATTGATTTTACCTACTTTTAGTGGAGACGATGGTTTTCCATATGGAGTATTAACCTCCACATCTCTTCCATCCTTTAAAATCTCAGGATTATCTAATCCCGAACCACCTATTATCCCTATTTTAACCATAACATTCACTATTAGGTGTTTTTGAAAAATTTTATTTATAATATTTAAAATATCTCCATTTTTATTTATTTTATCAGAAATAATTAATTAACGTGATCTCAAAATGAAAAATAATGACATAAGTGCTGATATAGCTATAATTGGAGGCACAGGATCCAACATCCATTTAAAAAATGCTATAGAAACTAAAATTTTTACACCTTTTGGAAATACTTCTGCAAAGATAAATATAGGTGATTTTAAAGGAAAAAAAGTAGCCTACATTCCTCGTCATGGAAAAGATCATTCAATTCCCCCACATAATATAAATTTTAAAGCAAATATTTGGGCTTTAAAAGAATTAGGTGTCAAATTTGTATTAGCAACTTCAGCTGTTGGTTCTTTAAGGATAGAATTATCGAAAGGAACATTTGTATTAGTTGATCAATATATTGATCGAACCAAGAAACGATTTGATACTTTTTTCGAAGGTGGACAAGTTTGCCATATAGGTCAAGCTGAGCCTTATTGTGAAGAGATGCGGAGGCTTTGTATTGAATCAGGAAAAAATCTTGGAATAGAAATTCATAATGGAGGAACATATGTATGTATAGAAGGACCTAGATTTTCGACGAGGGCAGAATCAAACATGTTTCGATTACTTGGCGGAGACATCGTAGGAATGACGACATATCCCGAGGTGGTTCTAGCTGCCGAAAAAGAAATGTGTTATTGTTGCATCACTATGATTACTGATCTCGATGTATGGGCTGGTAAATGCCCAAATTGTGGTATCGTTGCTTATAAAAAGGAATGTGATAAATGCGGTGCAATCATTCAAAAACTGAATGTTGATGTTCCAGAAGTCATGAAAACAATGGAAAAAAACGCTGAGAATCTAACGAAGTTATTAGAAATGACCATACCTAAAATAAATACAGAAAAAGATTGTTCTTGTCATCATGGATTATTAAATTCGATAATTTAATTCATTATTCTCTTAATTTAGGTGACCTCGCTGCTAATACCGCATCTAAACGTCCAATTGGGGTATTAAACGGAGCTTTCTTTAGGATATCTGGATTTTCTTCAGCTTCATCAAGAATTTTGAATAATATATCAATAAATCTATCTAAATTATTCCTTGTCTCTGTCTCAGTAGGTTCAATCATAAGAGCTCCATTAACAATTAATGGAAAATAGATAGTGGGGGCATACATTCCGTAATCTAAAATGCGTTTAGCAATATCCTCAGTTGTAACACCATTAGGAATTCCTTTATCGGATAAAACAAATTCATGTTTGCACATTCTATCGTAAGGTAGATAATATCTTTTCTTGAGAGTGTTTCTTAAATAATTTGCATTCAAAACAGAGATTCTACCCACTTTGCTTAATCCTTCAGCTCCTAAGGCTAAAATGTATGAATATGCCCTTAATATTATTCCAAAATTGCCCCAAAATGCTTTAATCCGTCCAATTGATGTAGATTTTCTTTCAACACAGATTAGGCCCTCTTTATTTGATATTAAACACGGTTCAGGAAGATATGGAATGAGTGTTTCTACAACTCCAACAGGACCAGATCCTGGACCCCCGCCACCATGAGGAGTAGAAAAGGTTTTATGAAGATTGAGGTGAACTATATCAAAACCCATATCTCCCGGACGACAAACTCCAAGCATGGGATTTAAATTTGCCCCATCATAATAACAAAATCCACCATTTTCATGAACAATTCTCGTTATCTCCTTTATATTTCGATCAAATACACCCAGCGTATTAGGATTAGTTAACATTATACCTGCTACATCTCCTTGTTTCATTGCATATTCGAGATGGTCTAAAGGGACTTCTCCTTGCTTGTTAGATTGAAGCTCAATAATAGAGAACCCTGCCATTTTTGCTGAAGCGGGATTAGTGCCATGAGCTGAATCTGGAACGATTATCTTTGTCTTACGGATTTTGTTATGTTCAAAATATTTTTTCATAATAAGTAATCCAACCAATTCACCATGAGCTCCTGCAGCTGGTTGTAATGTGAAACCTTCCATTCCAGTGATTTCAACCAAGAATTTTGATAATTCCATAAGAACTTTAAGTGAACCTTGATTTTCTTCTTGGAGTGGATGGATCTGAGAGAAACCAGGAATTCTACCAATAATTTCATTAATTTTTGGATTATATTTCATTGTACAGGAACCTAAAGGATACATTCCTGTATCCACTCCATAATTTCTATTACTTAGATTTACATAATGCCGAACGATTTCAACCTCAGGAACGTTAGGTAGGGGTAATTCCTTTCGAATCAATGAATTTGGGATAATTTGAGCAATATCTTTAGCAACTATATCCATTTTAGGGATAAAATTTTCATTAGAACGGTTGATACTCTTTTCAAAAATAATTTTTGTATCCATCATAATTCCCCCACGTTTTTTACTTTAAATTTACTCGCTATTCTTATAAACGTATCTAATGAGTCTTTTGAATTGGATTCAGTAACGCATACCAAAAGAACGTTTTTCATATTAGGATAATAAGAGGAAATGCGTAAAGGAGGTAATATATCGCTAATTTTGAGCTCATTGATAAATTTTTCAATATCAGGACATTTCAATAAGAATTCATTGTATGTAGGCTTTGTATTTAATATTTTATAACCTGGTATTTCAACTAATCTTTCCTTTAAATAATGAGCTTTCTGAATATTTTGAATGGCAATTTCCCGAAGTCCATAGGAACCAAGGGATAATAAATATATCAGAGCTGATAAAGCACATAAAGCTTGATTTGTACAAATATTTGAACTTGCTTTTTCTCTTCGAATATGCTGCTCTCGTGCTTGTAATGTTAAAATAAAGCCTTCTCGCTCCCCATATAATTCCTTAGTCTTTCCTACTAACCGACCAGGTATTTTCCTTAGATATTTCTGTTTCGTTGTAAAGATACCAAGTCCAGGTCCACCAAAAGAAGGACAAATACCAAAAGATTGCCCTTCTGCCACAAAAATATCTATATTGGTCAAACCAGGTGGTTTTAAAACGCCTAAGCAAGTTGGATCAGTCATGATTTGCACAATAATACAATTTGGAGCTGACTTTTTGATCCTTTGTGAAATTTCTGTTACATCCTCGATATCACCAAAGAAATTTGGGCTTTGAAGCATAACAGAAGCGATTTCTTCACTCAAATTATCCATAAGATCCTCTTGAGAAACAATTCTCAACTCAATATTTTGTCCCCAACAATAAGTTTTCACGACTTGTATGTATTCAGGATGAATCCCTTCCAGAATTACGACGATATTTTTATTTGTCAAAATTGTTGACATAATTGCTGCTTCTGCTAAAGCGGTCGAACCATCATACATGCTAGCGTTAGTAACATCCATTTCCGTTAAACGTGAAATAATTGATTGATATTCATAAATAGCTTGAAGAAAACCTTGACTTGCTTCAGCTTGATAAGGAGTATAGGCGGTATAGAACTCTGAACGACTGATTACAAAATCGACTAAAGAAGGAATATAATGAAAATAATTTCCAGCACCCAAAAAACTGCTTTGATAGATTTTATTCTCCTTCGAGATTGTTTTCAGTTTATTTAATAAATCGGGTTCTGATAATCCGGGAGGAATATTTAACTGTTTCTCAATCAGGTCTTTTGGAATATCATCAAAAAGGTCATCTAAATCACTAAGTCCTAAATTTTTTAACATCTCACCAATTATTTTATCGTCATGAGGGATAAAATCCATACTATTCACCTAATCTAAAATATTTAAAATAACACAATTAAAAATAAGAAAATTAATGTTAATGTCCTTCGGATTCAATAATTTTTTTATATTCTTGAACGGATAGAAGAGTTCCTAATTCTTCTGAATGATTCATTTTAATTTTTAAGATCCACCCCTCTTCAAATGGAGAAGAATTAATTAATTCAGGAGTTCCTTCTAAGGTCTTATTAACTTCAATTATTTCACCCGATACTGGCATTATTAGATCACCAACTGCTTTAACTGATTCAATTTCAGCAACATTGCTACCCTTTTCAAAAACTAGACCAACATTAGGTAATTCAATGAAAACAATATCGCCAAGTTGGTGTTGAGCATAACTCGTTATTCCAACAATTCCAATATCACCTTTAACTCTCACCCATTCGTGAGAAGCAGCATATTTCACATCTTCCCGTAAGTTATAATCCATAATAATTCACTTCTTTTTTTATTATCAAACGTTTCTATAGAATGGTGTTGAAGTTACTAATCCTTTCAACAATTTGTCTCGTATCTCAATTTGTACTTCTGTATTAATTTCCTTGAATCTTGCATCTATCAACCCTAAACCAATTGTTTTTTGTAATGTTGGTGAAAACCCTCCAGAAGTAACATATCCGATTTCATTTCCGTCTTTATAAATTTTATAATCTTGTCTTATTATACCACGATCTATTAAAGTCAATCCAACAAGAATCCGTTTAGTTCCTTTCGATTTCTGTTCTAATAAAACATCTTTTCCAATGTAATCAATTCCTTCTTTAGGTTTGACGAGCCAAAATAATCCAGCTTCAATGGGTGTAATTTTATCGTTTATTTCATGACCATAAAGAGAATAAGAAGCTTCAAGTCTTAAAGAATCTCTTGCACCTAATCCAGCTGGTTTTGCACCCAATTCCATTAAAGTTTTCCATATGGTTAAAGCGTGTTGATTCTCCATCGAGAGTTCAAATCCTTTCTCCCCCGTGTATCCCGTTCTAGCTATAAAAATAGGTAGACCATTTAGTTTGCAATGCTTAAAATAAAATCGATCAATATTAGATAAATCGGTGTCTACTATTGTTTGCAAAAGATCATCGGCTATTGGACCTTGAAGTGCAATTCGAGCTCTTTGTTTTGAAAGATCCGTGATTTTAACATCCCAATCTCTAATATGACTATTTAACCATTTAAAATCCTTCTCAACATTACTTGCATTAACAATCATACGAAATTTTTGTGGTGTTTCTTCATAATAAACCAAATCATCTACAACAGTCCCATTTTCATAACACATGCAAGAATATTGCCCCTTTGAAGGTTCCAATAGCTTTAAATCATTTATCATTATATATTGGAGAAAGGGAAATATATCTTCTCCTTCAAGAAGAAATTCCCCCATATGTGATATATCAAAAATACCCGCATTATTTCTCACGGCAACATGCTCTTTAATAATACTTTCATATTGTACAGGCATAATAAAACCAGCGAAGTCAACCATTTTTGCTCCTAAGGCAATATGTGAGTCATAAAGCGGAGTTCTTTTCGATTCGGTAATAATTTCCACACCATTTATAATAATCATATAATATTGAGAGTATAAAGTGCTCAGAATTATTTAAATTTTCAGTCTGATATTTAAAAAAGGATTTTCGGGAAAAAAATGGGTATTTTGCGATGAAAACTTTACATTTGCTCATTATTCTTCAACAGGGATCTCAACAAGGCTTAACACATCATATCCTTCTAACTTTTCCTTTCCATGTAAACTACCTGTTAATTCTATTACAAATGCTACTCCTTCAACTATTCCTCCTGCTTTTTCTATTAAGTTACAGGCAGCTTTAGCAGTTCCTCCCGTCGCTAATAAATCATCAAATAATAGAACCTTTTCACCCTTTTTGATAGCATCAACGTGCATTTCTATTTTATCTGTTCCATATTCAAGTTCATATTCTTCACTTATTACTTTTGCAGGCAATTTACCTGGCTTTCTTATCAAGATAAAACCGGCATCAAGATGATATGCTATAACACCACCCCAAATATACCCTCTAGCTTCGATTGCTGCGACTTTACTAATCCCTCTATTTTTAAAATGATTTATGATGATATCATTAGATTCTTTGAAGGCTGCCGGATTTTTGGCCAATGTTGTAACATCTTTAAATTGAATTCCCTCTATGGGAAAATTTGGAACATTACGTATGTATTTTAAAAGATCCATCTTCATTCATCCAATATCTTTTAGATTTAATAAATTTTAAATTAGGTAATTAAAAATATTATTTAATTGAATCGTCACAATTTATAAATATAAAAACTCAAGGCAAATTAAAAAGTAAATAAAATTAAATAAACATTAATTTATACTGAATATAATAGACGATGAAATACGATTAATTAAAAGAGATTTAGTTTATCTTTATCATATTAGAGATTAATTTTCGAAATCATAATAAAATAATAAAAGTTCAGAATCATCATAAAAGGGTGGAAAGGATTAAAATACTATTATTTGGTCCAGAAAATGCGGGAAAAACAAGCTTAATGAGAACAACTTGCTTAGGTTATAATTTCATGAAGGTTTTAAATCTTAAACCTACGAAAAGCATATCAAGAGAGAATTTTATCTTTAGAGGTATAATGGAAATAAATTTGTGGGATGCTGGAGGTCAATCTCATTACATGGAGAGATATTTTTCTGAATCCCATCGAGAATTAGTATTTTCAGAGGTTACAACAGCAGTTTTTATGGTTGATTCTACAGTTGTTGAAGATCGAATTAAAGAAGTTTTTGATAAATTCTTAACATATATATTCGAATTTAGTCCCCATATCGATAAAGTTTATGTATTGCTAAATAAAATTGATCTGCAAGAATCTGAAGAAGATAAGGTTTATGATATATTAGTAAAGGGATTATCTGATGAAATACGAGATAAATTAGCTTTTACTCCCGTGTCAGTTAAGGAGGGTAGTGCACAACATCGGCTAATTGAAATCCTTGATTATGAAATTCAACAAAACACACTATCATTACAACGTCTTGGAAAAATAAGGCATTTATTGGATGAATTAAAGGTGAATACTCTATCAGAATATCTATTATTTAACCAACCAGATGGTTTAATAATTGCATCTACTTTGGGAAAGTTTGAAAGTAAACCTTTACAATTCATGAAATTTGAGATTGGTACGCTAGATTCTAATATATATCAAATTTACTCAAAAATAATGAACTTATTGAATTCTGACATCTCCCCATTAGAATTATCAATTGTTATTTATGAAAGCGAAAAGAATTATGTTTTAATTAAAGAAGTGAGTAATAATACGGTTTTAATGGCAGTTACTAAGAATAAAAATGAAGAAGCATTTGTTACAATAATGAAAACTCTCACTGGGGACCATTTCAACAATTTAAAAGAGTATTTAAATAACGAGAATTTTTAACTCCTACCATTTCTAATTCTAAAATAAAAAGGTAAAAAAAATCAACAAAAAAAGTTTTACGCCTCTTTTTCATGTAAGCCAATCTTCTTGAGCAAGTTTTGTTTTGCATGATGAGGTCTTCTAATAACAGTATCATTGGATTTTTCAATTTCTCTTGCTTGATCACACATAATTGCAGCAGTCCTCATCATTTCATGAGCTGCTGCTAATAATGGCATGTATTCCTCTCTTTCTTTTAATACAAAACATGCTTGAGCTGTAACTTTTGAAACAGAAGATGCCAACTCAAATGCTGCAATTGCTTTTGCTTCTGCATATGGATTAGAAAATTCGGCTCCTTTCAATGCGGTAGTGGCATCAATTGTAATTTGTGGCAATATAGGAGTCTTACCTTCCAGCATGTCCATTAATACTTTGTTCAATTCTCCAGCAATTACTTGTAACGCTCCCGTAATGGCTAAAACTTTCAAAAGATCGGCGTTAAAACAACTCATTTCAACAGGATCCAAGAAGGGTCTTCTCGCACCTATCATGCTATCACAATTGACCAAGATATATCCCATATTTTTCTCTTTTATTTCATCGATTGCTTTCTTTGCTGGCGCGTCTGAAATGATTATGGTTGGGATTCCAGCAGAATGAGCCATCTCTCTTGCTTTCATAGGACCCTTAAGTGCTGCATTGGGACTAGACATTAGTATTAATTCTGGTTTAAATTCCAAGAGTGCTTTCATTGTTTCTTCACATTCTTCAGGAGGATGCATTTTTGCCCCAGAGGTAACTTCTCGCACTTTTAATCGTGTAGCTTCAGCCCGTTCATCCATTAAGAATGCAAGCAGAAGGGAACTTCCAATCGTCCCATTCTTAAGAATTCCTATATTTAAAATTTTTTCTGACATTTTTTTCAACTTTAGAGTTTGCTAATTTAACAAGATATTATTATTTTTCATACTTTAAAAAAAAATCACCTTTTTGCAAGGTTATTTAACCTCTTAATTTTATGGATCTGAATGAGATTATTTCTCAAACTAATCTTTTTTGACCTTTAGAGAAAGTTTTTATATAAAATCTAATAGTGGAATACCTATATGATATTTTACTTTAAAAAAAGACTCTGAGATTCGTACATTAGAAAATTATTATATATGTATCTTCGGTTTATGTTTACTCAGAGAATTATTCAAGCTAAACTTACAGACATTTATGATTCAAGACTTAATACTATAAATCTAAATCCCTCTTTTTTCCGAAAATATTTGAAAAAGTGGCGTAAAAAGAACTTGTATCACAAAAATTAATAAAAAGAATTTAGTTATTTTAATCCCGTCATTTTCATCGTTATATCCCATAACTTTTTCGCATATTCTTCGTTATAGGAATCTTCCGATGATCTTTGCTCTTGTTTGTTAATAAAATACTTTCCAGTTACTCCTTCTACCTCTGATGAAGATGCTAGATATATTGAAGTCTCAGCTGCTTTTTCAGGACTTTTAAAAAATCGTCTTACAATGCCTTTTTTTGGTTTTGATCTGTCTACACCCAAGTTTGTATTTACAACTCCGGGGTGGATTGTGTTCAAAGTAACTCCTGTTCCCTTTAACCTTCTACTGAGTTCATAAGAGATCAACATTAAAGCTAATTTTGAATCTCCATATAATCCCATAAATCGGCGTTTTTTATTCTCGCCTTGAAGATCTTCAAAATCAATAGTACCATATTTATGTGCTGCTGAAGCGACATTAATTATTCTGCTTGGGGCGCTTTTTTTCAAGGTATCAAGCAATAGATTTGTTAATAAAAAAGGTGCTAAAAAGTTTACCGCAAAATTCATTTCAAATCCATCAACAGATAATTCACGTTTCGAAAGCATGACACCAGCGTTATTGATTAGCACGTGTAAATTCTGGTATTTTGTATTAAATTCTGTCGCAAAATTCCGAATAGAATCCAAAGATGATAAATCACAGAATAGCAAATCCACGTGATTATTCCCTGTTTTCTCGATGATCTCTTTTTGTGCCGTTTCTCCTCGTTCCAAATTTCTACAGACCATTATTACATTTGCATTTAACTTTGCTAATCCTATTGCAGTTGCATACCCTATGCCCGAATTAGCTCCTGTAACAATACAGTTTTTTCCTTCCATATTCATGTTTTTTTACCTAAGTTAACTTATTACCATATAAAAACTAGATTTTAGTGGATAAGCTTGGTTAGGATAAAAATTATTTGTAGTTTTTGTTAATAAAATATTAAAATCTAAAATTTTTTTTGTAAAACTAAATTTTTATTTCAATTAATTTTAAACCACCTTTTAACATTAGTTCAAGGATTTCTTATACTTTTATATAAAATTGAGATCTATTAGTATTACCGAATAAATAAAAACTAATTTGGAGTTGATTAAAAAATGGAATTAAATGGTGTAGAGATCGAGGATACATTCTGTGAAGCGTTTGGAGCAGTGTTTACGCGAATCTTAGTTACAGCGAAAAATGAGAAATGGGCAAATATTGCAGCCCAAGTAGCAACGGGATATGGAACGTCAACCATACATTGCGATTCCGAAGCTGGAATTGATGTAGTATTATCAGCTGATAAAACACCGGATAAACGTCCTGGAGTTGTATTGATGTTTTTTAAAACGAAGAAGGACCAAATGGATAACGTTTTATTAAATAGAGTTGGCCAATGTATCTTAACTTGTCCGACAACTGCTTGTTTTGACGCTTTAAATGGATCCTTAGACCCTGAAAAAGATTTTGACATTAAAACGGGTTTCAAACTTAAGTTTTTTGGCGATAAATTCGAGGAAAAAGTAGAGGGTCAACTTCCTTTTGAAGCGTGGCGCATTCCTGTAATGGATGGAGAATTTGTAGTCCAAAGTATTTTTAAAGTTGGAAAAGGAGTAGCAGGTGGAAACTTCTTAATCATGGCTGAAAGCCAAGATGCGGGACTTGCAAGTGCTGAGGCTGCTGTTCAAGCAATGAAAGGTATTGAAAATGTTATTGCTCCATTCCCTGGAGGAATTGCTCGATCTGGAAGCAAGGTTGGGTCTAAGTACTCATTTTTGAATGCATCGACAAATGATCCCTTATGTCCCACACTTAGAACTAAAATTGAGAATTCTTTATTAAAGGAACATGATAATTGTGTATATGAAGTTATTTTAGATGGAGCCACAGAAGAAGCCCTGAAAAAAGCAATGAAAGTTGGAATAGAAGCTGCTGTAAAAGTTGGCGGAGTTAAAAGAATTAGCGCAGGAAATTACGGAGGAAAATTGGGTAAATTTCAATATCGCTTACACGATATCTTAAAATGACGAAAAAGTTAAAAATAGTAAATCAAAAACAAATTTATTTTAAATTTTTATCTCTTTTTTATTTCATTTGTAAATAAAAAAAATGATTATAAATTAATTCAGTCTTCTTTTGATTTTCCTTTGTGGTTCAGTTATCGTTTTTGATTTTTCTTGTATATCTTCACTTTCATCTGTTTTCTCAACATCTGGTTGCGTTGTCTTATCTTCGGATTTGAGCTGTTTTTTAGCTTTTCCCTTACTTGCTTTTTGTTTTTCTTTCGTTGATTTAGTGCTATCCGATTTATTTTTGCTTAATCCAAACGCAAAACCGAAGATTATGCCGATCCCTAATCCAGAAAATAAAGCTATCCAAGGAAGGAATGACGAAATTAAATCAGGTATGATTCTAATTTCCTTTGGTCCAATATTGATATCAGAATTAAGGCGAGTTATCCCACCGTCAGCATCGATAACTACGAGGTATACATACCAGACACCAGATATCAATTCCTCAGTTCTTATTATTATTTCCATGCCAGAATGATACTTATTGGTGATATTATACCAATTATTATCCTCATCCAATAAAGCTACTGTTATATAGGTGATTGTGTTTTCTACATCAGAGACATTAAATGTGAAGATAAGATCTTCACCATAGTTCACTGAAATTTGTTGTTCAATTGAAAATCCATTAATCCAATAATCATGAATTATTGGTGCATTATTTATCACGTTTAGAGTCGTTGTATAGTTAGTAATTGCATCATATTGATCTTTTGCTTCAATGGTCACTTGATATGTACCAATTGGCTTAGATATAGCAATAATAAACGTTCTACTAAATGTCCAATCTTCATTATTAGTAAATAATAGTGGTGATAACTTTTGACCATCGGGTGCTTGTAAAATTAAGGTTAGAGTAATATTTTCAGGACTTGTTAATGGTTCAATATCTGTCACGTTTAGATTAATTTCACACTCTTCGTTCCTTTTTAATGGATTTATAGAAATGTTAACCGACGCTTCCACTATGGTGGGTGCTACTGGTAATACTTTAAAGGGAATGTAGGTTGCCACTAATTTACTGCTATGAGTATCTGACATGTTAATTTTAACGTAGTAATATGTATTAGAAACTTCAAAAAGATCAGTAATTTGAAACGTGAAATGATCTATGTCCATACCTAGATCGTATATAGTAGATTGAAGAGACTCATTATCACTATCTACAATCGCGACATTCCATTCGAAGTTATAAGATCCAAAATCATTAACAATTAATTCACCATATGCTTTTTGATTTCTCTCATATTCACTACTATTTACAAATCCCAAGTAATTCGATACTATTGTTATATTCGATTTTGTAGTTTGATCATTTAACTGTACTTTTGATACATCAAGAAGTTGAAAACTAACATTATGAAACCCTAAAGGTGCATCGTATTCTGCCACATAAATAAAAGTAAAGATGTCTGTTCCTGATTCTCTCTCCATTTCATAAAGTCTTGAACCAATATCATTAAATTCTATTCTCATAATTGTAGTGTTAGTTTCAGAGAATCCTGAAGTATTCACTTCAAATTTGACTGAATCAAATGCTCTATAGATCGTAGAAACAGTTCGATTAATAGCAGAATAATTCAGATGTGAGCCATTATCAGAAAGATTTAAGAAATACATTTGATCATTTTCATTATAAACTTGTGAAGTGTCCTTTAGATCTGCATTAGAAATGAGGCATGTACCTATAATGGATACGATTAAAACTGAGATAATTAAAATCCTATCAAATTTTCTTTTCGTATTCTTCATGTTTAATCATCTTCGTAATAGTTTGTGTTTTAATTCTTTACTTTTATAAAATAAAATGATACCAATCGGAATGAGTATTGGTAAAACGTAAAAGAGTACCAAGTTTGTTGCGGATAGTTCGATCGACACTTCAAAATAATATTGTACAATAGTCTCCCCGAAACTATTTCTTAATTCAAATGTATACGTTTTCGCTATTAAATCATATGGATTTATTGTGGGAACCACTTTAGCAATTACATAATTTATACCTGGAGCTAACCCGTTGATATTTGTGTTCCACTTTTCTCCATTAACGTATAATGAAAAGGTTTCAGAAGATTCTTTATTATTTTTTATACTGAGCGTAAATAAAGCAACATTACCTTGTTCGATAGCATGAGGAAAGAAAACGCTTAATATTTCATAAGCAGGTATTATTTCTACTTCAATGGACTTTGTATAATATACGGTATTCCCTTTAGAAAGATCTAGATTAATATTGATGTAATCCTCAATCAAATCTTCAGATACCAATAAGTTGTAATGTAGAAATCTGACTTCTTTTTCAATCAGGTCGATTTCTTCCTTTATGTTCTGAATATGAGGACTACTAAAAGTAACATTTATTGATTGGCTACTATTAGGCAAAAAATTTATTAAATTAAATGATACTTGAACTGTTTGACCTTTAACTATTCTATTTACGTATATAAAATCCGTATAATCAAATGAATGACCAATATTTACACCCTTAATAACTTCTAAATATAAAATATTCCCTGATTCAAATTTAATTGAGATTTTATGTGATCCAATGCTCGCTCCTAACCTTGCGGTTAGATTAAAAGACACATTGGTAAGTTGCATAGAAGGGAATAATAAAACTTGAGATTCGGTAAGTATATCTTCTTCCTCCATTGTTATGGTTAATGTCACGTTATCATTTCGAGTATTATTTATGGGTAGTTCTATAATAAAGGTTGGACCTTGATATAATACATCGGGCAATCCTAAAATTGTATAGTTCACTAAACCAGACACAACGTTGAAATTTTTAAGTGTTTGAGCAGTTCTAAATTTCGAACAATTTGCATAAATGTATAAATTATAATTCTGACCAATCGGTAACGTATCGTTAATAGCATATTTTAAGTTTGTAATATCTTCTGCAATCGGTTGATTCAATGTTTCAAATAAAGTACCATTTGGATATTTGAAAATATAAGTTGTTTCAGCAGATGTTATATTATTTTCTAGTGTAAAAGTTTCATAACTCTTCGTTGTCTGATTGTAATAACTCATTTCTTTTTGTATCTTATAAATAGTATCAATATTTAATACTTGCTCATTAAAAATGAAATCTGGTACTTCTGATGAAACATTAAATGACGCATCTAAAAAACTACAACTGTAAATCTCGTAAGCTTTCATGTAAGCGTCAATTAATTTTAAATTAGCGTTTAAGTTTTTCCCATCATCCACAGGACTAAAGATAGATTTATCATAAGCATTAACGGATGGATCATAAAAACTATTTTCAAATGCAGTATGAATATCAAAAGCAGTATTATAAAATGTTAGATTTCCAGTTGATTCGAATAGTTTCAAGCACGCGAGCATATAGAGCGAATTTGCTTCAAGATCAACTTTTTGGTCTTGAATAGTGGACCAAATTCGGTCAGCACTATAATAATAAACGTTAGTTGATCCGTATTCTAAATACTGCTCAATTTGTTTATATATTGCGATAGCTTTATCTAACAATGTTGAATCCGTCATTCCAGTTTCTAACCAATACTCAAGTAAGGTAATGATTCCTAAAGCATTAACATCCAAGTATTTATAAGTAGCTCCGGACAAACCACCCACAGACCAGTCATTCCTAGCAAATTTGTAAAACCCATCATCAGTATCATCCCACATTGCATCAAGTAATTTATCCATTGTCATGTTGGCTAATTCATATGCTCTGTTTTTAATAGTAGAATCTAAGCTTAATTTTTCAAATGCGTTCCTGATTTCTAGATTTGTTAAAATTGCATATAAATTGCTTTTTGTATCTTTATTTTCGGTAAAATCAGTAGAATTATACGTTGAAAATCCTGAGTATTGACTATCCCAAAATTGCGAAGAATTTATCAGAAAAAACATCTCTTCAATCGAATTATAGGGATATTGAACTGGATTTGAATTATAAAGGGATGCAATATCAACTCCCATATTTTCAATAAGCATTGAAATTGGCATCAGATTATCAATTAATGATCTTCGATCATCAATGACAAGGCCAGTAGAATTATCGACCGAACTAACAAACCCATATGAAAATTCAGCGGCTCCATCATACCAAAAGAGAGATGTTTTTAATGCTAAATAATTGTCATATAATTCTTGCCACCCTAAATCATCCCGTAAGAGAGTATTATAGAGCAAAAGAGTATCAATAGGATATACTGTATCATCTGTGATTATTCCTGATGCATCTCCACTTCTAAAATAGGTATCTACTCCCATATTTAATTCAGTCCTATATTTCCCATTGAAAAATTGCCAGATTTTGTCAAAATTTACTGTGAAGGGATCCTGAAATAATGAAATCCCCGCTGAAGGATTTAAATCCAATTGATTTTCAGTCTCATCATAAAAATCTTGGTTAGGAAGTTCTGAAATTTGGATTTTATTTTGATTTTTATTACATGAAAAGTAAATGATATTGGTTATCATAAAAATTATTAATACCAGAGATAAAATCTTCCTAAATTTATCTTGTTTTTCATTCCTCCTTAAATGAGATACAATACTAGCGGTAGATTTCATGCTAAACTCTTTATAACTATAATTTTATTTTTTTATACTAAGTATCTTTTTAAAAAATTTTCTTCTCTTTAAAATTTTTTTCTGCAAACTTTAGTTTTTTAGAGATATGTCAATTTGTCTTATTGGTTTTTTCTGATATAAATGCTAAAATTTCTGCAATATCGATACGTTCTTGATCCATTGAGTCGCGATATCTAATGGTAACAGTATTATCTTCAAGTGATTGAAAATCAACTGTAATACAGTAAGGAGTCCCTAATTCGTCTTGTCTACGATATAACTTTCCAATTGCTCCTTTTTCATCATAAAAAGAATTGATTCTATTTTCATTCATATTTTTATAGATATTCTTTGCTAGAGTTCTGATTCTTTCTTCATTCTTTTTTAACGGAAACACGGCTAGCGTGTTTGGAGCTAAATCATAACTTAATTTTAAGACAATCCTTTGATCCCCTTTTTTTTCAGTTTTGATTTCTTCAACCTCAAATGATGTCTCAAGTAATGTATAAATAATTCGATCAGGCCCAAAAGCGATCTCAAGAATTTGGGGTATTTCTTTGTTTTTTGGGTCATTGCCCATTGCAATTTCAAAATTTTCGTTCGAAAATTTACCATGGCATTTAAGATCATAATTGGTTCTATCATGAATCCCACAAATTTCAACCCAACCGAATTGGTTTGTCTTAATTTCTAAATCCCACGCATCATCTGCATAATGAGCCCTCTCATTGGGAGAGTGTTGTCTTAATCTTATTACATCACTAGTAAATCCTAAAATCTTCGTAAGATAGTATCCTAAATACATGCAATAAGCAAATGCAGGTTTTTTCAATGTTCCATCTGATATTGCTCTCTTAAGTGATGTCATTTTTGGTTCATTCAAATTATCATCTTGCATTTTCCAATCCAAAAGAGGTAAAACGGTATCTTTGACATCTTCGTAGTCTTCAAATTGCATTTCTTGTTCCTTGCTTATGAATAATTGCAATTCAAACTGATCAAATGCTCTCATGCGAAGAATTTGTTGACGTGGTGAAATTTCATTTCTATATGCCTTTCCATATTGAAAAACTTTTAAGGGATATTGCCTCCTTGAGTCTTGATCTAAGCGATTGAAAAGAAGATATGTCGTTGTGGCTGTTTCTGGCCTCAAATAAACCGTAGTTCCTGCACCTACTTGCGTTTTAAGCATTAGGTTATATTTCTCAATCTTTCCAAATGGAGTATCGCATTTAGGACAGACAACTTTATTATCTTTAATTAATTGTTCCATATTCTCATAAGACATCCCATCAATCATTCGATCTGGGAACAATTCCTGAAGAAATTTATCTGCTCGCAGAAGATTAGCACATTGTGAACATTTTAAAATTGGATCGATGAAGCGATCTAAATGTCCAGAGGCCTTCCATACAATTTCAGGCATTATAGTAGGACATTCCACTTCACCAAAGCCAAAATATCTTAACTCTCTTCTAAATATGGATAATATATTATTTTTCAATGCCACACCCGCAGGACCATAAGAATAAAATCCCGCTAATCCACCGTAAATTTCAGGAGAGGGCCCCCAAATAAAGCCCCTTCTCTTAATCAAAGAATTGAACGTTTCAATCTTATCTTCTATCTTCACTTTTTAGTCTACTCTATTGTAATGGTTTTTTAAATAGTTCATAATATTTCTATTTTAAGAATCCCAATAATTATGGCGTTTATACACAAGTAATAAAATAAATTTTTATATAACTAAAAGATATTATTATAAATATTATAATATCATTAGTCAGTTCAAATTAAACTTAAATTAATGACTTGTTAATCATGATACTTCAAGACATCCCATTTCAATTTTTCACTCTCTGGTCAGGAATTGAGAGTGGATTGTATTATGCCATAATAGGATTTTATGTGCTAATTTTCTTCTATTTTTTATTAATGCGCTTCAGAACTTCCAAAAAGATGTATTGGTTATTCTTTTCATTATTATTTTTATGTTTGGCAGTGGGAAGAATCTTTTTCATTATATATTATTTTTATGCACCAGAATTATATGGAATATTGAGTAATCCAGAATTAGTTGCTATATTGATGATTTATTATAGATTCGCTACATTATTTACATGGTTTGGAATAGCATGCTTGATGGTAATCTTAGGAATTCTTATATTTCCACCTCTAGCTGATAATATTGAGAGGAAGAGTGAAACGAGTTTTAAAAGCAAGTTAAAAGGACTTTTTAGAGAGAAATTTTTGCGCTTAATTTTAAAAATTGCTTTATTTATTATACCTATTATTATTGGAGTGGCTGCGCTTATTTTACCGGATTCACTTTTCATGGATCCTGATTTTGTTACTAAATATGGAGTTGATCCTTCAAGTTTAGATTTAACTTTTTTTGGATATCCAGCGGGAAGAGCTGTTCTTAATTTTATATTATTACCAATATTTGTTGCTTTCATTCCATTCTTGTACTTATCATTAGCAATGCGAACTTTTGGTGTTTTAAGAAGATCATATGCATTAAATGCTGTTGGATTCTTAATCTACTTTTTGGGTAGAATTTTACAAGGATTACTTAGTTCATTTCCACACGTTAGTGCTACGTTACCACCACTTCTAATATTGCTATCGTTATTGATAATAGTTATTGCGAATAACTATGAACAACTTAAATAATACTCGTATCTAACTTTTTAATTTTTTTTAATTTAAATTTTAAAGATTAAAGCAATAGAATAAAAGTATAATATTTTTAGTAATAATTAACTTGATTAATTAAATAATATATTAAATTGAAATACAATTTAGCTCTAAAATAATACATATTCGAGGTGAAAATTTCTTGTCTATTCATGGTAGTCAATATCTCTTGACTTTATTTAATGGCCCATCAAATATCCCCCCAATCAATGAAAATGATGAATTAGCTTTAGCTTTTTATTTATTAACTAAGGATAAAAAAAACAATGAAAAGATAACCAGTTTTTCACGATTATTATGGCCCTTTTTATGCATTCAAGGAGTTATAAGCACACATATAATACTTGATGGGTTGATGATGTTTTCAAGGAAGGGAAAATTATCCAATCCTCCCAGACAACCCTTGATTGGCCATTTACTTAGAAATATCGAAAATCGAACGAAAATTGAACAACTTTCAAAGATTTACGATGTGTTAACTTATAAGGACGTCGACGCTGAAGAAATAGGAGAAGGAGAAGAATCTGAGTTTCAAAAATTGATAATTGAAGGTCTAATTAATCCCGGATTTCTTCAAACATTAGCAACTCTTTTACCACTTATTAACTATCAACCAATTACTGAATATATGCCATTAGATTCTGGATTATCTACAGATATAGCTTTAGATCTCGCTGAAAAATATAGAAAAATGATTGAATACATGAAAGGAAATGCTTTACGTTGGGAAACCCAAATTGATTTGATTGGTAAAGAAGTTGATAAATGGCTGGTGGAGCTAAATGTTGAATTTAAAGACATTGAATCCCGATATTCTTCACAAATCACTAAAACATCTCAAATAATTGACAATTCTCAAGTACGAGAGCAACTTGATTTAGAGGGAGATAAAATTGAGCAATGGAAAGTAAATGAAAAGAAAAAATTGATTGAAGGGATTTCTGTATTATATAAAACAATAGAATACCAACTTGAGGGGACACTTAAAAAAAATAAAATGTTTACTCAAAGCGATACTCTCAAAAGTCGAGTATTTGAAGATTTGATCAGCACCTTTGAAAATCATTTTGAATTTTTAAAAATGGATGGTCAGAAGTTTTTAGAAACCGTGGAGACATTAAATGATAAATTTATTGAACTCAAGGAACGTGGTCCTTTAATCGATGAACAAGCAAAAAAGAGATTGGCAGATTTAACGACTCAACTGAATTCAGAGTTAAAAGCCCGTGATGTACATTTAAATAAATTTGAAAGCGAAAAACAACAAAAAATCTCTGAAATCAATACGTTTAAAGGACAAATTGAGAATTTATTTTCTCAAATAAAAACTGTTATCAAAACGAAGCAGAATAATTGTTTACAAGAGGCAGGAGATCTCATAAGTTGGTCTCTAAACGACAATAAAGCAGAAATTTTTTCAAGACCGATCCAATGGATTTACATGCCACTATATGCGATGTTTATAGAAGACAATGATACCATGGAAGAAAAATTGCGCATAGTATTTCCTGGAAATGTCATACAAGATCCTAATAACATTTACAATGAAATTTCTGAAGAATTGATAATGCTAAAAAATCAAATTTATGAGAAGGTAGAAGATGACATGGCTTTAAGGTCTAATTTTGAATTTTCTTGCGAGAACAAGAATATTCTTGAGGATAAAAATCTTGATAAGAAGATACAGCAAGGTATCTCTATTCTGAGGAATAAGAATATAATCAATGACGATATCGAACGAGATATTCGCAACAATTTAAGCAACTTGTAAACCAATTCTGAGATGGTAAAAATTAAACCGGAGTTAAAAAATAGGTTAGATCTGAAAAAAACTACGTTAAGAAATCTTTTTTCACATTTAGAAAGAGAAAAAGATCATGGGGTTGCTTCCACCTATGAAGAAAAACTTCAGAGCATGGTATATATTCAGATGAGACTACCTATTGAAAAAATAACTAAAGAATTCGAAGAAAATATTAAAAAGAAGATAGAAGCTAATATTTATCAAGCCAAAATTAGAGAAGCCACTGAAAAAGATCTTGAAATTGTCACAGAAATTTACAACAAGTCATGGCTTACATCTAAGACCCCATTTCGGCCAATAGAGAAAGAAACTTTGAAAACAATATTTCATCATCCGGATACTATATTCTTGATTGCAAGAGTCTATGGAATAGATGGTGGTTTTGTACTCCTCGATTTAGAAGGTGATAATAAAGAATATGGTGTTATAGCAGGACTGGGTATAATTCCCCGATATCAACGAAAGGGTTTGGGCACAATTCTGGGTTTAGCTGCGTGGAGTCATTTAAAAGAAAAAGGTATTAAAGAGTTACGATGCGAAGTATATAAAGAAAATCAGGTATCATACCAATTTATTAAAGGTCTCCAATTTGAAGAGTACGGAGAAAAAACCTACCGAAAAGAAGATTTTGAACCTTAATTAATGCTTATAAAAATTGAAGGAGTATAATAATGTCAAGCTCAAATAATAGTTTCAAAAAGAAAGCTGTTAGAAGACTATTTTTTTCATACAATAAGGAAGAGAAAACGAAGGATGACATTGACAATGAGATTCTAGCTTCGGGAATGAAATATATTCAAATGCGATTACCTGTAGAAAAAATAACCAGTGAATTTGAAGATAAGATACGCAAAAACATAGAACAGGGTGTTATTAAAGCTAAAATTCGAGAAGCAAGCTCAAAGGATTTAGAAATTGTGGTATATTTATATAATAGAAGTTGGATGACTAGTTGTACTCCCTATAGTCCAATTGATTTAGAAACTCTTAAAAAGATTGCGAATTACCAAGAGACTGTCATTTTTATTGCCAGCGTATATGGAATCGATGGAGGATTTGTTATTTTAGATCTTGAAGGTCCTAATAAAGAATATGGGATAATAGCAGGGTTAGGAGTTATTCCTCGTTTTCAACGAAAAGGACTTGGAAAAATTTTAGGAATGGCTGCTTGGAATCACTTCAAAAAAGTAGGTGTGAAGGAGTTACGTTGCGAAGTGTATCATGAGAATAAAGCATCCTACAAATTTATTTCTTCTTTAGGATTTGAGGAGTATGATGTAAAGATTTACCGTAGTGAAGATTTTAATATTGAGTGAAAAAGAATTCGATCCTATTGACTCTTTTTTATTGAATGTATTTTTTCTTTAATTAGGTCTATCTCAGATATATTTTCAATCTCCTCATAGTGCAGTTTTGCACGTTCAAAATACTCTAGTGCGTTTTCTATATCTTTATTAGCTATAGATACATCTCCTAACCTTTCAAGAATCATAGCTACTTGTTTAGGAGAATTTAGAAATTCATATAGATTTAACGCTTTTTGATAATATTCGATTGATTTCATTTTATTTTGTATGTAATCATAATAAATCTTAGCAATTTTAACTGATAATTCTGCTACTTTTTCTTTATCTCCAAACTTTTCGTAAATTTCACTTGCATAGTTATAGTATTCAATTGTACTCTCATCTTCGCCTCTTAAAGCATGTAATCTCGCTATATCTTCTAAAACTAGTCCTTCTTTAATGTGATCTTGAATTTCGAAAGTTCGGATGGTACTTAAACTCTTTAAAAAGAAATCTTCAGCGTCAGCATCATTGTCCCACATCAGGTTTAATTTTCCTAAGTAAAGGAAACATTCCCACTCTAAGCGAGCCTTATCATAAATTGAAATTTGGTCTTTTATTCTTTCTACAATCTCTAAAGCTTGATTTAAGAAATGATAGGATTGGTCATAGTAAATTTCACCATAAAAATAATATAATTTTCCAAATTTAATTTGTGTTTGAATTAATCCATATGCATTCTCATTTTCTTTGAAGAAACTTTCATTTCTTTTCAGAATTCTAATGATTCTATCATAATCCTTCAATATAAATAATATTTCAACTAAATTACTTGAAGTTCTCACAGAATCGAATTCATATTCATGTTTTTCGGAAATGTCTAACGCCTCTTGGTATTTATTATATGCTTCATCCCATTCTTTTAAAACGTAATATATATTGCCCAAATTATTTAAGACTTGAATAATTTTTTGCTGATCATCCAATTTTTGTAAGATACAAAGAGCTGAATTAAAATGATAAATAGCTTGTTCAAAGTAACCTCTTTCTTCGTGTAACAATCCAATTTCATTATGTGATACGGCGATATTCATTGAATCATCATCCTCACTAAAATTACTCAATGCTAGTTCGAGATTTTTTAACGTGGATTCAAAATCTCGCTTTTTATAATATAAACTAGCTTTTTTAAGCAAGAGATCTCCAATCGGTTCCCCCATTTGTTCTTTTCCCGATAATTCTTGCTCGATTTTTTTCAATTTTTCTTCAATTTCTTCATTATAATAGACGTCTACATCATAATTTTCCTCATCCATCCCTGCTTCAGAATAATAAAAGAGACTTTCATCATGAGATTGTTGAATTCGTTTATTTAAATCAATATCTATATTGGTTATTAATGGTTTATTGCAATAATGGCAATATTTCCAATCGGATTCAATTTCACGTTTACAATAATGACAAATTGGCATGTTTATTTGGGTACTTTGTTTTTTAGGCTATTTTGAATATAGAAAAACTTTGCTCATTTAAAATTAATTAACTTGAATCAAGGTACTATTATTTTTCACTATAAAGTTTCAATTCAAGTTCTATATCTTTATCACTCATTCCAAATGATTTTAAGAGGATTTGGATCTGCAAAATAGCATTTTTTGATTTTACTTGTTCTGCTAAATGTAGTGCTTGGATATATTGATCCTTTGCTTCATTCATTTTTCCTTGATAAAAAAGGCATTCAGCAACATAACTTAAACCTTTTATTATGAATTCAGCAAAGTTGGACTCAATCGATAGATTAGTTCCCATTTTAAAGTGATATAACGCTTCTTCATAATTTCCTTGATTTCGCTTGATGATTCCTAAATTATAATGTGACACTATCATTCCTTTGTTATCTTTTAACTTGGAAAATGATTCTAATGTTTTTTCATAGAGTTCATAGACGATTTCCCATTCTCCTTGTTGCTCATATATTGATATCAGTCTTTCAAGACAATCTAAAATACTATATAAATCATTATTATCTGAAGCAATTGCACTACATTTAAAAAAGATATCAGATGCTTGATCTAATCGATTCAAATTTATTAGAGCATCTCCAATCCCTTTTAAACAGGTGATTTGTTCGGGTATTTGTTTTAATTCAATATTTATTTCATTAGCGCTTTGATAATATTCAATAGCTTTCTCAAACTTTTTTTTTTTAAGAAATAGCGTTCCTAGCAAGCCATATACTGACGCTTGTCCTAATCTATCTTTTAATAATTGAAAAAATTTCAAACATAACAAATAATTCTTTTCGGATTCCTCAAATAGTTCCAATTGTAGTTGAATTAAAGCAATATCACTAAGTTCTTGGAAATATTCAGATCCCTTTCCAATTTTTTCTAATCCCTTTAAAATTTCGATTTTTTCGTTAAGGAGAGTTTCTAATTCTTTTTGGGAATAATCGTCGTTATTTTCAACCATAATTATCAAGAGAATAGTCTTATTTTGATTAAATATACATTCATTGTAATAATTCTTCTAAAATTTCTGCTGCATTCTTCACACAATGAACACATTTTTTTTCTAATAAATCATTTTGGTTGAAGTAATCCATTCCTTCAGCAGTATTAATATTACAACCAAGTATTTCCTTGCAAATCACTGAACCGTTTTCTTTTTGAAATTTATTGAAAAATTCATTTATAACTTGATATGTCTTTTCCTTAGCTTCAGCTTCCTTGCTAACCCCCATACCATATTTTAATCCTATTACCATATAAGACCCCGTCACAGCGCCACATATTCCACCATTGCGGGCGATTCCTCCTCCAAATCCTGTAGATATTTTCAAAGCTTTATCCAGATCTAATCCATAATGTGGTGCATAAGTGCTGAAGATAGATTGAGCACAACTGAAATTTTCTTTAAACCTTGATAGAGCTTCCTCAATTCTTGACATTTTAAATAATTCTGTTTTTTTAAAAAAGACAAATTCTAAATCTATAAGAAATATAAGATTTCTTATCTATTATATATTTAGAGATAAAATGACCATATAATTTCTGAATGAGGTTATTCTAAATGAAAGTGAAAGCTAGGTTATTTGATAAACTTGATGAAAAAAAAGTTAAGTGCCACGTATGTGCTAATGAATGTATTATCCTACCAGATAAGGTGGGAACCTGTGGAACAAGAAAAAATTTTGATGGAGAATTATATTCCTTAATTTATGGATCTTTGATATCATCTGGAAGTTTAGATCCAATTGAAAAAAAACCCCTTTATAATTACTGGCCAGGGGCTACTGCTTATTCAATCGCATCAATTGGGTGTTCCTTTAAATGTCAAAATTGCCAAAACTGGTCCATTAGCCAAGCTATTCCAACAGATGATGGAAAAGATGGTTTTTATGATATCAAAGGATACGAGAGTCATGAAATGTCATTAGTTGAAATGACGCCCGAACAATTAGTGAAAAAAGTCATTAAAAGTGGAGCAAAAACATTAGCATACACCTATAATGAGCCACTTATTTGGCATGAATGGATATTGGATACAAATAAATTGCTTAAGAAAGAAGATATTAAGACTATCTTAGTAACTAATGGATATTCTACTCCAGAAGCTTCAAAAGAATTAATAGATGCCGGTATAGACGCTGCAAACATAGATATTAAATCAATGTCGGATGAGTTCTATAAGAAGATATGTGGAGTTAAATCAGTTCAACCAGTTTTAGATACTGCAAAATTGTTCAAAGAAAATGGAATACACGTGGAAATCACAAATTTAGTAATCCCTGATCTGAATGATAGCCAAAAAGATATTGAAGACTTATCACGATGGATAGTCAATAATTTAGGACAAAATACACCTACTCATTTTTCTGCTTACCATCCCGATTTCAAAGCACCTTCCAAGAAAAGAACGCCTCATGATGTTCTCGATCGAGCTTATCACATAGCTCAAAATTCAGGATTATATTATGTGTATGTTGGTAATTTACCACACGATAAAGGAAGTAATACATACTGCCCAAATTGTAATCATCTAATAATAGGTAGGCGAGGTTATAATTTTACAAAAATAGATATTACGAAAGATAAAAAGTGTCCAAATTGCGGGTATGATTTTAAAAATGATATAATTGGGATGATTAATCGAGAAAAGAAATTCGATAGTTCATTTTTTTAACAAAAAAGGTGTAAAAATAAATAAAGATTTTTAATTATAAGAATCTATAACAAACCCGTTATTGACATACCAATCACTAACAAGAGAAAACCTTGAAGCAAGCAAAATATTGCAATGATAAATGCCAACGGTGGCCAGGATATTGCCTTGGAAACTGACATCAAGCTCCCGATATAGAATTTCACCGTTAATGCTACAATTGCAAACACCACAATGAACAAAATGATCAGGAATAATTTGGGATCAATAAAGACTGCGATTAATTGCACGGCTGTATCTGGGATTGCTAAAGACGCAAATATCACAACGAAGGTTGCTAATAAAAGCCCTAATATACTTCCTATTGGGAGATCATTTATTGGCTTTAAAAATGTTAAAACTCCTAATATGATAAGAAATGCCGAAGTAAAAATGCTCGCTGAATTTTGTGTATTCGTGGCATATGCAACGCTTGGGGGTTGATCAAGAATTAGACCTCCAACACCACAAAGAATGCTTAATACTCCAACAACAAATCCCAAATAGGTTAGAGCTTTTAAAAACTTTGTAATTTTAAAATTCCAATCCTCAACTTTGCGTTCTTTAAAGGATCCTCGTCGTTTTGCTTCATAAAAAGCATATATCATCCAAATAACTCCAAGTATTAAAATAAAGAATCCTGCAAATTCTGCTAGTGGTCGTAAGAATGCTTCTGTAAAATCAATTTGATATAACACTTAATTTCACTTTTTATAATTGAATTATTAATTTATTATGATAAATAACACCAATTAAATATTTATATTATATCTAGTCCAATAATTGTTTTAAATAAAATATGATTAGGATTCTTGTTAGCAAGATCGGTCTTAAACCTAAACTCTTTATATAATATTTTGCACTTAAAGTGTCCTCCTACATACCCGTCAATTTCAAGGTTTTATAATTTTAATAGGATTGCAAATTATTACCAAATCTTAAGATCAAGGAATTAAAAAAGAACTACTTTATTAAAAGATAATTTAATGGCATGTAAATTATTTTTTGAGAAATTTTATGCCAAGAACAAATTAGAGAGCAATTGAAATTCGAAAAATTTAAATATAATAATTTGTCAATCGAAACCTTTAAATAGTTAATTTATGAAAATTTTCCTTTTAATACTTTGTTAATATCCATCCGTTTATATTAATCGAAATCATAAACTTAAAATATAATGAATTATTTTAATTTTACATACCCTTTTCTAAAAAATATAAGTTAGATTGAATAGATAAAGTATATAGTGATGAATACGTGTATTGAAACTAATTTATTACAATCAAATAATGATGAACTAATAAAAACATTATTACAATTATCAACTAAAAAGAATGGTCTTACTTCTTCTCAAGCTTCTGAACGATTACAGGAGATCGGTCCAAATGAAATCCCAGAGAAAAAAAAGAATCCACTTATTGAATTCGCGAAGAATTTCTGGGGACCTATCCCATGGATGATTGAAGCAGCAGTTATAATGTCCGTTTTTGATCAACAGTGGGATGATTTTTGGATCATTTTTTCATTGTTAATGTTAAATGCATTGATTCGGTTTTGGGAAGAACACAAGGCGGATAACGCAATTGAATTGTTAAAACAACGATTAGCTATTAATGCCCGAGTAATTAGAGATGGTAAGTGGGGGATCCTGCCAGCAAGAGAATTAGTTCCAGGAGACATTATTCGAGTGCGGCTTGGAGATATTGTCCCCGCAGATATTAAGCTCATTGAAGGAGATTATTTATTGGTAGATGAATCTACTTTAACTGGCGAATCTTTACCCGCTGAAAAACATTTTATGGATTCGGAATACGCAGGAGCAATTGTTAAGCAAGGAGAAATGGTTGGTGTTGTTTCTGGTACGGGATTAAAAACTTTTTTTGGAAAAACAACAAAATTAATGAATTCATCAAAAACTAGAAGCCATTTTCAGAATGCAATAATGAAGATAGGTAATTACTTAATTACTTTAGCAATTGTTATTGTATTAGTAATTTTCGTAATTGCTACTATTAGACACGAAAGTATTCTACAAACCTTACAATTTTCTCTAATCTTAACTGTGGCAGGTATTCCTGCAGCTTTACCCGCTGTTCTTTCTGTAACAATGGCGATTGGAGCTATGGCATTAAGTAAAAAAGAAGCAATTGTAAGTAAGCTAGTAGCGATCGAAGAATTGGCAAGCATTGATGTGCTTTGTAGTGATAAGACTGGAACCATTACAAAAAATGAACTTACAATTGGTAAAGTAATTCCATTCTCAAACTATAGTGAAGAAGATGTCTTAAGATATGCTACGTTAGCATCTAAAGAAGAGAATCAAGACCCGATTGATAATGCAATAATTAATAAATTGAGAACATTTTCTTCTGCAGAAAATGACTTAAAGCAATATAATGTATTGAAATTTAAACCGTTTGATCCAATTATCAAAAGAACTGAGGTAGAAATTGAAAAGGTATGTAATATAAAACAAGATAGTGAAACTGAAAATGCTGAATGCTTTAAGGTGTCAAAAGGAGCCCCTCAAGTTATATTATCTTTGCTAACAGACAATAGTGATATTGAGACGATAAATCATTATGTAGATAGTTTTGCATCTAAAGGATATCGGGCTCTGGGAGTGGCTAAAACTAATGGTCATGATGAATGGAATTATGTTGGTTTAATTTCTTTGTTCGATCCCCCACGAGAAGATTCAGCTGAAACAATAAAAACAGCTCAGTCTATGGGAATCAATGTCAAAATGATAACTGGAGATCATGTCGCTATTGCGAAGCAAATTGCCGAACAAGTTAATTTGGGTATGAATATTATAACAGCAAACGATTATTTAGAAAAAGTGAATGGCGAAGTAGAGAACTCCGTTGAGAATGCTGATGGATTTGCCCAATTCTTTCCTGAACATAAACATAACCTTGTACAGCTCCTTCAGAAAAAAGGACATATTGTTGGCATGACTGGTGATGGGGTAAATGATGCACCAGCTTTGAAGATAGCAGATGTTGGAATTGCTGTTGCTGGAGCAACCGATGCTGCGAAATCTGCAGCTGATATTGTACTTACTAAGCCTGGAATCTCTGTAACAATTGACGCAATAAAGGAAAGCCGAAATATTTTTCAAAGAATGACTAACTATGCCACCTATCGTATAGCTGAGACAATTAGAATCTTATTTTTCATTGCTTTATCAATTATTTTCTTTAATTTTTATCCCGTTACTGCTTTAATGATAGTGTTGCTTGCAATTCTCAATGATATTCCTATTATGACAATCTCTTATGATAATGTTAGATATCAAAATGAACCTCTAACATGGAATATGAAGAGACTATTACTGATGGCCACCTTTTTAGGAATTTTTGGAGTAATTTCTTCTTTTTTAATTCTTTACATTGGATTAAATGTCTTTCATTTAAGTCCAATCTTACTCCAATCTTTTATTTATTTAAAGCTCTCAGTAGCAGGACACTTGACTATCTTTGTCGCTCGTACTAAAGGACCATTCTGGTCAATTAAACCTAAGAGAATTCTATTCATAGCGATAATTGCAACTCAATTAATAGCTACTCTAATCACAGTTTATGGATTACTATTACCAGCAATGGGGTGGGGGTTGGCAATTTTTGTCTGGGTTTACGCTCTAGCATTCTTCATAATAACGGATTTCTTAAAAGTGCGATTGTATAAGTTATTTGATAAGTTGAGAATAATATAAAAATAATTTCCTTTTTTTTAAATTTGAATTTAAATTAATTGTATTGATTAAATATTCACTCCGTTTGAGATCTCATTGAATAGATCGTTTTGTTTTTAAAAAATTAGGTATTAATTCATCAATAATTATCTATCTAAGTCATTATAAGACTTAATAATAAAATTGTTATTAAGATTTTAATGAATAAATGAAACGGTTTTGTTGATATAATCCAAATATTGATTGATCTCGTTAGTTTTAGTGCTATCATTCCAAGAATATTCTTTTTGCATGATATTTGCTACTTTTTTAGTTACTTCTGATGCTTTTTTATGATCTATCAATAACGACATCTCAGTTCTTCGACAAAATACGTCAATTAAATGAGGTGTTAGCTCATATCGTAAAGTATATAAAATTTCTGCTTTGGTAAAGTCATTCTCTTCAATTAGTCTTTCGGTTAATGATTCATCAGCTTTCATAAGATCTAATATTTTTTTTGCTCCTTTTCCATATTGCTGATAAAGATGGTCAGTAATATCTTGTTCCAGATATAAACCTGAGTATTCTAAAATTTTTTCCCATTCTTCTTTTTCAAGCGTGATGATGAACTTTTGTCGACTAAAGTATGATTCTCTATGGATATCTGAAAAGATCTTATTTTTTTCAATTTTTACAAACAGATCTTCAGCCATTGCTCTCCATTCTGTTAATTTACCACCAGCTATCGTAAGTAATCCATCACTAGAGAAAAATATTATATGATTTCTAGATACTTCACTCTCAGCTTTTCCTTTTTGCATTACTAATGGTCTAATTCCAGCATATGTAGATAAAATATTTTCATAATCTAATTTTGCATTTGGGTAATAAAATTTAACAGATTCAATTAAATAATCAGCATCTTCTTTATTACAAAATGGATCTGTCAATTCTCCTTGATAATCGGTATCTGTTGTTCCTACTAATGTGTATTTTTTATTTCTCGGAATAACAAAAAGAAATCTATTATCAACATTTGAATTAAGACCATTTGCCATATTATTCCCTATATCTTCACGCTTGTATAAGAGATGAACCCCCTTAGTCGGTCTAATTAACGGTTTTGGAATCGTGTCCGGATAATTCTCTATAAGATTATCGGCCCATACACCGGTCGCATTTATTACTAATTGAGCTCTGATTTCAAAATCAGAATCAGTTTCTAAATCTCTGCATTTTATCCCAACAATTTTCCCTTTAATTTTAGTGTAATTGGTGACCTTACAATAATTTATGGAATCTGCACCCCTAATATTTGCTTCCTTCAGTGTTTCAATCGTTAAACGCGCGTCATCAATGTTTGTATCATAATATATTATACCACCAGATATACCCTCTCTTCTAAATTGTGGTTCTAATTTATATATTTCTTCAGCATTGTATGATTCATTTTTTTTATAATTTTTAAATTCTGATTTATCATCGCTTAAAAAATCATATATTTTAGCACCACCCAGTAAATCACGCTTTTTATACTTTCCTCCTTCTATAAATGGTATAAAAAATGGAATAGGTCTAACTAAATGGGGTATCTGAACTCTCATCCAATTTCTTTCACGACAAGCACTCTTAACTAAATCCATTTCTCCATGCCCTACATATCTAATTCCGCCGTGTGCCAATTTTGTACTTCGCGATGAAGTTCCAGCTGCGAAATCCTGCATATCAAGTAACGCCACTTTTAAATCCCTCATTGAAGCCTCTCGTGCAATCCCTGCTCCAGTAATACCGCCCCCTATAATGATTATATCGTAATATGTTTCTTTCAGTCGATTAATGATTTGACCTCTGTTCGATACATTCCAAGTCTGATCAAATAATTTTTTTTCTAAATCTATCATTTTAACCATAATTAGAAAATTCTGGAACGTAAATAAGTGTTTCTTAATCTTTTACAGGGATAAATAAATTGATAAAGATGTAATTTATAATTATTTTAATTCAAATGGTGAAAAAATTGCTGAATTCAGAATTATTACATGAGATTAAATTAAAATTATCTGATGGAAATGCCAAGGCTGAAGATTGTTCCAAACTTTTTGAAATATATAAACAAATTTCATTAGAAAATGCGGAATTAAGAGAAGAATTTGATGATATGGGAATGTTAGATATGGACTTCTTAGGACAAATGATCATATCCGATAAAAACAAGAAATTTTGGCTTAAATTCAAAGATGGAAAAGTGGATTATGGAAAAGATGATGCCAATAATCCCTTAATTACCTTTACAACTAATATGAATACGTTTATAGGAATTCTTTTTGGGACTATTGAAATTTCTAGTGCTCATAAAGCCGGAGATGTCAGCTTTAATGGTGATAGTGAAGCTTTAATGGATTTTCAAGCAATAACTTCTGTTTTGAATGATTTTTTACAAAATATTTAATATAATCTCTTTTTATATCGCATCTAATAGTAATATTTAACATTTTTCCATTGTATTTGATTAGGTTTTGAATTGCTCTTTCTAAAATTTGATGATAATTTTATTCTTCCTGCATTCAAGTAAAATTAGAGATATCACTCGTAATAAATTCCATATATCTTTTTAAAAATGTGGATAATTGGTTAAAATTGGGGGATTCTCCGGTTCTTACAAATATAGCGGTTAGCGCATTTCCCATTAGTATTGCTTCAGGTGGGGACAGATCGGAAGAAATTCCAAGAACAGTACCAGAATGAAAATGATCTCCCGCTCCAACAGTAAATTTGGGTTTTGATGTAAACCCTTCGGTGATCCAATAATGATCTTCTACTGTAGAAATTGTTGCAAAATGAGGAGAGTGAATCACTAAATAAGATAGATTGATTTCTCTATTCATTTTCTTTCCGCCTTCAATAAATTCAGACAGTCGAGATTTATCTAAATTTTTAATATTAAGCAAGACTCTTGAAAGATAGGAAGCTTCTTGATCATTTGCACTTAACAAGACAGGGATATGATCATTGATTTTTTGTAGAACCTTAATTAGATCATTTATGTCATTTGCTGAGCGTTTTCTAATATCGGCGATATCTACGAAAAAGAGTTTCTTTCTTAGATTAGAAATTGACGGAAAAAGATCACTTAAAAAGTGTTTCCAAATATCATTTAAATGAGGCACTAAAGCCCAGTGACCAAATCCCAAGATGTCTGATTTATCAACCATTTGAATTATATCATCAACCTTTAATATCTTAGTAAGCGTTTTCCAGCTAATATTTAGGATGGGTTCAAAATCAGTAATCATTATTTTACCATCATCAAATTCTAAACCTAGAGTTTGACCTGGATTCGCTATTGGGTAGGATTCTACATCAGGTAAGGGAATGTATAATTCGTTTAACGCTGGATAACCTAAAGCAGCTATTAGATAGATTTTCGATCCTAATGCATTAATCGCTCTACATGTATTGGGGGCAAATCCACCAAAAATTCGTTTTTTTAACACTCTCTCCACATTTGCTGAACTCCCGGCAACGTCTATTAGCAATTCTCCAAAATCCTTTAATGTACTCATTTTAGTCCATTCTTCTGCATTTTTTCTACTCTGAACGAGTGAATAAAGTGAATCAATATATCCGTCAAATCCTAAAAAACAGGATTTACTCTTAATTAAATTTTCTAAATCCCCTAATTTCGTAATTATGCTATTACAGGATTCTAATGTATAATCATAATTATTCTGTGGTTTATATTTCATAAGATCACCTTAAACTATCTTGGATATAATAAATAATATCTTTAATTATTTTAAACCAAAAATAATTGAGATAATAAATTGAGATCTCCTTTTATAATTAAAAAAATTTAGGTTAAAAAAAAAGAGTTAATTATAGGTATAAATTGCTAATACTCCTTCATTAATGTATTCACTAACTCCGACACCAAATGCTTGTACTTCTATTTCATATGTACCTGCTGCTAAACCATTAATTAAAACATGTGTTGTTATACTATAACCCATAAGTGCTCCACCAGAAGTTTCTATATTGAATTCTCTCCTAGAGCTTGGGATTTCGACGTTATCCCTCATTAATCGTACCCCACCTATAAGAACCCCTATATTAGCTGTAAATTCACCATTGAACAAGATCATAACCTTTTCTCCTGTATTTACAGTGATAGTTAGATCCATATCAGGTATATCAGCGTAGCTTCCGGAAGTATAATAAATTGTTGGTTGTTCAATTGTCCAAATTTGCACAATTGCAGGTTCTGGTGTAAAAAAAACTGAATAAACACCAAGACCTAAACCCCCAAGACCAACTAGCAAAGCTAAGACTGCTAATCCATTATTTCTACTGCTCATATTCTCATATCACATCTTTTTCTAATTAAATCTTAAATTATATTACACTATAAACACCAAAATTTAAAATTTATTTTTGCGGGAGATATTAATCATATATGATAATATAAGATAAAACGATTTTAGAATGAAGAATTATTTTTCTAACAACTTATTAAGAATTAAAGGCATTGAATAGACGTCATAATAATTGTGATCGATGCATTCTTTCATTAATCCAACAAATTTTTGAGGATCTTGAAGGTATTTTTTATAACTTAACCCAATAAGACCACTAGGCATCTCATTTTCTCTTTTTAAATTTAGTAGTTTTTCTTCCATGTTTGTAAGACTAAATTTTTCATAGAGTCCTTTAAATTTCCTGCGACAATTATGATATAAATCAATGTGATGATAAACTGTATTAACTGAATCGTAAAGATTGTCTTGTTCCCTGATCATTGGGTTGCTATTATAGTAATATATGAACCTTCTTGCCATGTAAGGCAAATCAAATGTTCTACCATTATATGTCACGAAGCTTTTAAAGTTGGGAAATACTCTATTCTTTAAATGCTCACATATCGCTATTTCTTCACTTACATCTCTAGCATATAAAATATGAATCTCGAAGGAAGAATTGGTAAAATGGCCTAACCCAATAATTATCATCGGACCATCATAGAGATCTAATGTTTCTATATCTAAAAATAAAAAATCTTTTATATTAAAACAGAAGCTGGCATCAATATCATAAATATATTGGTTATTGAGCAATGCGTTGTAATCTTTTTCTTTTATTAATTTCAATAATTCGTTTGCTGATTTTCCATATTTGATCATGTGTTTTAAATCATGGAGAGAGTTCACTCCGCGATCTTTTAAACGCTTTTCAATATATTCGCCTATGTAATAAATTGTCTTTAGATTGTAAATAATGGAATTTTTAGACGAATTCAAGTTGAGATTATGGGGAATGTCAACGTTTTCCCAGATTATTTCCATGAATTGCCCCATATCATTTGATACAATTTGATAATTGGGATAGAGCTCTTCAATTGTTAATCCTTTATATTGCTCTATGAATGGAGTGATGTTAAAGCGGTCAAAAACTTGATAATAGTCCATTTTCAATATATAATCTGTAACTATATTTAATAATTTAATCGGTGAAGAATTATAATAACTCTGTATTAAATAAAAACACCTTTTCAACTTATCTTAATTTTTGGAATTAAGATAGAAAACGTGTTTCTTTTTGATCTAATAATCAATTCGAGGAATGGAATCATCCAGTTCATTGCGTGATGGTTTAAACTTGAAAAACCTCCTTGATTCACTATCTTCTAAGACGTAATTGCTTCCTCCACCATGTACCATACAATACGGGTCCATTAGCCCTATTTCATTAGCATATTGCCTTGTAAATCCCCTACCACCTAAAGTTCTGAAGCAGTGTATAGCACTTTCAAAACCGAGTTCTGTTGAACTGATTTTTAATCCCATTGCGTTAGCCGCCATTAATTTTGAACCTGCTAATTCTGGATTTTTATCTAATTGTCGTACATACTGAATAAGCGCAGAAAACAATAAATTTAATTCTCTAATTTTGGATGAGATTGGAAATCGAATCACTTGATATTGATGGAGCCTGCGTTCGAACTGTATTCTTTGTAACGCATAAGCATGAGAATAGAGCAACTTTTTCATGGTATCACCTAAAGCTTCCGCACTAATTACTAAACGTTCTTCAGTCAATTGGTGAAATGCAATATCCAACCCATGTCCTCTCAACAAGTTTTCCTTAGGAATTTCTACCCTATCAAATATCAATCTACTCACGAACGCATCTGTCATTCCATAAGTGCTGATTCTAGTGCTCCTAAAATCTTTAAGCTGTTGATGTTCAGTGTCAACTACAATTGCACTTAGCTGACCATTGTTTAAGCGACCATACAAGATGATATAATCAGCTATCATCCCATTAGTAATGAAGAGTTTCTTTCCCTTTGCAATGATTTTATCATCTCTCTCATGGAGTGCTAGTTCCATTCGGAAAATGTCTGAACCGGCATTGAATTCGGTCATGGCTGAAGCTCCTATTTGACCATTCTTGGCAACAGGAACGAGAAATTTTTCTTTTTGAAACTCATTTGATGCATAATTTACAGGATTGCAATATAAAGTACCCCCTGCAAGCCTTCCCATTTCAATGCTATAATTGCCTGCTATGTACCTCTCACTATACTCGCTCCACCTACCACCACATAATGCATAAGCAATTAAAGCATTCCGAGTAATTCTACCAACTTCATAATCATCTTCATTTAGCACAGTTGAATAATATCCTTTGTCAGATAATTTTTTCATTATATTGACGACGAGGTCTCTCTTTTTCTCCTGGGTAGGTTCCTCAACAATGTAATTTAGTTCCTCTAATTTTCTAAGTTCTGTATCAAGCTCTTTTTCAATAAATTCATATAATTCAGCTAGAAATTCTTTTTCTTTTGCATTCAAGACGGGATTATTTAATAAATCCAATTCAGGGACGTATTTCGAAATGCGTATCTTGCTGAATTCAGCAATTCTAGTATCCATACTAGATCATACATTTTTTTGTAATAATAAATTTACCTTGATACGGATGTTGGAATTTATTCCCACTTATAATTCGTAATTTATTGGTAAGTTTTAATCATAAAGCTTCTTAATAATAAAATATCAAATCTTTTAGTAAAGAGATTTAAATATACTTCTAAAATAAACTTAGAGTGTAAAAAATGATAAAATTTAGCGATAAACAATTAAAAATTCCTAAATTGATGCGCCCAGTATATTTAGCTACTGTAGGAATGTCAAAATTTGATAGAGCATTCCCTGAAACCAGAACAGAAGAATTATGTATTCAAGCATTCACCGCTGCTGCTGATTTTGTTAACATGACCCCTTCGGAACTAAAAAGTTACATCCATACATGTTATTATGGTCATTTTGCAGATCATTTTGGAGATCAACTTCTTGGAGAAGCAGTGATCCATGATAGACTTGGCTTGGATCCCTTAGGGAACATAGGTGTGAAAACAGGGGGAGCTACTGGAGGTTCTACCATGTGGGAAGCTGTAAAAACTGTAGCTTCTGGATATAGTGACTGCGCACTCGCACTTGGTTGGGAACGCATGGATGAGGTACCAACAGATGAGGGCAACCATCTAATTTCTGCTGCCGCAGATAAGGATTGGGAAACTCCTTTAGGACATATTTACACGGGTTATTATGCAGTAATGGCTCAAAGGTATTGGAAAATATTTGGAAAGGAAGAAGATTCTTTTCGGGATACAATGTCAGAAATTGCTGTAAAAAATCGTGGATATGCCCGTATGAACCCCTATGCTCAAGGACCAATGAAAATAACTGTTGAAGATGTCAATAACTCGCCTATTGTGGCCTATCCACTTCGTGTATTAGATTGTTGCTTGATGAGTGTAGGTTCTGCTTGTGGTATTGTATGTGATGAAAAAACGGCTTATGAGATCACGGATCATCCACTTAGAATTTATATTGGAGCGGGAAGTCATACCTTAAGAGTTGCTGACCGGAGAGACATGACAATTCCGCTATTACCAAACGAAACACCAGAAACCTATAAAGATCTAGGCACGAGATTCCCTGGATCAGATAGGTATCCAGGATTCACCGGGTTTTTAGCAGCTAGGATGGCATCGTATTATGCATATAGAATGGCAGGAATTGAGGAACCAATTGAAGATCTTGATGTAATTGAACTTCATGATGCGTTTACTATTAGTGATATTCAATCTTATGAAGATGTAGGATTGCGTCACTATGGTGAGGGGAGAGATTATATAGAATCTGGAGATGCGTATCTCATCAATCCACGCACTAAAAAACAAGGTAAACTCCCAAGTAATTTAAGTGGAGGATTAATAGGATGCATGCATGCTGTAGGAGCTACGGGATTAATGCAAATTGCAGAGATTGGATACCATATATGGAATCGTTGGGATGAAATACATGAACCTCAAGAGAAATGGAATGCATTTGGTCGTGAAAAACCAGATGATTGGACTAGCTTGCAAGTAAAGAATGCTAAACGAGGCTTAGCAATTAGTCACGCTGGAGTTGGTTCGCATGTTACAGCAACAATATTAATGGACCCAAATAACTTACTTAAGGAGGATTAAAAGATGCCAAAAACAAAAGATGAAAAAGGATTTGTTGATATAGTGAATGGAAGATATAAACCAAGAGGCGTTTTTCACATTCCAGAGGCAAATCAACCGATATTTAACAAGGATACTGGGAAATTAGCGGGTGTTACGAACCCTCGTGACATGACATACATCCATTCTTACGGAGGAGAAGCTCCTTTCTTCGAAGGTTTAGGAAAGGGAAGATTGATGGCAACCCGATGTGATAATGAGAAATGTAGTACAAAAGGATCAATTTATCAACCTTTCAGGATTTATTGTCCAGATTGTCTGAGGAAAAACATTGTCATCGATATGACGGATTTAGCAAAGAAAACCGCAAAAATTCATTCCTATATTATCACTCATAGGTCTGGTGCATTTAATTCACTTCCAATACCTATAAAATTCATAAATGTAGAGTTTGAAGGAGTAGTGACAATCCTCATGAGCGTATTAGCAGTAGGAGAGCCTGAAATTGATAAAAGAGTAGTACCCATTTTTAATACTAAATCACCCACTTATACAATTATGGATCTTAGATTCGTGGTTGAGGGTACAACAGAATCAGAACTTCCTGAAGGATTTACCTATTAATATTATTCCATTTTCTTTTTTTTTAGTTAAATATAGATTATTTTATGAAATAGATAATTAATTTACCGTCTATTAACTTATCTTTTGATAAAAAAGAGAAGAGTCATTGTAAATTAGTAAAAATTAGATAACTTTTAATTAAAGAATAATGTATATTTTTTAAGATGTACAAATGGTGATTTAATGGTTTTTATTGTTGAAGCTATCAAAGAGATTCCCGTGGATTTTAACATATTTTTCGAGCAATTTATTAAGAATTTCACGTCAAAAACATTTTCGGAAGGAGGCACCGATATAAAGATTATTGAAATAGGTCCTCGTGAAGAAAAGCAAACTAGGTTTCAGTTATTACCCGCAACGAGCATGGAAGTAAAATTTCCCGTACTTTTTGAACAGAAACCGTATGGTATGGAAGTATCGTTAAATCTTGATATCGAAATGATTACTGCAGGTAAAAAAATGGGAGGTAAATTAGCGAAAAAAATGTTAAACGCAAAACTTGAAGTTTTTGAAGCGGGATTAAACAATCAGTTGAGCATGCTAATAAAGATGTCCATCGCTGAATCATTGAAACAATCTGAAGGAGGATTAGGAAAAACAAGCGATGAAGATCCATTGAAAATTCTTAAACTCCAATTTGTTAATGGTGAAATTTCAGAAGACGAATATAAACACAAAAAAAAATTATTAGAAAACTAATTTTATTTCTTATTTTTATTGCTTTCCTCAAAATTTGAATGATATGAAGCTTTCTCTTTACTTTTTTATTATATTCAACATTTTTATACTTCTGATAATGTTTTCATATTTATCCCGATTTTTATTAAGAATATCAATCTATGCGGAATGTAAAATGACTAAATTCATCAAAATATAATTTCTATTTACATACATTTATATGTATTTACAATTCAATTTTAATAGAAAATAGTTAAAATTATTTCTAATTAGCATTCTAAGTAATAATTTGGTGTTATATTACAATTGGTTTTAGATAATACTGATATTATGAATGGGTTTTTGTCTTTAATTTTCATTATAATTTCAATTTTTGTTGGATTATTATTTTTCTTTAAATATCGAAAATATAGGATAAAGGATTTAATATTTGTTGGAATAACTTGGATTATAATGAGTGAACCCTGGTGGGGGCATACTATATCGCTTTTTGTCGCATTTTCAACAGGGGAAGGTCTAAATATACAAATAATTTATTTTATTTCAACAACATTTGTTCCTATCGGTTTAGTGTCGTGGATAGCTGTCTATATAGATTTCCTATATAGGAAACACAAGAAAACGATTTTAATAATCGCAATTATGGGTCTAATCATTTTTGAAATAATTTTTCAATATTTTTTATTCACAAATCCATCCATAATAGCGATAAAACAAAGTGCTGTGGATTCAATAAATCAACCGTTTATATTATTATTTTTTCTTAGTGTTTTAATAACTTTTTTGATTACAGGGATTTTATTCGCAAATTCAGCTATAAAATCTAATGATAAAGAATCTAAACTGAAAGGCAAGATCTTGCTTTTAGCAATTCTTTCATATGCAGTAGGTTCGGTTTGGGATGGTGTTTTCGCTTCTACAGGTTCACTTTTAATAGTTAGCAGAATAATCCTAACTATAAGCAGTGTCTTTTTTTATTATGGATTTTTTTTACCTAATTGGATGAAAAGGATCATTTTACATTCGAATAGAGCTTAAAATCATTGTTAAATCCTTGACAAATTAGGTAATTAATAATGAAATTTATAAGAAGCTAGTATCAATACCAAGCTTCAGATTATTGATGGATAAAAAAATTGTTTACCCCCATTCGCATTTATATCCTGTTCCTCCTAAAGGCCAGAAGAATTGTATAGCATCCTCAGAACATGCGTACCAGCAAGAAGCGCATTCCATGCATTCATCCAAGCTTATAATTCTCGCAGTCTTTTCAAAAATCTCAAAACATCCTGCTAAGCATACCCTTATACAGTTAGCACATCCAGAACACTTGTTTTTATCAATTTTTATAAAATCACCAGTACCTTCAATCCATTCTACACCAGGAAATTTTTTTGATATTTTAGTCATCTGTTTTTCACCTCAAATGCTGAATAGTGATGGATTTGCTCCATCCACAAAAGATATCAATTTCTTACTTAATTTATTCCGAATCGGATAAGTTAGTTTTAGGAAAAGAGAATATATTGGTTCAAAAATTGGTAATATTATTTCCAAACACCTATTCATAGAATTTGCTAAGGGGATAACAATTAAATTTTGCATTTTTTTCATCCCTATCAGTTTTTTCGTAATTCTGTCAATAATTCTCAAAAAAAAGAGAAAGCTTGTTTCTTTTTTCGTGATTTTTTTGTGAGCAATATCATTCTCAGAGTCTTGATGTCCATAATCAAAATTTTCATGAAGCCAATTTTGAAAATATCTAAAATACATTTTTATCCATTTAGTTATTATATTTGGATCCTTACGTATGTACAAAAATAGTAATTGCAAAAAGGGAGTGGTAAACGAACTGAGTGTTCCAAGTCCCCAACCATTATGAATGTACTTTTTAAGCGTCTTAAAGCTATGTTCTTGTTGAGCTAAACGTAAATTATAGCGATTTATTCCCGAGATTGACCATTGAATAATTGGATGTCTACTAATTCTTTCTGTATATCTTTTAAGAAACAATTTAGAAGCATTATTCGCTTTTATTGCTTCAATAGCAACTCCAGCAGCGATTTCAGCAGAAAACCAAGCTGCTGGAACGCCATCACATAATTCTGTACTCTCAAGACCTGCAACATCCCCGATTAATATCATACCATCCGTGATTTTAGGCAATTTACGAAGATTTTTATCCAGCCCAACGTAGATTTCAAAACCTTCCCATGTTCTTGCCCTTAACTTTATTCTCGGTGAAACCAAATCTCTCCACCAAGATAATTTAGATGTTATATTATGGTGATATTCATTAAATACCTTCTTCAAATTAGGTACTTTTTTTTCATCCATTCTTAAACATTGATCTTGCATGAAATGAAGACTATTCCTGTAGGGCCACACCATAAGTCCATTTCCATATCCAAGTGGTGGTGCTATTTTTTGTTCATCCCATCCCCAACACATTTTAACAGAAAATCCAAATATTTTATCGATATCTTTTTTTGACATAACATAATCGTATGTATCTGCGAGAGAGATAGTTTCAGGAGGATATTTTTTCCTCATACCAGCTTTTATGGCTAATAATCCTTGTGAACCTTCAGAATTTATTATGATCTTACTCCTAATATTCTCACCCTTATCTGTTAAGATACCCCGAATAGTTCCATCTTCTTTTATGAAATCTATTACTGTCGTCGATGTACGTAGTTCAACTCCAGCATCGATGGCTTTTCGGGATAACCACTGACAGAATGGCTTACAATATGTATTATAACCAAAAGAAATGATTGGTGAGAGTGGTTTTGGGACTTTAAGAGAATTATCAACATAGATATCACCTTTATCAATATCCTTGATGATATAGTTATCAATACCATCAGAAGGACGTTCAAATGGTGGATTTCCGTCCCTAATGTAAGTTGGAGCAAATAAAAAACCTTGAAAGGGTATTGTTAATCCCGAAATCACTTTATCACCTACATTTTCTGATCGTTCAAGTAATAATGTTTTTAAACCCGCGTCTGAGCAAAGCTTTGCTGCTACTGATCCTCCAAATCCAGCACCTATTACAATAACATCAAAATTCTTTTCCATTGTTATTAATATTAACACGTTTTAATTTTAATACTTTTATGTGAGAGATTAACAACCATTTAATTTAACATTGGAGATGCTGAATTTAAAATCCATTCTTTAAATGAATTTGTAAGAGTGGAAGAATTTCTCAATAATATGAAAAGAAAAGAATTGAAAATTGGATTTTAATATAATGTTAATCACGTGACTCAGAGTTCTACGTGCTCTTTTTTAAGATGGAAAATTTTTCTCGCTTCATCACCCTGTGCAATTTCTCTTCCCGCGAGTTCAGCAACTTTCTTTGCCCAAATTACTTGCTCATAACTACCTTTAGCTAACTCACCTGTAATAGTACGAGTATTATCTTCTAAACCCACCCGAATATGGCCTCCTAAAGCTGCAGCACATAAACCCGCTTGAAATTGCTGCTTAGAAACTCCGCAAACACTCCAAGTAGAATCTGGAGGTATTAAATCTAATACCAAGGAGAAATTTCTTGGATTGAAAGGGATTCCTCCGAGTACACCCCATACAAACTGGAAGTGAAGTGGTTGTGTAAAGTCACCTTGTGATCTATTAAGAAAAAGCATGTTATAAAGGCCTCCTAAGTCATATATTTCCATTTCCGGTTTCGTTCCTACTTTCTTCATCTCTTTTGCAAATTTCGTGATTGTTTTGAAAGTATTGGCAAAAATATTATCAGCACCCATGCCAACTTTTCCAGTGTGATAATCACCAACCGCAAAATTCATGGACGCTGTATTTAGGGAAGCTAAAGGTGGTTTGAAGGTTTGAACAGGTGCTATTCTTTGCTTATCTGTAGCTACCGAACTAATAGCACTACTTAAATTGATAATTACATCCGGAGCTTTTGATTTTATGTTTTGCAGCACAGCTTTTATTAGGTCTAAGTCATGTGTTGGATTACCTTTTTCTGGATCTCGTGCATGGATGTGAACTATTGCAGCACCTGCATCATAGCATTTTTTTGCTTCATCTCCAAATTCCTCTGCTGTATAGGGAACGCTTGGATTATTAGCCTTGGTTGTAATTGCACCAGCTAGAGCTGCTGAAATAACCAATTTATTTTCTGGATTTGATTCAGACATTTTTATTTACAACTCATTTGATATTTCAATTTAAATTCATATATAAATATATTGAATTAAAATTAATCTTCTTTCTATTTAAATTTTAAAACAGATCTTATTATAGGAAGAGTAGATTTTATTAGCAAATTGGTTTAAAACTATTTATATATCATTTAATCAATATTATAATAATTTAATATATAAAATTAACAAATTAAAAAACATGGAAATCAAAAATGGATAAAGTAGCAATAGTTGGTTGTGCTCAAACCAAGTATGAAGAAGACAAAATTGACTTAACTATATCAGAGTTAGTTTTTGAAGTTGTACAACAACTTCACCATGATTTGGGCATAACTAATGATGATATTGGGTGTGTAATAACCAGTTCTAATGATTTCAATGATGGAAGAACGATTGCAAATATGGCGATTCAAGATGCAGTGGGTTCAGTAAGAAAGGGAGAATCTCGTGTTTCTGGAGATGGAGCTTTTGCATTTGTATATGGCGCCATGAGAATTTTATCAGGTTCCTATGACACCGTTCTCGTGGTTTCTCATTGCAAATGTTCGGAGGTAAATCAATACCTCGTTAACAATTCGATATTTGATCCATACTATCAAAGGCATTTGGGATTAGATCAAATCTCATCAGCAGGATTAATGGCAAACATGTACATGAATAAATATGGAATAACTGAAGAACAAGCTGCTAAAGTTGCTGTAAAGAATAGAAAAAATGCTCTTAACAATCCATATGCTCATTTACAAAAGGAAATATCGATTGATGACGTGCTAAATTCAAAAATGATGGCATACCCATTAAAGGAGTTGGATCTACCACCTTTTTCGGATGGAGCTGTAGCGATGTTATTGACAAGTGAAGAGAAAGCGAAAAAATTGACAGATACACCAATATGGTTAAAAGGGTATGGGAGTTGCACTGATGCATACTATTTAGGTCATAGAAATATGACGGATCTCATCGGTTTGGAATTAGCAGCTAAAACAGCCTACAAAATGGCGGGAGTTGCAAATCCTCTGAAAGAAATAGACGTGTTTGAAGTTTATGATGCATTTTCATTTCATGAATTAATGATATACGAAGCCTTGGGATTATGCGATAAAGGAAAAGGAGGAAAATTCATTGATGAACATTTTGAAACTCAGCTTCCAATAAATAAATCTGGAGGCGTATTATCTAGTAATCCAACAATGGCAAATGGTTTAATTCGAGTCGCAGAAATTGCAACGCAACTAAAAGGGGAAGCTGAAAACCGTCAAGTTGATGGTGTCAAGCTCGGTTTAGCACACGGGATGAATGGAATATGTTCTCAAGGCAATTGTGTATTAATTTTTGGAGGAGATTAAAAAAATGTCTAAAAATCATGTTGCAGTAGTAGGAATGGGACAAACTAAGTTTAGAAGTAAACGAAGAGATGTTAATATCCCAGAAATGATCTATGAAGCGGTTGATATGGCTCTTAAGGATGCAAAATTAGAACCTGGAGACATTGATGCTATCTTAATTGGCAATTTTTGATATCATATCGGTATTAAATGCTAGATGGATCATTTCGAGGGAATTAATTTTTCTGAAATGTGGACGGGTATTGATGCCGCGCCGGGTTATTTGAAACCAGTGGTAAAAATTGCAACGGGAGGCACCACAGGAAGTTCTTTAGCAATTTGTGGGTATCATAATATTGCCTCGGGAATATATGATAAAGTTCTTGTTGTTGGATGGGAAAAATTGAATGAAGGAGGGGCAACGACGGGAATTATCACGGCGTTCGATCCTGTGTGGGAGAGACCCTCATTAGCGGGAGCTTTAGGTCCACTTGCATTAATGGCGGGAATGTATTCCGCTAAATATGGGATAACTCCAGAACAAGCGGCAAAGGTAACTGTTAAAAATAGAAGTAATGCCGCAAATAATCCTTTTGCTCACCTTCAGATGCCAGATATTACGATTGATTATGTGATGAGTTCTCAAGTTATTTCTTATCCCCTAAGATTACACGATTGCTGTCCTCAAAGTGAAGGTGCATGTGCTCTAATTTACGCAAATGAAAAAGAAGCCAAAAAGATCACGGATACACCTGCTTGGTTTCATGCAGTAGAAACGGCTCATTATTATACGTTTGGGACGGATGATAAGATGTACGATCTTCCTACGGCCACCATCGCATCTAAAAAAGCATATAAAAGAGCAGGAATAAAAAATCCTTTAAGAGATTTGGATGTAGCAGAAATATATGAACCCACTTCTTGGAGCGAACTTTCATGGACTGAAGCGTTAGGGTTTTGCAAGCCAGGAGAGGGAGGTAAATTACTAGATGAAGGGATTACCCAAATGAGTGGAGAATTACCCGTTAATCCATCAGGAGGAGTCTTAAGCACGAATCCCATCGGTGCTACCGCATTAGTTAGAGTAGCTGAAGCTGCTATTCAGATTATGGATCGTGGTGGAAAGCGTCAAGTCCCAGATGTAGAAAAAGCGCTTGCTATGGGATTTGGTGGAAGTTTATGGACGGAAGTAATGATATTAGGAAATGAACCCTTGAGGTGAAAAAATTGAGTAAGAGAAGAAAAAGTAATGAAGAAATTTTTGAAATAAAGTGGAAAACAGATCTACCATACCGCTATTCAATTGGGAAACTTGCTGTAAAGTTTTTCGAAGAGTTAAAAGAACATAGAAAAATTATGGGAAGTAAATGCAAGAAATGCGGAAAAGTACACTTTCCACCAAGAGCTGTTTGCGCCGATTGTTTAGTAAAAATGACTGTTGATGATATGGTAGAACTACCTCCAAAAGGAACCTTGGAAGGATTTACCGTGGTAAATTATCCTTTTACAGATCCCTCAACAGGTGGTATTCGTCCATTTCCATATGGATATGGTCTTTTCAAATTAGATGGTGCTGATACTTATACTATGCATTTTGTAAATGAGACCGATGTTACTAAAATGAAAATTGGACAACGTGTCGAAGCTGTATTTAATGATAAACTCATAGGTGATTTTACGGCAGATATTCCATATTTTAACATAATCAAAGAGGAGAAATAAAGGAGGAAAAGAAATATGACAGATGATATAGAGAAAAAAGTGTATCGTGGACGAATTAAAGTACCTTACAAGCACACCGCTGGGGCTTATGTAGAAAAATTCATAACTGAAATAGGAAAAAACAACAAAATTTTTGGAGTTAAATGTCCTAAATGTGGAGAAGTATCAGTACCTCCAAAAATGATATGTTTTAAATGCTTTGAGAAAATGGAAGAATGGGTAGAAGTAGGAAATCAAGGTACTATCACCGGTTTTACAGTTGTTTCTCATTCTACACCTGTGATGCCTCTTGAACCTCCTTTTGCTTATGCATTGATTAAACTTGATGGATCTGATACTGATTTCGTTCATATAATTAACGAAGGAGATCCGAAAAAGCTAGAAATTGGTGCAAGAGTTGAAGCAGTATTTAAAGAAAAGCCACGAAAAAGAATTTTAGATATAGAATATTTTAAGTTGATTTAGACATTTTCACTTCAAACTCTTTTTTTTAATTTTTAATTCTTGGAAAATAAAAAATAATCCTTTTAATAATAGAAAGATAATACTTAAGCATGGTCGAACCAAGATATTTAAAGAAGGAAGATATTGATAGACTACTCAAAAATCCTTTAAATGAAGAAGAAATATTATTATGCCGGCGCCATCATCTTTTAACTAATGCCAGAGAACATATCATTACCGGAAGCACCGAACCTGGTTCAATTTACTTTAAAACGCAAGATGGTCAGGAAATTCTTGATTGTACTTCCCAAGCTTGGGTTTTAAATTTAGGGCATAACAATCCTGATATTAGTTATGCAATATATCTTCAATCCCAACAAGTAACTCATTCATGGTCGTATTTTTTGAATCCTGTACGAGTAAGATTCACTAATAAGATTGCAGAGATCGCTCCAGGTCAATTAAAAGGGGGAAAAGTGAGTGTGAATAATGCTGGGGGAGGTGCTGCGTTGGAATGTGCTATAAGACTAAGCATGATCAATAACAAAAAGGGGGATCAATTTATTATATTTAGACGAGGATATCATGGTTCTAATTTAGTAATGATGGGAGCTTCACAACGATTGCCCATGAGATTCGAACCGTGGGGAAAAGAACATTGGATTAAAACTTTCTATCCATATTGTTATCGTTGCCCTTGGAATTATAAAGAAGGATTTGAAGGGAAAAGAGATAAATCATGCAATTTGGAATGCATAGAGTTTATTCGGGAAAGCATAGAATTGTATCCAACAGGGACTCCAATCGGATGTATTATAGAACCAATGCAAGGTCCAGGTGGCATGATTCCCGCCCCAGTTGATTTCTTAGTTGGATTAAAAGAGATCTGTGCTAAAAATAAGATTCTTCTGACTTATGATGAGGCACAAACTGGATTTGGTCGAACGGGAAAAATGTTTGCTTCTGATTGGTATCAATCGACATATAATAAAGATATATCCCCAGACATTATGACGCTGACTAAAGCAGCAGCAGCGGGTATTCCTATTGGAATCACTGTAGCATCTGAAAAGTTAAGAACCTTAACAGAGTTTGAGGAACATTCCACTTTCTCCTCTCCACCTTTAGCCATGGCAGCTTGTTTGATAAATATTGAAATATTACAGAAAAACAAGATTCCTGAAAATGCTGAAAAGCAAGGTAAGAAAATTACATCATACATAAAAGAGCTATCAGAAGATATTCCTGAGATAGGAGATGTCAGGGGACCTGGGTTATTTATAGGAGTTGAGTTTGTTAAAGATAGAGAAACCAGAGAACCACATAATAAATTAATAGAATCTTTGATCCATATTGCTTGGAAAAAGTATAATATCCTTTTTGGAGAACAAATGCAACTTATCGCGTCCACCGGTGGCTACTTCATTCAAAACATACTTAAAATCAAGCCACCATTAGTAATTAATGATGAAGAAACTGATCAAATATGTGAGCGTTTTGAAAAATCTGTAAAAGAGACTATTAAAAACCTTTAATTTTTACCTTTTTTTTAAAATTTTTTAATATTGAATAGTATGCGTTTTCCAAATATTAAAAACAAGAGATAAAAAAATAAAAGAAAATTACGCGGTATTTCCTAATTTGTAACCTTTAGCAACAGCTTCCATGACCGTTTGAGGATTTAGTACGTCTCCGACTTTCATTACTTCGAATCCCATTTCTTTGATCTCTTCATAAAGAGCATCATTAGGAACTACTCCCGTTGCATGATATACATAGTCGATATTACTTATGACTTGATCGTTTCCTTGAGCATCGGTATAATTCACGTAATTTTCACCAATTTCGGTAACATTTGCGTTAGTTACAAATTTAACCCCATAAAAGTCACATTTTCCTAAAAGAACCCATTTAGTCGTTTTTCCAAGAGCTGTACCCAACTTAGGTAATTTTTCTAATACTGTTACTTTGTTCCGTTTTTCATGAAGCATATCTAATGCAACTTGAGGTTCTAAAGCATGATAAAACGTGAGAAAATCGAATGCTTCAGGGCTCATTGCTCCAAATTTTGCCAAATAAATGGCTAATTCAATTCCAGTTGCACCACCACCGATAACTACGCTATTTCTCCCAACCGGAGCATTCCCATTAAACACGTCGTTTGCCCAAAAAACATTTGTTCTATCAATTCCAGGGATTGGAGCAATAATAGGTTTCGTTCCAGACGCCAAATACACCATATCTGGATTGAAATCCTTTACTAATTGAGAATTAACTTCTTGCTGGAGATGAACCTTGATTTGATATTTCTGGATCCAATAGTTATAATTATCTATCATCCTTTTAAATTCGTTCCGTCCTGGGGGTATCCAAATTATATTTAATAGCCCGCCAATTTTATTGTCCTTTTCAAATACATGCACTTCATGGCCTCTCATCGCCGCTACCCGTGCTGCTTCTAGTCCTGCTGGTCCAGATCCGATGATCATGATCTTTTTCTTTTCTTTTAATGGTTTTAATTTTGTTCGTGCTTCATTACCGGCTCTAGCATTTCTTAAACAAGTAACTGGCATCATTCGAAATACATTATCGAAACATCCTTGATTACATCCTATACAATTCATTATATCTTGTGATTCACCTTTCTGAGCTTTCATAGGGAGGTAAGGATCAGCGATTAATCCTCTACCGATGCAAATTGCATCCGCTTTCCCAGCCATTAGGACTTGCTCAGCTAATTCGGGATAATTAATTCTATTTGAAGAAAATATTGGAATGGATACATTTCTCTTGATATTTTCTGCTAAATAGGTATAACATCCGTGAGGTACATCCATTGTTAACTGAGGAGTTTTAGTCTCATGCCATCCGCCAGTAACGTTAAAATAATCCAAGTATTTACCTAATTCTTTTGCAATTACTGCCTTTTCTTTGTAAGTATTACTTCCGGGAACGAAATCATCTCCAGATATTCGATAACCTACTACTAGATCTTCCGATTTAGCCCGTATTCTCTCAATCGTTTCAATTGGAAATCTTAATCGATTTTCTAGTTCTCCACCATATTTATCTTTCCTTTTGTTAGTTTTAGGAGAAATAAACTGATCAAGTAGATAACCAGCATTAGCGCATATCTCGATTGCATCAAAACCGGCTTTTTTCGCTCGTATAGTAGCATCTTCAAATGCTTGTTGTTCTCGTTCAATATCTTCCATGGTCATTTCACGAGGTATTGTTTTGCTGAAATTGCTATATACAGCTGAAGGAGCTATGGGCGTTTTTCCGATGATTTGTGGAAATGCATATGCACCACCATGATAGAATTGACAACAGACTTTTACATCATCACGAGCATCGTGAATAGCTTTTGTAAATTCTTCTAATTTCGGTAAATATTTATCATCATCAACAGCGATCATAGAAGGCAATCCTTTACCATAAATATCCACATAGCATCCACCAACAATCAGCATGCCAGCACCCCCTTTTGCCCTCTCAACATAGAAATCCACCAATTTGTTGCTAATAAAGCCATCTTTTGCCAAGTTTAAATGCATAGCTGGCATGATAATACGATTAGAGATGGATAAATTCTTAATTTTCAGCGGTGTGAATAGTTTAAAATATTTCAAATCTTATCCTCTTCTTTTAATTTTATTTTTTAATAATTATGATTATATTTCATTAATTCTCCATAAAAAATTTTCATCTTATTTCTTACTTTTCATATAGATTTTTTTTTTAATTAAGCGATATAATAATTATAATAATTAAAAAGAAAACATGAAAAAATATGAGTGAAGATATTGTCTTAATTGAGGAAAATGAGGATAGAACAATTACTACCATTACTTTAAACCGAATAGATAAAAAAAATGCTTTTAATTATGATCTAATGGTCGGATTACAAAAAGCAATAGATAAAGTTGAACGAACTGAAGCTAGAGTAGTTATTATTACCGGTGGAAAAGATTTTTTTAGCTCAGGGATAGATCTCAATTTTTTAACAGGTCAGGAAAGAGATCCCGAAGGAGTGGTTCCTGATTTACGAATTCCTCGTAATTTTCGATATTTTGCGAATACATGGATTCACCCAATTTTTACAAAAATTGAAAAGATGGAGAAACCTGTAATTGCGAAAATTAACGGTTATTGTTTTGGAATGGCTTTTGAACTTGCGTTGGCATGCGACTTTCGATTCTGTACGGATTCAGCACAGTTCCACATGTTAGAAAGCAAGATCGGAATGAATCCTGATGTGGGAGGAACCATAAGGTTAACACGAATTGTGGGAATCCAAAATACGAAGGATATCGTTCTAACGGGTAGAAAATTTGATGGAAATGAAGCTTATCGACTTGGAGTTGTAAATAAAGTTGCTAAAAGCTATGAAGAATTAGAATCAATAATAAAATTTTATACAGACGAGCTCATGACGAGTGGTCCATTAGCAGTTGGGCTTGCAAAGAAACTGATTGATGATTGTTATGGTAAAGATACCGCATTAGGGTTAGAACTAGAAACCCTTGTAAGCTCTCAATTACTTCAAACTAAAGATGCAGTAGGTGGAGCAATGGCTCGTCTAACAAAAACTAAACCAAAATGGAAATGGAAATAAACTTTTTCTTACTTCTTTTTATTTTAAAAAAAGGAAAATAAAATTTTATGTTAAAGTAAGATCTAGGTGAAGATCGGTTAAAGGATATGATATACATGGATGAATAAATCCATAATCTTTGTCTATATCCCGAATTGTTACTTCAGGTGGAACAAAAACTTTTCCAGAGATCATTTTCGTTCTACATAATGCACATTCACCAGATCGACAACTGTTATCAGGTATAATATCTGGTTTGCCAACCTTTTCAATGCTATTAAGTAAAGGTTCAGTACAAGGTGCTTTAAATATGAGTTCTTCTACCTTTCCTAATTTTCTGTATTTCAAGGTTACTTGAACTTTATGAGACTTATTCAAATTTTGTGGCCATCCAATCACTTTAGTGATATCATCAGGTGCACCAAATGCTTCAAAATAAGTTTTATGTTTAGGAATGCCTAATTTATTAAGTTCACTCTCTATAAAATTATACATTGCACGATTACCAACTACATAGTAATATTTTTTACCTAATGATTTTATTTCACTCGAAATAATTTCTTTCGTTATGAATCCGCATGCACCTCTCCAACTTGGATCTGGTTCAGATAAAACATATTTTATGTTAACATTATTCCTTCTGGATTTGATTTCTTCCAATTCATTCTTGAATAGAATTTCAGATTCTGTTAAAGCCCCATAAATCAACCAGATATTTATTGGACTCATTCTTTCGGTAATATCTCGTAATAGTGATATAAACGGTGTAATTCCGCATCCTCCTGCTATGAAAACAAGATTATTTCCATGAAAAAGAGGGTTATAAAATAAATTTCCCATTGGTTCTGTAGCTTCAATGACATCTCCCACTTTCGCATTCTCGATTAAATATGGACTTACAAAACCACCGATTTTTTTCCGTATTCCTATCTCATAATAAGCAAGTTGGTTAGGAGAAGAAACTAATGAATATGGTCTTGAAGTTCTGATTCCATTAATTTCTATAGTAATACCCATGTATTGACCTGCTCGAAATGGTGCTAATGGTTTTTGTGGTTTGGCAGGTACTAATCGGAATAATTTGGTATCATGAGAGAGTTGTATGATGTCAGAGATTCTTAATGTTTGATTTGTAGGATGGATTCTGTTACATAAGTTCTCTAATCCATCATAATACCAAGGTATTGCTTGTATTTCTTCTCTTTTTTTCTTTATTTTTTCTGCATTCTGATATTTCTTAATATCTTCCATCATTATTTACCATCTCCTCTCGATTTTATCTTTTAGATACATTCCCGCGGCTATTCTTCCACCGACTATGCTTGTTGAAAATCCCCCACCAAAATTAGTCCAAGCACCTACTTGATATAGTCCTGGAATTGCACCTCTACTTTTTAATCTCAATAAAGGTCCATTTTCCACGGATTGTTCCGTTCCATATATTGCCCCTTCAATATTCTTAGAATAACGATAATATGTTAAAGGACTTGCTGCAACTGCCACTTCTATATGATCTCTTATATCTGGGCAAATCGTTTTTTCTACCAACGAGATCATACTATCTGCAATTTCATCTTTTTTTCTAAAGTATTGATCTGGTGCGATATTTTGCCATAATTTCCCCATCTGGAGCGTGGTAAGAACTAATTGAGTCGTTCCAAGAGGAGATATTTCCTCATAGATATGATTATAACATGCTGCAACCATGTATTCTGGTGGTTTCAATTTTCGAAATGTTTCAAAAGCATGATTCATATCATATGTGGAATTAATAAATGTTTCATGCACGGTAAAACCAAGGTCCTTATGAGATGCATTCAATCCAATATATACAGAAAATCCCGAAGGTCCTATTCCTGGAGTATATATTTTTCTTTTATAATCATCAGGAACTATTTCTTCAGGTAACATCTTCATCGCAGTGCAGATTGGATTCACATTGGAAACTACAGCATTACAAAGATAAATATCTCCATTTTGAAGTTCGACACCACAAGTTCTTCCATTTTTAACTAGAATTCTCTCAACTAGTGCATTATATCTTACTATACCACCAAATTTTTCAAATGCGTTAACTAATGCATTTGTCAGAGAATGAGATCTCCCCATAGGGAATGCAGCACCCCATTTCAGATAGAAAATCAACATTGCTACAAAAGCATATGCATTCATTCTATCAGGTGGTAACCCTATATAACCCCATAGCTGAGATAATACCGCAATTAACTTCTTATCAGTGAAAAATTTTTCATATAATTCTGAAAGTGTAATTCCTGCGACTCTTGGAAGCCAGGGATGTTCTTTCAGTACCTCTCCCTGATTAAATTTTCCTCCTTTAGCAGCAATGTATTCAATTCCTGCTAACACGGCCTTACAAACGTCCATGAACTCTTCAATTCCTTTTTGTTCATGAGGAAAAAGTTCGATTAATTTATTTGTATAATCCTCCATTCCCAGAGGTAAGGTAACGTCATATCCATCAAGATACACACTACGATAAAATTCTGGTACATTTTTGAATCTAAGTGTCTCGGGAACGATTCCAAGCCTTTCGAAAAACCTGTATAAAGCTCCCCTATTGCCTTCAGTACCGATATCACTTAATTCGTGTAAGGCACCCTCAAATTCAAATCTCCCTCTTACAAACGACGTAGCAAAACCTCCCGGTACATTATGTTTTTCTAAGAGGAGAACTTGTACGCCTCGGGCTACAAGTTGACACGCAGCTCCAAGACCCCCTAGTCCTGCACCTATCACGATAACAGGAAAATTTCCCACTACTCGCTTTTCGTTATAAGTTGAATTAATCATAATGAATAAATTTCTCGTTAGAAATATAAAATTTATCAAATATTGGATTTTGGGTCCGAATTTTTGAATAATAAGTATAATTGGAATTCGCGATGAAGCTGTTATTTCCCTATAAATTTAACATCTTCTTTCTCTTTCAAAGCAGACATTGCTTCTTTAAAATCTTTAGAAGCAAAAGTCTTTCGAAGCGCTTTATTTTCCATGTCTAAAGTTTGAGAGAGAATTTCACGAAAGTATGCATGCATAGTTTTTTTCATTAGTTTTAGTGATAAACTAGGACCGTTTGGAGGAATCAATCGCAATGCTTGTTCTCGAGCATAATTCATCAATTCTTCATTCGGTAAAACCTTATTTGTTAATCCCAACTCGAGTGCTCGTTGAGAGGAAACCTTTTCCCCCATATAACATATTTCTTTAGCTCTCTGAAATCCTACCAGTAAAGGTAAAAGAAAAGTTGTACCAAATTCGGGTACTATGGCTCTTCTTGCAAAATAAAACCCTAACCATGCATCCTCTGCCATATAAACTAAATCAGCACCCGCTAATGGCATGGTGACGCCTCCACCTATAGCCATCCCATTAATCGCGACGATTACGGGTTTTTGAAAATCCCACATCTTTAAACATAGTTTTTTTTGAGCAATATCCATCAAATCGATTTCCGGATATTTTTGCATTTTATGGAACATTTCAGGTTTAAAATACCCTCCAGAAGTAAAAGCTTCGCCTTTAGGATCACCAGTTATTATCAATACTTTAGCATTTTTATCTTGCTCCATATCTTCAATGATATAAAAAAGTTCTAAAAATGTAATGTAGGTTACAGCATTCCTTCTCTCTGGTCTTGAAAACTTGGCAGTACAAATACCGTTTTCTTCCTTTTTATAGATGATATCCTCAAATTCTTCGATTTTCATCAATTAATCCCAAAAATTAATTAGTTTTGAATAAAAATTAAAAAAAACAAAAAAAGTATTTGAATTATGATATCTCAAATTATTCTCTTAATTTCTTCTTTTCAACCTTCCCAACTAGAGTAAGCGGAATCTCTTCACGAAACTCCCAAATCTTTGGAATTTCATATTTTGAGAGATTTTCTTCAGCGAATTTCTTTATACTTGTTTTAACTGCATCATCTTCTATTACTCCTTCTTTTAATTGGACAACTGCTTTTACAATTTCAGCACCAGGTCTATCTGGATTTGGGATTCCAATTATCGCCAAAATTGCAATATCTGGATGTTTCGTCAGTATTTCCTCTACATGGACACTATAGACTTTAAATCCACTAACTATTAGCATATCTTTAGTCCTATCGACAATCTTTAAATATCCATCTTCATCAAATACCCCAACATCACCAGTATGGAAATATCCCTCACTATCAAATGCAGCTTTAGATTCTTCGGGTTTATTATGATATCCTTTTGTTACTTGAGGCCCTTTTATTAAAATCTCCCCAGGTTCTCCGATTCCCAATTCCTTCCCCGTATCAATATCAATAATTTTAACTTCAGTATCAGGTAGAGGTAAACCGACTGTTCCTATCTTTTTTGTTCCAAAGGCAGGATTCGCAGTAGCTAGAGGAGATGTTTCCGTCATCCCGTAGACTTCGACAAATTTATTTTCAGTGTGAAATAGTTTTTCAAATTCTCTTATTGCTTCAGCTGGAAACGGAGCGGCACCACTAACATATAAAGTGATATGATCCAATATTTCTATAGGAATTTCTAGGGCTTTCGGATTATTTTGTATCATCAAAAATAGTGTGGGAACATTTCCAAAACTTGTCGGTCTCTTATCAATAATCTCTGCGATGATATGGTCTGTATCTCTAGGATTAGCAATTAGGGTTTGTGTTCCAGAAATAAAGGGAAGAAATAGACCTATCAAATATCCCGCGATATGGAAGAATGGAAATGCTGAGAGTAACACCTCTTTACCATGTTCTCGACCAAGCCATGCATCGAATTGCGTTAAATTTGCTAACAAATTCGAATGAGTTATAATTGTTCCTTTAGGACGTCCTGTAGTTCCACCAGTATACTGAATCAATGCTGCATCTTCTTTAATGTTGATATTTATTTTTTTAATGTCAATATCAGTCTTTAATGCCTTTAGAAAAGGAACTACTGTTTTTCCTGGCCATGGAGCCATTTTTCCTTTTGGAATTTTTTTAATTAATTTACCCATAAAAACCTTGAACCCACTAAAACCCATAAATTCAGAGATGTTTGTTGGGATGATTAATTTTAGATTCGGTAATTTATCTAAAAATTTCGATAAAACTTTTTCATAGATCACATCCATAGTAACAATTGCCTTAGATCCGGAGTCTTCTAATTGGTACATAATTTCTGGAGGACTTAATAACGGAGAGCATCCAGAAACGGTTCCTCCTGCCATATAAGTTCCGTATACTGCAAATAAATATTGAGGCGTGTTAGGGAGGGATATTGTAACCACATCACCTTTCTCAATACCATTTTTTTGTAAAAAAGTAGCAAATTTTTGCGAATATGCTAATACTTCTTTATAGGTAAGAGCAGCATCCATGAAATAGATCCCAATTTTTTCCGGAAATTCCATCATATTTTTTGTTAAAATGGTTCCAAGATCTTCAGTTGGATACTGTAGATTTGGTTTAACATGATCATCATAAGATTTCAACCAAAATTTTTCAACCATTTATATCAACTTTTCAAATTTGAGTTTTTAATATTTAATTACTCGTTTATTATTTTTATAGTTTATAATAAAATATTTAAAAAAAAGTTTAGATAGAAAATGAAAAAGATAAAAACAAGTTATTTTACATGTAAAACAATGGTAATAGCTCTAGTTAATCGGATTACATCCATTACTTTTCCTTTATTGACAGTTATTTGCTCACGTGATATAGCATGAGTAAAATCTCCTTTTCCTTCACAAATTCTCACAATTGCATTAGGATCCCCAGACAATATTATATCAGCATTAGGTTTTGTTCCTTCTGATAAATAGACTTTTTTGTTTTTTATCTCCAGATAGAAACCTTTTTCGTTATCAAGATTAAATTGGAAAGACATTTCCCAATAGGCATCTTCCCCCGCAATATTTGTCACAAAAACAGCTTGAGCTTTTGGATTATTGTTTATTTTCTCGACAATTTTCATCAATTTTTCTCTTGCTTGTCCCATTTTTACACTCCTCCTTCGTATTCTGGTTTTGAAATCCAATTTTCATACTCATCCTCGGGAACAAAGAAAAAGTCGGTCATCTTTCCTTCTCTTTGTTTATTAAATACTGCTTTAACTCTTTTGCCCTTTTTAATTTTAGAAGGTACGAGATTTTCTGAGAAAATCCCTTGAAATATAGCAGTTTCAGCACCATCGAGTTTAATGAATCCTATCCCATAGGGTACTGCTTTGATAAAAGCTGAAGTTGTATACCACACGATCGTGCTTACTTGTATCGTTCCAGCTTGATTAAGTTCTACCCAATCTGCAGGTTCGTAACAATCAGAACAATTTATTCTTGGAGGCATCCATATCTTTCCACATTTGGTGCATTTCGTACCAAATAGCTTTTTATTTTTCATCACTTCGATAAAGAATTTGGATTGACCACCCATCGTATAACGATATTCTATTTTTATTCGATCACGTATTTGATGATCTTGGAATTTTTCTGTCATTATTTTAATCCCTCCTTGTTAGCCATTACTATTACAGCGGCATAAGCTGCTCCTGGACCTCCAATTGAGTGAGCTATAGCCCTTCCCTTCTCAATCTGAACTTGATGTTTCCCGGCTTCTCCTCTTAATTGTAAAGCAGCTTCCCCAGTACTCATTATTCCCGTGGCACCAACTGCATGACCACATCCTATCAAACCACCGGAAGGACAACATGGAAGTTCTCCATCCAACCAAGGACCCTCTCCAGATTTCTCGAATGTTTTTTCAATCCAAGAGCCTCCTTCACCAAAAGGGACAAATCCAAGTTCTTCATAACTGATTACTTCTTGTCCACTAAATGCATCGTGTAATTCTGCTAAATCTATTTGATTTTTAATTTTATTATAATCGAGTGATGCCATTTTATAAGCTGCTTTTGCAGCATAAATATTTGAATAAAGTCTTCCCATATCTTCTCTATTTCCTATAAAACAATCAGTATTTGCAGCTCCTACTCCAGTTATCCAAATTGGATTTTCAATTTTTAATTCCTTTACTTTTGCTTCACTTGCTAAAATCAATGCAGCAGAAGCTTCTGAATATAGACAGCAATCAAGCATTTTAAAAGGATAACAAATTATCCGAGAATTCATCACATCTTCCACGGTAATTTCCATCGGAGATTGCGATTTAGGATTTAACATTGCGTTTCCATGATTTTTAACGCTCACATGAGCCATTTGTTCTTCTGTTGGATTACCAAATTCCTCATAATGAGCATTAACCATTGAAACATATGATGAGGCTGCCATCAATGGGGATATTTGGGAGTTCCAAACTATATTTTCCCATCGGATATTCTTCCGCTCATATAGTAAATAAAATAACTATACAATATACGTCATATCCGCACTATAAGCAATGGCGTTAAGTACTTCGGGAGTAGTAGTCCCCGTTTGCTCATCATAACAATCATTACATTTCTCCACACCAAGACATAGGCACAGATCAGACAACCCTGATGCTACTTCCGAATAAGCCATCCTCACAGTATATCCTCCAGTAGCCCCTCCAGATGCAATCCGCGTACCCGGTTTATTATTCATCCCGAGATACGAATTAATAAAAATATCTGGCATGAATTGTCGTTCAAATAATTCATTATATATTCCATAGACTGTTGATTCTAAATTTTTGTGGGTTATTTCTGCACCATTCTTGTTCGCATCTTTGAGAGCGAGTTTTGTAGCATCGTAAGCGAGTTCGAAATATGTTTTATCCAAATATCTTGCTCGGAAGGGGGTGATTCCTACCCCAATAATTGCTACTTTTCTTGACAATTTTACATATCACCATGTATTTTTCTTTTTTATTTTGTATTATTTAATTAAATTATACTAATGAAGTATATTTAGGATTAAAATTTAATAATTCTATTTTTTTCTTCTATTATTCTCAATTAATTCCTCAAAATAGAATAAATAAGGGGTGAAGGTTGGTTTCAACATGTTACTTAAATATCAAAGATGTTTCCTAAATTGTAAATGGTATCATCTAAATCAAGAATGATTTGTCCTCCTGATGCTATTTCTATAGCATAATTAATTCCTTCTAATACTCTATTCATCAAAAATTCGTACGCTTGAAATAAATCTTCAAGCTGATCTTGATTATTCCCTAAATAACAAGTTGATATCGCGGGTATGAGAACGGGAATAAAATCTTGACTAAGCATGATTTCTTCCGCATCGATCATCGTTTCTTTAGCAAGGGTAAAAGGGCTAAAAACATCCATTTGAGCGAACATGACCTTGCACACGAAAAGAGAAGCTTTTATTTCTCTCATGATAAATTTAATTCGACTATTGTCGTCTAAAAACTTTTTAAAGGTTATTGCATAAATGATATCCTCATTAGTAACAATATCCTTAAGATCAATTAATTCATTAACTCTCTCGGAAACTCTTTTAGTTGAAAGCATTAATTTTAGATTCATCTTATTTTTATGAATATAATCATTATAGAAAGAAGCTATAAAGGCATGTGCTCCTAACCCATCTTGTTCTTCCGGTAAATTTAATCTGAAATTATTCTCTTTAAATGCTGTCATGAAATGTTTGATGATCAAGAATTTTAACTTTAATCGATGGAGTGTTAAATAAAGGCACATGCGTGTTTTCGTGTAAGCTGCAACATTCCCCATTCTATATCGATCTTGATGGTTCCTTGCATACATCACGATTGGTTTGAGCTTACGCACCACTACGTCAATAAAATATTCTATTATCCTCTCCAGAGGTATGCATTCTAAAATTCGAAAAATTTCTTTAAGAGATTGACTTGATGGTTGACTTTTGGGGACCTCCTTGAGCAGATCATAACTATAATATTCTAAAAACAAGGATGTAAGGGCTTCCATCTCTAATACCGTTCGACAAGGGATAAAAACCTTGTTAAGATCGTTTAAAATGATACTACTTTCAGGCATGATGTTTATTCTCCGATGTATAATAATTTTATTTTTTAGATTTCGGTTTTTTCTTTTTTCATGTTAATCTAAACCAACATCAAATTTATTATCTACTCATATTTTTTGCATCAAAATCCAATAGCAATCAAAAAATGACCGATTTTGACAAATAAAATAGTTTAATCAATAAAATAAAAAGTTGAAAAATAAATTATTGTTTAATTTAGTAGCAATTTTCTTATCCATTTAGGTAGAATAAACCCGATGTAGAAAGAAATTGAACTTATTACCAAGAATAATCGTGCAATGATATTTGAGATGTCAGTAATGAAGATAGCATCAATTGCAGCCCCGATAAAGAATAAAATAAATGCTCCAATCAAAATTTTACCTTTTAATTTAATTAAGTTATCTTCTGATTTCAATGAACTACGAGCAAATATAAAACCCGTAATCAATACCACTAGTATACAGGATAATAATAGAATGTCTATAAATGAAGTCCATATTACGTGATAGGGACTACTAATTGATCCTAAAAGGAATATATCAGTAAGGCTGAAATAAATCAAGAAACACTCATACAATATGCTCAAGACTATACTAAAAATTAATAAAAATTCTTTTATTCTTTTCTCAGTACCTATAAGATCCATCAAAGCATAAAGCCAGAGAATGACAAATACGGGTAATAAAATCACATTGAATACTGAATATATTAGTATCAACATTTGATCAGATATAGTAGGTTGCGTTAGTATAAAGAGAGGCTCTAATAGATCTGGAATTAAAGGGAATGACATACCAACCCAAGCAATACCAATGTAAATAAAAGTCGCATTGTGGAATTTAAAAAATTTTGATGCTATCCGAATTCCGATTGTTAACGTAATGAATACGAATATTGCAGTAATTATAGCAATTGTTATATCTATCATTTCTAAGGTCATGGTAATGCTCTTTCTTCATATATTGATATGATAATATTTTATGACAAAAATAATTTCAATTAATTACATAAAACCGTTTATTTATATTATTATAATTTTCTCATATCGAGAATCGTTTTTAATATGTTAAATTAATTAATTTTCTAATTTCTCGTGCCACATCTTTTGGGTTTTCAGCACGTGTAATCGCTCCACCGACTATTATAATCTCAAGAGGGAGCGATCGTAACTTTGGGATTTCAGATTCCCCAATTCCACCAGCTATGGCTAATTTCGGTCTATTTTGAATATGAGCTACAGAATCAATTTCTGATAAAGGGGAATGTCTCGATTCTTGTCGATCTAACCCGCTATGTACTAATGAGTATTGCAATTTGGTATCTTTATAATTAAGATCCACGATCTCTCTTAATCGTTTAGCTGGTTTTCTTGACATGATGAGATCTGCCATAATATCCACTTTGAATTCATGAGCAGCACGCAGAGTCTCTACAATTGTTATATTATATGCATCAGCAAGCACGGTTACTATATTTGCTTTTGATTTGGCTGCCATTCGTACTTCGAGATATCCAGCATCCGCGATTTTTAAATCAGCACATATTAATTTATCAGGATGGGCATTCTTGAGTGCTTGAACAACACGTATTCCTTCTGATTTAATTAATGGCGTTCCTGCTTCCATAATGTCCACATAGGGGGCAACTTCTGAAGCTAACTGAAGTGCTTGATCCATGCTTTCAAGATCCAAGGCTACTTGTAAAAGGGGGCTATGATTTATTTCTTTCATATTTTCACTCTACTAACAATAATTAGATTCTATAATATAAGAAGTGATAATGTTATTTATTTCTTAGAGGAGCTAATTGAAAAATAAGTTTTAATAAACAGTGAAAGATAAGAAATCCTATGGAAAATCAAAAATTTATTTAATATGATGTAATAGGAATAGTTGTCGTAATTACTATAGATGGACCTGAAAAAGCTCATTCCCTTAGCAGCGACATGTTGAAATCGCTCTAAGCGAGGTTGAGAGAAGCGGATAATGATGAAAAAATTAAATGTATTTTAATAATTTCTATTACTGGAAGCAATTCTTAGTTTAAATTTCAAGATTCGAATTTTTAAAACAAAATTCTCTAAAAAGCTTTTTTAGTTCTTAAATTAAAATATTAAGTATAAGAATTAAAATTATTAATGAAGCTAAAAATGATAAAGACAAGAATAACAGAAATGTTTGGGATAAAACATCCCATATTTGCAGCCCCGATGGGACCCTTTTATACAAAAGAGTTGACTGTTGCTGTATCTGAAGCAGGTGGTATGGGAGTAATAAGCCATACCAACCTTTTGGGGAAGGATAGTCTTAAGACAATGAAAGAGGATATGGAGTATGTGGTAGAACATACAGATAAACCATTTGGTTTCAACATTAGAACGGGTAGAATGCAATTTGATGCAAAAAAACTTTGTAGGCAAGTTCCAAAAGTTATTATGGAAAATCAGAAAATCAGAGACCAATGTGTTTATGCATTAACAAGCGCAGGTTCTTCGAAAATTTTGCCTGGAAGCAAGAGTTTTCAAGCATTGAGGGAGAAGAGTGACATTAAACACTTTCATGTTGCTCCAGCTGCTTGGTTGGCAGATAAGTGTGTTGCTTCAGGGGTAGACGGCATGGTTGTTACTGGAAGCGAAGGTGGAGGTCATCAATCCTATGAAAAAACAGGCACATTAGTACTACTTCAAGAAGTAATGGAAAAACATCCCGATTTTCCAGTGATTGCTTGTGGAGCTTTTGGAAATGGATATGGTCTTGCAGCTGCATTAGGAATGGGAGCAGGCGCAATTGCAATGGGTACAAGGTTCATAGCATCACAAGAAAGTGAATTTCATCAAAAATACAAAGATATTGTTCCCCCTGCCAACCCTAAAGACACTATCTTAGTTACAGGATTTTTAGGACCTATAAGATTATGGAGAAATGAATACGCTTTAAATCATGGACTCATTGATAGCAGGGAAGAAAAAATGGCCGAAGAAGACGAATTTACAATGGAACAGCTGCTTGAGGATGGTAAACACTATGAATCTGTCTATTTAAACGGGGATCTAGTAACTGGAGCAATACCTCTTGGTCAAAGTTGTGGTTTAGTAATAGCAATAGATAAAGTTAAAGATATAATAGAATCAATTGTAAGTATTGCTGAATCAAGGCTAAAAGAAGCGTCTTCACTTGTTCAATAATTTTTTTTTTATTTTTATTCAGATAAGATTGTGATATCTATAAAGTCAAAAGTCATATGGAGCCTGTTCTGTTTGCTTTCATCGTTGCCCTAATGATGCGATTCAGCCGATACCAATAATTATTAATAAAAATTTTGATACAGATGAAGTTTCTTACAGATGAGATGGAAGGAAATTTAACACGATGGTTGAGATTCCTGGGATATGATACGCGATATGCTAAGGATTACGAATTTTCTTATGGATCTCCTGTTTCTGATGATGATTTAATTGAGCAATGCTTTTTAGAACATCGCATTTTAATCAGTCGTGATAGAGAGATGATTAAAAAATTCAAAAAAAGGTATGAAAAAATACTTCAAGAGAATCCAGATTTATATTTAAAATTTGAAATTAATCATTCTCTGACTCCTTGCATACTATTAAATTCCACTATATTTGCTGAAAAGATGTCTGATATTTTTAAAAAATTTGAAATTCGTTTAAAGTATGATTCTAATATCGCTAGGTGTTCAAAATGTAATTCTAAAATTAAAATCATAGAAGATAAGATTAAATTTAGAAATGAAATACCTGATTCGGTTTTTGTAAATAATGATGAATTTTGGGTATGTACAAATAAGGAGTGTAATAAAATTTATTGGATAGGAGGACATTTTAAAGATATATTTAAGAAACTAGCTGAAATTAAGAAAAATACCTAATTTTTTTAAACTTTTTTACTTTGCAGCTCTCTCTCTTAATTTTCTCCTAAAAATTTTCCCAACAGCGGTTCTTGGTAATACGGTTACAAATTCAACTTGACGCGGATATTTATATCCCGCTAATCTTTCTTTTGACCATTCGATAATCTCATTTTCTGTGATTTTGTCTTTATATTCTGGTTTAAGTGCCACATAGGCTTTAATTGTTTCACCTATTTCAGGATCTGGTGCAGAAACTATTGCTACTTCCAGAATAGCCGGATGTTCAAATAATTTTTCTTCAACTTCTTTTGGCATGACTTTGTATCCCTTGTACTTTATTATATCCTTGGTACGACCTTCAATATAAAAAAAACCATCTTTATTCATGCGTGCTAAGTCACCAGTTCGTAGCCATCCATTTATAATCGTTTTCTTGGTTTCTTCTGGATGTTTCCAATACCCTTTCATTATTTGAGGTCCTTTCAGAAGTAATTCTCCAACTTTACCTTCCTCAATATCTTGTAAAGTATCTGGATCCACAATTTTTGCATCTGTATCTATAATTGGTACACCTATACTTTTTGAGTCTATTTCTGGCATCCATTTAAGAGGCATATGTGTTATTGGTGATGTTTCTGTCAATCCAAATCCTTGTCCAACTTTCGTTCCAACAACTTCTTCCCATCTCTTCGCTAATTCTGGAGCTAATGAAGCTGAACCTGAATTTGCTTCTTCTATACTAGATAAATCTCGTTTTGTGAAATCGGGGTTATTAATCAACATTTGAAACATTATGGGAACACCAATATAATTGGTTACACGATAATATTCTATTGCCTCTAAAACCTCTGTTGCATTAAAGGATGAGAACATAACCAGCATTGCGGCTCCGAATAAGGCAATAATTAAGACTTCAAAACCAAAAGTATGACATAAGGGCAATATGGATAGATTAACCGTTTTACCATATAATTCCTCACCTTCTTCAGGTTCTCCGTTTGATACAAGAACAGAAAGCGCATCTGCCACCAAATTATTATGAGTTAACATCACTCCTTTTGGTAAACCTGTGGTACCTCCAGTAAACAATAATGCGGCTAAATCGTTCATCGGATCTATCTCTACTTCGGGAGCTTTCGCAGGCTTGTCTTTTATAAATTCTTCGAAAGAAATGGTTCCTTCCCTTGCCTCGACTGCTTCTAATAGAATAACGTTCTTTAACTCAACTTCTCTCATTACCTTTTTAATAATCTTATACTGATTTTTATGAACAAAAACAGTATTAATATTACCCGCTTCTTTTATGATATGAATAACATCAGATTCTTTCAATAATGGATTGATGGGTGTAACAGCAGCACCACATTCCATAATACCCATACAACAAAATGCGAATTCAGGAACATTTCCTGTCATTATCGCAACAGCATCTCCCCTTTTTGTGCCCAATTCATATAGAGCATTTCCAACCCGATCTGAGAAAGAGAGAAAATCCCGATAGGTATAATTTTTGTCAGTCGGTTTATAATAAACGCACACATTATTGAGAAAGTTACTTGTGGATCTTCTAATAAATTCATGCACTGGAATTGGTTCAAACTTTATTGATTTTGGAACATTTGAAGGTCTAAATTTTAACCATGGTCTATTTGTGGTTTCAAGATATGGAGATTCATTATCATAATCGTATTCAGGTTCCCATTCAGAATAGTCTTTCATCTAATTTTCCTTGCAATTTTGATTGAATTCAATAACATTGATTAGATAATAGTATAATTTCCAACAATGTATATATAATTTTATTGATGATTTTTACAAAGTTCGATTAGAAAATTAATAAATAGGGTTACAATTCATAAATTTCTCTTGTATAACTTTTCATCAGGTACGAAACTCATCATGATCAAATCATCTCTTATTTCCCAGCCTAAATTTTGATAAAACTCAACAACATCTTTGTTATATTTTTCAATAAATAAATGAATTTTATGTGCACCAATTTTACGAAATCTCTCTATCAAATCATTCATTATCATCTTACCATACCCTCTTCTTTGATAATCTGGATCAACAGCTAAATGATGAACATAGCCTCTTCTTCCATCGAATCCTCCCATAACAACACCAATTATTTTATTACCAATTTTTCCAATCAAACATAAATTTGGATTTCTTTGGAGCATTTTTTCAATTTCTTCTCTTGTATCCGTGGATCCCACGCTGATACCCGATTTTCTCCAGAGATTAACGACCGTTTCATAAGATCCCATTGTAAATTTTTCAATCTTCATTTTATTTCACATAAATTTCATATTAAGGTTATGAATTTTTTTTCTATTTTCTGTTTTAGAATCGATTATATTTTGAATATATTTAGAAATTTTATTCCGCATATCATAATCAGAGGGAATAGGCAAAATTACATCCATTATCCTGTTCCCTATGGTAGCAATTGTGCCTTGTATGAAGGTTATTGCTTCAATCTGTCTTTGCACTATATCCATATTAAGAAGATATATTAGAAGAAAAGAATCAATCGCTTTCTCGTTTTTTAATACTTTTAACTGGAAAATATGACTCTGGATAATAATCTTGGTATCTAATTCACTAACATAAGCAGTTTTTCCTATCAGATTAGAGCCACCATCTTTTACTAATAGAATATCCCCAATCTCGATGTTTTGCTTTTCCTTGTATTTTATATACACTTCTTCTGAAGATCTTTTATTTGAATTAAGGTTGATTTCCCAATTATTAATTTCACTAGTTCTTATGAATGGTATTTCTCCTAAACCGTATAATTGAGAGCCTATTTCATCTCCACGAGGGATATATCCATTTTTATTTGTATAAATGATTTTTTCTTCTGATAGTTGCTGAATAGATTTCAATTCAAAATTTTTGTCCTTCTCAAGAAGTTTTAAGGTCTTTTCTACTCCTGTATAATAATTGGGGATATAAATGTGATTCTTTATCTGATTCTTCATTATCTTAAATATTTTTTGATCCTTCTGATAATTAAACCCCTCAGCTTTAAGCAATTTAAGATGCAAATCGATTAAATCATCATTCACTAGTGGATTCCGATTAATATCCAGTTGTTTTGAACCATCTTGATTCAATTTAAACGAGACCTTTCCATCCTTATCATGACCTACATTATCTACTATTGAAAAATCGATTTCATAATCCTTGGGAACATTTTTTAATTTTTGATAAAATAAAATACTCGTTTTATTGCATGTATAAGGTTGAAACGTATTTTGGTCTAATGAAATCACCCCCAATATCTTTCCATTATGCTCCAGATATTCCCATATATAACGATCTGAAGGGTTACCAAAAATTCCTTCAGGTAATATTATACCAAGTTTACCTCCATCACGAAGTAATTGTATGCATCTCTCTATGAAAAGAATTTGTGGAGATTGTTTCTTTAACAATTTATCTTCTTGTTTCCAGTGAGTGGTGTCCAAATTTTTCCATACATATCCAAAGGCATAATTCTTGAGAGTTTCTTTTTTATCAATGGGTATTCGCGCTCCAAAAGGAGGATTGGTAAAAATATAATCGAATTGATCGTTTCTCACCATACTTTTTGAATCAATTCTATAGCTTTTAGGATCTAAAGAATCTTCACAAAAGATGTTTGCCTTTTTACCACTAAGAATTTCAAGATATAATCGACAGATCTTGACTAAAAATGAATCTTTATCCATTCCGAAAAGATTGCTTACAATATCTGAATCTTTTAGAGATTTTCCTTTGAAGTTTAACTTTGATAATAATAAATCTTTCACTTCTAACAAAAATCCACCATGACCGCAAGCAGGATCCATTACTTTTGCCTCAACCTCAGGATTCAGATAATTTACCATGAAAGTAATGATATTAATAGGAGTAAAAAATTGACCTCCTTCATCTTTTAAAATTTTACTTACAAATACCTCAAATGCATCTCGTAAAATATCTTTTGATGACTCTATTAGAGAAATGTTCTCTAACTCACGCACAACAATAAAAACAAGTTCCTTATTCATGCTAATTTGTTCATTTTCATCAATAATTTCTTTATATCTTTTTTTTACTCTTTCATTGAAGAAATTTTGAATTCGACCGAACAAATCTTTTTCTGTTTCTTTCTGTTTGATTGAAAAATCCAATTGATCATCCGAGTTTTTTTCGATCTCATCCACTAACTTGCATAACAACAAGTTAATTATCTCTTTTGATCTCGTTCTTGTATCAGTATCCATGTATTTTAATTTTCCATAAAGATGTTGATTTATATTTCCAAAAACAACTTTCAAATTAGGAATTTGAATAAGATCTTTTTTTCTCACCAATAAAATCACTATATATTTTTATGCCAAGAGTAAAATTTCTTTCTATTAATCTATAATTATTGTGAAAATTTGATTAGAAACTATAAAAACATTGAGAGCTAATAATACTTAATTTATTACTATGAAAATAGAATTTAATTTAATGATTACTACAATTGTGAATGGATATGAGCAATGATAAAAAGACTATAAAAGAATTGGAGAAGCTTACTGGAAAAGAATTTAAACAAAAGTTATCTCTAATTGAAAGAGATTTCAGTTTTGCATATAAAATTGAAGGCGAGGACATCGTTGAACTTGGTGTAGATTTAACGTTATTAGATCTAGACTCTGAAAAGATAAAGATCGTAGAAGATTCTATTAAACAACTAAAGAACTTAAAAAGATTAAACATTAAAGTTGCAAAGGATGAACTTCCCGGTTGGATTCAGGATTTAAATAACTTAGAACATCTCGGTTTAAGCCAAAATAAATTCAAAGTTTTGCCTGATTGGTTAGACGGATTAAAACACCTTAAATCTATTGATCTTACATCTAATGAGATTCAAAACTTACCGGATTCATTATTAAATTTATCTAATCTCAAGGAACTCAAGATAGAACATAATTATAATCTAGAATGGAATCAAAAGAATTTAGATCTCCTTAAAACACTATTTAAAAGAAAGGTAGATATTAAGGCTCCAAGGTTATTTAAATTTCAATGTCAAGTTGATCTTCCAAAAGAACAAATAGAGATAATTAGAGAATTAGAAAAAGAAAATACTGAAAAAGAGAAGGTTCGTATATACGTCAATCCGATTAATATGAAAATTGAGGATGGAAAAGTTGTTGAATGGCGAATGGTTTATTATCTGTTTAAATCCCTACCTGAAAATTTTAATCTATTTAAGGATCTAAAGTCATTAACAATTACTGAAACATCCCTTGAAAGTCTCCCTGATTCTTTTGGAGACTTATCTAATCTTATTAATCTTGATTTATCGAAGAATAAACTTGACAAGCTACCCGAATCATTTATCAATTTGACCTCGATTAAAAATTTAAACTTAAGCAACAACCAATTTGCTGAGATTCCTACAGTTTTATGGGCCCTTAAAGATTTGACCGAATTAAACCTGTCTAATAATCCATTAAATGACGAAGAAAAAATTATTATTCAAAAAAGTCCAGACGCCATCAGAAAATACCTAAGAAAAAAAGCCACGATCACAATATTTATTTCCCATGCTGTCATTGATTTTGAACCTTATAGGGTAGAACAACTCGTGAACTTCTTGAAAAGCCAAAAAGAAATATCTGAAGTATATTTCTGTGAAGAGGACCTTGCCGGTAATATCGATGAATGGATGCTAGATACCGTACAAAAAAGTCAACTGCTACTTTTCATTGGAACACGGAAATCCGTCTTAAATTCAGTAGATTGCGATAATGAATTACAACTTGCTAATAAATTTTCAATCCCGGTGATCCCTCTAAAAGGGGATGATATTGATTGGGCTGCCTTGGCAGAAAAAAATCTCTCTCGTGAATTAGGTTTAGAATATGATAAGGATAATTTCGAAGAATTTTGCGATGATCTTTACAAGTACATCTGTAATTTTAAGCGAGAAATTGATTTAATGGGAGAAAAAGAACGGCAAAAAGGAATTATTGATATCTATGAAAGATTCCGTCTCATGCTAGATGAAAGGTTCAGTGATTTCGACAGAAAATTGACCGAATTAGATGAAAGGATCAAAAAACTCGAATAAGGTACAACTTTTTTGATAAATCACATTATTTTTTTAGTTTAACAGATTTTTTAAGTTCATGTCAGAAAATCATTTTGATTTTGGAGATTATATTGATTTTTATGTGAATAGGCATTTTGGAATAATAACGCTCAATAGAATTCATCGATCCAACTCATTTACCATTGAACAACTAAAACACTTGAAAAATGCGATTGAGTTTTGCCAAAGTAATGATAAAGTTAAAGGAATTATTTTGACCGCCAAGGGTAATTCTTTTAGCACGGGGATGGATTTAGGAGAAATAACAAAATATGATTATAAAGATGTGAAGGAATTGGAACATCTTGCTGCTTTCATTTGTCAATCATTATATAATGGAAAGCCAGCGATATGTGCAATTAACGGTCGAACCTTGGGTGAAGGAGTGGTATTTTTAGTATGTTGTGATTATCGAATCGCAGTAAAGGAGAGTTTTTTTCAAATGCCAGAAATCAATTCTGCGATTTTCCCAGGTACTGGTTGCGTCACCCTTTTCTCTAAAATTATCGGAATTCCTTGGACAAAAAAACTCCTCTTATTTGCTGAGAAAGTGGATGCTATAAAAGCGTTACAAATAGGGTTAATAGATGAGATTGCAGAAAATCAAGATGAACTCATGAAAGTTGCGTTAAAGAAAGCACAATTCATTAATACTAAGAACTCAACTGTAATGCATTCAATAAAAATTTTAAGCAACCATCTAATGGATAAAAGTTTTTCTGATGCGTATCCAATGGAAACAATTGCTTCAGATTGGTATAAATTCACGGATAAGAAAAAAATGGTGAAAGATTTTCAAAAGTCACTAAATTGGATCGAATAATACCAGTTAGACTCTCAAATCAAACCTCTCGTTTTTCTTCAGATACGTTTCTGTCTCATGCTCGCAATAAGATAAGAAAAATTGCAAAATGTTTATATGATTAATTAGGTTTATACAAAATAGCGAACATTGCTTTTTCGTTTAGCTTAAAGGATGACTCGGAAGAGTTAAAAGCAGAAAGTAAAGGAAAGATCTAATTACTGAATAATATTTGGTGAATGAAATGAGAAATAAAGATGATTCAAAAGTGTTTATTGGTAATAAAAAATCAATGGCTTACGTGATGGCAGCCATGGTTGTGCTCAATGAAAAACCAGTAAGACTACTTGCTCGTGGAAGGTCGATCTCAAGAGCTGTTGACGTAGCTGAAATTACCATCAATAAATTTGTAAAGGGAAGCAGTTACGGTGAAATTAAATTAGGGACTGAAACATTGAAAAATACCGATGGAACCATTACTAATGTTTCCTCAATAGAAATTGAAATTCTTCCAGCATAGATATAACACAACTAAAGACTATTTTAATGGAGAAAATCAGGAGACTTTCTCGCTTTTTTTTTAATTTTAATTAATCTTTCTGTTCAAATTTATATTGATCTATGTCAATTATGGGTCGATACCCAATTTTTTGATAAATGCTATTGGACGTCGGATTCGTTAAATCAGTAAACAAGAAACAGAATTTGTTCCCCTCGTCAAGCAAGAGCTTACTCAATTCTGCAACGCATTTAGTAGCGTACCCCTTTCGTCTCAAAGACGGAGGCGTGTACACTAAGTTAACTTTGTTACCATTAGGCGTTTTCCCTGCTTTTCTCGCCATCGAAACGGGTAAATCATTATCTAATAGCAAATAAATTCTCCCTTCATCCACCGATCTTTGTAAACTATTTATCCAATTATCCCGAATTTTCAATTCATTCTCTGAAAACACCTCCACTATGAATTCTCGCCCCCATTTAAATACTAATTCGGTAAATGAGTCATCAGCTTTTATAAATTCTTTATTTCCTAACGTATCTTGAGCAACTTCTGTTAATTGGTAAATCCGTTCATTCATAGCTAATTTAGCTTCTAATTTTTTTCCTTTACACCATAATTTCGCGAATTTTTCAACACCCTTCTTAATACCCATTACTCCCGGTAATTCAATGTTTTGCTTATTCAAGGCATCAACTAATGCATTTATTGATCTTAAATGATTTGTGTATGATAAAATTTGATTGAATGGAGGAGTTCTAAGAGATATTAGCATGATTTGATTACCATCCAATACTGATATTAATTCGGGTTTAAAGTCTCCATATCGATACGGATCGTCTCTAATTGCATCTAAGATCCCTAAAAGATGATTATTTTCTGCCTCGTGCTCAAGTAAAAATGGAGTCGCTAAATCATAAAATTCGGAAATATCATCATAAAATCTTACTTCCATGTAAAACTATTAGATAATAGTCCCTAAAAACTATTTCCCATCTGAAATATCTTGTTTACCTTTAGGACTTGAGTTTTGCCAATTTATCACTAAACTCTTCAATGTCGGAATTCGTCAGTTCATTGGCTTTTATTTTTGTTAAAAGGTTCATGAAACCTTTGATTAACGGGTGCTCTAAAACTTCACATTTCTGATTCAAGGTGTTCACACTCATTATCATGGCTGATTCCATGGATTCCCCCATTCCTAATACATCTTTGAATAATAATTCATTATTATCCGTGTAATTTAAAACTACAATATCCTCTAATATCTGAGATCCATCATTTTGCTTGATTATTTTAAATTCGCACATCGCTTTAATTCACTTTAATTCAATTCTACTCTTCAAAAAGTTTGGCATGTTTCTCTAAAACCAAATTTTTTAAAATACGCTTAATAAATTAAAATATAGCAATTATTTTAAAACTTATAAATCAAAACTCAAACAAAGGAAATTGATGAAAAAATGGCAAGACCTTATCAGAAAGCAAACATTCCTGGTCCAGAAATGGGCACTTCTGTCTATGACCCAAAAGTAATGGCTAATCTTTTAAAAACACCTAAACGAAAAATAATGGTAATTGGTGCTGAATCCATTAATTGGGAGCTTGATGGAAAGAAGGTCGCTGACTATTACATTGAGATCGCAAACAAATTGGATTGCCAAGTGATTTCAACTGGACACGTCTATAAGTATTTGAAAGATAAAATTAACAAGGACAAGCTCTATGACATGTCACTAATTAATATTACTGGAAGATTAGTCGATAAAGATTGGAAAGGAATTGATGGAAATGGTCAATACAACATGGCAATCTTTGGCGGACATATAGTCTACTACGTATCACAAACAATGAGCAGAATTAAAAATTTCTCTAATTGGGTAAGAACAATTGATTTAGATAAATTTTCTCACCCGAATGCTCGTTTTAGTTTACCAAACCTCAGCGATGACGATTGGAAACGATTTTTAGAAGAATTAATTGAAAATTTATAAAACTAATAAATAAAATTATAAAATAAATGAGGAGTAAAAAGATATGAGTTTTAGTGACATTCCTGTAGATGTTGGACCGGTTTATGAGGGGGAGCGCATTCGCGCGAATCAAATGTATGTAGAACTTGGGGGGCCTAAGGTTGAAAAACACTTCGAGCTCGTGAGGGTCGTTTCTCCTAAGGATATTAAAGATGGCTCCGTAATGCTTTATGGTCCGGATCTTAAAGATATGGAAAAGGGTTCTAGACATCCAATAGGAATTTTTGTGGAAGTTGCGGGACCTGAATTGGAAGAAGATCTAGAGGCTGTTTTTGAACGCAGGGTTCACGAATTTTGCAATTTTGTGAATGGAATCATGCATCTCAATCAGCGCTACACGAACTGGTTACGTCTCTCTATAGCAGCATACGAAAAAGGATTTAATTCCCTTAACATGCTTGGTACTGTTCTCATTAGACTCTTTAAAGCAGAATTACCCATCATAGAACAAGCACAAGTCACGATTTATACGGATCCTAAAGCTATTGAAAAGCCTTACGAAATAGCCATGGGAATTTATGATAAAAGGGATGAACGAGCCAGAACCATCCATGATTCTGATGTGGACATGTTTTATGGCTGCGTTTTATGTCAATCTTTTGCACCAACCCATGCTTGTTGTATAACACCTGATAGAACGAGTTTGTGTGGTTCTATCAATTGGTTCGATGCTCGAGCAGCAGCAAAAGTTGATCCAAAAGGTCCGTTATTCGAGGTACCCCCCGGAAAGTGCTTGAATGTTGAAGCAGGAGAATACACTGGCGTTAATGAGATGATTAAAAAACGATCCCTTGGAGAAATTGAGAGAATTTATCTTTATTCCGGTATGGAATTCCCGCACACTTCATGTGGGTGTTTTGAAGCGATAGATTTCTACATTCCTGAAGTGAATGGACATGGAATCGTGGATCGAAACTTTGGTGACGTGGCAATTAACGGCTTACCTTTTAGTGCCATGGCTAATCAGACTGGTGGGGGCAAGCAGATGCCCGGATTTAATGGTATCAGCATCCAATACATTACCAGTCCAAAATTCCAACAATATGATGGTGGTATCAGCCAAACCGTTTGGATGAATAGCGGTGTAAAGGAACGCGTGGCAGAACTTCTCCCAGCAGACCTCGTAGCAAAAATCGCGACGGAAAAAGAAGTCCAAGACATTAACGCTTTAAAGACATGGTTACAGGAAGTGGACCATCCCGTTGTAGCAACGTGGGGAGCATTAGAAGAAGAGGAGGAAGAAGAAGCGGGAGAATACGAGGAAGCGGGTGCCATGATTCCAATGGGGACTCAATCATTCACGGTTCCGGGAGTAGGTGGTGCTGGCGGATTTAAGATCATTCTTAAGAACTGTAAGGTGCATGCGGAAGCAATAATCATCAAGAAATTAGAGCCATCTCGCAAAAAGAAATAATTATTTTCTGTTTTTTCTTTTCTTATTATTTTCATTATGTATTGTTATATTTAGCATTAGTTCATAAAAGAGTGAATATCCTTCCAACCATAAATTAGTAGAGTCTATCATGTTTTATCAATGGCGTGGGGTTTAGAATCGAATGATGAACCTCTGTTAAGCTGGATCATTCTTCCCGGTCATCTTCCTCTTGAATTTCAAGAACCAGCTCTTGTCTTTTTATTTCACGTGCACGTAAAATATCGCGTTTGGTGATAATTCCTAATAGTTTATTAGGATTTATAGGATCTATGACAGGTAGTCTTCCATAACCGTAATTTTCAATCTTATCTAATACATCAAAAGCAGCATCGTCCGGAAATACGGTGATGACATCCTTCGTCATGCAACTTTCGATTGAGGTGGATTCCATTTTCTCGGGTGTTACTTTAAACAAATCTCTATAGACTATTATGCCGATGAATTGCCCATTATCGACGACAGGAAATCCAGATCTGCCTGAACTATTTATGAGTTCAAATAGATCCTTGATGGTTTGTTTTGGACTCACGGTGATGAAATTCGCATTCATTATTTCTCGAGCTTTTAAATTTTCGAGAATATCCTTGATATATTTGCCCCTGTGGATGGGGGAATAACTTTGAGACAGAACTTGGCTTTCGTAAATCGTCCATTTTTGGCTGAAGATGTATGCAACGGTACAAGCGAGCATTGCTTGAACAAGGAGGGAATACGTATCGGTCATTTCAGAGACCATGATTATGGACGCAATGGGGACATTGGCGACAGCCGTGATAAAAGCGGCCATTCCTACAACAGCAAAGGGAGCCACTGTAATATTGAATAATGGAAATATCAATTTGAGTAGCAGTGCTAAAAAAGCCCCAATTGTTGATCCAATTACGAGAGAAGGAGCAAAAACACCACCACTCCCACCAGATCCGATGGTAAATGAGGTCGCAACAATTTTAGTAAAGATAAGAACGAGTAAGAGGAGTAAAGTGAATCTCGATTCAATTGCTAATTGGATAATCCCATAGCCCGGACCAAGGATATCAGGAACGATCAATGCTATCATTCCCACAATGCCACATCCAATCGCGGGTTTTAACATTCTGGGGATTTTTAACTTATTAAAAGCTTTATCTTTGATAAGATAAAAAAATTTTATAAAGATTATCGCAAAGCCTGCACACATAAGACCGAGGATGATAAAAAAGGGAAGGTTTTGGATATGTAAACTGAATTCGGGAGTGACGAACATTGGATTGAATCCAAAAAATAATCCGAATGTTGAATATGCCACGATGGAAGATATAAAGGAGGGTAATAGGGCCTTCACTTCAAGATCGCGTCTATATAAAACTTCAATTGCAAAAATTGCCCCTCCTAATGGTGCTTTAAATATTGCACCAATTCCTCCCGCAGCACCGCAAATAATCGCTGTTCTTCGATCGTTGGTGCTTAGATTGATCCTTTTTATGAACCATGATCCAAATCCCGCACCAATTTGTGCAATTGGTCCTTCTCTTCCAGCGCTTCCCCCAGATCCAATGACAAGCGAGGATGCGATTGTTTTTATTAGTGGTACGCGTTCTCGAACTTCACCATTTTTATAATGAAATGCTGAGATGTATGCATCCGTTCCATGCCCTTCGGCTTCTGGAGCAAATTTGTAGACGATAAATCCCGAAAGTAACCCTCCAAAAATTAAAACGAGTGGAATGCGCCAAGACACCATGCTTGATGTCGTAAACGAAAAAAAAGAGATCTCTCCACCTGAGGATGGAAGAGTAAACCCACCAAGGTACCCTAATAAAAATGCGGTGCTTAATTGTATTAAAAGATATAATAATACTGCCCCAAGACCAGATATGATCCCTATTATCGTCCCTAGAATGGACCATCTTGAAAAATATTTTAATTCTTTTAAGGGTTTCATGAATTCAGTTCTTTTGACAAGTTTAATTTTTCTAAAATATTATTTTAAAGTAAAATCATGTATAAATAATTAATTTATGGGTTCTACCGAAGAACTAATAGTTAATGATTAGTTTTTAATTTCTTCATTCTTGCGACGATATTCCACTCCTTAATTAATTTTTCAGTACTCGGTGGAACGTGTTGTTCCCAAAGCTGATCATGAATCATGGCTTCTCGAATGTCATATCCGCTTAATCCTTTTTTTTCTAGCGGTACATCCCATAGCACATGCACTTTAAGCCCTAAAGATTCGAGAATGCTTTTCTTTCGCCTGCCCCACTCATCATAAATGCTTAAGAAAAAAACAGCATTCATTGGCACGTAAAATTTAATAAGCTCTGGAAAGTTTATTGGAAATGGAACGATGGAAAATTCGCTCAGAGTCAATCCTTTTTCAAGCAATGCATCTCTAATCATAACATAACGTTCATAATAGGTAAGGGGATTTGAACTCGTCATATTCCGATGCGGATTTGTTTCAGTATACTTTGCTAATGTTGGATCTGGATTAGTGATACCAACAATGAGATGAGAGCATAATTCCTTGCCTGCCATGAGATATTTCATATGATCATCATGAAGGATTTGAAAGCGCCCATGAATGACTCCAATATTAAAGGGTTTATCTTTAATTGTCATAATCTTTCATTGGGAATGATATTTGCATATGATTCGAATAATTCAAAAAAGATTAATAATTTTATTATGCACTTCAAATTTCAGGGCAAACTTGCATGATATTATAATTTAATAAATGCCTTTTTACATGATTTTAAGTCATATTACGCAATTTTTGCAGGATTTTGACAAAAAGCTTATGGTGTATTATTTCGCTGGAATTAATATTATAAAATTGCATCCTTGGGTATAATCATTTGGAACTCTGTCTTCAACCCAAATTTGTCCGTTATAGCTATCAATAATCCTCTTTACTAGTGTCAAACCAATCCCCATTCCTTTAGTATATTTATCTCTATCATGTCCTTCTTGAAAGATCTTCTCTTTTCTAGAATCCATGATCCCCATACCATTATCACTAAATTCTAATTTTACATAATTATTGTTATTTTTTTTAATTTTGGATATTTTAATGGAGATTTTCAAAATGGGTTTATCATTATATTTTATTGCATTATTCAATATATTTTCAAAAACATTGTGCAGTAGATCGTTTGCAGACACAATAAATTGATTAGAGCTGGCATCCACATTTATTTCATTGGCATTTTCTTTGTAACTTTCTTTGAAGTAGTTAATGCTTTTTGTTAATGACGTGTATACATCAATGGATTCAAATAATGGTTCCTTGCCATCTATTTCTGAGATTATTTGGATATTTTTAATTAATAAATTTGCTCTTGTAACTTGTTCTTTGATTCTATTTTGGATAACTTTTACGTCTTCTATTTTTTCTGGATCTTCTAAAAGAAAAGAACATAATTGGGAAGATCCACTAATAACAAGAAGAATATTCGAGAAATCGTGAGTAACTAACTTTTTATAAAAATCAGCTTGATCGTATGCGATTCTATATTTTTTTTCTGATTCAATTAACTTTTGTTTGATATTTTTACTTTCTGTTATATCTCGAATTATACTTCCTAATAATAATCCTTTTCTTGTTCTGATTGGGAAATTTAACTGTTGTAAATATCTCTGAGAGCCATCAGAGCTTTGAGTGGTAATTTCTTGGAATCTATTAAGCCATGGAGCTTTCCCTGTTTTAAAAAAAGGTTCTATTGTGGACCTTAGAGTATTATATTTCGTATCAGTTTTATCTTCCTCTGGTATAGTCAAGTAAAAAGCGTCCCAAACAGGACATCCTATCATATCTGATTTTTTAAC
>CAZOYD010000003.1:0-99127 GCA_964583985.1 uncultured archaeon
CGGTTTTTGTATAATTAATCTGTACCTTAGTAACATTACAAGAAACATCCCACCAATCAGCTGAGATTGCAAAATTAATCTCATTTGTATAACTGGAATAACTTTCTGAAGGATTCCAGTATCCTGATCCATTGATATTGGCATAATTTGTAACTAGTGTATCATTTATCTTTAAACCTATATTACTAGGTTTTGGAATATTATCAAATGGGCTTAAATCAACAGTTAATCTAAAATCAACAGAAGTATCACCATATAAAAAATCATCTCTTAAAATCCATCCCGAACTATAATAGTAGGCAGTGCTTTCATCCAAATTATCCCCATTACTTTGATCTGCTACATAATACCATCTAGTGTCTGCACCTACACCTCCATCAAACAAACCTATAAACCAAGTATTATTTTCGGTGAAACTATTATTTAAAAAATAATGTATGTTTATGACAGAATATGTTCCCGTAGTAGTTGCTGGTACATTGAAAGTTCCTAATGTGTCTCTATAATTCAAGTTTGTCCCATATGGTTTACTTCTACTATTTCCAGCGTCCCATGTAGAATTATATAATACAACCGTAACCGTTGAGGGATTTCCTCCAATGTTTCTAACATATACAGAGACATTTTCTAAATAACCACTTCCAACTATATTAAAAGAAGTTACATCCGGATTAGAGTTAGTAAAATCATCGAAATTAGTTGGTGTACTATCTTCGACTATGAGAGATTTATTTGGTGCATAAATATCATTCAAAGTCATGTTGATGAAGGAAGTATTATATCCTGAAAATTGTGGGAATGGTTCAGAAAACGTGTCTGAAGTGTCTAAATTAGGGAATTCTATGACCGAAGTATTAAGCAACGACTGATGCAAAGTGATATTTATGTTTTCTCCAGATCCAGAATAATTTAAAGCTTGCGAAGAGCGTGGAATATTTTCTTCGAATTGATTTATGTTGTCCTTATTTATTGGGTTAACGTCGTTTAAATCGTTTCCATTGTTCCAATTTATTGTTAAAATCTGTCCGAAGTTAACAAGTATCAATGAAAATAATAGAGAAAACAAAATCATGAATCTTTTCATTTTCTCTTTGTTTTTTTTATACATGATTATCAGAATTTATATAATTTCTTCATTGAGTAATTTAAATATTACATATATAATTGTGCAATATGAATTTAAAATTACTTTTTTTAATTAGCTCTTATCGTAATAATACACGATAATATAAAATTCAAAATAAAAGAGACGACTTTTTTGGTGAATGAAAAGTGGGAGAAAAATTAATTAAAGTTATTCTTTATTCGGTGATTTAAGAATTATCCTTGCATCAACGCATAAGAGTCCTTTGTTGTAAATAAACACGGGATTTAAATCCATTTCGTAGATTTCTTCGTGTTTTGTGACTAAATCTGAAATCTTCATGAGCGTGTCAATGATTGCATCAATGTCAGCTTTAGGTTTTCCCCGATATCCATCGAGGATAGGAAATCCCTTAATCTCCTTTATCATTTCTTTAGCATCATACTTTTCAATAGGAGCGATGCGAAAACTGACATCTTCTAGGATCTCAACTAATATCCCTCCGATCCCGAACATTAGAGCAGGTCCAAATTGGGCGTCCGTAGTCATTCCAATTATTAATTCCGTAATGGGTTCAGCTGCCATTTTTTGGACACTAATTAATTTCTTTTTCTCTGAGTGAATCGTCATTAATTCATCATAGGCTCTTTCTATTTCCTCTTTATTCTTCAAATTTAGTTTTACTGCTCCTGTATCAGATTTGTGAATAATATCTTCAGCCATTAGTTTTAATACAATGGGAAATCCGATCTTTTCTGAAGCAGCTACAGTTTCTTCTTTAGAAGATGTTAATTCTTGGAGAGGAATTGCAATACCAATTTCTTCTAACAATTTTTTGGATTCAAATTCCGTCAGAACCGTTTGATTGGATTGGAGTTTATTCTTTAGAAATTCTTGCACATTCATTTAAATTATCTCATTATTACAGATATATGATGGTTTAGTTAATTTTGATAAAAATTTAAAATTATTGAAAATATTAAATGTATAGAAATTATAAATATTAGAAAACGAAGAAACATGTCAAAAGGAGAATACCTTCAGACTTTACTAAAAAATTTCGTTAATTCTCAACAAGAAATAGAAATCGCTTTTCTTTATTCCAATGACGGACTACTCATGTCAAAATATATAAAGGGAGAAACCTTACCCTCAAATTCTGACGATTCTGAAAGTGTTTATGGAGCAATCACCACTTTAGTGGATAATTTATTGAATAAAATCTCACTAGAATATAAAATTGGACATTATGGGACAGGTTCATTTGAAACCTCAGATCATCGAATAGTCTATGTGGAAACCGGTTCTGATGCAATATTACTTCTCGTTTGTAATTATGATATAAACTTAAATAAACTATTCCCTATCGCATATTTAGTTGCGGAAAAAGTTACTCAACTTTTAGAAGATAGTTTTGATTTTAGATATAATACATTAAATCTTCCTGATTTAAATATCAATTTTAATTTTAAAATTGGATTAGATAATTTTGAAATAAAACCTACAAAACCAATAATCGAGGGTGTTTATGCTGATCATCAAATAAAAAGGATAGATAAAGTAAAAAAAATGTTTAAATTGATAATTCTTGGGGATCCAGCAGTAGGAAAAACTACATTAGTCAATAAGTTTTTGAAAAAAGAACAAGTGACTGATTACCGACCTACACTCGGAATTAATATCGTAACTCAAAATTATTATATTCAAGGATTTAAGGATGATATTATTGAATTTCTTATTTTCGATTTAGCTGGTCAAGAATTTTTTAAACGAGTACGACACGAATATTATACAGGTGCAAATAGTGTCTTTATTGTCTATGATATTACACGTAAAGATACTTTCAATGAAGCAATTAATTTTTGGTTCAATGATGCTCGAAAAGAAATGGGAAACATTCCAATTATACTCGTGGCTAATAAAATTGATTTAATTGAAAAAAGAGAGGTCTCTACAGAAGAAGGAGCTTCTATGGCAAGTAAGTTGAAATGTTTTTATATTGAAACTTCAGCATTAGAAAATATTAACGTGCAAGATACATTTAAAATCGTGGGTATTGGTCTTTTTTTCAAAAGTTTAGAAGATCTTGAAAGAAATGAGAAGAATAACATCTGATATTTGGATATCAAAGGAACTCTAATTACTATAATTTTTAAAATAAAAAAAAGAAATAAAAAAAAAGAGATATATCCAATTGAAAAGAAAAAAGATTTTTTGGATGTTATGTAAAACTTAGGTCTTTTCTCATTTTTAAACGAATTCTATATTTTCTTAGCTCATCCACTACAGGAACGCTAAATGCCCCTAAAAACAATGTAATCCAGTAATAAGCATGAGTTAAAGGCACAACACGGAATGCGATCCCTATTGGCGTGAAAATAATCAAAAGTTGTAATCCAAGTGATAAGCTCGTAGCCCAGAATAGGTGTTTGTTAGGAAATAGATAAAATGGTTTTATGTTTGAAGTACAAGTAAATACAAACATTAATTCGCAAATAACTAAATTCGTAAAAAGGATTGTTTGGGCCAATGAAATAGAATAGAAATATGCATCAGTACCGTGCGTCATATAATCCAAGGTTAGTAAAGGATCTATTCCCGATTGAGCCCAAGCGGGAATAAGAACTGTCCAAAGTAATAAATAGAGTGCAATATCCGTTAATGAAGTATAAATGCCTAAGAATAAGACAGGACCTTTAATCTCTTTTATTAAAGTAAATCCTTCCCTTGGTTTTTGTTTCATGACATCTGGATCTGAAGGTGTTAAGCCAAGCACCATGGCAGGAATACCATCTGTGGCTATATTTAACCATAAAATTTGAATTGGTTCTATAGGGAGTCCGATAAAAATATTAGTAAATAATTTCATTACAATATAGGCAAACACAATCAAGAAAAGTTCATCAAAATTCGTACTTAACATGTAACGAAAAAACCCTTTAGTTGTTTCAAATATTCCTCTGCCTTCTTCTATAGCATTAACAATTGTAGCATAATTATCATCAATCAAAATCATATCAGAAGCTTCTTGTGTTACTTCAGTTCCTTTCAAGCCCATGGCTACCCCTACGTGAGCGCCCTTTACTGCTGGAGCATCATTTACTCCATCTCCAGTCATTGAAACAATCATACCTAATTCTTTTAATCTTCGTAATATTCGTAGTTTATGTTCAGAAGTTACTCTCGCAAACACATCTACAGTTTTCACTTTTTCTCTTAGCACGTCATCACTCATTTCTTCTAATTCAACGCCAGTAATTGCTTCATTTGATTCAGTTAGTCCGATCTGATGCGCAATTGCCATTGCGGTAACTTTATAATCTCCCGTAATCATGATGGTTCTGATACCCGCTGATCTAGCTTCACGGATTGCATCTTTTACTTCATCTCGAGCGGGATCAATAATCCCTACCAATCCAATATATGTAAAATCATTCTCAATTTCTTCGAGGATGTAATTTGGTTCCAATTCTTTACACGCAACCCCTAATACTCGTAGAGCGCTTTTAGCGAAGTTGTCATTTTGTTCTAAAATTTTAGATTTAAAACTTTCAATAGGTTTTTGTTCTCCGTTTATTAAGATTGTTCCCGCTTTTCGCATTAAAACATCAGGTGCTCCTTTAATAAATGCATAAATTTTTCCATCAATTTTACCAATGACCGTCATCATCTTTCTGTCTGAATCAAAAGGAATTTCATCCAATTTTTCAAACGATTCATTAATTCCTCCTTTTAAGGCTAGTACCTTCATTGATACTTCGGTTGGATCCCCTACAATGGATATTTCTCCCGTGTTTTCATTGATAATATTAATGTTAGAGTTGTTGCAATACATACATACTTCAAGGAATCTCTTCAATTCAGTATCTATGGGTACGATTGTTTGATTATCCTTAATCTTTCCTTTAATATTATAACCGATACCTTCCACTTCAAAGACTTTATCATAAATATAGATTTTAACGACGGTCATTTCATTTTTAGTTAATGTTCCTGTCTTATCCGAGCATATAACATTCACCCTTCCTAAAGTTTCTACCGCCGTTAAATTACGAACAAGAGCATTTCTATCAGCCATTTTTCGCATACCAATACTCATTACCACTGTAATAACCACTACAAGTCCTTCAGGAACAGCTGATACGGCAAGACTTATTGAGATTTTAAATGCTTCCACAATTTCTTCCACTTCGCTCACTGAAAAAACGAGTCCTTCTGTAGAAATAATAAGGATAAATTCAACAACGAAAATAATAACACATAAGACTATTATAATAATCCCCAATAATTTCCCGAAACGATCGACTTCCTTTTGGAAAGGGCTTGGCTCAATTTGTTCTTCTTGTAAACTTACTGCTATTTTACCTATTTCAGTATTCATTCCTGTTCCAATTACAATGCCCTCACCATTACCCCGAGTTATGATGGTGTTCATATAGCCTAGATTGGTTCGATCTGCTAGAATTTCTTTCTTATCAACAACCTTCAATTTTTTTTCTACTGGTTTTGATTCTCCAGTTAAAATTGCTTCATCAACGTAAAGCGAGAATTTTTTAAAAATTCGTACATCAGCGGGAAATTTATCACCTTCTTCAAATAAAATAATGTCACCAGGAACTACATCTTCGACTGCAATTTGTAAGACTTTATTACTTCTTCGAACTCGAGCAAAATGAGGAGCTAACTTATTGAGACTCTCCATGGATTTTTCAGCTTGATATTCTTGATAAAATCCTAAGATTGCATTGATAATTAGAATTGCTGCAATTACGATAGCATCCGTATATTCAGAAGACCATGGTTCTGCTCCTGGTCTAGAAGCCTCCCAAATCCCAATAATTAATGAAACCGCAATCGCAAAAAACAATAAATATATTAGAAAATCCTTGAATTGAGCAACAAAAATTTGCCAAGCGGTTTTACTTTTTTCTTTAATTAATTCATTTCTACCATATCTCTCTAATCTCTGTTTAACCTCACTCTCTGAAAGTCCTATAGTTAGATTTGTTGCTAATAATTCAGCAACTTCATCAACCGGTTTCGAATGGGCACTAATTTGTTTAAGATCTATCATTTTTAATCAATTTTTTCAGAATAATAAGAAAATGTTTAATTTAGTAAAAAGTAAAATATTAAAGTTATTATTTTTATAATTTATAAATTTAAAGTGTAAGACTTCTAAACGTGAAATAAAGAAAAATTGAAAATAAAGTCTAAAACTTTAATTTTATTATAATTAAAAGATGAAAAAATGTTAAAACTATCATTAAAAAAAAAATTATGAATTCCTATGAAAATCTGTTAATCTTTCTTGCCAATATGAGTCTTTTGCTCTTTTCCTTCTTACTAAATATTTTCTTGTTTCTTCCGCTGGAACGATAAATACAGAGCCAAGAAATATAGCTGCCCAATATTGCCAATGAACCAGTGGGACAACGTGAAAAGCAACACCTAAAGGGGTAAAAATGATAACTACATGTAAGATGAATGATATACCCGTGGCCCAAATTAGATGTTTATTTCTAAACTCCCATAAAGGTCTATATTCTGATGTGCAAGAAAATACAAAGAAGAGTTCAAAAAATACCACATTTGTGAAGACTATTCCTTGAGCAACCGCAATTTGATATTGTTCTGCAGTATAAGATATTCCAGACCATAAATTCGTAACTCCCGAATTTAAATAAGGATCAAACCCTTCGCTTGCCCAGACTGGGATCAAGGGATTCCAGACAAGAACATATAAAAGTACGTCGGTGATTGCAGCAAAAATTGCAGCAAAAAGAATCGCTTTCTTAATATCACTAATCATATTAAATCCTTTTCGCGGTTTAAATTTCATTACTTCTGGATCTGTAGGAGTTAATCCTAATACCATTGCTGGAATGCCATCGGTGGCAATGTTAAGCCATAAAATTTGAATTGCTTCAAGAGGTTGGGCTAGATAAATGCCTATCGTTATTTTCATTAGAATCCATGCCGTTAATATTAAAAAGATCTCATCAAAATTGCAGCTAAGCATATATCTAAAGAAACTTTTAGTGGTTTCAAAAATTCCGCGACCCTCTTCAATTGCATTTACAATCGTGGCATAATTATCATCGATGAGGATCATGTCTGCTGCTTCTTGGGTAACTTCCGTGCCTTTCAATCCCATTGCGACCCCAACATTTGCTCCTTTTACTGCGGGAGCGTCATTTACGCCATCTCCTGTCATTGCTATTATGTCTTGTTCAGATTTTAGGCTTTTAAGAATACGCAATTTATGTTCTGATGTTACTCGCGCAAATACATCAACAGTTGCAACTTTTTCACTCAATTCAGTATCACTCATCTCTTCCAGTTCTTCCCCTGTTATCGCATTGTCATTATCAGTTAATCCTATCTGCTTTGCAATGGCGATCGCTGTCACCTTATGATCTCCCGTAATCATGATCGTTCTGATGCCGGCCATTCTTGCTTCTTGTACCGCATTTTTTACTTCATCTCTTGCTGGGTCAATTATTCCAACCAATCCTAAAAATATGTAATCTGTTTCTGCTTCGTCCTGAGAATAATCGTTGTTCAAAGGTTTATATGCGACACCTAGTACTCTCAGTGCTTCTTTTGCATATAGGATATTCTGATTTTGAATTTGTTTGGCTACTTCCTTAATTGGTACTTCTTCTCCATTCATCAGACCTTTTGCTGCATTTTTTAACAAAACATCGGGTGCTCCTTTTATATAAGAAAAGTAATTTCCATTAATTTTCATTATGACAGACATCATTTTTCTATCCGAATTGAAAGGTATTTCATCAATTTTTTCAGCCTTGGTTTGAATGTTCATTTTCATTGCTAAAACTTTCATTGAAATCTCGGTAGGATCACCCACTACATCAGTAGCGCCGCTTTCTGGATCTTTGACATTCACATTTGAATTATTGCAGAGTAAACATACTTCTAAAAATCTCTGGAGGTTTGGGTTCATTTTTACCATATTTTCTTCATGATCAAGGATTTTTCCATTAACATTATAACCAACCCCATCCACAAGATATTCAGTTCCATCCAAAAAAACCCTAATGATTGTCATTTCATTTTTAGTTAAAGTTCCTGTTTTATCGGAACAAATTACGTTGACTCGTCCAAGCGTTTCAACAGCTGTAAGTGTTTTTACCAGAGCATTTTTATCAGCCATTTTTCGCATGCCAATGCTCATGACTACGGTAATAACTACTACTAAACCTTCAGGAACCGCTGAAACCGCCAAACTTATAGCTACAGTTAATGCATTTATTATTTCATGAATTTCTTCAGGCTGAAATCCAGCACCCTCGAATAACACAATTATAATTAATTCTATTCCAAAAACTAAACCACAAACGATTAAAATGATTTTTCCAAGAAGTTTACCAAAACGATCTACTTCAATTTGAAAAGGACTTGGTTCTGGTTCCTCTTCTTGAATTTTCTCAGCAATCTTTCCGATTTCTGTCTTCATCCCTGTAGCTATTGCTATTGCTTCACCATTTCCTCTGGTGATAACAGTGTTACTATATGCAGTATTAATCCTATCAGCTAAAATCGTTTTTTCATTAACAATAACATTCTTTTTATGAACAGGAGCAGATTCTCCTGTGAGAATTGCCTCATCAATATATAATGAGTAAGCTTTTGTCAATCGTGCATCAGCTGGTAATTTATCTCCTTCATCAAGTAGTAAAATATCACCCGGAACAACATATTGTACTTCAATCTCTTTTACTATCCCTCCCCTTCTGACTTTTGCATTATGAGGTGCAAGTTTTTTCAGACTTTCTAATGCTTTTTCTGCTTTGTACTCTTGATAAAACCCAAGAATTGCATTTACAACTAAAATAATCCCAATTACTAATGCATCCAGAAATTCTGAAGGTTCTCCTCCCGAAGCTAATTCATAAAAACCAACTAGGACAGAAACTGCAATAGCAAAAAGTAATAGATATACAAGAAAATCTTTAAATTGGTTTAAAAAGATTTGCCAAGGGGAAATTCTCTTTGTTTGTTCTAATTCATTCAATCCATAACTTTCAAGTCTCTTTTGAACTTCACTTTCGGTTAACCCATTATCTATTGAAGTATCAAGCGCTTTTAAAACATCATCAATTTCTAAAGCATGAGCTTTAATTTCTTTTAATGCCATAATTAAATCATGTGTTGATCAATTTTTTTTATTAGACTAAATTTTTATATCACATAAAATGGAATATCCTAAAAAAACAATTGTAGTGATTATTGTTTTAAAATATACCATTCAGAAAAAGCAATTAATTATATCTTCTGATAACAAATAAACAATCAATTGATCAAATTAGTTGTAGTTATTTCCATTACTCCTCTACCTTCTTGATTTGAGACCATTTGTGGAAACGATGTAGAATTAATTGAAAATTTGTGTGTGGGCTCTAACTTTTTTCATTACTACCACATACTTTTTTTGTTAATATTAAATTTTATGGGAAATAACCTAAATTTTTTAGGTTTTCTTTTCATTATTTATAAAATAAAATATTATGCAAAAATATTTCAGGTGATAAAATTTTAAAATAACATTTTCAGATACTGCAATGGACTATATTCGTGAACAGAATAAAAATTTTGAAGAAAACAGTTTGGAAAAAAAAGTCATCGTTCTATTTTACCATTCTTCTGAATCATGACTTCTTTCATTCTGTGGTAACGTTGTGGAGTTGATAGAATACAAAAAAGTAATGGATGATATGGATTTCATAATTTGGACTGATGAGACAACTGATACTTTAGGGACTCAAATATACATTGAGAATAAAATTATAGAAGAACTAGAGCAAAATTCTGTTATCCAAATCAACGTTGCATTAGGTGAAGTCAAGGGAGAAAAAATTGGGTTCTTGTTTATGAATACATGAGATATAACATGACAAAAAATGAACTTATTCTAGCGAGTTGATCACATTCTGTATGAGATGATAAACAAGCTAAAAAATGAGAGAATAAGTGATTTACGGTTGCTTCCGTATCATGTAAAAATAGTATTGGTACAAGTAAATTTATAAAGAGTCAATCTTATTTAATTGATAAATTATCTAAAATAACACAAATTCTATTATGAGAATCAGTAGAGTTTTTCGTTGGAGTGTTAGAATATTTCTGTTAATATTAACACTATCTCTAACTGGAGTTTCTATTCTCGGGAGTATGTCGGCATTCGCAATTCTTGAGAATCCAGATAATGTAAACGTACCTTCAGGACCAATTAGTGCAAATTTAAACATTTCAGACGTAAATTCAATGTATCTTCAAGTCCCTTTCAATGTTTCGAATGTAGGTTTTTTTGATCTCACTAATTTGAAAATAGAATTTAGTATCGCGATGATTTATGATCATGTTAATTTAACTGGAACTGGAGAAAATGTCACAACAAGTACTAATATATTTAATAAAGCTATAAATTTTCCCCCTATACCTCATGGACAATCTTATAATGGTTTATTTAATGCTGCAAGTGGAGATGGTTTTCTTCCTGCTAATTTTCCGAATATAACAACAGAGATTGATTGGTATAAAACTCCGCATGCTATTGAATTTTATGCAGATTTTATATTCAGTGCTTCCTATTCTCTTGATCTTATTTCTTTTACAGTAAAACTATTCAATATAACAGTGGGGCATCTTCCATAAAGGTGATATCATTATGGGTGCAACGAAAAATATCTTTAAAGGAATTTTATTCACCAGCATATACTTAACTACTACAATAATCTTACCAAGCATAACTTTCTCTTGGGTAAAAGATTTATCAATTTTGGGAGTTCCCATTGTAATGAGTCAACTTGAATATGAAAGAATTATTTTTTGGATTTCAGCGTTTGGATTATTGATAAGCGGCTGTGCTTTCTTTAATTATAGTTCACCAAAGCAGTCAATTAGAAAGGCCATATTCGCCTTAATTCAAATCATTCTCAATTGTCTTTATATTTGGAGTTATAAATTTTCAGGAGCAACAGAAGTTAATTTTACAATCTTTACTATTGGGTCCCTTTCTATCAATTTTTCACAGATGATTTTGTTATATATGGGGATATATTTTTTAACAATCCTGCTTAAAATATATGATTTGATTGATTTTACCTTGAATCGTAAAAAGATAAGAGAAAAACGCTATTTAAAAAAAGGAGAGAATCTAAAATGATATTACAAGTGTTAGATTTCTTACAAGCTTTTGCAGAGATTATTGGAGTAATTTTAACCTTTTTAAAACCTGTCGTTTCTCCGATTGGTGCTTGGATGGTAGAATGGATTGACGTAGTTTTGGGGGTATTCCCTGAAAATTCGCTTGCAATGTATGTAATAATTTTCATTACATTGATCGTTATTGGAGCGATTGTTAACTCTCTATGGACTGGAGATACCCCTCCTAAATTTTTAGCTAATAAAGGCAAATATGCAACAATCTCTGATGAGAAATTAAATGAAGTTGAGAAAATTGAAGAACTAGCAAAAATATCGGCAGATGATGATAATAGGAACATTAATTCTGATAAAACAAAAATTCTAGATGATGATTAAATAAGAAAAAAGTTAAATTAATTTTATTTTCCAAATCTTTTCAGTAGTTCTGCTACTCTTCTACCTAAATCTTTGGCGATTTTTCCAGCTAATTCATCTTCTTCACCTTTTCCGATGAATTCCTTTAATTTGTGTTTTTGTAAACTAGTAATCGGGATGTTTCCCTCTAACACTGGGCTTCCTAATGCGTTTCCAACCACAATCATTCCATGTATCAATGCAAAATTTATAAGATCAGCAATAACACCCTCACCTCCGTTTCTTAATCCTGTAGCAGCCAATGGCGCAAATATTACATCTTTTAACAAATAATTCTTCATTTTCCAAGGGCGGGATCGATCTATTAATGTTTTAATTTGGGAACTAACCGAACCAAAATAATTTGGAGCCGCAATTATGAGAGCGTCAGTATCAAGTACTAAATCTTCAATTTTGTTAGTATCATCATTCTCTGCAAGAGGACAATTATTAGGAGGTCTAAGGCAAGCATCACAACCATTACAAGGGGTAATGTTATAATCAGTTATGAAAATTTTATTCAATTTAAAATCCGTTGAGACCTCCTTTATTCCTTCAATAACTTTGTCAATCAAAAAATTTGAACTCTTATTTTTTCTTGGGGAACCCACAATAAGACAAATTGTTTTCAAATCAATTATCCCTTTTATTATGATTTTAATAATTTATTAAATACGCGATATCAAATTTAAATTTGCGAATAATCTACTAATATTAATAAGAATATATTTGAGCAACAATAATTGGGTATTGAGCTCAATGGAAATTAGATATAGAAATAAGAAAGATTTATTAGATGAATTAAAAATACATAAAGAATTAGCTATAAAGAAGATAAATCAACAAGATTTAGGTACTGCCCTAAAAAAGGTCAAATCTGCTATTATTTTAATTGAAGAAGCTCAAGATTATTTAGATTTGGATGATGAGTTGGAAGAATTTCATCAATTAAACCAAAAAATAATAGATGAAAGATTAAGTCATCGGGAATGGTATTTGAGAAAATATAATAATCTTTTAAAAGAAAATCTAACGGAAGAGAATCTCGAATCTTTTTTAAAACTTCTTGCAATGTTGAAAGATGAAGTAGATGGAGTTGTAAATAAATTCAATTTAGAAGATGTTCAATTTCATATTAACTCCTATTTTAAATACCTGAGAAAAGTTTATGGGATTATTAGTTCCTATAAAATCTTAGAATTTAGTAAAGCGTCTCATCAAATACTAGGATTTGCTAAAGAAATTCGTCCCGAAAATTTTAATAACCTAAAAGCCCTAACATTATCACTCTATCGTAATTTAATAACAAATAAATTACAAGAAATTTCGAAACTTCAAAATCGTTGTCATTTGAATGAGCTGTGTGATAAGTTAGCCATTTCCAATGAGGATTTATTTAAAATTTTTGATTTACTTGAAGAAAACCCTCAAAACCCAATTGAAAGGTATAATCGAAAAACTCAAGAAATTTTGTTCAAATGAATTATAAACCACGATAGGATTCAGATCGGAGCACATCTTTATGAGATATCCCATAATTAAGGATTTCTAAAATTTCTTTCTTATCCTTTTCAAGGATTCCTTTGATAGGAAGGTAATTACTAGCATGATTGCTCCTGAATACACAATTCGCTTCTTTATTTGGGAAATTAATGTTTTCAATAAAAGTTCTTAATTCTTTAAGAATATCAATAGCACTCATTTCAATGAACTTATGATTCCGTTTTTTTTCATATAGTACAGTGCCCTGTGGGATCATTAATGATAAAAAAGAAATATACCATAATCTATCATCGCTAGGACATATCTTGTTAACTAAATCAGCAGATTTTATGGCATGATTATTGGATAGATTCTGGTTATTCGCGCCTCCCAATCCATTAATAAACGTTGCAGATAAAGTGATTTTTGCATCCATTAACTTTCTTGTAGCATTGATATAATCCTCTTTTGTTGCATTTTTCCCGATTTGTTTCAATAAATTATCATCACCAGATTCAAATCCAACATAAGCTATTTTTAACCCAGCATCTGAAAGGTCTTTTAATTGTTTACCTGATTTTTTTAGAATATCCTTTGCATGAGCATAAACCCCAACTCTTTGAGCATTTGGAAATTTATTCATTGCATATTTTGTAATTTCTAATAATTTTTCAGTAGGAGTAACCATTGCGTTTCCATCCAGAAAAAATATTTTTCTCACGTGAGAACCATATTTTCTATTTGCGACATCTAGATCTTTTTTGACATCTTCTAAATTCCTAACCTTAAAATCCTTTCTCAGATTCGAAACGCAAAAATCGCAATGATAAGTACAACCTTCTGTTAATTGAATCAACAGAGAATTCCCTTCTGAAGGAGGTCTAAATACGGGATAGCAGTAATAAATCGATGAATTTTCTACCATAATGAGTTATACATTAAAATTAAAATAATTGTGATTAATTACTCATCGTAATCTTCATCATCGTCCTCATCATCCTCATCCTCATCCTCATCGTCACCGTCTGGACGTTTGGGACAAGAAGTTAAATGACGACCTAATCTTTGAAACTTTTTTCCGCAATATGGACAGACTTGTTTATCTTTTTCTGTATCGGATTTAGCTGAAGCACTACTTGGTACGCGAATTTTTTTCTTTTTCTTTCTATTTGGTAGAAAATCATCAATTGTAGCATCATCAGGAGCAAATTCGCAAGATTGCATGTGTGAAGCTGCGTCTTCATAAATTTCAGCACAAAAAGGACATTCCATTTCACCAAAATCCTCCGTATCTAGATCATCCTTACTAGCTTTTCGTTTTTCAAATTTCAGTGGTACTTCTTCTTCCTCTTCATCGAATTCATCAATAGTTAAATCCAATTCATTTTCACTTGAGATCTCACTTAATTCAAACTCATCTAATTCTATCTGTTTTTCTTTCACTTTCAATTCTGCGGCTTTTTTACTTTCATCATAAATATCTGAAAATTTTTTGCTTATCTGCGAATATAAATCACATACTTGACAAACATATGCTTTCCGACCTAATACAAGATCTCTTTCTTTGCAAATACAGAGTGCTTGTAGACTATTAGAAATATCGCCTGCTGGTTCTAAAAACTTACACGCAAACTTTCTCGAATACTTTATTTTTTGTTTTCGACGTGGTATGATGATCACCAAAAAAAGTAAGTAAAATAATCATCCATAAAATATATTTTTTTTGATTGTTACCATATGAAAGAAACAATCTGATTTTTTAAAAATTATAAGAGATTGATTCGAGGTCATCGATTATTTTTTGTCTGAGAGAGTTATGTGAGACACTTGGTAATAGCTCTTCCAATATATCTCTCAATTCGATAATTTTTTCTTTTAATAATTCTGGTTTACTCCATAATGACTTTCGAAGGGGATGGATGTGGATCATTGCTTTATTATAATTTTCTATGGATTCTCTATAAAAAAGACAAGCACTATCATAATTCTCCAATCTGGTATGATATATAGTTCCAATTTTGTTAAAGCACATGCCTGCTCCAGCATAATCTCCAATTTTTTCAAATAAAATTGCAGCATCTTGGATTTTACTTAAAGCTAGTTTCAAGACATCATTTTTTCCATGTTTTAATAAGATATATCCAAGAATATAACTTGCTACAGCTTTATAAAATGAATTATCCTGTTCTTCCGCTATTTTCATCAGATCGGTAGCAAATTCTTCTGCTAAGACTAAATGATTGCTCGAAATGCATAATTTAGTTAGATTTCGTAATAAATCTTGAATTCGATCAACGTCTTCCTCTTTCGTATAAATTTTTATTCCTTGACGATATTTTTCTACCCCTGTAAATGGATCTCTTTGTTGAAATGCTGTATTTCCTTCATATATTAGTTGTTCAGCTTTTTCTATATCATCGACAATTTTAGTTTTACCATAACTTGATTCATCCCAAAAAAGGTTATTGAGATCAAATGAGACTTCATTTTTCATTGGAATATCTACTAAAGCTTCAGCGCCAAGTTGTGTATCAATTTCATTGGTCATTTCATCTTGTACTAATTTTTTATTATCCTTTTCGCCATATGCTGATTGTAAAGGCTTTCCCACCGATACTAAAGCTGATAATTCAGATAAAACATTGGCAAAAAAATATTTATTAAGACCCTCTACAATATAATCGACTTTGTGATAATTGGTCTCATATTCGGGAGAATTAGGATCCAAGTTAACGTCAGTTAATCTATATATTTCAAACCCTGTACTATATTTCGTTAAAAGATTCTCTCCAATTTTTTCTTCTTTTTTTTTACCTAATAAACTATGATCAAAAACTAGACCAATTGAATCATTAAATTTATTTTGAAATCCTAATTGATTTATAAGATCAACGTAAGAAAAGAATAATGAAAGGCCTGGATGTGAATGAAACCACCCAACAACGAAATTACCCTTATTTTCTTCATACAATTGTTGTTCAATTTCATCTATGAAGATATAATGCCTATGATCCAATTGTACATCCGTATCATGACCGAATGTCAAAGCGAAAGCATTCTCTACATGAACAAAATCATCATCCACATATCCAACGAGGATCCCATAAATTTCTTTCCAATTAGCTGATGGTATCGCATGATTCGCATATCGACTTGCATACAGAATGATCGTTTTATATGCTTCTGCATTAATTATCACGGGTTTACCAGGATTTGCCTCTTTATTTTGTTTGGGTTGTTCATTTTTCTCAATATTTTTATGGACGTCTTTTCTGGACTTTTGATTTTCTTCAGACATTTTATTATTTCAAAAGAGATTTTTACTATTTTTAGTTACTTTAAAATGATATACAAACACCATTAAATAAAAGTTTGCGTCAATTAATCCACCTTTTTAATGTTCAGCTTTAGCGTCTAATGCGAGTTTTAATATTGTTTCAGCAAATTCCAAACCAGGTACAATATCCAATGCTTTATTTAATGATTTAATTGCATTATCATATTGTCCTATATTAAAATAAGAGGATCCAAGATTAGTCCAAGCAACCTCATCTCTTGAATTTAACTCAAGGGCTTTCTCGCAAGCTTGGATTGATTTTTGGTATTCTCCTTTTTCAAGTAAAGCGGAACTAAGCTCAGTCCATGCGATTGAAAGAGTGGGATCTAAGCTTATTGCATTTTTTAATGCATTTATTGCATTATCATAATCCTCTATTTCAATATATAAGAATCCCAGATTATGCCAATGAATCGGATTAGTAGATTTTGTTTTTAAACCTTTTTTGTAAGCTTCAATCGCTAATTCATATTGCTCTTCTTGGAAATATTGAATTGCTAACTTGAACCATAATTCTGAGTCTTCTGGATCTTTTTTTAATCTTTCTCTAAGCGAATCATTGCTATTTTTAATTTCCATAACTCATCATTTATTAAATTTAAAAATGGATTCCATAAATCTTGTTTTTATGTTCCTTGAAGTTAATGAAATATTTGGAACGTCCACATCTTCAGATTCCGTTTTAATAAGAATAAAATGGCATCCAGGTCCTAATTCTATAAAAACGGGAACTATATCTTCTCGGTTATCAATTGTGAATACAGATTCAAAACCCATTGCTCGAGCTATTGCATCTAATTTTGTTTTGCTATTAGTATGAGTTTTGTGAACTTCAGTTGATTCATATACACCATTATCAATGACTATTAATGTCAAATTTAATGGATTTGCAAATGAAATCGTACTTAAGCTTCCTAGATTGGCAAGAAGTGATGCAGCACCATCTATACCCCACACATTTATTTTTGGATTCGTTAATGCAATTCCAAGCGCAATTGAAGATGAAAGTCCGTTAGAACCCATCATATAGAAGTTCTGATGGCGATCCTTAAGATAATATAGCTCTTTAGATACTTGACCTAGATTACAGACTATGTATTGGTGATCAATAACTTCAATGATTTTCTTTAAGGCATCAATTCGTTTCATTTTACTCACTCCATAGACTTCTTTTCAATAAAATGGCTGTTGATGTGTTATTTTCAAAACTATAGGAAATAGCATCTTTAACCTTACTGATATCCTTAATGCTATTTATATTCCATAATTTGATGCTTATTTCGTCTAACAGGGTTTCAGTTATTTTTCCCATTGGTATATGAGCTCCAATTGGTTCATCTTCTTCCCCGCGATGAGATATGAAAAAAATAATAGGAATTTCATAATATTGAAGTAGAGATGTCACTGCATTTATAGAATTACCTAATCCAGAATTTTGCATTAGTATTGCTGGTTTTCTTCCTCCTAAATATGCACCTGCGGCAATGCCGATTCCTTCTTCCTCACGAGTTACAGGTAAATAAAAAATTTCGTTCTCATCATAAATAATCTTCAGAATATTTTTAAGGAGTTCACATGGTACTGAAGTTATAAAATCAATCCCCGAATCCTTAATAATTTTATAAATTTTGAAGTCTATTTTCATGAGAGATTAATAATAGTAATTTTAATGACTACCTTAATTATTTATTTTCATAAATATAGTAAGTCCTATTATATTTAATGTAATAATATCTTCATAATTATGAGCATAATCTTTGGTGAAAGCACTCATTTTCAAATATATTATCTCAAAAATGGCTATTGCTCGTATAATGTGATCAATTTTTTTAAGAGCATACCTCAAAAAAAAAACAAAAACAAAAACACTTGGTTTCTTTCATTCCATAACCCTTTTACCATTTAAATCAATTCATCTTTTTTCTGCTTTTTAATCTTGGCATTTCCACCCCAGGAAATACCACTGAGATTTCCTCCACTATCTCCACAAATTATAGCTAATACAATGATAATCAATACAATAAGTACAACAACTATTGCTATAAGCAGAGAAAGTATCAGTATGCCTTGAATTTTAGCAAATTTGTACAGCCAAGCACTTTCATCTTTCTTCATCACTTTTGCTCCATAAAACATTATTACAAGAGCAACCACGCAAATATAGGCAATACTCATTGGAACAGTTAGCAGAAAATTTTGGATATTAAAAACATAAATGAATATTATCTCAACTATAAGCACTCCTAAAGAAAATAAAAATATATGAGCCCAAACATTCCCTTTAGCAAAATAATTGTTTCTTAATAAGATTCCCATTAAAAAAACTATAAACGTTGCTCCTACAGATAAACTGACAAACATGTGGACTTGAGGTAAAAATTCAGTATAAATAACAACGGGTAAGCTTATAAAACCTGCTCCATAAGAAAATATTCCATATAATAGAAATACAAGCAAAGTCATTTCTCTTTTTGAAGCAATTAAAACCCCGAAATAAAGAAGAACTTCAATTACAAGGATAATTATATATATAACCATGTAAAATAGGCTTATTTGAATACCTGAAAAAAACCAGCTAGATAGCAATTCCCCAAGCAGCCATAATAATGAACCCATCAAGAGAGTTGGTAATATCTTTTTAACAAAAATAGTTCTCTGAGAATCGTTTAATAAGTAATTTTTCTTTTTCTCTTCATAGTTTTTAACGTGTTGATCAATCATATTGAGATCACTTTTTAGATTAAACCAGATTTCGAAAATATTATAATATTATACTAGGAAAAAATAACTATATATAAAGTTAATTCAAATGACACCTTGTTGGGTAAATTCTCTAATATCTTCAGGTGAATAACCTAAAGATTTAAGTATCTCTTTAGTATTAATCCCGACTTTAGGAGCAAGACTACGAATAGGCAAAGGTGTTCGAGAATATTTGATTGGAGAAACAATGTTAGGTACTTTACCAAATTTAGGGTGATCTAATTCCACAATCATCCTACGTGCTTTAATTTGAGGATCATCACATGCTTCAGAAAAAGATTTTACTGGCATTACACATGCATCTAAATCCTTGAAAATTTCTAACCATTCTTTTTGAGTTTTAGAGTAAAATTCTTTTTGAATTTCATGAAATACATATTCTCGTTCTTCTCCTTGAGCCATCTGCTTTAATTTTAAATCTTGGCGACCAAGACCAGTACATAAATCTCGCCAAAATTTTACTTCAATAGCTCCTACAGTTAAATACTTATTGTCCTTGGTTTTATAGATAGAATAATATGGGCAATTACCATGTAAAATATTTTCATTTTTTATGATTCCATCGTTGATATATTTCGAAAAGTGAAGCGCGGCTGTCATTGGCATAAATGAAAAAACAGTATCCAACATCGAAATATCGATGTACTGACCTTCATTTCTTGGATTTGTAGATCTTTCAATAATTGCTCCAAGAATTCCAATGGCTGCTACTAATCCTCCTCCAATATCCGCAGATTGAATACAAGGCACAATAGGATCTCGAGCTGGAGCTTGATCTTTCAAGCTGAAAATTTCCCTAGGTCGATTTAAATCAACCATTCCACAAATTCCTACATAGTTCATATCATGTCCTGCGATTTGTTCATAAGGCCCATTTTGACCGTAACCAGTTAAAGAGCAATATATGAGGGATTTATTAATATTAGAGAGAATCTCATAATCTATTTTCAATTTGGTGGTAATTTTTGGTCTAAATGTTTCCAATACGACATCAGATTGCTGGACTAACTTGTAAAAAATTTCTCTAGCTGTTTTTTTTTTCAAATTTAAAGACATGGATTTTTTATTACGCATTAAGATGGAATTAAATGCGCTTTCTCTAAATCTTCCTTTTTGAAAAAAGGGAGGCGGATTAGCGTAAGCAAATCGCGGGTCATTAATATGAATTATTTCTGCTCCTAAATCAGCTAATATCATGGAGCAGTAAGGACCTGGTAACATCCTCGATAAATCTAAAACTTTAATATTCTTAAGGGGTAAAGACATGATTATTTTACACGTGATTTATTTTAATCGATTATATCGAGAAAATAAATCATGTCTATTAAAAGTAATAGATTATATGTAAACAATCTCAGTTTTATCTGTTTTTGTGTCTACTATTGCAAACGATCCTTTTCCCGTAAGATAACCACATGCTTCCCCCGGATTCAGAACAATAACTCCATTTTCATATTTTTCATTGACAATAGCATGAGTATGACCAGAAAATACGTAATCAAATTTACCTGAGTGAGCTAAAGCTTGAATAACACCTGGTTTTGGCATGTGTGAAACAAAAATTTTTTTTCCGTCAAGCTCTAATATCCATTCATTGCCATTTTCCACAAGGTTGCATATTTTTCCTAAGTTTTGCTTTAAAAACACGTGATCCCCATCATTATTCCCAAAAACGCCATAAAAATTCTGCTTGATGGAGTTATCTAATTTATCAAACCAATTTTTTACAAATGGTGAGCAATAATCACCACAATGAATCAATCCTTCAACGTTTCGTTCATTCATCATCGAAACTGCTTTTAGGATATTATTCTGATGATCATGAGTATCAGAAATTACCGCTATTAACATTTTATTCTTTATTATAATGAACTTTTTATAGTAATAATGTCAAATTACACATAAAAAGATTGGCAACATAAAAACATAAATTAAAGGACAATTATATTATACGAATAGAATTGGATAATTGTGATTTAAGATGATTGAAGAATTTTTAAAAGATGAAAAATCAGCGATAGATCTTTATTTAGAAGAATACTTTGCAAACTTGAATAATAAAGAAGAGGAAATATTACTAAAAGATTATACTTCTCAACTAAAAGAATTTGTTTTAAACAAGAATGCGAAACGATTACACCCCATCTTATTAATCGCAGCATTTAATGGTATTGTAAATCCTATTTACTTGGAAGATCAAATAGAACAAGTTAGAAAAGTTTCATTGGCAGTTGAGTTGATCCATAATGCTTACCTCATACATGATGATTTAATAGATGCAGACGAATCTCGGAGAGAAAAACCTACATTTCATGTTCAATTAAAAAATGAAATGAATAACATATATAAGAACTCAGATTTCTCGAAAGATAATGAATACGACATGTATGGAAGAGATTTAAGTATTTTAGGAGGTACTCAAGGATATATATTAGGATTGACAATCATAAAAGATTCAAAATTTCCAGATAATTTAAAATTGATGGCTCTCAATGAATATACCTCTGCTGTCGATTACTTATTGAAAGGGCAAATACTTGAAGAGTACATGCACTACCACAACATTACGATGTCATTAGAACAGTATTTAAATATAGCTGAATTGCAAAAAGCACGACTCTTAGAAAAGTCCACAATAATAGGAGCGATATTGGCGAAAGGAAACCTGCATTATCAAATTAAACCTTTAAGTGACGCCCTACTACTTTTAGGTCAAGCTTATGCTATTCGGGATGATCTTTTAGATACGAGGGAAGATATTAAAAATAAAAAGAAAAAGAGCCTATACATCCTCGCAATTCAAAATACTAATGAGGAACAATCAAGAATTTTGAATGAAATCTATCATCAGGATGGATTATCTTCAAGTGATATTAAAGATGTTGAAAGAATATTTGCTGAAACAAATGCATTAATAATTGCTGATCATTTTGCAAAAAATTTGATTGTACAAGCAAAAAAAAGCCTTAGAGATATTTATCCAGATTTAAATAAAACTCAGAAGGTCTTCTTTAATGAATTTACCGACTACATCTATATGAGAGATTTTTGAGTTAAAATTTAAGCTACTAAATATTTTGAGTGATGATTTTTTAACATTAGATTATTTAATTCTTTAAATACATCCACTACATTATAGTTTTCCAATGAAGAAGTTTTATAATAACCTGTTAACTCTTTTTTTTTTAGGAATGCTTGAATGAGAGTTTTATCGACTAAACTTTCTTTTGAAACCGTCTCTACTAGATCATTTTTACTTCCCACTAGAATTTTAGGAATGCTTGAATCTTTGATTTGTTGAGTTAATTGTTCATACCAAAAATCTAAATATTCAAAAGTTTCTGGACTTATCAGATTAAAAACCATTAAAGCTCCATCTGCCCCCTTGAGAAATTTAGGGATAAGAGGTCTGAAACGTTCTTGACCGCCAAAATCAAATATTGAATTTGAGACAAGCTTCTCTCCTTGTTCATCAAAATTTTCAGTGTTATAAATAGGTAGATTAATCGAATGAAAATTTATACCAATTGTCATGGACGTATCAAAATTGAATGAATTAAAACAAAAACGATTAAAAAGGCACGTTTTTCCTACTGCTGGTCCTCCAACTATGACTATCTTGAAAGAATATACTATCGTTTTTTCTTGAATCGTGCTCTTTTTCAATTAATAATCCTCCAAAATATAAATCCTAATAATTCATATAAGGTAAAATATGAAATTAACCTTCGAAAAAAAGATTTATTAATATAAGCCGTAAATCTAAATTTAATCAATTCTTACTTTTTTCCAAGCAGTTCACATTTAAAATAATGAAAATAGAAATTATATTTGATGACTAATAAAATCCCACCTGACCAGATCGTAATAAGACCCCCAGTAGAAGCATATAGCGTGCTCATTGCTGTAACAGCTGGGTGTAGTTGGAATCGCTGTCGATTTTGTGGAACCTATAAGGGTATGTATCAAACCTCTCAGGATTATGCTATTCGCCCCTTAGAAGATGTATTAAAGGATGTTGATTTTTATGCTGAAAAGAATTATCACGGATTTCCCGTTTTTTTGGCGGGAGGAAATCCAACATCAGCTCCAACAGATTATCTCGTAAAAATTATTAAACATGTTAAATCACGAATGAAAAATGTACCAAGAATTAGTTGTTATGCTAAAGCTCTCGACATTTTAAGAAAATCTGATGAAGAACTTGGACAATTAGCTGAAGCAGGATTAGATATCGTATATATGGGATTAGAGAGTGGAAGTAGCAAAATCTTACGATTAATGAAAAAAGGGACTAATGCTGAATCGATGATTAAGGCAGGAAAAAGGATACTGGCTGCAGGTATAAAGTTGAGTCTCTATATTCTCTTAGGATTAGGTGGAAAAGAATTTTCAAATTTACACGTAAGAGAGACTGCAAAAGTTCTAACAGAAATCAATCCAACCATATTTAGATTTAGAACTTTAAATGTTTTGCCTTCTACTCCCCTTTGGAAAGATTGGAAACAAGGAAAGTTTGAATTATTATCTCCTGTTGAATGCATTATGGAAGAACGTGAAATTATCGCGCAATTAGGTGAAAATGTAACCTCTCAAGTATTTAATGATCACATATCAAATTATGTTGGATTAGAATCTTCTAATATTCGAGAAGATAAAGACGTCTTTTTGAACTATTTAGATTTGTTGATAAATGATCCTAAAATCCAATCTTTGCCCAGGAAAAATTTAGAACATATGTAACCATCTTCTTTATTAGATCGAAAATTAATCAGATATTCTCTCACTCCCCAGTTAAAAATATATATTTTACCTAAGATATTGAGGTAAGATTTTATAATAAGTAAAATCTTTAATATTAATATTTATTGATGATTAATCAAGCTACTTACAAATACAGAGAGAAAAGGATGACAGATTATTTTCGAAAAAAAGTTCATTACAAAGATATTATAGCAACATTTGATGATATTTTAATAAAACCCGGTTATACGGATTTCCAACCAACCGAAGTCGATATTTCCTCTAATCTAGGAAAGTATCATCTCAATATCCCTATCATATCTGCTGCAATGGATACTGTGACCGAAGAAGAAATGGCTATTAAAATGGCACTACTGGGTGGACTTGGGGTTTTACACCGTAATTGTTCCTATGAAAAGCAGCTTGAGATGTGTCGAAAAGTCAAATTTGCTCGTTCCTTTGTAATAGAAGAAGTTGCGACTATAAATGTAAATGCACGCGTATCTGAAGCTAAATATTTAATGGAGACATATAAAATTAGTGGTGTCATGGTAATCGGAGACGATAAAAAGGTTTGTGGCATTTTTACTAAAAGAGATATTCCTTATAACGAAAGAGAGGTAAGAACAGGATTTGTTAAGGATTATATGACAAAAGATGTCATTTCTATTAAATCTGGTGCGTCGAGGGCACAAGCTTTAAAGACGCTCTATGAAAATCGGATCGAAAAATTACCAATCCTTGAAGATGGTTACTTGAAGGGGCTAATCACTAAAAAAGATTTAAAGCCTGAATTTCCAAATGCATCTATTGATGATGAAGGTCGATTATTATGTGCCCTTGGACTTTCTCCCAAATTTCCTGAATCAAGTCATGCGCAAGAGATGCTAAAAGAACTCGATAAATACGTCGATATTTTCTTTATTGATGTTGCGGATTATTTTAAAAAAACCGATATTGAAGGAACCATAAAATTAATGAAATTATTAAAGTCTGATTTTGTTTTAGGTAATATTGGAACTTATCAAGCTGCTGAATTTATCCTTACTAAATGTGATTTTAGCGATAAATTCATTGGTTTAAAAGTAGGAATGGGTTCTGGTTCTATATGCACCACATCAATTCAGACAGGTGTTGGTGCTCCAACACTTTTTGCAACTGCTCAAGTAGCCGACGCTATTAAAGATTATAATCCGGATATAAACATCATTGCAGATGGTGGTCTTAAAAATCCCGGTGACTTGCCAAAAGCAATTTCCGTAGGAGCTGATCTAATGATGTCCGGACACTTCTTTGCCGGGTGTACTGAAAGCCCGGGATACATCGATACAATACAAGGTAGAAAGGTAAAAGTATACAGGGGTATGGGTTCAAAGGAAGCAAGAGCAGCTGGTTTTGTTTCAGATAGGTATATCGAAGGATCCAAAAATTTAGCAGAAGGAATCTCAGGGTACATCCCTTATTTTGGAGATTTAGATGGAGTGATACAATCTTTAAGAGAAGGTCTAATAAACGGAATGATCTATTCAGGAGCTAAAAATTTAAATGATCTGAAGAAAGTAGATATAGGAATTATTACTCCATTCGGTCAGCAAGAAACTCGAACGCACGATCTCATATAAATCAGGAATACGTTAAAAATTGACCATAAAATCCTCTCAATATAATTATTAAGTTCCTATTAATTATCTTTTAACAGAAATAAAGTTAAGTTAGGTCGTAATATCAAAAATTATGAATAATTAAGTGAGTTTTAAATGAAAAAAATAAGAAGAGCACTAGTTTCGGTTTATGATAAAACAGATATTGTAAATTTCACTAAAACATTAGTTGATGAGTTTGGAGTAGAAATCTTATCTACGGGGGGTACAGGGAGATTATTAGAAGAAAATGGGATTGATTTTACAGAAGTCTTTAATTATACGGGATCCCCAGAAATGTTTGATGGAAGAGTAAAAACGTTACATCCAAAGATAGAGGGTGGTATTCTTTATCGCAGATCTAACAAAAAAGACGTTGAAGATGCTGAAAAATACAAGATTCCTCCAATTGATATGGTAGTGTGTAATCTTTATCAATTCAAAAAAGCCATTTTAAGACCAAATATATCGTTATCCGAAGCTTTAGAGATGATAGATATTGGTGGTCCTACAATGATTCGAGCCGCAGCTAAAAATTTCCCAGATGTTATTGTGATACCTGATTCTAAATACTATAAAGATATCATAAAGGAACTTAAGGCAAATAAAGGAATCATAAGTGATAAAACCAGAGCTGATCTAGCGCAACAAGTATTTACTATAATGGCTGATTATAATGCAGCCATTGTTAATTATTTAAGGCATTATTATTATCCTGATGAAATATTGGGACATCAACTTATAAAAGTATATGAAAAGGTGCACGATTGTAGATATGGAGAAAATTGGGACCAAACTGCTGCTTATTATCGTGATGTAAACACTAATCATGGTCTTCAAGATCTTAAAAAGTTAGGAGGAAAGGAGATATCATTCAATAATTATTTAGATATTGATAGTTGCATTCAAATTTTACTAGATTTTGGGACTGAAAATTATGTCACGGCAATATTAAAACACACGAGTCCTAATGGAATGGCAATTGATCGAAATTCCCAATTAAAATCCGTGGAAATGGCCTTTAGTTGTGATCCCTTGTCGGCATTTGGAGGAATTTGGGGTTTTAATAAAGAATTGACAAAAGAAGTAGCTGATTATATTGTAAACAAGCAAAAAATATTTGTTGAGGTTATAATAGCGCCTTCTTTTCAATTTGAAGCATTAGAGATTTTAAAGACAAAGCAGAACATGGTAATACTTGAATATGGAAATTTACTAAATTTTAGAGAGGAAATTTATAAATTTCCAGAGATTCGGGGAATTTTGGGAGGAGTATTGGTACAAGAATATGATTATAAGCCTATAATAAAGGAATGGAAGATTGTGAGTCATAAAACTGTGAATGAAATGGAGAAAAGTGCATTGATCTTTGCTTACAAGGTTTCAAAATGGGCAAAATCAAATTCTGCGTGTTTTGTTCAAGTATATGATACAGGAATGTATACAATTGGAATAGGGGCAGGTCAACAAAGTCGAGTTCACGTAGTTAAGCTTGCTATTCAAAAGGCAATAGAATTTGGGCATAAAAATGACTTAATTGGCTCATATATGGGTACGGATTCCTTTTTCCCTTTTCCTGACGGTTTAGAGGTTGCAGTTCAAGCGGGTGCAAAAGCTATCATTAATCCAGGAGGATCTATGAGAGATGATGCCGTTATTGAACGAGCAAATGAACTTAATTGTGCATTAGTATTTTGCGGTAAAAGAGTATTTCGACATTAATTATTCATCACTTGTTTTTGTTATAATTTTTATTTCGATTTGAGAGATTCTTTTCTTAAAGCAATTGATTAAAATAATTACGTATGAGTAAAAGTTTATAAAACCTTAAACATAAATTTCACATACAAAAATAATTTTTTTAAAAGAAGGAATTGCTCTCATTATGGACTTTTTTTTAGCACATTTACGTGAGACTCTAGAAGCGATTAATAAATTAATAGATAATAACGTTTATCGAGTCGATACAAAAAGAATTAGGAGATGCAATAATATAAAATCATCAGATCGTTCAAAAATTAATTTTATCTGGAGATCACTTGAATATCTTAAACTTGAAGGAATATTGGAAATAAATGGATCTTACCATCCTAAAACCTATAATATCAAAACAAAGCAAAAATTAGATATTAATGAGATAATGGCTAATATAGAAAATAATAGATTCGTTCCATGATCCCATTTATACCAAATCTAATTCTTCTAACAAATTGTTTAACTTTACTCTGTTATCCTCTTGTTCGGGGTTTAAAATCAATCTCTTCTGATAAAAAATAACATTTCCATATTTCAATTCTAAATCATTAAAAAGTTTAATCCAAGAATTAAAATTCTGCATCAAAGATTTTACATCTTCATCATCTTCGAAGAATTTTATATCCTTATGATCCAAGGATGAACTTATGGCTTTATATTTTGAAATTGAATAACCTTGTGCACGCAGGAATTCAGAATTTGTTCGTTTAATAAATGCATCCACCCCATGCCTCCATCTAATATAATTTTCATTGATTTTTGTAATAATCGTTTGAATGGCTCTAATTTCTTGAGGAATTATGGGTTCATCTTGTTTAGTTAAAATTGCTTTTATTTGAGTGAATTCATTTTGAAAATGCTGGCAGTATTTTTTTATCATTTTTTCAAATTGAAGATAAACGGTATTATAATTTTGGGCAAATATTATATCAACACTTGAAAAGATTAGTGATTCTTCATCAAATTTACCTTTAATTCTCCCCGCATTTAATAGATCTTTTGCAATTGAGGTTAATATCTCAATTTCCTTATCTGAAAGTTCTTTATCGGGAAAAAAATCCCCGAAGGAAAACAAGGAACTTTCTTCCATTAGATTTTCCAAACCTAATTGTGTGAAATATTGTAGTTGTCCGTCCTCCTCATAAAATATCCCCTTGATCTTATTCGATTCATGCAGAGATTGTAATAAATCTTTCACTATGCTTGATGTAATATCTAAGTTGCCAAGAGTTATCATTTCTGATGATTTAGATTTCTCTATCAGCATTGATTTTATTTCTTCTTTAGCATCTTCAATTTTTGTTTCATTAATTATTAGAAAATCTCCTTTTTTAAAATATTTCAAGCCAAGTTTTTCAATAAATTTTAAAAAGTCACCCATTGACATTCCAGTTTTTTCCATGTAGTCACTTAACTTAATCCTATCAAGTTTCTTAATTTCTTCTGCGATTAGCCTTAAATTTTCATCAATACTTGTTAATATATGAGTTCTTTCAATGTTCAACTCTTTAGCTAAATTATTTATGTTTTCTTCTTTTCCTACAGGATCACTGATGAGAACAGAAATTCGATCTTTTATGAATTTTGAATAGTAAAACACTTCTCTGTTTTTATCAAATATTCCACTTCTTACATCAATGTATTGTTTAAATATTTCATGCAATAAGGGCGTTACAATATTTGTTTTGTCAGAAATTTTAGGAATGGAGAAATAGCCTAATATTTTTGAATTTTCAATCTCTTTTTTAATTTTTAAGAGCCCTAAATTGGTTAACCAGTATGTACCTCTATGAAAATTAGTTAAATAGTCCTTAGGGATATTTACTATGAGTCTCTTAAAATCTTCTTCGTCTAATCGATCTTTATAAGCCTTTAAATCAATAGTACTATTCTTCGCTGCTTCAGAATTAATTCTGGTACTAATTTTTTTCAATGAATAGAATGCGGAATCACTTTTACCCCTTAAAAATTGAGTTTTTGATGATATTGCAATTTCAGTGATTAATTTTTGAATTAGAGAAGGTGGTAAGTACTCATATTTTTTAGTATTTAACATTCCTTTATTTTGTAAAGTACTAGTAAATTCAGATTTTAGATATGAATAGGGATAAAAATAACCTAATTCAGAATAATAACCATCAATATGCTTTAATTTGAGAAGATTTTTCACAAATAATTTCAATTCTCTCTCATCTTTTATGATATAGGTAAAAATTTGGAGTAAATCTTCATTTGATATTTTTCTTTTATTGAAAATTGAAATTAACTTACTTCTATCAAGTTCATAGAAATTGATTAATTTGTTATCTTTCTCTTTTATATAAAAAAAGATTTCATTATCACTATTCTTTGACTTTGTTATCGCTCTTATTTCATCTTTAAGTTCATTATCGTTCAATTTAAGAAAAGTCCTTTTTGACATTAAAAAAATATCATCAAGGATATTGAGAGTTTGCTGCAAAGTACGTTCTTCAAATTCTTTATTTTCTAAACTCGGGAAAACACGTTTACAGAGTACTATTAATCCAGAAATAAACGTAGGATTATCAAAATGTTCTATAAATAAATCTTTTGCAAGATCTCTAATGTCATACGAATTGTTGTAGGTAAAATCTTTACATTTAATCAGGAGATTAACTAAAGAAACGAAATTTTCGAAATTTTTCTCGATACCTAATGCTTTTATGATGATACTTTTTTTATCGCATATTTCAACATTGTTTTTCTTTAATATTTCGTTTAAAAAATAATGAGCATTATCTCTTATGTCCTTATCATCATCTAATAAACAGTTAACCAATGGTTCGAGAAATTCTTTGATAATGCTTGAATTCTCCAGAGACGCAAAGCCCAATATGGTAATCGTGTTTAATTTTAATTTAGTACTCTCATCATTCAGATAACGAAACACTTTCTTAATTAAATTTTCACTAAGAAGTGAGGATTCTTTTTCTATTAAGATACTAAGAATATATGTAATTGGAACAACATAATTCCCCTCTTCTAAAAGAAGTTCTAGCTGTCCGATTAAAGAAGAAACTTTTTCTAGCTTATTTTTAGCCATATTTTTATTGAGTTTTTCTACAATTGGGTAAAGAGGTTCAAATTTTTCAAAATCATCAAGATTAAACATAATTGAAAGAAGAAAATGGTTAATCTAATAAGAATTTTTTGATGGGTTCAAGTTCTAATAGGTTGGTTATGTCTTTTAATAGAAATGTTGGTTTAGATTTTTCCAAATCCTCTCTTGTTCCATGACCAGATAAAAGCGCGATGCTTTTGATATTAGCATTATTCGCTGATTGAATATCACTCGGAAGATCACCAATTAGGTATACTTGGTTTTTATTTATTGATAAGTTATGTTTATTCTTAATAAGTTTCAAAGCTAAATGAATTGGATAAGGATCTGGTTTTCGATATGGTGTGTCGTCTCTGGAAATAAAAACCGAAAAAAATTCGTCTAATTTTAGCTTTTCAATAAAATATAATAACCGTTTTTTACTCGTATTAGATATAACTCCTAAAGGGATATCATTTTCTTTTAGCTTTAATAGAATCTCCTTTAAATTCGGCTTAATAGTTTCATAAATTTCATACTTGGGGTACAATCTTCTGAATTTAATGAAAAAGATAATTCTTCTCCATCTGCTAGGAATATATTTCTTATAATTTTTATAAGCTCTAAATATTGCTTTAATACGATTACTCGAATCAGATTGTTCGAATATACGAGCTAAATCAATAAGTCTAAGACCATCGATATTTTGCCATCTATAAAATTTCATTTTAAGCTTAATTAATGCACTGTATTCAAGAGCTTTTTGAGTAATTATGACTCCATCAAAATCGAATAATAAAATTAGAGGATCTGACATAACTGTTAATTAAAGTATAGGATGGAAATTAAAATTAATCATTTTAAGCAAGATTCGCATAAACTTTATGTAAAAATAAAATATGAAAAAAAAGAAAAAATTATTTTTCTATGTAATTTAATTAGATTAAATTTATCCATCTAGTTCATCAGGTTCTACACTCACGTAGCTCAAAAGACTATCAATTTGTTCTTGTTTCTTATTTATGTTAAGTACGGTATTTAAATGCACCACATCTCCGTGTCCTGGAAGAAGAGTAATACTTCCTGCTCGAAGAGCAAAGAATTCAAATACATCTGGAATCTCCTTTTTAATTCTTAAGCTTTTTGTTGGCATCCTTTCAGCATTAGCGAATAATCCAGTCTTATGATAAATCTCATTCCTCTCAATCTTCCAGTAATCAAATCTTGCACTAATCAAGACTAACCCTAAGATGAAAACAAGAACTAGCGTTATTACAAGATAAAAATTCGGGGTTAATTCTAAATTAAAGTTTCCCCCAATTACGGGAATTGACACATTCGGCAAGACTAAAAATACAACTAACAGAATGACTACAACAACAACCATAACTAAAACAAAAAATTTTGCTGAAGAGAAGTCAAAAGCCATGATAAATAAATTTGAGAAAAGTACGATTAGCCAAATGTTTCCATACCATGCTTGTAATTCTGTTGGTTGAAGAAGCTGCAGGATCCATAAAATGAAAGAGGTGAGCAACAATGGCCATAGAAAAATAACTTTAGGATATGACCTCAGAAAAACTTCATTAACTGCCTTGGCTTTTTTTGACGACATATAAATCACTTTAGGTTTTTATTTTAAAGTAAGGACAATAGTTTTTAAGATAATATATAGATTTTCTCTTTAAAAATATTCTTAAACATCTTCAATTTTAATAGGGAGAATTTTGAATCAAACATGGATAACCCAAATCGGAGACTATGTTCTTAAAAGTAGGTGCTTATAGATTGTACCATTCTCAGAGATGCTGAAATAGCTTGATTTCCTTGTTTACTTATTCCCATATGTCCAGGAAGCAAATATTTCACATCTAATTCACTTATTCTCTTAATAGATTCTTTTAGTTTTTGCAAAGATCCTCCTGGAAAATCATATCTTCCAAAGCTTCCCCCAGTAAAGATTAAATCTCCTGGAATAAGAATTTTTACTCTTTCCTCGTAATAGCAGATAGAACCCGGAGAATGCCCCGGAGTATATAGAATTTTAAAAGCAAAATTCGTTCCAATATTGATGGATTCAAACAATGTTAATTCCGTGATATTAATTGGAATGATTTTTACTCCAAAATACTTAGCATTAATACCAAAACTCTGAATACTACCTGGAAATATTTTTTCTTCGATTCCATTTCTTAAGATATTTGCAGTTTCTCCAAAAGCAAATATCTGGGGTTGATTATCTATCATCTTGTTTAAAATATGATAAAGTCCCAGCACGTGATCAACGTGTTCGTGTGTTATATATACTCGAGTAATATCATCTAATTGAAGATCTAATCTTTTTAATCCCTCAACAAGACCATTCAATGTTAATCCATTACCCGCGTCAAATAAACTCAGTTCCCCCGTATCACTGTCCCTTAAAATGTATTGATTACAATCAAGCATTCCAACCTCCGGGAAGAAAAAGAGATTGTCAATAACTTCTTCCCCATTTTTGACGTTTTCCCTTCTATTGTCAAACATTATTTTTATTCCAACCTATTTGAAGGATTACATTTAATATTCCTTTAATGTTTTTCTCTTCGAAATTATAACAAAAATTTAATTCTTGTGTGTAAATTAAATATTATGGTTTTAGAAAATGATCTTGAGAAAATGAAATCTAAGGTCAAGTTTGGCATTAAATTTTGGTTAGAATTTGAAGATGGAGAAAATAAAAACATATTAGGTTCAGGATGGGCAAAATTATTAAAAAGAATAGAAGAACTTGAATATATGGGGGTCAATTCTTTAACTAAAGCTGCAGAAGATTGCGGTTATTCTTATAAATATGCGTGGAACATTTTAAAAAGGATCCAAAAAAGAACCGGTGTTTCTCCCGTTACAACAGGCAAAGGTGGAGCAGGTGGTGGTGGTTGGGTAAAGTTGAATGAATGGGGTCATTTTTTACTAGGTAGATATAATACCCTTCTACTCGAATTAAAAAATATAGAAAAAAAACTTGAACATACATTGAGATTAGATTGATCAATAGATTTTAATTAAAGAACTTATTATTTTCTCTTAATATCTTACAATTTCAATTAAAATTCTAAACTGAAATATCTAATAATGAAAAGGGGAAGATTTTGGGGGAGAAGAATTCGTATATTGAAAAACTTACCGTTCAAGATTACATGATTTATGATCCTTTAACAGTTACTCCTGATGCTAAAATTAGTTCAACAGAATTATTAATGTTAAAAAAAAACATTGGTGGATTACCAGTCATCAAAGATAGTAAGTCTAAACAATTAGTTGGAATAGTTACTCAACGAGATATTAGACTTGCTCGATTTGCATTGAATTTAGAATCCCCAACGACAAATGTACGTGATTTAATGACTAAGGATCCAATATTTGTTAGTAAAACCGATTCCCTAAAAAAAACTCTTCAATTAATGTTTGAAAACAATGTTGAACGCTTGCCAGTAATTAATCAAGATAATGTATTAATTGGGCTTGTTATTCAACAAGATATTTTAAAAGCTATATATAATCAATTGAAATAAATGATAAATTACATAAAAACGGATTTGAAACACTTAATTTTTAATAGATAGGATTTCTTTTTTACTTTATTCAGAAGAAAAATTTTTTTATTAAAACAATATTCTCTATTAAAACACCAATTTATTGAGTTATCATGGTTATTCCTTTACCCGGCACGCCTGTAATAGTAGATATAGGATCTGCTTATTGTAAAGTAGGTTTTGCAGGTGAACCTAGCCCACGATTTGTTTTTCCAACAATTACTGGTACAGAAAAATATAAAGCAGTGATGGTTGATGTCAACGCAAGAAATATTTATGTTGGAAATGATGCGTCTCGAATGAGAGGTGTTTTAAAAGTAAAACATCCTATAGATAGGGGTGCTATTTTGGATTGGAATGATTATTATGAAATTTTAAATTACATTTTTTATACTCTTCTAAGAATTGATAATCTCTCCAACTATCCCATTCTTTATACTGAAGCACCTTTTGTTCAAAGGGATACTAAAGAATATATTGCACGTGTTTTATATGAAACACATCGTGTTAAAAGCTTAATAATGGTTCCAACACCTATTCTGTCAATATTTAGCGTGGGCTTAACAACAGGGCTCGTGATCGAGTCTGGGGACGGATTAACATGGATATGTCCTGTTATCAACGGGCAAATCGTAGATCAGAGTGTTCAGAAATTAGCTTTAGCAGGGATGGATGTAAATCAATATTTAAAAAATCTACTAATGAGGGAAGGAATCAATATAGAATCTTCTGCCGTTGAAGAAATTATTAGAGAAATTAAAGAAAAAAATTGTTATTTCATTTTAGATCCTAATAATAAACCTGATATGAAAGATAATTTCAGTTTTTCCATGCCTGATGGCTCTACTATAAACATACCTAATTTTATCTTTTATGAAGCTCCAGAAGTCATGTTCCAGCCCCAATTGTTGGGATATCAAATAATGAGCATCTCTCAAGCTATTATTGAGAGTTTACAAGGAATTGATAAACATTATTGGTCAGATTTACTGTCTCACATTGTTATATCGGGAGGAAATTTCAGCTATTCAGGATTTGAAGAGCGATTAAAATTAGAATTGAGATCATTATTACCTCAATTAGGAAAGATTCCTAAACCAAAGATTGAAGAAGATTCTAAATCTGAAACAAAACTAAAATTAAAGAGTCTTAAAAGTGAAAAAAAATTACAAGATACCTGTCCTCACTGTGGTATCTTGGTAGACTTATCTGATGATAAAGAATACTGTCCTTCGTGTGGCGGACGAATAACTCTTCCTGAATTATCTATAGAATCAGGGGGAACCCCATCAAAAGCTAATATAATTGATGGAAAAGTATTTTGTCCTAATTGTAATAAATTAATTGATGATTCAACTTCAATATTTTGCCCATATTGCGGTGCGAGTGTTCAATCATTTGATCCACCTGAATTTATGGCAAAAAAGATCAATCAGACAGTTCTTGCTAAGGAATTTTCTGGATTTTACGATTCTGTTGAAGATGTATTAAGGTATTTTGTTCCTGATAATCTTCAATATGCAATATTCAATGGTGCTGCTATTTTAGGAAGCTTACCTTCTTTTCTCCGATTATTTGTATCCCATCAGCAGTTTACTGAAAATAATGATCTTTTATATAAAGATATAAGCGAAATTTTCTAAATTCATTTTTTAAGAATGATAAATAGTCTACTTATATTATTTTTTTTAATTAAGAGTATTCGTTATAAATTAAAGATTAAAAACAACTCTCTCGAAATACCGATAATTTTTAATTTCAAGTTGAATTTAAAAAATTAAATTCTATTTAAAACCAGATCGAGGTTTTTAGTTAATTGAGATATAAAAATAGGTATTTAACGTTTAGCTTAATGTTCTTAGCAATATTTATCCTTATTATTCCTCTTGCTTCAGCGAAACAAAGAGATTCTTATTTAGTCGATTTTATTTATTCAGAACAAGTAGGAAATCAAGGTTTTGGCGATTCTTATCAAGAAACTGCTCAAGCTTTAGAGATTTTGAAAAATTTTGAAGCTTTCACGATAGAAGGAATATTTGGTGTTGAGAACAAAGTCGATGTCCCTACTTTAACAAATTATCTCGTTGATAAACTAACAGATATGTTTGAAGATGAAACAGTGAATTTGTATGATCTCTATGGCATTTTAAAATCACTACATTATCTCGATCCCGTGATAGATTCCGATTTAAGCAAGGAGATTTATAATTATGTCAACACTTCTGGACTTCCTAGCGGTGGTTTTACTCCAACGAACATTTCAAAGGCAGTAAATGTGGTCTCTACATTCTATGCCTTTCAGATCTATGATTTACTTGGAATTGATATGCCAAATAAAACGATCCATGCAAACTGGCTTCTCTCGTGCAATAATGCTGATGGTGGATATGGAGGTAATTCTTCTTTATCCTCTACTTTACTAACAACTTACCAAGTTGTATACTTAATTAATGAATTAACAGGAAGTGTTGATAACTTAGTTAATAAATCTGCCACGCTGGAATATTTGACATCTTTTTATCAGGGTGATGCTAATGATTTTAATAACTATGGTGGTTATCTCCCTGATCTCACTGCTCTAGTGGTGTTATTAAGTAGCTCTTTTATATGTCTAAGCTCAATTGGATTAATCGATTCAACAGAATTACATCAAGATCCGACCATAAATTTTGTATTATCTCGTCAAAATTTTCGGGATGGAGGATTTAGTGATAAAGTTATAGACTATTATCAAGAACTCTCATCAATAACGGCCTCCTATTATGCCTTCAAGATTTTAGATGTGTTTAAATCAACTGATTTATTAAATGAAGAGATATTTATGGTGGAATTCAATTATATCTTTTTGATTATCATGTTATCTGCGATTGGTATAATTGTATTTGTTGCATATTTGATGTGGCGAAAAAGAAGAATTTAGTCTTAATAAGGCTCGAACATATTCTGAGAAGATTTTTAATAAACATCTAATAATATTTATTTAATTCGATCCTATATTACTATTTCATAATATATTGTAGAATATACCAAGATTATTATGGAAAAAATCTTAGATGGAAAGGCACTCGCCCAAAAATTAAACATGGAAATAAAATCCGAACTTAATCAATTGTATAACATATCCAAAATTAAACCTAAACTCGCTACAATATTAGTAGGAGAAGATCCCGCTTCACAAGTATACATTAACATTAAAAGAAAAACATGTGTTGAAGTTGGGATTGAATCTATCTTCATTAAACATCCTGCTTCCATCAGTAAAGATGACTTAGTCGCGAGTATTAAAGAACTCAATCAGGATGATTCAATTCATGGAATTCTCCTTCAAATTCCCCTTCCTGATCACTTAAAACCTTACATTCCAATCTTTGTAAATCAAATATCGCCTTTAAAGGACGTTGATGGATTACATCCAATTAATAAAGGAAGATTGTTTGATTATGATGAAGAATATGCTCCTTGTACTCCAAAAGGGATCATTGCACTTCTGGAACATTATAAAATAAATTTAAATGGAATGTTTACGGTGATTATAAATCGTTCAAATTTAGTTGGGAAACCTTTAATCTTCTTATTTTTAAAAAGAAATGCCACAGTGGCAATATGCCATACTTCTACGAAAGAGCTTGATAAATTTATAAAAATGGCAGATATTTTAGTAGTTGCCGTTGGTAAACCGCATTTTATATCTAAAGAAAACATAAAGGAAGGAGTTATTATTATAGACGTTGGTGTTAGCAGAATAAATGGTAAATTATGTGGAGACGTTGATTTTGATGATGTATTTGAAAAATGTGGAATGATAACTCCAAATCCAGGCGGTATTGGCCCTCTAACAGTCTCTTTTTTAATGAGGAACACATTAATAGCTTATCGAAATCAGATAAACTCAAATTTGACTCAATAACAACAAAAAATATAAAGCAAATGTATTAATATACCCTACAACGAAATTGAAATTAGTTACAATCGAATTAATAAATCATCTTAAAGCCGAATTATGGCAATTCTTGAAATAGGAATAAATTGTGGCACACGGAATCTAATAAACATAAAATATTATAATTCAGATACCGGGTTAGGCTTAGATCCAGAGTTAAGAGCTGGATTTCTCTCTGCCCTTGAAAGTTTTACTTCTGAAGTATTTGGAGATGATATTAACGTAGTCTCGTTAGCATCTTTTAAATTAGTTTGCTATTGCGATTTAATTGCCTTACCTAATGATCCTCAGAACAAACAACCTCTAATAGCATTTGCCATTATTGAAAAAGGAACCGATCCAGAGATTGTTAAAAAACATTTACACGAAATTAATTCACATTTTCTCAATAGATTTTCTCTAAATGACATATTCTCCAAAAAAGAAAAAGCGTTTGCAAAGTTTGAGAGTAGAATAGATGAAGTGATTGGAGATCTTAAACTAAAAACCGAGGATCGCTTTCGGTCAATCTTTTAACAACCTTCATGAATATAAAAAGAAATTAGTTGGAATTAATCTATTTCAACGAAAAAACCTTATTAAAATCAGTTCAATATTATAATTACGGTTTGAGTTCATTCGAGGAATATAATCATGAGTTCGAATATAGGTCCTGAAGCATCTGCAGCTTATGATAGATATTTAGATGCTAAAACAATCGAAGAAAAAATCAGGTGCCTTGAAGAATTTCTTTCTATCGTTCCAAAACACAAAGCAACAGAAAGAATTGTAGCTTTAAACAAATCCCGACTTTCTAAATTGAAAAGAGAACAAGAAGAAAAAAAAGAAAAGGAAAAAGCCGGGAAAAAAATAAGTCCATTTTCTATAAAAAGGGAAGGAATCCAAATAATCTTGATTAGTGATTATCACGTACCTGGAGTTGGTAAAACTTCAATATTAAACTTATTAACTGGAGCTGCAAAAAAAAAAATTGGTAAATTCACGTCTTTACCCGAAATTGGGATATATAAAGAGCAAAAAATCAAATTTCAGATAGTAGATATGCCTTCAATTATGGTTGGGGCTTCTGATGGAGTGGCAAATGGCAAGGAAATTCTATCTCAGATTAGATCTTGCGATCTAATAGTAATTTGCATTGATTTATCCAGAAATATAGATGATCAAATTTGCATGATAGAAAAGGAGTTACACAAATCAAATATTAGATTAAACCTTCAATCTCCTCCAATTTCAATTGAAAAAACGGGATCTAATAAAATTCAAGTCTTCTATCTCACTGAAGAAGCAAAAAGCGTTGAAGAATTATCAGATTTTTCAGAAAAAATAAAAGAGATTGTACATGCTAGTGGCATTAGGAATGGGATTGTAAAATTATATGGGAAAGTAACAATAGATCAAATTGTTGATGCTGTTAACCCCTCAGTTGTATATAAAAAGGCACTCATCTTGGGAACAAAGGGAGATCTCCCTTATACTCAAGAAGCTTTCGATGATTTAAAAGAACGATATTCAAGTAAATATCCCTTAATACTCGCTAGTAGCTCAAAAAAAAAAGAATTTACTCCCGAATTTGGGAAAATTATCTTAGATTTTTTAAAAAAAATTAAGGTTTTTACAAGTCATAAGGGAGTAATAGCAGAAAAACCTTTGATTTTGGATTCGAATGTGACCATAAGAAATGTAGCAATAAAAATCCATCGCAGTTTTTATGAGAAATTTGATTATGCCGTTGTAATTAGAGAAGGAGCAAGACAATATCGAAAGAAGGTAGGATTAGATTTTAAAGTTGAGGATAATGATATCATAGAATTATTTACAAAATGAATAATCAATCAAGATATTCTTCAATGTCATCACTCATGACTAAAATATTTTGAATTGTTTGAGAGATTTCTTCTTCAGGCACATTTTCCTTATCAATCAGTTTATTTGCCATATCTCTATAGAGTTCCCATCCCTCTTCTTTTAATAATCGTAATTTTGTGCTAAATGAATATAGACTTAAATAAGTATCTTTATAATCTCCTGCTGAAATGAGTTTAGATCCTAATTTTTCAATTGCATCATTTAATGTTGCCTTCATGTTTTTCAAGTAGTATTTTAATTTAAATTTGGCATCTTTGATTTCATTTTTTATACGATTTACCTCATTTTGATATTTTAGAAACGTGTTCTCATCATGTAATTGTTCTGATAGTTCTACCACTTTTTCTGATAATGCCAAGTTCCTGGGTAATAATGGAGACTTTTCAATTTTATAAATTAATAGATCTCTTTCTTGAATTAAATTTTCACGAGCTTCTTCAGATAATTGTTTTCTGTGCGCCCACATTGATTTTAAAACTTGATCAGGCTTTTCTAAAAGTGTTTTTCTTACATTTTTAATATTTTCTAATACTAATTCAGTTAGAGGAAGTTCTAAAATATCAAACTCCTTACGATCTCCATCCCATGAAAGAAATTGAGCTTCAAATTTATTTAATAATTTCAGTAATTTAGGGAGGAGCTTATTAACTGTCTTGATATCTTCCTTATCAGTAATTATTACTACATCAACATCAATTCTCTTAATCGAAGATAAAACTATGCTATATTCTCCTAAATCAATATTTTTTAACTTATTAGCTTCATCAATTATTATCTCGGAAACAAATGATTTTATAGCAGCAAAGAAAGAACCAAATAACTCTATTTTTCCCGTGTTTAATTCTTGAAAATTTTGATCGTAGATTAATAATCCACTGCTAGCTTGGTAGAGAAAGATCGAGTAAATCATGAGATAATGCCATGAAAAAACTTTTTAAGATTAGGAATGAATAATATTCATGTCTATTTTTATAAATCAATTAATTACTAAATATGTTATTTTATTTTTTTTTAATTTTTATGGATCTATTATGATTAATTTATCATACATTTTTTATTGGAGGATATCAACAATAAATTTTCATAGTTAATTATTTTAAAATAATTTTCTATAAAACAGTTAGAGAATAAAAATAAAATTAAATAAGGTGTATATTACGCGCGTACCTTCATTCCTTTTAAAAAGTTTTATGAAAATAGAATTAGATGGAGAGTATATAGAATTTTCCATAAAATTTGCATCCGTAAATCGTAATTTAGAAGAAGAATTAATGGGGTTAAATATAACAATAGATGGAACTGTCATTTTTGATATAGACCTCATCCCTAATAATTTTCATATAAGATTGAACGATATCTTTTATAATAATCAAGATCTTTTTAAAATTTATAATAAAAAAATATCTACATTAGATAAATTCGTTTTAATTATCCCTAATAGTTCAAATATTATAGCAGGTAAACATAAAATATCTTTTTATAGTAAAATATCGAATTTGACAGTGACAACCAGACTAATAATAAATGAAAAACCCGAATATTCTCCAATTCAAGAAAAATTTCAAAATGAATTACATCATCATAGATATTGTCCATTATGTAAAAATATGGTTACTGAAGAAAATCAGAAGTTTTGTGAATTTTGCGGGTATGAACTCATTAAAAGTTGAGTATAAATTTCAAACTTTGAAGATATAAGCGAATTCCACGTTAAATTTCTTCAATTCTTAATTCTTTCAATAATTTCTGGAATCTCAATAAGTTCCCTCTTATAATCAGGATCCAAATTAGGAAGACCTTTAGAAATGTTAAACAAGCTCTCAAATGAATATATTAGACTCTCGAGGTAATCGATGATATCACCTTTAAACACTTGGATGCTATATTCCTCCATCAAGTAATCACTTATATCATCAATAGATAAGTGATTTTTAGTGCGCAAGTTTAAAATTATCTTTTCTAGATTGAGTCTTCCACATGCGCAATAAGGATTGTCCTTGCAACTACAATTAAAAAAATCTGAAGTCCATTTAATTATTAAATTTATGAAACTCTCCGAAAATTTCTTTCTTTTACGCACGTATTCAGCATTCATTAGACTTAGCACGCTATTACTGAAAAAATTATTGGAAAAGTATTTCATATTCACATTTCGGGATAAATCAGCAACTATTTTCTTAGATAGATATACATTTTTCAATGGTTTAAGATCTAATACGATCTCGATGATTGACTCTTTCTTATTTCTTAACTTATTAACTAAATCTAATCCTTGCTCTATTGTTAGAAAAGATTTTGCTACTGCTATTCCTAAATTTGTAATTTTAAAAGAGGCTTGTTTTCTTTCAATCAATTTCATTTTATCTAATTCTTTGATAAAAGAATCTAAATCATAATTTCCATTGAGTAAATAATTATTAAATCTTAATACATCTGTTTTTTCAATACAATCTTGGAAGATAGAGAAAAATGCAAGTAATTCAGTAAGAGAGCGATCTGCATTAGGATCTAATTGGTAATCTTTTATTTTACCATTTAACAACGAAATTGCAATGTTTTCTTCTGTCAATTTCAATTTAGGAGAGTAAATTTTACTAGGTTCAATGAGAAGATAAGCCAATCCTTTTTCATGTTTCTTCAATCTTCCAGCTCGACCCAACATCTGTTCGAATTCAGCAACAGTCAGAATTTTGATCCCCATCCCTAATGATTCAAAAATGACTTGCTCTGCGGGAAAATCCACTCCTGCCGCTAATGCTGCGGTTGCTACTACAGCAGAGACTTTCTGCGTTTGAAATTCAAACTCTACACTTTTACGTTCTTCGTATGTTAAGCCAGAATGATAAGGACGTGCATTAATTTGTTTAGTAAGCAAATAATTCGCTAAAGCTTCACATTTTTTCCTAGTGTTGGTAAATACAATAGTCTGACCTTTAAATCCATATATTGATGTTCTGGAATAAGCAGACCTAATAAGCTTAACAATATACTTATATTTCACGCTTTCATTTAGACATAATAACAAGTGTCGTTCAATCGGGACGGGTCTATTGTTATATCTAATTAAAATGCATCCCAAATTATCAGCAAGATCTTGAGGCGCTCCAATTGTGGCACTCAGATACAAAAATTGACTTTTAGGGTATAAAAATTTTAAACGAGCAATTAATCCATCCAAAAGAAAACCTCTCTCATCATCGATTAAAGTCTGAATCTCATCGATAATAATTGTACCAATTTGTCCTAAAAATTGCTTATTTCCGCTTCTTAAAATGTAATCTATAGCCTCATATGTAGCAATTATGATATTAGCGTCCATTAAATCATTTAGATTATCGTTATCACGGTTTTCAAGGATAGATTCTCCAACTTTTTTAATTATTTTTAAATTTAAACCATTGTATTTCTTATTAAATTCTTCAGTTCTAACATTTGCAAGTGCGACGATTGGGACTAAATATAACATACTGTTTTTATTAGTGAGAACACGTGAGATACCGGCTAATTCAGCGACTAAAGTCTTTCCTGCTGATGTAGGTGCCATGATCAACTGATTTATCCCCTCATATATCAATCCTTTATCAATAGCAATTGCTTGAATCGGTAAAAGGGTATTTATATTCTGTTTAATTAACAGTTTCTTAAAATCATCAGGTATCGACACATCTGCAATTTTTAAATTCAGATACTTCTTACTCACGGTAGGTGTTTTCTCTATATCATATAATGTTAATTCTTTATTCTTGATTGGATCAAATCCCATTTTAAATGATTTGATTACTTTATCCACATTCCTGAATTTTAGAATCATGTGATTAAAAAAATTCTTTAGTTTAGGATCCAATTTATCTTGACCAACTAATCCTGAAAAAACTGCTTCTTTTATAATTAATTCAAGAGCACAATTCGAACAAATGATTTCATTATGATATGATTGTATCTTCTGTTTCTTACTCAGAATTTTAAATTTTCTTTTGTTCAAACAAGATTTACAAAACGTCAATTCAATAATCATTCTTTGATCAAACTGTAAGTTCTCAAGCATGCTAGCAACTGGACTAAAATCATTTCTATCAGTTTGACTTGAAAATGCCACAAATCGATTTTTATCTGCTAATAAAAATTTCTTAAATAGGCGTGGATCAAGAGGCTCAGTAGAACCATCCTTTTGAATCTTCGTAAAATTAACAGGTCTCATTTTATTTTTAAAATCTAACCCAAATACAACAGATCCTTGAAAAAATGGCTTATTTATGTACGAAAAAGTAAAATTCTTCTCTTTAAATGATTTCAAGTAGAAAAAATTGATATCAAATAGAGGATCCTGCAAATTTGCTTGATTTCGATTTAATACAATAAAAAAATCCCTTGAAACCAAGCTCATTTAAAAAACCATTTTACTCATTACTATTATGAGATACAATGAACCAATCTAAATCAACTTTATGATATAATAACAATGAAAAGAAGAAAAAGAAATTCTATTTGTAAAGAATTAAAATCCAAATACTTTTTTAATTTTATCATAAATTTCTTTAATCTGACGGAGCTTTGCCTCATCTCCTTGAGTAAGATAATAATTAATCCAGTCTGCAAGCCCCCCGCCGTTAGGTTGCATCCATTGGATAAAATACTCCACTGCTTGACGTTCTTCTGCTGACATGGCTTATACTCAGAAATTTACTCTATAATTATTTAATAATTATTTTTTCAATCTATATAAATTTATAAATTATTCCAATTTAACTATTTACAATTCGAAATTTAAGTCGATTCTACACATATTAGTATAAATAATTTTAAAATCAAGATCGTATTCTATATCTTTACTATTTGAATTCAAGTATAAAACATAGATTAATAGAGGTCCAATAATAATGTCAGTAAAAATAAAAACTCCCAATCTAGACGCTATCTTCGAAAAGTGGAAACAAACTACTGTTCGCAAAGACCGAAAAAAGATGGAGAAGCAGTTCGGTACTAAAGGGGCCGTTTTCACTTTGGACGCAATAAGTGCTGCTGAATATGTTAAAGACACGATGAAAGAAGCAGCAATTTATTTTGCTGTTAAGAAGTCTCTAGGTCCTGTTGCTGAAGGAAAGGATGAAAAGACTGTAGTTGCTTCAAAAGTAGCTCGAGGTGAATATTACTCTCTCAAGGGATCTGGACAAGTCACCAAGGATAATTGGAAGGGCGATGAGTTAGTTCCGATGTATGAAACGATTCAATCAGTTACATGTAAGAAGTGCAATGGAAAGGGTTATATAGAAGACAAATGCAAAGCGTGTAATGGAACGGGCAAAATTCAAGAAGATGTACTCGTATATGTCGGTGAGGAACAAAAAAAAGAGAAAAAAACATTTACATATCCTTGTGGTGCATGTTACGGAACTGGAAATCGAACTGAGCATTGTAAGGAATGTGATGGGCATAAAAATTTGTATAAATACCAAATTCTTCCGGTTCCGTTTAAAACAGTTATTACCGGTGTCCCAGTGCTACATAGTAGTGCTCAAACGAAATATGAAAAGGAGATGGGTGATGATTTACATAAGATGCTTGAAGAAGTCGAAGGAATTAAATTTTCAGATTTCAAGACTTTAGATTCTAAAGCTGAAGCATCCTTGGGTTACTGGAATAAAAACATAAAGAAAACAATCTCCTCTGCGGGAAGCGATTATAAAACTCATGAGAAGGACAAGGATTCCCAAATTACTACACAAATTTATCTGTTTCCGATGATTCAAATGTTCTGCGAAACCAAAAAAGGCAGTAAGTTCGAGATCTACTCGATTGGGTCTGATACCAAATTTATGATATACTCTAACTTCTAATTTTTTTATTATTTTTAAATATTAATTTAATTTTTAATAGATATTTTTTAAGTAAATTGAAATTTATAGAATTAACTGCAAAATCTAGTTGATCTAATGTGAATGATTTTAATTATTATCATCCCACTCGAATTCAATTTGGATGGGGTCGAATAAATGAGATTGGAAAAAATGTTGTTCGAAATGGGAAAAAATGCCTTTTAGTTACTGTAAAACCATTTCCGGCTATGGAAGGTTTATTCACTAAGGTGAAGCGATTATGTGAAGAAGCAGGAGTTGATGTTATTCATTATGATGGAGCTATTCCAGAACCTAATGATGAATGCGTGAACATTGGATCAGAAATTGCCATAGAAGAGAAGGTAGATATGATTGTTGGGGTTGGAGGCGGGTCAACGATTGATACTGCAAAAGCGATTGCTGTCGGTGCTACTCATGATGGAAGTGTATGGGATTATAGGCTTGGTCAAAAAAGAATTGATGGCAAGAAAATACTGCCCATAATTGCAGTGCCTACAACGGGTGGTACAGGTTCAGAAGTGACTAATATGGCAGTAATAAAAAATAAAGAAGATAAAATTAAATCTGCTCTTGCAAGCTGGGATCTTACTCCAAGTATAGCTTTAATTGATCCTGAACTTACATTAACAGTACCCCCGAATATAACTGCTTCGACAGGTTTTGATGCATTTACTCACTGTCTTGAAACATTTATCAATATAAATTCCTCAGATTTCATAGATCTCTTCGCTCTGGAAGGATTAAAAAAAACAATTAAGTATCTCCCAATTGCAGTTAAAAATGGGTCCAATCGAGAAGCAAGAGAAGCACTCTCGTTTGCAGCAAATTTAGGTGGACTTTGCATCTCGAATATAGGAACCACGCTCCCTCATGGAATCGCAATGGCGCTTGGAGGGCATAGCTCAGGAATTTCTCATGGTCAATCTCTGGCAATTTTATACCCTGAAATAAATCGGTGGACTTGGAAACATGCTATTAAAAAATATGCCATTATTGGACGCTTATTTAATCAAGATTTGGAGAATGTAAATGAGAAAACAGCGGCTGAAAAATGTTGTGAAGAGATTGACTCATTCTTGAAAATAATCGGCTTATGGAGTAACTTAGAAGATAAAAATGTCTCTATCCATGAATTCGGAAGTATAGTAGAAGATACTCTAAAATTACGTAATTATAGTCTTCATCCAAAAATCGCGACATCTGAGAATGTTATGGATTTACTCAATCGAAGTTATAAAAGAAATTGATATATTTCAAATCCTTAACGTTCCAATGAGCCTTATTTCAAATTCGATGGATATTAACTCAAATGAGTTCTTTATTCTAAAATGCCATATCTATTAAAAATCTTGACCGTGAGTTTTACTAACCATCTTAATTTTGCAGGGGTTTTGCTAAAGATGGTATTAAATGACGCTAGATATTCATTTTCCTTGGAATGTAATCCTTTTTCAAAATTTGGATAAGTGAGACCGCCTGTCAACTTTGGAGGTTTTCCAAAACTTTTAACTTTTTTCCACCCTTGAGAAGGATCTTTCGAACCTGACCACGTTTTATCTGTTTTAACTCGAAGGGTCTCTCCAGAAATGAATTTAATCTCTCCATATAAATTGACCAATCCCAAACCTCCGATATAATCGGTGTTTTTTAAGAGAACTTCATTCTCTCCTTTTTTTAAAAATGGTTTTATATCAAAGATTTGAATATTATTTTCAAGCACGACATAGTTGAGTGTATGGCGTGTAATTACTTTACCTATTAAGGAGTTGTTGATGTAGATTTCACAAAAAGTTCCACCTATGACTTGAATGATCGCATCTTGAATTTCTTCCTCCTCAATTAATATGTTTTTTTTAAAATAACTAATTTTAAAAGAATTATTTCTGCGATCTCTTGTATATATTGATTCACTAGGTATGTTTGGGTCTTTCCACTCTATATTTTCTTTTAAATCTTGTATTTTATCTTCATAAAATTGGATTAGCCAAAGATACTGTTGTTTAATTGAAGAAAAACCATCTGATTTTGACATCTTCAACCATAATTGTTCATATTCTTCTAATAAATTTCTCAATTCGTCCCGAATGGTTACAATCTCTTTTATAATAGTACTTTTATACTTTTGACTGGCATGTTTAACGGAAAAATCAACAAGTTTTTTGGAATTAATTCTTTTTAAGCAATAAAATCGCATATGCTTTAGAACAAATGCAAGAGACTGAATAAGTAATTGGTTATCCTGAAAATTTCCAACATTTTCATCAAATATTTGGATCATGTTATCTAATTCTTTAATCAACTTGTCAAATTGATTGGTTTTTATGTTCCGTTTATATTTTTTAGTATTACTTGCATAGGGATGGCTAAAGAAATGATTGTAATAAAAGGTAGGTCTCACTCGTAATTTTTTTTTATCTTGAATTGTTCTAATTTTATTGAATACGGTTAAAAGTTGGGCATGATTTGCACCAAAGAGATACAGAAACGCTCCTTTCCAAAAGTTTAATAAATTGATCGTTTTTTTTGGATTCCATCCTACTTCTGCTGAATATACAAACCCAAAAAGGCGGTTTTCTCTTAATTCTTTATTCTTGTAGTCTCCCCAACTCGAGGTAACTTCTCCTTCTATTCCCCTCATATAACCATATGAAACTAAATTGCTAATATTTTTTTCGAAATTAGTGATTGCTGGAAAAATCCTATTATAATCCCAAATTGAGGGGCATACCAAAACTGGAAATTTGAATTCACGTAATGAATCAATGATTGGATGTTCCTCTTTAAGGTTATATTTCCAATACATAATTATCATGTCTTCAGGTAAATTCTTCAAGATTTCTTTATATTTATATAAAATATCATGGTAAATGATGATTTTCTCATATCCATGCTTCTTAGCAATATCATAAACTTTGTTATAATGTTGAAAGTAAGCTTCTCCTTTACCAATTTTTGAAATATAATCGTGAGACGCTCCTTTTCCGACATCCCAACTTTCATCCGCTGCCATGTGGAAATATTTTGAGATAAAAACAGTGCTTAATTCTCCTATCATCTCGTCTAATAAGTCATAAATTCCATTGTTGGCAATATTCAAGCTATTGGAAGCAGGAAATTCTCCATATTTCCAATACTTTTCTTGATATAATATATTTTCCCAATGTCCTATTGTTTGAAATATGGGTATGATATCAACAAATCGTTTGCTTGCAAATTCTACTAAGTCTTTAATTTCCTCTTTAGTATATGCTCCTCTACCTTTCCCAATCTCTTCATAATTTTTAAAATGGAACATATCTTGCATGTAAACGAGATAATATTGATTGATTTTGAAGCTACTTAAAATTTGAACAAATTTTTTTAAATTTTCTATGGTTGCTGCTTGTCCACGAGAAATGTCATCAGAGATTCCACGTATTTGTAATAAAGGGTAATCAATGATGATGAATTGATCAATTATTGGGTTATTATGATGAGCTATTAGAATTTGTGTAAGAGTTTGTATGGCGTAAAATAATCCTTGCAAGGATTTCGCTATAATCAAGATAATAGAACCCTTGGAAATGATGATATAACCTTGTTCTTTCATATTTTTAATATTCATTAAACTTTCCAGATTTAGATTTGGGAACTCTCGTGAACAGGTTACAAGAGGATCCTCTAAATAATTAATATCTTTCAAATTACTGAGGAAATTTTCATCTAATTTCTTTTTTAAACCACAAGAAAATAGTTGGTCTTGGAACTGTTCTAATAAAAATGAGTGATTTTGAGGAATATCTGAGTATATTATTGTTTCTTCCACAATTTTATACATAATATTGTCAAATCGTTTAAAATGTCTAGGTCGTGGAATTAAAAATGGTTCTTCCCCATCATTTTTAATTTTGATGAGATTTTCGAGGTAGATAAACATAATTTGATATATTGAAGGAGCTAAAATAAGGATTTGGAGTTATATCTAATCAATTGCTTCCTCAATTAATATCACAAAATTACTTCCTTTATTATGGATGCCTTTAACCTTATCCTCTACCCAAATTTGACCATTATATGATTCAATTAATTTTTTTACTAAAGATAATCCTAACCCCAATCGATCAAAACTCTTCGATTCAATAGTACCTATTTGAAAAATAGTTGTTTTTTGAGTATCTGATATACCTATTCCGTTATCAACAAACTGAATTTGAATATTCGGCTTGTCATCTATTCTTTTCTTATCAATTATAATATCAAGTTCTACGAATTTATTTCTATTATGCTTGAAAGCATTATATACGACATTTTGGAACACGTCCAGTAATAATTCATTAGCTCTCACGAAAATATTCTCAGAAGGTGAAATTAATTGGAAATTTAATTTCTTCTTTGGAAAAATTTTCCGGACTTCTTCAACGGCTTTTTTTATATACTCGCATGCGTTTATGGAAAGTAAAATCTTTTCCTTATAATCAATGGAGGAGATTTTTCTTATATTAGAAATTAAATTTGCTCCACGATTTACCTGGTTCTCAATGATGTCATATAGCTTTTCCAATTCGGATAGATCTTTTTCTTCCGTACGACATAATTCTACTGAAGATAATATCCCCTGCAAAATATTACTAACATCATGAGCAAACACATCTTTATAAAATTCAGCTCTATCATATGCCTCTCTATAATTTTTCTCTGAGTTCTTCAAATCCGTCTCTGCTTCTATCCGTTTAGTTATATCTTCGTAAGTGCATAAAATTCCGACGACTTCGCCCGCAGAATCGTGTAGTGGAATTTTGTTAGTATCCAACCATGCCTGTTTCCCATCTGCTTGTAACTGTGGTTCTATGATATGATATTCTGGTTTGTCCGTATCCATCACTAATTGATCAATTTCATAGAATGATTCTGATTCACTTATTTTCCAAGGAAGTTCATAATCAGACTTCCCGATTATGTCCTCCGGATTATCTAGTCCAGCAACTCTTGCAAAATTTTGATTACATCCTAAATATATTGAATTAATATCCTTCCAAGAGATTAATTGAGGAATATTGTCCATTATGAGCTGAAACATGTTTTTGCTTTTTATGAGTTCAATTTCAATCGTTTTCTGATTAGTAATGTCTCTCATAATCCCAAATAAAAAATCATTACTTCCCTTTTCATCTTGAATTATACTCAAACTTAATTCTCCTACAAAAGTTTCGCCATCATTTTTCAAGAACTTGAATTCTTCCATTTTAAAGAATTTATTTTCTCCTATTTTGGAAAGCTGCTTTAAAAAAGAATTCTTATCTTCTTCAAGGATAAAATCGACTAAAAGCTTTCCAATAAAACTTTTAGCTTCGTCTTCACTAAATAATTGAATGAAATTATCAGAAACTTTTATTATTCTTCCATCTAAATCCAAAATTAATATAAAGTCTGGATAAGTCCTCAATAAAGTGTCATAGAGGATTTCTTTGAACCCATTGTTAAAGACATCGTTCATATTAATCTCAGAATTATTATATCTCAAATTTTAAAACTTGTCAATTTTGATAATTATGTCGATTGAATTTATAAAGTCTTTGGCTTGATATTATTTATATTGACTCATTTATTTTTTTTTCTTATTAAGTTGTGTCTTAATAAGATTAATTAATTCTTGCTCAGTGAATTCCTTTTCAATTACAATTTTGTATCCTTTATTGAAGCGATTTTTTAGCCAACTAGGCATTAACCAAGCTAATCCAAAACCAATAGCAAAAATCACTGCAAGAATAGCCGTTACTCCAAATACCGCTAAACTAAGAGGATTGCTAGGATCTCCCCACGTAATACCTTTTGGTTGGAAGAATTCAGGAATGTTATTAAAACCAATGATAAACGAAAAAATAGCAATCAAAATATAACGAATTTCAATCCAAGGTTGAACATCTTCATTTTTTAGCTTTTTATATGAAGAATAGGAAGCCCAAGCCATCCAATCGAAAACAATCATTGTATAGGGAACATCTAAAGAAACATGTATATAATAAAGATCAGGAACGCCTCCAAGACTTAGAAATATTAAAACTAATTGAATAATTCCTAAACAAATTACACTAGACAACATAATTATTCCAATTTTCTTCTGATTTCTATAGAATGTCAAGTATGTAAATGATGTGGTTGAAATAAAAGAAATAAATACAAAAACCTCTAGATAGCCTTCATGGAAATTAAATAGAAAATCGCCAATAAATCCAAGACACAATGAAATAAAACCTACACCAGCTACTAATAGGTTAATCAATTTATGTTGTATTCCCTTTATCAGAAAAAAAATTCCCACAATAATTAAAACTCCAATAAATATCATTAAAAAGCTTAAAAACACTAAATATAATGAGTTCATTTTCTCATATCTCTGCTATTGTTATTAAAGATTGATTTGAATTTAATTCATCCAATAATTTTTTTACTACTTCTTCAGTATTTGGCACTTTTAAATCCAGGAGTCGCTTTTTAAGAGAATTTTGAATGACTTCTACTAATCTTTCATAATTTAATTGATTAAATGGATAAAAAGGACCCAATTGATCCTTTATTGCTAGCTTGATTAATCCTCGACCCGCTGGAAGACCTAATTCAATATACTCAGACAATTTACTGCCAAGATATTTAATGATTTCCATGATTAAACGTTAATTTTGATGTATTTGATCGAAGCACTATTTTCTTAAAAATCAAATCCTTATTTAAAAATTCCTTATTTAAAAATTAATCTTTGAATTTTCTAATAAATATGATCAGAAGAAAAGGATTACTCGATATTTACTGAATAAGTTTTTAAAATTTATTTTTTTATTCTAATTAGTAAGGCGTAAATACATCATGAATGAAACTAAATTGATCAGAAAAAATTTCAAAGGATACTTTTTCCCTACCGATGCTATTGCACTCTCGATTACTAGTATATTTGCAGCAATAGCTTGTGTTTTAACGATGACAGTATCAATTCCCGTTCCTGCAACAGGAGGATACATAAATATTGGAGAATTAGCTGTGATGCTTTCAGGTTTAATTTTTGGGCCCATTATTGGATTTTTATCTGGAGGTGTTGGTTCAGCATTGGCGGATATTTTTCTAGGATATCCTAACTGGGCATTCTGGACTTTTTTAGTTAAAGGATTAGAAGGTTTTTTGGTAGGATTAATAGCAAACCCACGCATCTTTCATGGAAAGCGTACATACAAAGATATAATAGGTGTGATTGCTGGGGGTTCATTAATGGTATTTGGTTATTTTATTGTTGAGTTATTTGTGTTTAATTTTGGAATTGTGGCATCTTTAAGTGAAGTTCCTGGTAACTTTTTTCAATTCATCTTTGGAGCAATTGGTTCCATCTTATTAATCGTAATCTTAAGAATTAGCATTTTGAATTCAAATCCTCAAACATTCGAGAGGATATTTGTTATTGAGGATAAAAGAGATCAACCATAACTACATTAAGACTCATAAAATTGAGATTTTATTAAATTAAATGCTTAATCTTTATGATCGTGATTTTTAATTTCATCTTCAATAGCACATAACGCACATTCCCCTTCAATCTCGGCTTTTTTACACGTTTCACAAATCTCAAAATGTTGTGAGCCAACAGCTTTACCAGCGCGACGTTTTGGTGAAAAAACCATAGAAATTACAAAAACAATGCTTACAGTTATAGTAATCGTAGCACCTGAAGGTAAATCTAATTCATATGAGAAAAACAACCCTAAGAATGAGGATAGTGCTCCAAATAATACTGAGAGTAATATAATTCTATTTAATTTATAACTCCATTGATAAGCAGCAGCAGCAGGAGTAACAATCATGGCAAAAACTAAAATCGCCCCTATTGCTTTTAAAGAAACAACAATAGCTAGTGAAATTAATATTAAAAACAAATAGGATAAAAATCTTACAGGTAACCCAGTAGCGCTTGCCATTTCTTCGTCAAAAGTCATAAAAAATAATTCTTTTTTCATAAAATATATAATTCCAAGAATGAAAATACTGAATAAAATTAATAAGATGAGATCTTCGGTCGTAACTACAAGAACATTTCCAAATAAAATTGCATTTACACCGGCATTATAGGTTTTTATTAAACTAATAAACAAGACGGCTAACGCCATGGTAAATGAAAATATAATTCCTACTGCAACGTTATTATCTTCTACATAACCTTTTTCATTAATAAATCCAATTGTAAATGCAGAGCCTGTCCCAAACAAGAAGATAGTTAAGAAAGGGTTAACTCCAAGAAGTATCCCTAGAGCACCACCTGCAAAAGAAGCATGTGCAATTCCCGCTCCCATAAATACAAGTTGTCTTAGAATTATATACACTCCAACTAATCCACAGATAACCCCTACCAATATTGATGTGATTAATGCCCTTTGTAAAAAGGTGAATTCCATTAAAGCTTCAAAAAAATTTTGATAAATCATTATTTACCTATTTTAATATATTCACTTTGATTTTATTAGTTTTTATTATTATTAATTTTATTTCAATCCAATTTCATTTAATTTCATATCATAAGAATATTTAAATAAATTCAAACTTATTTACGATCTATCGTAATTACGATCAATCGTAAAAATAATCTTATAAAATAGATGATCAAGATACAAACCCATTCAAAAAATCGATTATTAGCTCTTTTATGGATCGTTTCTCTAGTCATGGGAATGAGTTTTGTTAAAATAATTCCAAAGGAACTCATTTCAGGAGAAAAACCATTAAATTCTACGATTAATCCATCCACTACTACTTTAAAAATAGTTACATCTATTACAATAATAGAAGATATTGTGGAAAACGTGGTTGGACAAGATGTTGAAGTAGTAGTAAGTGGGACAGAAGATCCCCATTCATATGAACCAACTAGTAGCGAGATATTAGCATTGGAAAATGCGGACATTATCTTCCGAATGGGAATAGAGGATTTAGAACCATGGTGGAGATCAGAATGGGACGATTCCATTGTAATAAAATTAGTAGATCCATCAATGATCAAAATAGATCCATTATTAGGATTTGGAAATCCTCATGTATGGATGGATCCTAATAATGTTAAGAATTTTACAATGAGAATTAATGGGACTCTTTGGGATAATGAACCTCTTCAATCTAACAAGTGGTTATTTTCTAATAATACAGTAACTTATCTAAATACTTTAGACTCATTAATACTTGAAATAGAAAGCGTTAAGAGTAGTTTTCAAGGGTTAAAATTAATACTGAATCATCCTGCCTTTTTCTATTTATTTCAAGAGTCTTTGCTTAATATTTCAAGGTTAGCTACAATTGAAAAAGGAGAGGAACAAGAACCTTCTGCTGTAGAAATAGCAAATATAATTGCTTTAATGAAACAAGAAAATTGCCATCTAATTGTTACCGATCCACAACACAAGACTGAAAATGTATACGAAATTGCGAGAGAAACTAACTCTAAAATTGCTTTATTAACTGCCCTATTAAATGTAGATGTTGAGTGGGATGGTAATGCTGTCAACATTAATAATTATACTCAGATGATCGAATATGATATATGGGCATTAGCACACCCGCTAGACCCTCCTCCATTAATAGACTTATGGTTAACAATTTTAATAATAGGAATGGCTATAGCAATCATTTTTATTATAGGGATAATTTTAAGAAGGAGAAAATAATGGATCCAATTATAAGTCTGAAAAATATTCAAGTAGGGTATCAAAATACCATCGCACTTAATAATATTAATTTGGATATTTTTCAAGGAGAATATATTGGCATTTTTGGACCAAATGGTTCGGGCAAAACCTCTTTATTAAATACAATACTAGGATTGAAAAAACCAATTAAAGGTACAGTGAAATTATTTAATTCAGATAATTTAAAAAAAATGAGGGTCAATATTGGCTATGTACCTCAAAATCCAAAGGCTAAAAAAACTTTTCCAGCCTCAGTTGGTGAGGTTGTTGAAATGGGATTATATGGGAAAATTGGATTTTTAAAACCTCTAAGAATTGAAGATGAAAGACAAGCTGAAAAAGCTTTGCACGATGTTCACATGGGAAAGTTCAAGAATCGACCAATTGGGCATTTATCTGGAGGAGAATTGCAAAAAGTTATGGTGGCACGAGCTTTAGTTTCTGAACCGAAAGTAATTCTTTTAGATGAACCAACAAGTGCTTTGGATTTTTTGATGGTGAAAGAGTTAATGGAACTACTTACTGAATTAAATGAAAAATTCAATATTACAATCATAGTTATTAATCATCATTTAGATTTATTGACTCCATATTGTTCAAGATTATTGTTAATGGACGGTACTATTGTATTTGATGGAAATCCGAATGATAAGAAAGTAAAAGAAATAATAGATGAAATATTTATTAAACATTAATAAAAATATGAATTTTTAACTATAAAATCATGATGGATTTGGATTACAAGGTCATAAAATTAATTTTTCGTTTAGAAGAACCAGTTAAAATTAGTCATCTCTCAAAAAAAATGGTAATCGCACACTCAACGCTAGGTAGTTGTATTAAAAGACTAAAAAATGAAGGTTATGTGAATTACGAAGCTTATCATGAAGTCAAGTTGACATCTAAGGGGAATAATTTAGCAAAAGAACTAATTAGGCATGCTAGACTTATTGAAATCCTATTATATTCTGAATTAGGAGTAAAACCAGAACTTGCACATAAAGAAAGCGAAAAATTAAATCTACTGTTGTCGTGTGAGACTATAAATAAAATTTGTAAGAAATATGGACATCCCAAAAGATGCCCTTGTGGTGAAGAGATATTAAGTTCAAGTCATTGCCTATGTGAAGATGAGGTAGGAAACAAAGCTTAAAAAGTTAAATTATTTTAAATTTCCCTTTGAACGTTTAAGGCTCGAAGGATCTATTATGAATCACTTTATCAATTGCTTCTAGGCAAGCTTCATCCCAATCATCATTTGGTGATATATCCTTGCAACAATCTGGACACCAATCATCTGGATATGCATCATCCCGATCCTCAAATTCAATATCTCCATTTAAAGTTCCCCCACAATATAAACATGATCCTTCTTCATACCGTTCTAAAATTTCAAGAATTAACTCAATTTTCTTCTTATTATTCATGTTAATCATAATTGATATATGTTTTAAATTAAAAAATTAAAAAAAAAAATTATTTTAGGAATTTTGCTGCATTCGCTAGATTAATTTCTGCACCTTTAATGATATCTTCAAAAATATCTTTAACGCTTTCTATTGAATTAATAATACCAATGCTTTGACCTAATAAAACAGCTCCATCTACAATGTCTCCCCCATATACCATTTCATAATGCTTCTGATCCGCTAAGGCTTTTTCTGGAGTTAACATTTCTTCTTCAGCTAATTTTTCTTCCTTGCTTGAGACCACACCATGATGAAGTGAATAATTATTTTTCCAAAGACGTATTGGACCTAAAACACCAGTCACATATCTGGTATCTTGAGCTTTAGCTGGTGGAATAATGTTTTTATAATTTTCATGGAATTCACTTTCTTTTGCAGCAATAAATCTTGAACCCATCGCTATCCCTCCCGCACCCATTGCTAAAGCTGCAGCCAATCCTTCTCCCGTCGCAAAACCTCCACAAGCAATAACTGGAGCTTTGGGGAAGTTCTTTCTCACTTGTTGTAATAAGACTAAGGTGCTTATCTTCTCATAGGATTGATGACCACCACCTTCCCATCCTGTAGCGACCATTCCATCTACTCCTGCTGCTTGGCATTTTCCAGCTAACCATAATGAAGGAGCGACATGAAAATGCTTGATTTGAGAACCGCTCTCCTTTAGCTTCTGGAATGAAGCATTTTGAATCATTTTAGGAGTTCCAGCACTCGTGACTACATAGACGCATTGATCTCTCAATTTGGGATTATCTCGAATGAATCTTGGAATTGCTCGACATAATGAAGGGGCATCTACCTGTAATCTAGACGTCCTGATATTGAATCCAAATGGTTTATCCGTATGTTCAATTACATATTCCATGTTTTTCTTCATTTCCGCCAAACTACTCTTTCCAAACAAGTTAGTATGACTTAATACGCCTAGACCTCCTGCTTCTGAAACTGCAACAGTGAGTTCTGTAGTGTAGAATGGACCCATAGGAGCAGCAATAATTGGATGTTTAATTCCAAACATTTTTGTTATGTTAGTTTCTAAAACCACGATTTTTTACCCTTTTACCCTTATATTTAAAAATTTCTTAATATACTAATATTCGTAGTATTGAATTTAAAGGTTAATTTAGTTTAAATACTAAAATTTGTATAATAGCAAATTATCTAAAAGAAACCAAAAATGTTATAAAATTATATAGATATAAAAAACTCTTCAAATTATTCAAAAGATTATCATGAAATATCCCAACATTATCAGCATAGGAGAATTATTAGTAGAGATTATGCGGACAGAAGTTGATATTCCTCATGGTGCCTCAGCAGAACTATATCGTGGACCATTTCCAAGTGGTGCTCCTGCTATTTTCATAGATTCTGCAGCTCGTATGTCCAAGCAATTCAATTTAACAACGGGATTTATAGGAGTCAAAGGTTCAGACGAATTTGGTGATTGTATTATTTCAAAATTAGAATTCGATGGCGTGGATGTTTCTCAGATAAGAACCTCAAATGATAAAACAACGGGAATTGCTTTCAATCAATATAACAGTGATGGATCCCGCAAGTTCATCTTCGTTGCTGGAGCAGCTGGCGAAACATGTCAAGACGATGTAGACGAAGAATATTTTTCAAATATAAGAGCTCTCCATATTATGGGTAGTTCTCTTTCAATAAGCGAAACTTCAAGAGAAGCTTGTTATAAGGCTATTAGAATAACTCGGAAAGTAAATCCGAAAGCAATTATTTCATTTGATCCTAACCTTAGACCTGAAATGCTTGATATTAACACCATTTTAAAAATTTCTGAACCTGTTTTAGATGAAACTAATATTTTATTACCCAGTGGAGAAGAAGCTGAAATGTTAGCAGGAGTTGAAGGTGAAAAAGCTGCTTGTTTAAAATTATTGGAGAAAAACCCCGCTATTGTAGTATTAAAACAAGGAAAAAGAGGTGCTTCAGCCTTTATCGAAGATCAAGAGACGGAAATTCACGTTCCTGCATTTAATGTTGATGAGATAGATCCTACTGGAGCAGGAGATTCATTTGGAGGTGCTTTTATTGTGGGATATTTACAAGGATGGAATTTAGAACACGTTTTAAAGTTTGCTAATGCAAGTGGTGCTTTAAAAGTGAATCATTTCGGTCCAATGAGTGATAACTCGTATTCTGATACTATTAACTTTTTAGAACAATCTCGATAATTTAATTTATTCATTTCAAATGTAAGGAATAGACATCTACTTTGCTGATTTGATTTTTTAAAATAGATATATAACGAAAACCGGGGGGTTTAAATTCATAACTGGCTGAAAGTGGACCAAGAGCTTGTGTTTGAAAGATAAAAGGTTTATTAACATCAAACCAAATCTGTAGATTTTTTGCATCCTCACTTGTTTTGAGAATCTTTCTATAGCATGAAGTATAAATTTCACTAGGAACAGTGATATAGAATGGGAGTAACCAAAATCCGTGATTTATCATTTCAGTATCTTGAGCTTCCTTTAACCTATATTCTTTTAATGTATGTGTATGACCACATAAAACCATGCTTATCTTTCTCCGTATCACCTCATCTGAACCTGTAATTATTTTCAAAAAAGTAGCCCAATGATACATGACTGTCTGGTACTTGAAATTAAGAAGTTTATCAACTCTTCCTGTATCGTTATACTTCTGTAATTTTTCTTCAAAAAAGTCAGACCATTCAATTTCTCTATTCTTGATGTTTAGTTTCTTCTTGTAAATCCGCTTTTTATGAGAACTAATATTGGGTGAAATTGGTGGAGCATGCATTATAATGATGATTTTTTCATCATGTGATAATTGGATATATGATCGCAAGAGATCAAGTTGAAATTCTTTGAATCCTTTTGTACTAGGACCTCCCTTCAATAGATCGTGGATATCAGCAATAGAATCATGACCTGTATCTAAAAAGATAAAATTGAAATATTCCCCAATTTTAAGGTTATAATTCAGATTTGGATTTATAAATCTTAAATAATCTTTAAGAGTTTTGTCCTTGGAATAAAATGCAATGAAATAATCTGACAATTTGATGTCATCATACCCATTTATATCTGAACGAGTTAATCCAAATTTATTATAAAATTTCAAAAAACGTAATCCATAATGTCCCCAATGATAATCATGATTTCCAACTATGGTGAAAATTGGAACTAAAATTTCTCTTTTGTTGATAAACTCATCATCTTTTCCCAAGTAGGGCGGTTTATCTAATCCCTTATTAAGTCCAAGAATAATGTCAACAAAAACTTCGAAATTATTCTTATAGGAGTTATTATCTTTTGCAATTTTTACATAATCAACAATATCTCCAGAAAAAATTACAAAATCACATTCATCAATTGAGGATTTATGATTAACAAAACTTATTAATTTCCTTAGTGAATAATTAAAATTATATTTCGCCTTTCTCAGATTTTCATATCGATCCTCTTGAAATTCTTCCTTAAAGTCAAAATCACGATCTAAGACGAATTTATCGACCTTCTTAAGTTTTTTTTCATTATTCTTGCATCGAGCTATTTCTTTTCTTTTCTTTTCTTTAATAAAACTAATAATAAAGTCATTTCTACGCGCAATATGAAGGTCGGTGGCATGTATAAACTTAAAATTTGTCCAATCTTTATTAAAAATGGCTATACTATGATAATTAATCTTCGATTCGTTCGTATTTGGAATATTATGAACGATATCGAATAGTATGATTTTTTTTTTTATTTTTTCGAAAATCTGAATGATATTATTTATGATTGGATATGGAATTTCAAATTTAATTTCATAAAGTGCCTCTCTTTTTCCATAAATGCCCTTTATGTTTAATGCTGTTTTGTATATATCCAATTCGTTGCATTTTGCTTCAGTTAATAATGGTTGCTTTTCTAAATCATCTTTATCAATTTTTTTTATTTCAATGGCTCTTAATGGATATTTCTCACCCCTTCTTTCTGAGAAATTGCCAGTATCTTTCAAAACAGGTTGAATAAATAAATTCGAATGAAATTGTTCTAATATGCGTTCGATAGAATGAGTCTTCATTGTAACAACTAATGTACTAAAAGTGATTTTTTCTTCATAAGAAATGGCATTACCAATAAAATCTCTAAGATTCAGTAATGTAGGTTGCCCAATATTTGGCTTAATGATGATTGGGAATGTTCCTTGAGATATATCAAAAAATGTATTAATTTCCATAAAGTGAAATATTCTCTTTTTCGTTAATATAATTTGAATTTTTTAGTTAAAGTAATTTATTGTTTAAACCTATCAATCATATCCATTATAGATTATTAAATGAATTGACATGGAAAAATTATATCTACCAGACTTCACGTGTATTTTTGGTCCTAAATTTGCCAATCCATTTCTTTTTAAACAAGTAGATACGATGGTTTGGCCAATTATAAACGATATTAAAGCCTCGAAATCTTTAATAACTTTTTTAGAACTTAAAAATTTGCAAGATAGACAATATTTCTATCATCGTAAAATCAGTTTAGACGATCTCAGAGTTGAATTAAACTGTAGCGGTATAGAAAAAGCACTCATACAAGGAATGAATTTAGGACGAGAATATGGAATTGATAATTCGGACGTTTTAAACATGGTTAAACAAGATTCCAATTTATTTTCAGGAATTTTATCTTTTGATTTATCAAAATCATCCTCAAATTCAGAAGTGATACCCGAAATAAGGAAAATTTCATCTCAAATTCCAATTTGTGGAATCGCTCTTTATCCCTCCTTCACCAAGCAAGATCTAAATGAAAGTAATAACCATGTTTTTAACTCCATAATAACATATTGCCTTGAAAATGGTTTTTTCATCAAAATTGATATTGGGAACTCATTTCTACCAGAGAATTTTCCAGAGTATACTTCCTTTGAATCGTTAAAAGAATTCCTTTCCAATAATCAAGCCATTCCCGTTGTTTTGAGTGGATTAGATGTGTCCAGTGATTTTTCATCATATTATCAACTATTAAAGTATTATAACAATGTATGGATTGAACTGGACCCTCGTTCATTTGGTGGAATGACACCTAAGGATGCATTTCTTCAGATTTTTAATATAAAGGGATTTATTCAAAATTCTTGGCATAGAATAATGATTGGAAGCGCTACTCCTACTCTTGAATCTTCCCAGATGGTGCGAGGATTTTTAGAAGCTACTGAGGAACTTCCTTTTGCTCAGAAATGCGTATTAAGAACTTGGGCATTCCGAAATGTAAATCGATTGAACGAATCTGTGTTTAAACCAACAAGAGACATTAAATTGAACTTATTTAATCCTGTTATTAACCATAAAATTATTCAAACGGATGAAAATAGCTGTGAAGTAAATATTACTCATGAAATCACGCTTCGAAGTTATAGCATTACTCAATTAATATTTTTAACGAATTTAATTAAGAAAATTTATACAGAAACCAAACAAAATTACCCAGACTTGAAAAATGGAGAACTATTTTTGAGATCATATCATACTACGATTAGTTTTATTATCAATGAACATGAATATGGAAATTATCTTGATTTACACTATCATTTTGTAGAGATCTCTAAAAAAGAAAGTTCTCGATTTTTGCATACTGTACGTGCTTTGGAAAATCGTGCAGATTTCAATCATTATGATCACGAATTAGCATCAACATTTGGTTCAAGAGATTTAACAATTCCAATTTTAAATGATAAATTGGCAATAGGAAGTCGTGAGAATTTCTATGTAATAGCTACTTTTGGTCCAAGATCATTTAAAATCCTGATCAATATAAAACTTAGAAAAAAGTAAAAATATGTCTTCTATAAGTTCTGGAAGTAACATAAAGGTAAGGACTTTGGAGTTTTGTTCTAAAATAAAAATAAATTCACCAGAAATTTTTAAAGAAAAACGTCGTTTTTCAGAACTAATTGCACAATTTATTCAACAAGAATATGATCTAATTCCTTCTAAAGAAAGAATCGGAAAAGGAGTTGTTTATATTTCAAAACATATAGTGAAAGCACTTTTTCAATATTTGGGGGAAAATTCTCTCTATAAAATAGAGGATTATTATGAGCTTGGGAAGATAGCTTTTGATTCGGGGGAAATGAATGGAAATTCACGATTACAACATTTTGCTCTAATATTTCTTGCAGAATATGTATTTAATTATCCCGAACAATTTGATTCTATTCTAAAAGATGTCTTATATTATGCCACTAATGAAAATTGGGAGATTAGAGAAACTACAGTTTTCATTATTAATTTAGGTATGAGAAAAATGCCTGATCACTTGTTAAATGTTTTATCTCGTTTAATTTAGGATAAAAATGAAAACATCAGAAGGTTAGTTGCTGAAAGCCTTAGACCAAGTTCATCTTTAAAATGGTTAAGAAATCCCAATAAAAATGATCGAATTCTTGAGATACTAACTTCTCTAAATAACGATCCATCCATTTATGTTAGAAAATCTGTAGGAAACAATCTTAAAGATTTATCAAAATATATGCCTGATAAAGTATTAAAATTAATGATGGATTGGATAGAACGTTCCAATATAAAAGTTCATGATGAGTTGGCATCAGAAAATGATTTGGATAAAAACCAAAAACGATTATTATGGACAATAAAATATGCTCTAAGATGGTTACAAGAAAAAAATCCAGAATTTCATCCTAAAATTAAATAAATCCTAGGAGAAAATTATATTTTATATTTTGATGAAAAAAAGAATAGATTTGCGAAGCCTTTTTAAAATTGATATAATCTGGATGAAATTTATAAATTCTAAGACCTTGTTCTTAAATCAGAATTAACATGGACTAAATTTTTTAAATTCAAGCTCAGACTAATAAATTATATTTTTATGAAAAAAAACTTTCAAAATGTAACTCCTTTATAAATTTATGTGTCAATAACCCTTCCATTTTCAGCAATACTGAAGAAAACTTAAAAGTTTAAATATTTAAAAAGGGTATAAATCATAAGGAATTTTCTAGATGGTTGAAATGGTATTTTATTTATGTCAATATTTATTTGAGCAAATTCATCTCATTAATTCCTATATAGACAAAAATTAACTTTTAATAGTTAAACTTGATTTTTAACTAGCTAAAAATAAAATAAATTCAAGATCCAAAATCCTAGACTATGCCGAACTCAGACGAATTAGAAGAGGAAAAAACGGAGAAATCTGAAAACAAGTCAGAAAAGGATATTACTAGAGTTGATAAGGAATTTTTATCGAAAGCAAAGGATTCTAGAGACATAATTGATAAAAAATTACGAACATTTGAAGATAGTATTGAAAATATTGCTGATACGATAAAAAATGGAAAATCAAATGAAGAAAGAAAGGATTCTGATAAAAAAGATGAAATGGAGATTTCTCAAGAATTAATTGAAGCGAAAGAAAACCTTGAGGCTGTTAAGAAAAGGGTTGATGATAAAGTAGAGTATTTAGCAGCTCTTCAAGAGGAAATTAATAATTTACAGCAGAAATATAATCGAAACACTGAAGAATTGCAAAATTTAGAAGAACGCATAGAATTAACTGAAGAAAGTAAAGATAAAATGGAAAATGAATACCAAGAACTCTTAAAAAGTAATGAACAGCTTGTAAAATCTTATGAAGCCCGACAAGTCGATTTAATTGTATTAACAGATAGCGTTAAAGAAAAGGTTTCATTACAAGAGGAACTTAGAACTAAAATAGCCAAACAAAAACAAACTATCCAAGATAATGAATATTTACTTGATAAACAAAGAGAGGACGCAATTTCATTAGAAAAGAAAATTAAAAGCCAAACAGCTGAAAACGAAACGCTTAAAGTTTCCATTGAAAAGAATAAATTTGAATTAGATCATTCTAACAAAGAAATTGAAGCAAAGGATGAAGAAAAGAAAAATTTAAACGAGCAAATTGATAAAAAAGAACAAAGACTTAGAACTATCGAAAAACAAATAGAAGACTATAAACAAGGATTTCCCGAGATGGAAAAACAGACTACAACTTACGAAGAACTCCTTGCTAAATATAAGGTCCAACTATCTGAAAAACAACAAGATTTGATAACATTAGAATCCCGTATTCAAGAATTGAATGATACTTTTATATCAATTCAAGAACTAATTGCAAACAAAGAAAATTTACTTGAAGCAAATGAAAAACGGTTACAAGATATTAAACAAAACATTGAATCTACTAACTCAGAATATATTGAACGTGAGGAACGATTAAATTCTTTAACAGAAAAACTGCAGTATATGCAAAACGATCATGATAAACTGATAAAAGCAAAGGAAATTATTGATGAAAGTACAAATGCTTCTAGAGCTGTATTACAAAAATTAAAAGTGGATCTAGACAATCAAGAAAATGAAATTAGAGATAAAGAAAGTAGGATTCATAGATTAGAATTATTATCCACAATTTATAGGATTTCTAAATATTTTGGAGGGATTTTAATTGCAATGGGTATTTTATTCGTCATATTAAGTTTTGGATATCTGACAAATATCATTGATTTTGGAGATTTAAATTCTCCAATCCTTGGAGCTATTTTATTAATTGGAGCTATTTTTGCATTAGCCTCAGGTATTTTTCATTTAGAAAAATCCTAATTTTAAAATTATCTATATCAATTTAATAATTATTAGAAATAAGTTGAAAATCTTGACTGAATCCAAAACTGAAAATCCTATTGGTCAAAGAACTTTAAAACCCTCTCAAGGTATTCTATATGGTATAGGTTGTGGTATAGGAGGATCAATATTCGTTCTTTTAGGAACAGGAATTGATATTGCAGGCTCGGGAATCCTTCTAAGCATATTTTTAGCAGGAATTTTAATTTTTTTTACTGCATTAAATTATGCTGAATTATCAACAAGCTTACCTATGGCAGGAGGGTCGTATAATTTCAGCAAGGAGGGATTAGGAGGTTTTTTAGCTTTTATAATTGGGTTCTTTTTATGGATAGGAAATATTTCAGCTTGTTCTTTTTCAGCTCGAGCTTTTTCTTTAACAATTGAAGAAGTATTAAAAAGATTGGGAATATTCATTCCTTCTTTCTATTATGTATTATTAGCAATTATTGTAATCATTTTTATAAGTTTGGTACTTTTCAGAACTCAAAAAATAGCAACTAAATCACTTATATATTTGACAATAATTCTACTTGCAATATTTGGAATTTTTATATTTTCAGGATTAGTCATATCACAATTTATTTATAATTTTAATCTCACTATCCTCTCACAACCACTAAATCCAATTGGAATTGTCTCTGCACTCCCTTTACTTTTTATTTTCTTTATTCCTATAATTTCTAATTTAGCTTACTTAAATTCTAGTTTAAAAAATCCATCAAAAAATATCCCAAAAGTTAATATTTTAGCTATTGTATTAGCATTAATGATTTATCTAACAATTGCTTTTGTCGTTTTAGTGAATATTACTTATCCGCATTCTGAATTAGCTGATGCTCCATTATTATTACCTATAATATTGGAAAATATTTTAGGTCCCATCGGTTTTTTTGTAATGGTTTTTGCAGCTTTAATATCTACAATGATAGCAATTAATGGAGCTTTAGGATCTGGCGTCAGTATCATTACAGCTTTAGCGCGCGATCGTTTTCTTCCAAAAAAATTTGAAGAAGTAAAAAAGAGAACTCAATCACCTGTGTTTGCATTGCTTCTTACAGTGGTGATAGCAATAATCTTTACTTATTTTGCTGGAATCGGATTAGCAGCCGAAACTACCACCTTTATTTACTTTTTTGGTCTTGCTTTTGTGAATTATGCTGCGTTAAAATTGAGAAAAAAGAGAAAAGAATTAGATAGACCCTTTAAAGCACCTTTTTTTCCAATACTACCATATATCATTAGCGGAACTTTCTTGATATTTGCATTATTTTTCTTTTCTACTGAAGCAGTTATGTTAGGATTGATCATTCTTTCTATTGGTATAGGATATTTTCTATTAACTATTAGTGATAGGGCATCAAAATCCTTGACTTTGGCGGGAATTAAATCATTATTGGCTATTATCATCAGTTTTATCATTTGGGCAATTAATAATTTTACTACTCCTAGTCTTCAATTTTTAATAATTAATAGAGTCCTGGTAGGGATAATCATCTTCATAGTTGGAACTGTCATTTTTGATATCATTCCACTAAGAGAAGTAGTATATTTTTTCATTAAGAAAGTTGATAAAGGAAAAGTCGCAATCAATCTTGGAAGTAGTCAAATCATAGAACCCGGGAAAACACGATCCAAGTTTATCAACATGATAAATTACGCTTTTGCCCTATTGGAAATCATTTCTGGTATCATCATTTTTACACTTGCTTTTCTAATATTTAATGGAGAGATTATTATTACAGAACTCACCATTGGATCCACAATCATCCCTCAAATAACCATAAATTACCTTTTCAATTCAATTTTAGTTATTTTTGGCATTGTGCTTATATTAAGTGGCATATTGTTATGGTATACTAATAGGGAATTAAAATCAATTGGAATCTAGTTTAAAAAAATGAAAATTCCAAGAATTAACCTACATATTCATTCTACTTATTCTGATGGTAAAAGCACTATTGAAAAGATTATAAAAAAGGCTTTATCAGAATGTTTAGAATGTATAGCAATAACTGATCATTTCACCAATTCATGGAAAGCTAACATAATTCCAAATTTAGATACAATTTCGAAAATTAATAAGTATCGAAGCGAAATTTCATTATATCAATCTAATTTAGAGAAACGAAACGAAAAGCTTCAAGTACTTACTGGAGTTGAAATTGATTTAGGAAGCTCTAAGGAATATATCTTGAAACATATAAAACCAGAAGTTTACGATATCATATTGTTTGAATATCTCGAATCCCTTGAGTCGATTGCATTTATTAAATCTCTTTTGGGTTCATGGAAAAAACAAAAATCATTAAATAAACGATTTCCTTTATTTGGAATTGCACACATCGATCCCTCATATTTTCTTCATCAAGGACTCCAAGTTTTGATGAATTTTCTACTAGAGAATGATATTTTTATTGAATTTAATTCCAACTATTCACAATATTATTCTAGAACATATAGTTTGTTTTATGAAAAAATAAAAGAAGCAGGAATCCTAGTTTCAATTGGTTGCGATTCTCATGATACAAACCGACTTGTTGATATCAATGGACCTTGGGAAGCAATAAATGATTATTTGCTTCAAGATAATTTATTTAAACTGATCAAAAAAGTAAATAGTATTGAAAGAATGCGGAATTAATGATAATTTAATTTAAAAATCTTTTTAAATTTTCAACGAAATTTTTAAACCCTCTTTCAAAAGCTATATCAAGTAATAATTCGCTTTCATCCTTTGGGGTTTTTAGTACTTTTTTTGAAGTTTTGTTGCATGAAGCAAAAATTTCTTTTGTGGCTATTATTTTTTCATTAAGAGAGGTATTAGCTATTTCTGAGATTGTTTTATTGTTTTTCTCCTGCCATTTTCCTAAAGAATGACAAATAATCCCTTTTAACGCTAAAGGAGGAATAGAAATATAATTACTAATTTCTTTTGATATCCCTTGGATCCATTTAATATTGTCTGGATTCAACTTTACTTTGATATAATCATATTCGATATTTTTTAAATCAGTCTTATTAAAATTAATTGCATAAGTCATACATGTACACCTAACCCAATACTCTAAATAGAGTAGTAATTATATATTGATCGTTGTTAAATATAAAGATTAAGGAACAAGAGTTCCCAATTAACAATAATGTTAAATGTATATAAATATCCCTATTTTATTTGCCATATTATTAAATATTGCGAAAATAAGAATATTTATTTTTCTCAAATTTATACTCGTCATATGGAATTAGAAAAAAGGATAGATTTAGCTGCAAAATGGATTTTTGAATCACATAATTTAGTTATTTTTACTGGAGCGGGAATTTCAACGGATAGTGGATTACCCGATTATAGAGGACCAGATGGAGTATGGACTAGACGAGATATGGGTTTACCTCCTCCAAAATCTCCACCATGGGATCAAGTAAAACCAAATCAAGGGCACTATCTCATTGTAGAACTCCTTAAAATGGGTAAATTAGACTACTTAATATCTCAAAATGTTGATGGATTACACGTAAAATCAGGGATACCTTTTGATAAAATAGGAGAACTACATGGAAACATGTATTTTATGAAATGTTTGGAATGTAACCAAAAAATGACTTTTGAAGAAGTTGGATGGGATAAACAAAAATGGGGTCAAGGGTATCTCTCAAATAGGGTGAAAAATGGTCAACCAAACTGTCCTAAATGTGGTGGAAGAGTCGTATCAAGTATTGTAAATTTTGGAGATCCATTACCTGGAGATGTATTAGAAGAATCATTTAGAAGATCTGAGAAATCAGATGTTTTTTTTGTAATTGGTTCTTCTTTAGTCGTGAGTCCTGCAGCACTAATGCCAAGAAATGCCCAGCAGAGTGGTGCTAAATTAATAATTTTGAACCGTGGAGAGATTCCTCCATACTTTAAGCCAGATCTAAGATTTAATGAAGATATTGTCGAAGTCCTTCCGTTAATTGTCGATAAAGTCAAAAAAAAGATGGTATCAACCTAAATTCATGAAATTGAAATTGATCGATTAACAAATTTTAAAAGCTTGCTTTATATTATAGAAATAAAATTTGATAGAGTGAGAGTTTTTAAGAAGGCGGAATTGATTAATTGACGTAGAATAACACAGTTCTAAAGTTATAGATGATGGAGTTAGATGAGTTTCCCATAAATATCTGCATTTTTATTAAATTCTTTAGCTACTTTTCTTCCATCCTTACTTGATAATGAGAGTGACATTTCAGCATTCCTACTCAATGATCCAGAAAAAATTAATCGATCTCCCGAATAAAGCACAATATTTTTACTCGCATAAACCTGGTCTGCTCTAATCTTAACTTTTTGATTAAACACTTGAATATCCAGTTCGATATGATTATCATTGTAATTTCTATCGTAATCATCAAACCTATTTTGTCTTCTTGAGCGCGAAGGATTTATTGGATTGACTACAATATCTTGTCCGAAAGAATACATTTCATATTCCAATTCGTTCGTTAAGAAATCCCTTACTTCAATAACCGGTCTTGCAAGGTCCTTATCACGGAATCCATGGGGGACTTTTACCGTCATCTTAATGGTCAATACTTTTGCAATATCTCCGGATTCAATAAAAATGATCGTATCTATTATTGAGGGAAGCATTCCAAGTTCAATTCTCCCTATAAATCTTTGGATGGCATCAATAGCAGAAGCAGAATGCACAACTCCCACCATTCCCACTCCGGATAATCTAAAATCAGAGAAGATCTGGAAATCTTTTGTAGTACGTACTTCATCAAAAATCGTGAAATCAGGACGCACGAGAAGTAAAATATCTGCTGAATTCTCAAGACTCCCTTCTAACTTGGTATATTGTGTAATTTCGGGATCAACTTGCAGATCTCTCACGCTTTCAAGAGTTTTTACAATTTTACCCTTCTTTGAGTAATAATTAGCTAATGCTGCTGAAAAGGTGCTTTTTCCTGCACCTGGTGAACCAGCAACTAAAATTCCTTCAGCCTTAGTTAGGCGTTTCTTAAGTCTACTATTGATTGTATAATCTTTTAACGTCAAGCTGACTATTGGTCGTACTGCTGTTATTTCGATATCTTTTGAAAAAGGAGGTCTTGTTATTACAATCCTGAATTCTCGTAATTGAGCGACTACAGCTCCAAATTTTTGTATTTCTAAAAAAGAATGCGGATCTTCCCGTACATATTCTACAATTTCTATAGCTATTTCTTCAATCAATTTTTTGTTAATAATATCTAATCCTACTTGTTCCATGAACCAATTTCCAGGACTACCTTTTTTAGCATAAGCTGGTAACCCTCTCTTTAAATGGATGCTCATCGTATTTTCATCAAAATAATCCAAAATTTTCAAGCGCGAAGTTCCAAATTTTGAAGGAGATCTTTTTTCTTTGACTTGCATTATCTCCATTCCTTCAAAGACCCCAACATCTCCTTGAATTCTATCAGCAGTAATTAATATGGCATTATTTTCACGAGCTCCAATTCTGATTAAAGAATCTAATTCTCCTCCTGGTGCCATCTTTATCTCTTCTCGAGTGGGGCGATGACCAATAAGATTAAGAGTTATTATTCCCTCATTGTGAAGCTGTCTTAATTTTTTTAGGACACTTAAACCAAAAAAGCCTATTTCTTTTTGAACATTCGTTCGATATTCAACCTCAGCTACTACGATATTTGAGACGTAAATTTCAGGATGTTCTCCGAGATCACCATCTTCAATTAAATCTATAATTCTCCCGTTAAAAATCACCGATGTATCGCAAGCAAATTTATCTGGCATAGTCTTCTTCATTTATTTCTACGTTATTTATAATTTCGAACTTATTAACGCTATAATATATTGCTCTACTCAAGCGATCAACTGTAGCAACTATGAGATCTTTTCTCGAACTAAGGGCTACTCTTGAAATCTTGTCAAGATCTCGTAATTCGATAGGACTCCCCTCAAATACAGGATAAATGAGATATCGAGCGGATTCATTTTCAAAATCGGCACCTCGCTTGAAAACTCGAAATTCAATACCATCTCCATATCCGCTACGCACAAGATAACCTCTTTTTCTTAAATCCATGTAAATGATATATTTATGCCATAAATGATCATCATATTGTGAAAAATGTGTTAAAAGAGCTTCAAAATCGTAAACATCATTGTTTTTATCATTATCAATATAAATTAATAATCGCTTTCTTTCAGATAATAATAAGACTTCGACAGGATTAAGACTCAACTTTTCGGTATCTGGTTCTTCCTTTTCTAATTCTCCTATGTAAGAATTATAATAGAATTCTTGAATTGCTTCAGGATCAGAAACAATAACTCTATCTTTGCTGAGAATCCCTTCTACTTGCGTTTTCTCAGCTTTGTCATTTAATTTTTCTGTCATTATCTATGTATATCAATAATACTTCATGTCTAAAGAATTTTATCTATAGAGATTATTTAGCACAAAGAAAAAAAATTATAGGGATCGCTTTAAAATAAAATCTACCATAGGTCCTAATTTTTTCACGTTGTCATAAATCTTGGGAGCTTTTTCAATCAAATAATCTTTAAAAGCATCCCAACTCTCGATCTTATCACTTGGAGCTTCAGAGATAAGGGATTTTATCTCTTGAAAATCACTGGTATTGACCAACTGGTCATTTATTCTGTTTGATAAATCAGTCATGAAAAAGAGATAATAATCGTTAAGATCCCAGGGATTCATGACATTATCGGGTTTATTTCCATCACCAGTTTGTCTTCCTCGTAATAACCTCGTATCGACCATTGTCGGTAGAATTTGATTAAACGTGATATTTTCTTTTTTATACTCCAATACCAAGGATCTTTGTAAACCAATCGTCGCATATTTACTAGCCGTGTACGCAGCAAATTTTGGCATCGCATTAGGATATGCTGCGCTACCAGTAATTAAAAAGCGTGCTTTAAAATTTTTATCATCTTTTTTCATATAAGGATAGCAAGCTTTAAATGTATAATATACGCCAATAATATTGACATTAATGATGTTAGAAAATCTCTCATTATCAAATTCATGAGTAGATCCCATTCTTGATGCTCCAGCATTAGCAATCACTCCATTAAAGAATCCTAATTCCTCATTAAAAAATGCAAAAGCTGAAGCAACGTCCTCATATTTGGTAATATCTGCACTTTTTATTGATATTTTTATATTTAGGGATAGCTCTTCTATCTCTTTTTTAGTTTGTTCGAGTTCTTCGATGGTTCTTGACAATAATCCTAGGTTTGATCCTTCTTTAGCACAAGCTATAGCGACAGATTTTCCGATTCCTCGACCAGCACCAGTGATAACAATATTTTTTTCTTTCAAAAGCATAGTAATTTATTTCAAATTTTTCCAAAATTTAAGATTTACTTTCATTTAATTAAATTAGCATACTTCATTTATCATATTACAAATGGATGATTTCTTTCGAAGATTATCAAGTAGATTAGCAAATGCTTCTAAAATCGTTTTTATGGGGATCGGGGAGGAAAAATTAACAGATGATGGTGTTGGACCATATATAATTAGTGAATTATTGCACCACAATAATGAAAAAATACTGTTTATTAATGCAGGCATAGATCCCATGTCTCGCGTCGAAGATGTGGTTACATTTGCACCATCACATCTTGTCTTGATTGATACTTGTACATTAAATGAGCCTCCTGGTACTGTTGCGATATTGACGAGAGAAAATATAAGCGAATACGTGCCGATTTCTAGCCATACGATACCTGTTCACATCGTAATTGATTTCATACTGGAACAACTACCAGACTTGGATGCTTTCATGATCGGGATCGTTCCTGAAAGCCTTGAAGGTTTTGTAGAATTGAATCAATTTGGTGAAGGTGATATATCTTTAGAGGAATTTAGTAAAAATATAGATTTGCCATTTTTCAAGATTAATCTCACGGAAACTATTCAAAAGGTTGCTGATCAATTAATACAGATGATTAAAAAATTAGTTAACTAGTAATTTCATTTATTTCAAGTCACTTTTGATTTGTAAATCTGTTTACGATTATATCAATTGTTTTTGAAATAATCTCTTTGTTTATTTCGCTTACATCTTCTTTAAATTTCTCTAGAAATTTTATTACATTATCAGCTTCTCTTAGTTGTCTTATATGATCAGAACCCTCTTTTGATAAATTACCTCCCCACGTCATTAGTCTACTTCCTCGGATCTTCAAGTACTTTTTTAAATGGTCTTAAAAATTCTTGTTTCATGTTAATTTTTTTTCTTACTTTATCAATTTTAAATAAAGGAATGAGTTTCGCATTCAGTTTTTTGGCTCTTTCATCATTTTGAGGGAATGAATCATAATAGCCGTGACATTCATAATATTCATGATCTGCTTGAAAAACAAAACGATTTCTGCCATAAATGTCATCTCGAAATATTTTTTTCCCTCCTTCACCTAAAAATGTTATTGGTTTGTAGTATTCTATTTTTGAAAATGATACAAGTCTCCTTGCAAAATCATGCAATAATGCATCAATTTCTTCCGAAGTTCCGAATTCATCCGTAATGATATCAACAAGATTAGATCCCTGAATCTCAATATGAGCTTGAAACATCTGAGTAAGATCTGGAATTTGACTTAGGGGTCCAGAAATAAGATAACCCATTTGTTTATCTGTAAGAGTTGGTGTGTGAGTCATGTAAAAAGCACGATCTAGTGCCATTTTCCATCTTGATGAAAGATATCTATCCTTGATAATACCAGCAAATACAAGAATATCAGATTTCATTACAATCTCTTCCCAAAATTCAATAAACCCATCTTTACCAATATAGGAGCATTGATGATCATATCCACATTGTAAGCACGATATACATCCTCCTTTGATATCAATATCGTATAAGTTCACAACCTCAATTTCACTTGAGAATGATTCTCTAAACCTCTTTATCATTTTTCCTAAGTTAGTGTTCTCGTCAGTTTCATCACTAACAACGAGAATTCTTTTACCAAGCGTGTCTATCTTCTCAGTTGTTACTTTACCTGGAGCATACTTGAAATCTCGCTCTTTTAGTGGACCATAATGCTTTGAGGTGGGGTATCCCTTTTCAATATGATGAAAAAAATCTTCCACAAAGAGTAACCATCCTGCTCTTCGTTTTGGATAGAGTAAATCCCAAGAATCTGCTGGATAATTACCCACATATTTCATGTTTAAATCATCACATATACTTTGCATGTAATTCTGAGCTGTATGATCATAGAAATGGATAGATGTCGAAATTACAAATGTATATTTGTTTTCGAAAATAATTTCCACGTTTCTTTCAAAAATGAGCTCAATAAATCGCTTTAATTGCGAACATACTAACATTACATACAATGGAAAACCCCATATTACTCCGTCTGATTCTTTAACTATATCCAAAATATTATTGAATCTTTCTTCATCTTTTTCGATTTTTTTAATTTGCTGCGCGACGTTGATGATATTGTAATCATGTTCTGGATGCTTTTTCTTAATGTATAAGATATATTGCATCGTCACACTCTCAGCGCCTTTAGGACTCCCGTTTATTACACAAAACTTCACAATTTTCCCTCTTCTGATTAAATTTAATTTAGTTCTTAAAATAATTTAATGTATAAGAATTTTTAAATAAGAATAGTATGAATTTTATGCCATTTGTAATTTTGTTATAACGTGGAAATCCAAATGAATAACAACCATATTGCTGCTATTCCAGCTAATAATACGACCGGGAACCATGAAAAAATCACGTTCTTAGCATAATTTATTTTAAAGTTTACTGCTTCATGGGGACATAATTCCACGCAACAATAACACGTTATGCATTTTTTCTTGTTCCATCTTGGAATATTTCCTTTCTTAATTTCTTCTGGAGGAGTAATCGCATTTGCAGGACAATTTTCCCAACACGTAGCGCATAACTTGCATTTATTTGGATTGAATTTTACTGTTGCTTTAAAAATAGTTTTTCCAATATAATTTGCTAACCAGCGAGGTAAGGGCGCAGATACAGGTCTGATTTTGGGTAGTTTAAATTTTCGAAATACCTCTTTCACTTGGGATCCCAAAACTTCAATTTCTTCCAAGTTCATTGTGCCTAATCTTTTTTCTACTGCTTTTCTTAAGTGGACTACATCTTCTGGATTAATTCCAATAATCTTACAAACGATTGTATCCAATGCAACGGGGTCATATCCTGCTAGAATTAAGTCCATCTTAACTACATCTCCAGCTGATGGCCCTTGGCCTTCTTGACATAGATATCCATCAATTACCATCAATTGAGGTTTAGATACAGAAAAGATATCCGCTAAAGCAGCAGAAAAATGGTCAAGTATCGCTGCTTGAGCGTGAGTTTTTGCTTTATTTCCGAGTAATAACGTTCCAAACATGTTTTTTATGCAACACGTGAGCAAGCATTGACCATGAGTTTTTATTTTTGGAAGATTAATGATGAGATCTGCGTCCTCTAAAAGGGTAGAGCTAGTGATCTCTTCAAGCTCTAAAGGATCTGGTACCTTATAGATCCTACGCTCCGTTTTTTCAAAAGGTATGCATTCAACCCCTTCTTTATCACATAGAGCTTTTATTTCACTTACTTTCATGGCAATTTCCGTCGTTCCTGGCTTTTGTGTCCCAGATGAATCGCATACATATACTTTCTTTGGATTAAATTGTTTTATCCAATGGATAACAGCTTCAATCACTTTTGGATGCGTGGTTACCCCACGTTCAGGTGGTTTAGCCCCTAAAATATTCGGTTTTAAAAGAATTGTTTGCCCTTCTTTCATTAGGGATTGAGCATTTATTAACTCGAGAGCACGAAAGACTGCGCTTTCGACATCTTCAGCGCTTATTTTCTGTACAGCAACTTTAGCTTTATTAGACATGAGAATTTTCTTTTTTTTCTGTTAAACTCATATACAGTATGTTCATGTTTATTAGCATTTTAAGGTTGCTTTTAAGATTTAAAACTTAGATTGAAATTTCTCTTAAAATATCTTATTATATCTTTTTAAAATGAAATAGAAAAAGAAATTAAAATTACGTTATGATTTTTAAAATCCGCCAGCTTGGGTTGCCATTACGGTGATTACATCTTTCTTTGGATGAATTCCTATTTTAGCGAACTTTAGCTGGTCGGGTAAGACTTTTCCTTTGAAGATAAACTGGATTGCCAAGATTGGGTTAAGTTTATACTCTCGTTGGACGGTCTTCTTAATATCTGCGATGCTTTGATTTGGATCGACTTCAATTAATTTGATTGCTTGATCTGGTGGAACTCCAGTAAGCCTAAATCTGTATTGAGACACTTTTTTCACTTATTTCTTTACATTGTAAATTTAGTATTAAAAATATAATAACAAATTTTTTTTTTAAAGTCTTTGGTAGTTTTTCATACTAATTTTAATACTAAGTTTGAGTATATGTAAAAGTATATATATGCATATTTTTTTTAAATCATCATGAGTGTTTTTCCAATTTCTTCCCGTTCAGTGGAGCAGATATTAGCAGATGCAGGAAAAATTAGTAGAAAAGACATGCGTATTCTATATTTATTACGTAATATAGGTCCACAAAAATTTACAACTGTTATTGAAAACTCTGGATTAAGTAGATCCACGGTTTCTAAATACTTACAATATCATCTAAGCCAAAATAATGTTGAAAAACGATTGTATATAAATCAATCACAGAATATACAAGAAACGAGGTATTTTATAACGGATCTAGGTATCGAAAAATTAGGGTCTGAGCTGTATCTAAATAAAGAAATTATCTTCTTTAACGAAGCAAGTGGAGTAGTTTCAAGATTAACAGGTCTAGTTAAATTTTACGTAAGTATTGGAGTTGCTGATTCAATCATCAACCAAATCATAAAAGTGATCTTGAATGTTGGTGAAAAGTACTTCGAATTAGAGCAAAATCATGACCTCTACCTTTCATTATTCTATATATATCTCAACTCGGTGCTTACGCGAGATTTTAAGTTTGAAATCAACGAATTTTGTAAGCATTATAATGTAAAAAAAATAAAAATAGATTATCATATCGATAAGATAATGTCCAACAAGCTAGGTTTTTACATGTTTAGTAGAGGAGATGACATCTTCTTTTTTCATGAGGAAGACATATTGGGAATAAATACCATGCAATTGATTAAAGATAGATTGACGACCGAAATTATACGAGTAAATTTAGATTCAAAAAAACAATCCATTAATTTAGATTTAGACAAGCTCTCAGAGGATATTTCTTGTGAATTGATTAAACAAGACTATATTTGGGAAGCCATAAAAGAACCATTTGAAATTTTAATTGAAAAAATGGTTATTAAGTTCGCATTGGATTTAGGGGTTCCCAAGACTTCATTATGGGACATGTCATTATTATCTGCCAAATTATCGAAACCAGTAGGGGGAACTCTTTCAGTTATCAATATAATTGAAGGATCTAAGCGTTATGAGGATCTAAACCTGGTATCTATATCAGAACCGGAAGACTCTCTTTTAGATAATGTTTTGGGCGATATTGAGGGATTCTGCAGTAATTGTGGTAAAAGCATCTGGAAAAAGGATATAACCAACCCTTGTCCGAGATGCGGAATAAGTTTTGACGCGATTCAATTGACTAAAGATATTAATAAAGCAAGTGAAATAAGTGTAGAATATCGACAAAAATCTCTTGTAGAAGAACAGGAAATTGAATGTCCAAATCCAAATTGTACTTATCGAGTAAAGATAGGATGGGGCGAATGTCCTCAGTGTGGTACCTCCTTAAGATTTTAAAGTACTTCTTTTATCAGTTTTTGGTGGAATTTAAATAAAAAAGTAAATAAAAATTTACGATTATAAATCCATTCCAACACAAACTGAACTCACTTTTAAAATGGTTTCCAATTCACATTATGCAGTTAAGGAATTCACGGTTAATGATTTTATAAAACTGAGGCTGGAGTCTGATAGAACTAATATTTACGTAAAGAATAAAATATTTACGCAATGCATGTATCTTCTATTAAACATTCCTGTAGATAATATTAGAAAGTACGATGATATTGATTCAATCGATGAAGCAGCAGAAAATTTAGATAGATCCATGGAAGGTGGTGGTAGAGGATTATATCATATAGATCCCGAGGAGGAATTTATGGGTCATTGCTCTAACATGCAAGCTTGGGCAGAAAATGATTATGATACAAGGATATTGCATCGAAATCTAGCATTTCCTCTTTTGAAACGATTATCCGATGTTGGTGATATCTTAGCTAAAAACCGGATAAAAGAAGAAATTATTTTGAGATATGCAAGTGGTCATGAAACCGTGATGACTTTTTTGGCAGATAATGGATATCTTAAATACTTGAGTAGAGATGAGCTAGAATATTTATTAGATGACAATAAACTTCCACTTATAAGCACTTTAGCGAGAAATTCGATTGACATTAAGCTTTCTTTAGAAATGGGCACCGTAAATCCTCAATTTATGAGATTAGTTAGAGAGATATCACGTTATATTGGATTTCACAATATTCCATTTATAGTCTCTCATCTAAATGAAGATCTTTCGGAAAAAGGTCAAGAGATGCTCGTAAAGTTCATATACGCTAACTTTCGAAATCAAAAAGATTTCCCCTTAATTGAGTTTTTAAATAGCAATATCAAATATTTTCAAGATATTGATATGAATTCTATCACGTATGATGAAAAAATAATCGGGTTTTTAGGGGGATCTATCTTAAATCTACGTGAAAAAGGGGTAAAAAATGTTAATGATATTAAACTACCCGAAGATGAGTACGTGAAAATCGAAGAAATTGATTTAAGTTATAATCTAATAAATCATTTGAATGGAATTCAAAGATTTAGTAATATTCGAAGATTAAAATTGAACAATAATAAAATCTCTAATATCGAAATGTTAAATAATTTAGAGCTCCTTCAAGATCTTTCTCTAAGAAATAACTTGATCTCTAACGCAGAAACCACGATCTCATTGCCTAATCTTGAATTTTTAGATCTTTCTGGAAATCGAGAATTGACTAAAATTCCCGAATGGCTGAACAGCCTACCTGCATTAAAATCCGTAAAATTTATGAATTGTAATTTAAAAGAATTTTCGGATTCAACATCAAACTATTTTTGGATGAACCAAAATTATAGATTTTACTCTAATCATACGCTTGAGGAAATAGAATATTACGAGGCACATTATAATAAAAAAGCGAAATCTAATAACCAATGTTATAAGCATTTTGTTGTTTGGCTTTTAAAGATGAAGCATCTTATGAAAAATCTTAAAATATCTTATGAAGATTTGCATAAATATGAAGAAATAACTGAAAAAAGGGGTATTTGGAGCGGTAAAGTAACAAATGATTTTTTAAAATGGTTAGATCTTAAAAATCAAAAGAAAATTACTGATTATTTATGATAATATCTCAAGACATCTGAAGCATCTTTTCTAATGGTAATATTGCTTTTTTAGCAATTTCAGGTGGAACCTTTACTTCGAACATTGGATCGTCTAAGTTCTCAAGTACATGTTTTATTAGTTCGAGAGTATGCTTTTTCATGTTATAACATATTAATTTGTCCCTTACAGGATAGAATTGTTTTTTGGGAAAATCTTTAGCCATCCTTTGCAATAAACCTTCCTCCGTTCCAATAATAAATTTATCTTCTTCAATTTGCGAATTTTTAACCCGATTATACATTTGGGCAGTAGAGCCCACAAAATCCGCCAAATCTCTAACCTCTCTGACGCATTCTGGGTGTACTAATACTAATCCCTTTGTGAACAATTCTCTTGATCTTTTTAAATCCTCTACTGAAATTTGAGAATGGACGTAACAATGTCCATTTTCAGGCATCTTTATGCACCTTATATTTGATTTCTGTTCAGCATAATCACCAAGATTGCTATCAGGTCCAAAGAGAACTGAATTTACATTAAACTCTTTTGCAATGCTTTTTACAATTTTTACTGCGTTTGAAGAAGTGCAACATACATCAGAATCGGCTTTCACTTCAGCCGTGCTATTCACATATGTTACGACGGGTAAGCCGGGATATTTCTTTTTGTATTCTCTAACCATTTTAGCATCAAGATAAGCTGCCATTGGACAACAAGATTCTGGATTTGGGAGTAGAACGTGTTTTTCTTGATTTAGAATCGATGCCGTTTCAGCCATAAAATCGACACCAGCAAATATAATATAATCCGAATCTGTTTTTTCTTTAGCTATTCTTGATAATTCTAAAGAATCACCCAAAAAATCAGCTATATTTTGAATTTCAATAGATTGATAATAATGAGCTAATATGGTTACATCTCTCTTTTTCTTCAAGACGCTAATTTCATTTAATAATTCACTATCTTTCAAAATAAAATCAAATCTTTCAGTTCTACTAATTGTTTAGATATAAAATTCAAGAGCATATTACTTTTATGCTAAGGAAGATTTAATTAGAATTATAATTATTTTAAATAAGGTGAGGAATATTGACCGAAAATCTACAATTTATGTTAAAACAAGTGTTCTATTATGTTAGTGCTTTTATAAATTCGGAAAAAGTCGATGGAAATCAAATTAGCGAAGAAATTGAAAAAGCAGTTAAAGAAAAGCTGAATAATTTATCAGATAAGGATATTTTCAGAAAAGATCTCAAGGATCGAATTGTTGAAATAGCGAAAAACACCATAATTGATTGTTTATGGGTTCCCTATATAGAACAATTTCCCTATCAAGACGAAAATTCGGATAGAAAATTCAATACGCTGGGATATTTCCAATTTAATGTGGATCATTATAAAGATAACCCCTTAGAAAAAGAAAAATTATCACCCATGCTCCTTCAACAGATTCCCTACTTGATCTTAGGTGTTTTAGTAGAACTATCTAAAAAGGAAGAATATAAATCTGTGTTTTTGGATCTTGAAAGCCCTCTTTACATATTTGCTACATCCAACGAAAGCAAACCCGTAAACATTCAATGGACATCAGAAAATATCGAAAAATATAAAAAAGTAATTTCCTATTGGACAGTGATATACTCTGGTCAGTGGGAAGATTATTCTGATGATCTTTATGATCGAAGAATTCAAAACAATCTTTCTAATAGGCTTTCTGAGCTGCATTTTATTCATAGAAACTCTGGATTCATCTATATGGCAGAAGAAAACTATGAAAATTTTTTCGAATCTTATATGATGAAATTTGTGATTGAACCTACTCCTAAAATGAGGGCAGTTCAATTTTCATTAAGATCTATTAATGAATCATTAGATCTCTTATTTTTAAAAACCCAAACAGGTGTTTTTGAGAATTTAGACTATATTGAAGAAAAGATAAAGAATTTGCGATTATTACGTGGGCTGATACAGACTCGGCTAAGTATTATTTATAATGAACTTGATTATAATAGAAGAGAGCACTACACAACTGTACTAAAACATCTTTTAAACGAATTTGATATCAACGGAATTGTTGAAAGAATTAAAACTAAATTTGAAACAATTTATGAAGCGATTCAGGATTTATATCAAAAACAAAACGAACAAAATCAAAAGAGAACTGAAAAAGGGTTAAACCTTCTCAATCTACTCTTTGGAGCTGGAATTCTAGCCGACTTAGCGGGTGTCATAATGGTAGCTTTTACATTACAAGAAGGAGCTCTTCCAACAGTTTTATTGAATAGCATTATAGGTCTTATAATTATCATAATATTGGGTACAACTGTTAGTTATTACATATATTCTCGAATTATGATAAATAAAAAAAATATTCAGATAGCAGTAGATGCAATAATTGATGATAAACAAGGAAATATCATATTAATAAAACGCAAGTATCCGCCATATAAAGATTACTACGCCTTACCTGGTGGTGCCGTGGAAAAAGGAGAGACTCAAAAACAAGCAGTCATAAGAGAAATCAAGGAAGAAACAAATTTAGATATAGAAATTGTTGACAAAATCGGAGTCTATGACAGACCAGGAAGAGATCCAAGGGGAGATGTTCACTCCACTGTCTATAAATGCCGTATTATAGGTGGAAAAGACAAAATTAAAAGTGGAGATGACAGTAAGGATGTATTCGTAATTTCTTTTAAAGAGTTGAAGAATATAAAATTAGCATTTGATCATAAGGAAATGCTCAAAGCTGCGGGTTATATCTAATAACCTTTTATTTTTTTAATCAAGTTAAATTTATGAATAATGTGAAAAAAATGATAATACCTAGTCCAAGAAACGGAAAAGAACCTCAAATACATGAATCGGTATATATTGCACCTACCGCAGTAATAATTGGAGATGTTACAATCGGAGAAGGATCCAATATTTGGTTTGGAGCGGTGCTCAGGGGTGATTGGGGAACGATCATAATTGGAAAAAATACAAGCATTCAAGAAAACGTTACGATCCATAATGAAGTTGGCTCTACTGTAGAAATAGGTGATGATTGTATTATTGGGCATCACGCAATGATTCATGGTCCTTGTAAGATTGGGAATGGGTGCTTGGTGGGAATCGGTTCAAATGTTTTGCATAGAACAAAAATGGGAGAGGGATCCATGATTGGTGCTGGAGCGGTTTTAGTGAATAAAGAAATTCCCCCCAGAATGTTAGCAGTTGGGGTTCCCGCAGAGATTAAAAAGGAACTCTCTCCAAATGGAAAACCTATTGGAATGCAATCATCTGGGATATATGCTAAAAATGGTGCAATGTTCAAAAAGTTCTTTGAAGATCATCCAAACTTCTTATAATTTTTTTTCTATTTTTATGAAGAAGATTCCACTTACTTCTCTTGATAATATGTTGTTTAAAAAATTTTTAGGAAAAAAGATCATTAATTTTATTCATATCATCTTTCTAATAAATTTATAAACAAAAGTAATATATATAAGAAGTATAGAACAAGAAATCTTATATTTTAAAAAAAAATAAAAAAAATCGAGTTTAACGAAAATGAACTTCCTAAAAACATTTATAATATCGTTAATAATCTATTTAGGGCTAAATACCATCTTTATGCTGATCGCGATGTTCACCGTACCTGGTTATCCTGCCACTGACGCCATGTATCTCCTTGTTGCTGTTTTTGCTCCAATATACACGTATCCTGGAGCTGCCTGGGTGGATTACGGCATAGTACCACTTCTCTCAACAACAAATCTGGTTACAGATCTAATGTACTTCCTTTCGTTAGTCGTACCACCTATAGTGACAATAATTGTAGCATCCTTCCTAGGTGAAAATAATCTCACTGGTTTTGGTTCTTGGTTTTTAACTGCCTTCCTCTCCAGTATTTTATTTGGATTATTTATTGGTGTTGGACAAGGAACATCTGCCTATCTCTATCTCCAATGGGTAGCAATGACTGCAACACTTGGACTGGTTGGTACGATTTTAAACATAATGATGGCGGGAATCGTAAACGGGTTCTTCTACGGATGTATTTGTATACTGTTAGCAAAAAAGTTTTTATAACATAATTCAAAATACTACTCTTTTTTTTCCTTTTTATTTTTCACAATTTTATTGAACATGAGCAGTTTTCATTTTTAACTAAATCTATAGAATCAAAGGATAAATTTAATAAATTAACCATCAATAATTTATTCTCTAAATTAGGTAATCCTAGCGTTGTTTTAATGACTTCTAATGCTTCTAAAGTACCTAAAATGCCTGGGGTGACTCCAATAACAGGTAGGGGGCCATCTTTACCTGAAAATTTTTCTGGTTCATTAAACACGCATTCATAACAAGCAGTTTTACGGGGTATAATCGTCATGATTTGACCATAGAAATCTTTAATACCCGAAATAATGCATTTCATGTCATATTCAATGGCAGTTCGATTAACTAAGAATTTAGTTGCTGAACTATCGCTGCAATCAACGATGAAATCTTGACCGTCAACATACTTCTTGATAGTTTTATCATCAATATGGTCTTTATGAACCTTGATATAAACGTCCGAGTTGAGTTTTGAAAGGGTCTTCTTAGCCATCATAACCTTATCTTTGGCAACTTGGTGTTCATTGTAGAGAATTTGACGTTGTAAATTAGAGATTGAAACTGTATCGTTATCAATAATAGTTAACTCTTTTATCCCTGAAGCTACAACATAAAGAGAAAAGGGAGAACCTAATCCCCCCACTCCAATTTGCAGAACTCTCACTTTTGATAGCTTTTCTTGCCCTTGTTCACCAATTGAAGGAGAAATTATTTGTCTGGAATATCGTTCTTTTTGTTCATTTGTCAACATTTTTATCACTCTTAATTATTTCTTGGATGACGTTAAGAGATTCCTCGATTTCAATTAATGTAATGCCTAAATCTATGTTATACTCGATTAATGCAACCAAAATCACTTGATTAGTTGCTTCCATTGCTACTAATTGATAGTCATCATATTCTACAGTAATATTAATTATTTCTTCATGTAATTCTTCTATACCAGTTTCCATTGCTTCATACATTGTTGCTGATAAAGCACCTATTTTTTTCTCATTAATAGTCCGTGGCACTTGGGAAGTAATCGTAAGACCATTTCTATTGACTAACACGGTTCCAATAACACCTAAAACCGACTCAAGTTTGCTAAGCTCTTTTGACAGTTGTCCAATTTGTATGGAATCCATCAACGTTCATTATTCTCATGGAATTAATTTGAACTAATATGATATAAGAAATATAGCTAATTTGAAATATAAAATATGTGGTAATAAGAGATAAGGTTTTTCGATTATTATAAAACCTTAGAAATAGATTATCGATAGAATCCTTTATTGCCATTAAAAGGTCTGTATCGATTACGCCATGATGGCTGTCTTAATTTTGCGGTTCTACCAAAACCACAACTGGCACAATATCGCTTACGCCGATGATAGGAATGCTTTCCGCATCGTCTGCAAGTTTTATGACTACTTGCTTTATTTTTCTTTCCCTTGCTTGGAGTTCCTTTACCCATATTATCACCCTAAGAATCTTTTAGTCTCCTTCAAATTCTTCTCTGTACATCAATTTATCTTCGCTATTTTCTTGAAATATTAATTTTTCTCGATCCTGTCCGATAAAGATCACTGAAGCACCGCGTATCATGACCGTCCCTAAATCCTTGCTTCTCTTCCCTCCACGACCGAAATAAATCTCTTTCGCATCGTCAACTATTAAATTCATGTAATTATCGAATTTAACAAGTTTTCCCGTCAGATAGGTATTCCAGATTTTTAATTTAATTCGTACTTCTGGCTTTAAAATTGCTTTACTTAGAGTTCTTGAAATTGTATGTTGCGACATGGTAAGAAATCACGTAGATTCTCAATAATAATAGATAGAAATGTATTGAAAATATAAATATTTTTTTATTCTTGAAGATTTAATTTGTCACTAATAATAAAGTGTGCAATTAATTTTCCATGGGAGCAAATTATGAAAAAAATAGGGATATTTGATAGTGGTGTCGAAACCCCGGAAGAAATTATAATGGCAGCAGGATTCGTACCTTTCAGGCTTTTTGGAGATCCCACCATTCAACCAGAAAAAGCAAACGAACACATTCCACCGACTCACTGTATCTGGACTAGAAACCTTTTAGAACTAGCAATTGCAGGTTTAGACGAAGACATTGTTGGGATAGTTTCCAGTCATGGTTGTGATAGAACAAATCGCGAGTTCGATATCTGGTTAGAATGCTTAAATTACAAGTTTATGTTCTTTCTGAATTCTCCTCGGAAACGCGACGACGTCGCTTTAAAATTCTTTATTGATGATTTAAATGAATTTAAGGATCAATTACAGGATACATTTAATATAGAAATTACTAATGAAAAATTGAAAGCATCCATACATAAAATGAACAAAATTCGAGCGTTACTTAGAGAAATATCAGAATATCGAACCAAATACATGTTAAAAGGCTCTCAATTTCATGCGTTAGTAAAAAAAATCCAGCAACTCCCTAAAGATGAAGCACTTTCCTTGTTAGAAATACGATTGAAAGATCTAAAAGCTTCTAATGATTTAATTGCCAAAGAAATGAAGCCAATATTAATAACGGGATCCGATATCGATGACACTGAAATTATCGTTCTACTCGAATCTCTGGGATTTCACGTGATAATCGATGATTTGGGGGTGGGTACTAAGTATTTTTGGAATTCGGTAAATGAAAATGAACCTCCAGTAGAAGCCATAGCAAAATATCATCTCTCCAAACCAATCCTTTCCACTAAATTTCCTTCATATGAACGATATAACGTGCTCGAAAACCTTGCTAAAAAGTATGAAGTTGCTGGAGTTATTAATATCGCTCAGAAATTTTGTGAACCTGTCCTCTATGATCATCCCTATCTAAAGAAGAAATTCAAGGAACTTGGGGTTCCATATCTCTTTGTCGAAATGACTTATAATCGTGAGTCATATTCTCAATTAAATACTCGTTTCTCAGCATTTGCTGAAATGATTTAGGAGGGAAAAAAATGTCAGCAACAGAAAAATCGGGAAAAACACAACATAATAAGATGTTAAATGCCACCCAAGGGTTAAAAAACATAATGGGAAGGCATTTTTTAGCTATCGAGCAAGCATATCGAGATGGAAAGCCTACTGCATGGGCAACCTCTGGAAGCCCCGTAGAAATGCTTTATACGATGGATGTGCAACCCATGCTTCCTGAAAATTCGGCTACCGTCTCAGCCGCTCAAAAATATTCGCAAAACTTTATTGAATTAGCTGAAGCTGAGGGATATTCCTATGATCTCTGCTCCTATTTCAAAACAAACGTGGGTGCCGTGTTAAGCAACGCAGGAATGGCTGAAGGTGGAACGCGAAAGCCAACATTCATGCTATCAACTGACGTCATTTGTGATACTCATGTGGATTGGTTTCAAGTTCAAGCAGAAAAATTTAACGTTCCTCATTATAGCATTGACGTTCCTCACGTCGTAAGCAATACTACTAATCGCCAATATAATTATTTTAAAAAATATGTCACGGAACAACTCTATGAATTCATCGAGTTCATTCAAGAAGTCACTGGACATGAGTATAATGAAGAAAAAGCAAAACAAGTATCTGAAAATTCATGGAACTTAAGTAAAGTATGGCAGGACATCTATGAGTTGAGAAAATGCATTCCTTGTCCTATTTCAACTCGAGATACATTCGGTGGATTATTTCCCCTTTTTACAATGCCTGGATTGAAGGAACCTATCAAATTATACAAGAGAATGTATAAAGAGGCAAAGGAAAGAGTTGATAATGGAGTTGGGGCGTTGGAGAAAGAGGATTTTAGGCTTATGTTCGAAGGCATACCTTTTTGGTACAATTTGAAATACTTCGGACAACTTGAGCGATGGAATGCCATAATTGTATATGAACCTTATACATATGCTTTCAGCAAATACATGAATCCAAAAGTGACCAAGGAAATGGTACTAAACAAACCCATTGAAGCAATGTCAGAATTAATGTTAAGTTTTTGGTATGTTTACGATTTAGAAACCCGCATCAAGAAATTTGAGGAAACAGTAAAAGATTGGAGCATTGATGGGGTATTACTTCATAACAACTTATCATGTCGCCCGAATTCTTGTGGAATGTACGATTTAAAGCGCCACTTGATGGATGATTATGATATACCTTGCCTTATCATCGATGCCGATATGAATGATCCCCGGAAGCTAAATGAAACCCAAACACTCAATCAGATTGAAAGCTTTATTGAGATCTTGCGACAGAGGAAAAAAGCTTAATATACAAATATGAGCATACATCAGGTTGAAGTTATAAAAAGGTAAATTCAGAGTCCGTTTCTAATGAAAATTCCTTTGAAAAAATAATACATAAATTTCGGAATAAAGGGGAAGGATCATTTTTGGTATTTCTAGAAGGTCTATCGATGTATCCATTATTTCAACCAAGTTCTCGAGTTCCGGTAAAACTCATGCCCAAGGGGACTGAATATGAAATGGGTGATATTATCGTGTTCAAAGGTTTTGATTCCTATATCATCCATGTAGTTATAGATAGCTACGTTTATAAAGGTGTGACTTACTATGTTACAGGCGGATTAAATCAAGAATTTGATGAGCCAATAAGTGAAATTATTTTAGGATTTTTAGTAGATATAATTGACAAAATAGATGAAAATCCTGATCAAAATCCTGATCAAATAATAAATGATTATCTGGCAAAATATTATGAAAGAAGGAAGCCAGTAGAACATTCTTTTAGTGATGCTTTAATTGAAATTGTCAAAAATGATATTATTCTCAATATAATAGAAGGGAATAAAGAAAAATTTGAAAATGTTAGTCAACCTGTAATGAATAAATTAATCATGTTTTTCAAAGATTTTTTTATAGATGGATTCCATAAATACAAAAACATTGAAGTAAGCGATTAAAAGAGCTTTATTTTATTTAATCTCGTATTTCAATTTATTTTCTCCCTCCCCCGTGGTGCCCCCTCCTGAAGAATAGATTATAACTTTAGAAACTAATTCTAACAGCCACATCGCTAATTTTATGATAAAGTTGGATTTTCTAAACTCTATTTTTCCAATAACCTGGCTTTCTTTTCTGATGTGCTACGGCAATGATTACTATTTTATCTTCTTTTTTCTCGAATTTATAATATAAAGAGAAAGGAAATCTCTTGGTATTAAATTTACGAATATTTTTCTTATAGTGAGACCATCTTTCTGGAGCTCGTACTATCTCCTGAAGTGACTTCTCTATTTCTTCTAAAAAATCGAATCCTAATCCTGATGCCTGTTGATTATAATATTGAGCAGAATAATTCAATTCTTCTTCTGCTTCTAACAAAAAAGTGATTTCTGTCATTTCAGATTGGTCCTTGCGTCCTTTAGTACGTCATCCGCAGGTTTATCTGATACTTTTTTTTGTTTAAATTGAGAATATCTAGATTCAGCTTCTTTAATCCATAACTCATCGGCATTTTCCTCTTCTGAGTCCTCATCTAAACTCTGGAGTAATTGTCGAATTAATAACGCACGCTCTTCATTTGAAAGTTCTAATGCTTTTTTTTCAATTTCTCTAATATCTGATGTCATATCAATCCACATCTGGTAACTTATTTTTGCACTATATTATTAATAGAATATGAAAAAATAAATGTAATGCTAAACTTGTAATTCTGTTATTATGAATTTTCAATATTTCTTTCTTATACCCATTTCTTTCAAATTGAATGGTTTATGGAATAATTTGAATTCAAATCGTTTAAGTTTTTAAGCTCTTCTTTTTCCTCCGTTTTAAGAGACACAAGGTTCGAGCCTTTTTAAATTTTGTCCCAATTTCCTTTGAAATTGGGTTGAAAAGGTAAATTCAGCGTCTGATTCCAATGAAAATTCCTTTGAAAAAACGAAGAAAAATCAGGAATGATTATTATAATCAATTATTGAAAAAATTTTCCATATGTATCATTGATTAAAGTATCAATGACGAATTTTACTAAAGTTTGAGATTGAGTCTTCGACTTCCATGAATAACAGAAATAATTTCTATATGTTCATTTTTAACCAAATAAATGATGCGATAATTTTTATAAAGGACTTCTCTCAAATTAGGATCATCATATTCTGGGATCCTTCTCCCAAATTTAGGAAATTGTTGTAAATGACTTACCATTTCATAAATTTGTTTTACTAAAATTTGGGCATACTTTGGAGAATCTTTTGAGATATAATTCGCAATATCGTCTAATTCCTCAAGAGCATTGTTAGTCCATTTTATTTCAACCATTTTGCTAAACGCTCTTTCGCTTCTTCATGTGTGAATAATCTTCCTTCCTCAGAATCTTTTAAACCCTTCTGTATTTTTTGTCTTACATATATTGCTTCAATTATGTCCTCCATGCTCACATCATTAGGAAGAGTTTTTATCATTTCTATAATATTTTCCTTTTCTGTCGCCACGAGCATTACCTTCATTTAATTTAAAGAACCTATTAGATATATAATCTCGATCTCTATAAATTTTTTGGTCTTCTTATAATGACAGATAGAAGAAGAGGAGAGAATATATATGGTCATACAATCACGTTATCTTTAATTTTGCTTTAAAATCTCATTAAGGAAGAGGAAAAGCTAAAATTCTAAATTTTTCATTAAAATATATTGAATTTTAGGTTGGAAAGGTAAATTCAGCGTCTAATTTCAATGATTCTTCTGAGAAAAATTATATAATTTTACATTAAAATACTTCCGAGGGAAAAGTATAAAAGAATAAATGACAAATTGTCATTTATAAGTAGTGAGCTAATTGATATAGAAGGTGTAAATAATCTGTGGATAAAAAGAAATTATGAAAAATGTAGTGGATGCCGAAGGTGTGAGATTGCGTGTTCTCTCTATCATGAAGGAAAAATTTGGCCGGAAGCTTCGAGGGTCAGAGTTTTCATGTTTGTTCCAGGAGTTGAGATACCCCATCTCTGCTTTCAATGTAATGATTACCCGTGTGTTGAGGCATGTCCCGAGGAAGCTCTCTCAGTTAACGTACATACAGGAGCTGTAATCACTGATAAATCGAAATGCACCGCATGTGGAACCTGTATTAATGCATGTCCTGGACGAGTCCCGCATTTACACCCTCAAAACGATTACATAGTGATTTGCGATTTATGTGGTGGGAACCCGAAATGTGTAGTGGCTTGTCAGGAAGGTAAGTGGGATGCTTTGAATCTCTTAAAGGGTATAGATGTAGAAACGGAAAAAACTCCTGCTAAAATCCCTAAGAAACTCGCATATGAAACTGCCAGAATACTATTGGGTGAAAAAACAACTGAAGAGGTGTATGAATGGTGAATGGTTTTGCGGGGAAATTTCTGGAAATAGATCTGACAAATAAGAATATTAAAGAAATTACATTTTCAGATAAAATTCTTCAGGATTACATGGGAGGAAGGGGTTTGGGAGTAAAGATATTGTGGGATCGGCTTGGAAATAAGTGGGAGACGATTGATCCTCTAGGTCCTGAAAATATTTTACTCATGCTTACTGGTCCTTTAACGGGTTATTTTCTTGGTGCGAGAATTTGCGTGACTGGAAAATCCCCACAAGGTAATGGAATTGTAGGTTCAACAGTCGCGGGAGAATTTGGTGTGGAATTGAAATGTGCAGGATATGATGGAATAATTTTTACAGGAAAGGCTGAAAAACCGAGTTACGTATTTATTTGCGACGATCACGTGGAGATTAAAGATGCTTCATACATATGGGGAAAAACTAGCAGAGAGTCTTTGCGTTATCTCGTAAAACAATCGATTAACGACATCAAAAAGATTCATCCTAATTATGGGGAGTTTAAGGAACCTTCGGTTCTTTACATTGGTCCTGCTGGAGAAAATAAATCCAGAGTAGCAGCAGTGGAAGCAAAATATGCACACGCTGCTGGTTACGGAGGATACGGTGGCGTGATGGGCTCTAAAAACTTAAAAGCAGTGGTTGTAAAAGGTTTTAATTCTTTACCAGACGTAATGGATCAGGATAAAATGCTCGAGCTATCACAGGAATTTTCAGATAATTGTTTTAGAATAGAATTTTTTAGACGTTGGGGTACTGGATCGGGAGGATATACATTTGGAGCTGATTCAAGTTCAGAACCAGTTAGAAATTGGCAAGAAGAATGGCATGATGAGAAAAGTTATAAAGGGGAAGAATTCGACAAATTTTGGGTAAAAAAATACTGGGGAGATTATGGTTGTCCTGTTACGTGCCTAAAATTGGCAGTGTTACGAGATGGAAAGTACGCTGGAGCAATCTGTGATAATCCCGATTACGAGCTTGAGGCTTTCCTGGGGGCAAATTTGGGCATTTTTTCACCAGAACAGAACATTTATCTCTCGTATATCATCGAAGAATTAGGATTTTGTGGTATTCAAGGTGGCGCAATTTTGGGTTTTACTGGAGAATTATTCCAAAGAGGCATCCTTTCAAAAGAAGATTTAGGAGGGATTAATCTTGAATGGGGAAATGTTGATGCATTTGCAGAATTAACCAGAAAAATTGCGTTTAGAGAAGGTATTGGGGATGTACTAACAGAAGGTATATATCGGGCGGCTTTGAAACTTGAAGAAATGAAAAAGACTGAAGTTCTCAAATATGCAGTTCAGCTCAAAGGCATGGCAATCGGAGCTCACGGCCTTAAAAGCGGTAAGGATATGGTTACAACAACTTCAATTGGATATAGCGTATCAGTTCAAGCAGGAGACCATACATCGTCGGCTTCTCTTCCTATTGATGGAGATGGAAGTGAATTATATTCAATTCTTAGTGATTCTGGAATATATTGTTTCTTTACCACCTTTACCTTAGAGTTTGATCAAATTGCATGTTTCTATCAAGCAGTTACAGGTTGGGAATTACCAAAAGAAAGCTGGTTCAGCGAAAAAGGGTTAAGAATTTTACAATTACAGAGAGCTGTATCGCTGCTTGGAGGACCGGATGCTGAATGGAGATCAAAGCAAGATGATAGCCTACCTTCAAGATTTTGGGAACCTTTACCATCGGGACCATATAAAGGGGAATCAATAGATAAAAATGAATTCGAGAAATTAAAATCTGAATATTACGCAGCAGTGGGGTGGAATGAAGAAGGTGTACCCACCTCTGAAATATTGCAAAAGCTGGATTTAAAAGATGTTGAATTGAAGCTTAAAAAAGAAGGTTTGTTATAATTGCAAAGGTAAATTCAGAGTCTGATTTCAATGAAAAAAAAAAAATAAAACCGACTATATATGACAAATAATTTTGGTGTGGATAGATGAAAAAGAAATTAATAGAAAAGTATGATGTAAAACCTGATCAAAAAGCCTTAGAGACCAATTGGAGTTACTCAAATTGGAGATGCTGGAGGTGTTGGATGACATAATGGATGATTATTATGATATAGTGATTATTGGATCAGGTTTGGGTGGATTAACAGCAGCAAGTTTACTCTCCCGCAAGGGATTTAAAACTCTTGTGGTGGAGAGTAGAAGTCGGATAGGAGGGAGATTTTCCACTTTTGAGTATGAAGGGTTCAAATTACCTACTGGTGCGATTCTTATCCCAGATGGGTGGGTGATAAAATTACTTGAGGAGATGGGAATCAGGACTGATAATTTAAGACCAATAACACGAGTTTATTATAGAATTGACGGTAAAAGTTATGACATCCCATCTGAAATAGGAGTACCAAAGGCGCTTGATATAATGGATAAGCTTGAAAGAAAAGATGCTGAAGAGAAGAAACGTCCAACGATACCTGTCGAATTGAGTAAGATTATGCGTGGTTATTATAAAAAAATGCGAGGAATAAATCAAGAAGAAATTATAACTGTGCGAGATTGGCTTCTTCAATATACTGAGAATGAAAAAGTGCACGATGCTTTTGATACTCTCTGTACAGGATTGATGATGGCTCATTCTTGGGAGCTACCTGTTTCAAAATTTTTCCTCTTCCAAGAAATGACTAAATTTTACATATCGCCTGACGGAAACCTCAGCATAGCACAAGAACTTGCTAGAATAGTTGAGAAAACTGGTGCTGTATGGCCTAATTCCCCTGCGAGGAAAATAATCATCAAAGAGGGAAAAGCTACAAGTGTAATTGTTGAAAAAGCAGGAAAACAAATTGAAATAAAATGCAAGATGGTTATTAGTAATATAGGGGCTAAATCGACGGTAAATCTGGCAGGAAAAGAAAATTTTGATAATGAATATCTTGAAAAGATGCGTATAAAACTCCGACCAAGCCCCTGTATACTGGTTCTAATCGCAAGCGATAAGCCTCTGTGCTTGGAAGGATTACATGATGGGTTGGAAATAATCATGGGATCACGAAGAATTAAAACTGTTATTCCTATTAGTAATATCTGTCCGGAACTTGTTCCTCCAGGCCACCATCTTATTTATACTTCAGCTAAGTCCGAATCAACCCTCCATCCTATGGATATAAAATACGAAATGCAACAAGTTAAAAGTGATATTAAGGAATTTTTTCCAGATTTCGAAAAACACGGTCGAATTTTAAAAATGAGAGCATGTGGTATTATCAATGAATGGCCTGAAGGTCGAACTTGGCTTGGTTATGGTATGCCATTAGAGACGCCGATATCTAATCTATTTAACGTAGGAGATTCATGCATCGCTCCAGGTCTTATAGGAACTCCTGGTTCTGTAGAAAGTGGTTACCGGGTGGTTGATAGTGTTGAAAAATTATTATAATCCAATTTGAAGAAATAAAAAATTTGATTTTATGGACATTAGTGATCTTAAGATAGGAAGAGAGGGAACATTTATACCCCCATTTAAAAGTAATATCGCCACAGTTAAAAGTTATGAAAATGAGGGGTATGATTCCATATTTTTTGCCGATCATATCTTAAATTGGATACCGGAATCTATATGGACTCCAGATATTACTGATCTTGCTAAAGTTTATCCCAGTCCCCATCTAATATATGATGTTTTTACTATGATGACTGTTGCTGCCTTAAACACAAAAAAGATTTACCTCGGAACAGGAGTAACCGAAGCTTTTAGAAGGAATCCCGCGGTACTTGCGCAAACCTTTATGACTTTAGATGAATTATCCAGAGGAAGGGCAATATTGGGAATAGGAGCAGGCGAAAAAGAAAATACCATTCCCTACGGAATTAAATGGGAGAAGCCTGTAAGTAGATTAGAAGAAGCCGTTATCATAATTAAAAAATTATGGGAAAGTGATGAAAAAGTAAATTATGATGGAAAAATTTGGAAGTTAGAAAATGCTCTCCTCAGATTAAATCCTTTTAAAAAAGGAAAATTTCCTCCAATATGGATTGCCGCTCGTGGTAACAGAATGCTAGAAATAACAGGCAGATTAGGTGATGGCTGGTTACCCATATTTTTAAAACCAGAAATATATAAAGAAAAACTAAGAATTCTCCGAAAATACACGCAAAAAGCAGATAGAAATATAGATGAAATTACTCCTGCGGTTATTTTAGGAGTTATCACCGATGAGGATAGGAAAGAAGTCGATAAAATGCTCAAAAATCCAATTACCAAAAATAACTTAATTCCATTATATAATGAAGATTTTAAACCATATGGAGTATCACATCCTCTTGGAGAAAATATTGATGGAACTTTAGAATTTATACCTACACATTATGATAAAGACTCATTGCTGCAAATACTTGAAAAGATCCCTAATAAAATGTGTCATGATTTTTACTTGAATGGTAGTCCTGATGAAATTATCGGTCAAATTGAAAATTATAGCAAAATTGGAGCAAAACACATAATTCTATTTAATGTATCAATATTATGTGGTTCTAAATATATTCCACGTTCAAATAAATGCATGAAAAAAATAATTTCATATTTCAAAAATTAAAAAAATAGGGGTTCTTCTCCAATCTAAAATTCTCTAATAAAAATTATTATCCAATAAAAATATAAGATTATTAGATAAAAATGATAATAAACTCTCAAAAAATTGATGTTCACCATCACATTGTACCTAAAGAATATCTTGCAGCTTTAGCCTCAGTAGGTATTAAAAATGCTGTTGGTGAACCATTCCCTCAGTGGGATATTGAAAATACTCTTGCTTTTATGGATAGGCAAGGGATAGCCATAGCTATTAACTCAATTTCTGCACCAGGTATATATTTTGGAGATAATGATTTTACTCAAAAGTTAGCACGCAATTGTAATGAAATCTCTGCTCGTGTGGTGAATGAATACCCAAATCGCTTTGGTGCGTTTGCTATTTTACCTTTACCAAATATAGAGGCATCAATAGTTGAATTGGAGCATGCCTTAGATACCTTAAACCTTGATGGGGTGGTTTTCCTTACAAATTTTGGGGGGATATACCTCGGAGATGCTTATTATGATGATCTTTTTTATGAATTAAATCGCAGGAAAGCTGTAGTTTTTGTACATCCAAGTGTGCCCGCTTTAGATACATTACCCATGATAATAAAACCCGCAGTTTTAGAATTCGTTTTTGATACCACAAGGGCAATTGTTAATCTTATACATAGAGGAGCAACAAAACGCTTTCCGGATATACGTTTTATATTCTCACATGGAGGAGGAACTGTTCCCTTTATAACTTGGAGAATTACTTTTGGAAATCAAAAGATAATTAATCAGTTAAAACGCTTTTATTATGATACAGCAGTGTCAGCAACCCCCTATTCTTTAAGTTCCTTGATGAGTTTAGTGGAACCAACGCAAGTATTATATGGGAGTGACTATCCCTTTTTGCCGGAAAGGGTTGTAAAACTAATGAATGAAGGTCTTCAAAATTATAATTTTGAAAGAGAAGTCCTCTCGAAAATTGTCCAACAAAATGCTGTTACTTTATTTCCAAGGTTTAAGGAAATAATGTTTTGACAATTTTAAAAAGATTCTTAAGATTCTTTTAATCATTAAGCCTTTAGTACAAATTGGAAACTATTCTATAAAAATAACAAAATAATTAAAATAATCTTAATTTTTTTTATAGTTCAGGGTCTTTAATTCCAAACGGTATCATCTCATCAAAATAAGAGAGGATCATTCCAAGTTCAGGTTCTTTAAGCTCAAAATTAATGAGATCAATCACGCTCTTTACGGTAAGGATATCATTTAAATAGGAAATCCTTAAATCACCAATACCAGAATCAAGGACAAGAATTTTGTCTTTTCCTTTAGTATTATCCCAAGGATTCCAATTAGTTAAACCTTCTCCGTTTGGATTTCCCGTTCTTGCAAAATTGGCTAGATAATTCATGCACAAATCTGTTAGTTTTTCTCGACCAAGTTGATTACGCTTCGTGTGTGTTTTACCAATCAACATGAATATAGAACTATTACCCATCCCTAAAAAAAACGGAATTTCTGCTGCGTGATGGGCACCTAAGTTTCGTCCCATCCCTTTAGGCAGAACACTCATTCCATCTTTATCTGGACTTCCCCAATCAAACCGGTAAGCATAAATGGGTACGTTAGTCTTTGAATTCATCTTGGATACTAAGGAATCAAGCCCACTCACGCGCCATAGTAGGGATCTATACCTCCATACTAAATCATATTTTCTGGTATTCTTGGGAGGATCTTTTCTAAAATTACCAAAAAGCTTCAATTCATCTTTCGTGCAACCGATAATTAGTGGTACCTTATTTGCCCAATCTCCAGTCGATAATATATCATATCCTTCTTTTGGTATTACCATACCATCAGTAAAGATATTTCGCCATTGAGCCATTCCAAAATCCATTTTGGGGATACATTTCAAAATTTTAAACGCCGATTTTGAACGAAGATACTCATCAACATCTTTTCCCGACATTTTATCTAGAATTCGCTTCGCTTCTTCTTGGTTTTTTGCTTTATGATCCTTTATGAGGAGACTAATAAGAAGATCGACACTTTGAGATTCTGCTAATTTAGTACTTGAAATGAGAGATAATCCGCTTTCAGCGATAGCATGATGGAAGAGTCCTTTTGCGGATGGAGAAATCAGGAGTGAGAAAACGTTAAAAGCACCTCCTGACTCACCTGCGATTGTAATATTATTAGGATCCCCTCCAAATGCTTCTACATTGCCATGTACCCATTCTAAGGCTTTTATCAGATCAAGAGTACCAAAATTTCCACTTTTATCTTTAGGAGAACCAGTATTTGTAACAGCAGGATGTATAAACCAACCCATTGCTCCAAGACGGTAATTTACTGAGATATAAAGTAAGTTAGATTTCTCAACAACCGCATTACCATAATAAGCAACCTCCGCAGATGAACCAATTGAATTTCCTCCCCCATGGATATACAGATAGACTGGTAATTTTGTCTTTGGAGTCTTGGGACGCCATATATTAAGATAAAGACAATCTTCTGAACCAATTGGACCTAAAAAAAGCATGACTTGTGCTGCAGAATTTCCAAATTTTTTTGTTTTACGTATTCCGTTCCACGGGATTGGATCTAACGGTGCTTTCCAACGAAGTGAACCAGTTGGAGGAATCGCATATGGAATCCCCTTCCAGCACCAAGATCCTTTATCAGAAAAACCTGATACTAAACCATACTTCGTTTGGACAAGAGCATTATCATTCCATGAACCTAGTTTAAAGGTAGTACTAGATGGCTCTAACGCGCCAATATGACTAATGTAGGAAGATACAATCCTTTTAATCAAATTGATTAATCTAATAAAAGGAGCAAACAAATAAGCTAGCTTTATTATTAAACTCATGATTTCAGATCAGAAACATTATTCAAAGCTTTAATAATTTATTATGGCGACTAAATTCTTGAGGATGTATTATTTAAAATGATACTTGATGGATGATTTTGATATCCCTTGTTTTATCGTTGATGGGGATATGAATGAGCATTTTTACTAAAACCTTTACTTCATATTTTCTACCAATTTCATTAATGTTAGACGTTATTAGGATAATTTTTTGAATATTAGCATGTATTCTCGTAATTCTCATGATGGTTTGATCGCTTTCAACTTTTGGGTTTGATTACATGACAGTAATTTATTAATATTTTTTAAATCATATACTTTTTTTTAAGGCTTAAACTAATATATTTAATTTTCAATTTATTA
>CAZOYD010000004.1:0-88022 GCA_964583985.1 uncultured archaeon
TTTAAATCTAATAGTAGCATCGGTATCTTCCCAATTACGTTTTATATTTCACTCTTAATCTTACTTATCAATAGAATTGTATTTATAGTTTAAATAAGAAAAAAAGAATTAAAAATAATTATTCATAAATCGGCCATGCATAGAATCCATACATATCTGTTGGAGAATATGGTACATTTTTAAGATAGGATGCGTGGACTGTGTAGTGATAAGAAGCCCAAAGCGGCATGTGAACAAATTCTTTTTGAAATAAAATGTATTGAATGCGCTGGTAAATATCAATCCGTTCAGATATATCGGTTTCAATTGATGCATTATGGAGCAATTCATTCACGAGGGGTATGTCTACTTGACCAAAATTCCATGATGACTGAGGATTAAATAAGGGATCGAGTATATTATACGCATCAAAATAATCTCCTGGAGCCCATCCACAATGCCACACATGAATATAATCGGATTTATTTAGAAGATCTTCTAGCCAATCAGAATAACCCAAATCCAAATCGGTGGCATCTATTCCAATGAGTTGCCAATTTTTTAAAGCAAGCTCATTCAATTTCATATTAATAGATATTGAACCTCCTCCAATACGAATTAAATTCAAAGGAGCACCAAAAATCTCAGTTGCGAACGACGCGTTGTTCCAATAGGACTCATCTAAACCAGGATAGTCCACATCCCACCCCACACCGTATCCCATCTGTTGCATTAACATCCGAGCTCGTGTAATATTTATGTAAGGTAAATTGGATTGAACACTTGCATTATGCCCCGGCATTCCAGATGGAACTGCAGGGCAACCACGTTCTGCATTGCCTAACATTATTACGTCAATCACATGCGAGTAGTTATAAGCAAACGAGAGTGCCTCCCTTAATGTCCGATTAATCAATTTGTTATTAAATCCCATGTAGTAATAGGCTAATGTCGTGCCTGTTTCTTCAATTTTTATCTGAGGACATGCTTCAATTGGATATATATTTTGAGCAAAGTCAATCTCTCCCACAAGCAATGCTTGAATTCGAGTTGCTTTGTCATTGATGATTGAGAAAATTAACTCTTCATAGAAAGTTCCGGTCCTCCAATATCGATCCCATCTAGAGAATTTTACTTCTATGTCTTCGATGTAACTATCAAATTGAAATGGACCCGTTCCAATAAGATCTCCCTCAACAAGTTCAATGTATTCTGTTTGGGAATGAGAATAAGGAGATATGATGCTACAAAAAGGAGCGCTTAAGAAGGAAAGAAAAGGACCAAAGGGTTCATTAAGGGTTATATTGACGGAGTATTCATCAACAATTATGCAGTTCTTTATTATTGCAGTTCCATTGGAGCGATAGAATAATGAACTTGGAGAAGCTAAATGAGCATAAGCGGAAAGGAGTCCCGTCGCATTGGTAAGATAAAGCCACCTATCAATGTTCCATTTTACAGCGGTAGAATTGAAAGGAAAGCCATCATGAAAGAAAATGTCCCGTTTCAAATCAAGTGATAAAACGGTATTATTGGAATTCCAAGAATAATTTTTCGCTAATAATGGTTCAAACGGTAGGGATGGATCTCGTACGTCATACCAAAACAACGTTTCTACTACTTGATTAATAACATCATATGATGTGGTATCCCAAGCATCGATCGGGTCAAGTGTCACGGGGCTGCGAGATGTTCCTACGTAAAGAGTTAATGGTGACGGGCCTGGTGGACCAGGATCACTATTATTAAATAGACTTAATAAAATATTACCTATCATTGAAAAAATGAGCATTATCGATAAAATGGAGATTGCTGCTTTTAATTTAGTAGAATTATTATTATGATTAAAACTCATTTTAAAATATTATTCTCCTTGAATATTCATGTATATGATGTTTTTTCAACTTAAATAATTATCTAGCAACTTTTTTGCATTTTATAAATTAAATTCATCATCTCATGAGATTGAATTGAATTTAGGATTAAGTGTTTTATAGGTATCGAATAAATGATGAATTAGTAGACGTATAGAAATAATTTAAAAAGTTAGTTAAAAACTGAAAAAGTCAATAATTATTAAAAATCAGTTTTAAGAATGAGAACTTTTATTAATTTGGATTGGCTCTTCTAACATGTTTGAGATTTTGATCTTCCCATTCGCTTTACCATTTTGCCTGGAATATAATGGAACATCTTCCATTAAAGCTTTTTTATTTTTAAGTTCTTTAGGGACCCCATTCTCTGCCATGCCATTAGCTGATAACATGCTTCGACCGTTTAGAACCATTTGATGTATGAGTTTAAGAATTTTTTTAGTCATCCAATTAAACTTACCGAAAGGATTGAGATATTCCATTGCTTTTCCCATCAACCACCCCCATTGCAAGTAAAACGCGTTATAAGCCTCAGCTACCAGTTCATAGATTTCTTGAGCTGATAATTCTTCAGTACTCATCATCGTGTGGAACAGATCATAGTGAGTGTAATTGGTGGAAGTGATCATTCCTTTTTCATCCATTTCCTCATAGAATGGTGTACCGGGAAATGCGGTAATTGGAGTAAACTGTACTATATCGAGTTTCATATCTCGTGCATATTGTATGTTTTGACGTACCATTCTTTTTGTTTCTCCCGGAAATCCAATAATGAGACCTCCAAAAACGGAGATTCCACGATCACGTAACGATTTGACAACGTGTTTTACCATTGCTGGTGTCGTATTTTTTTTATTCATTGCATCTAGACTTTGTTGATGAACCGATTCTATCCCTAAGAATATTTGACGAAAACCAGCCTTATGAAATTTATCTATGAGTTCTGGGTTTCGAAAAAGCACGTCTACTCGACTCTGGCAAGTAAAATGCATTTTATGTTGGACCCCCGATTTTATGATGGCATCAAGAATTTTATTGGTTCGTTTCAAATTAATGCTGAAATTGTCATCAGTAAAAAAAATAAAATCAGTCTTCCAGCCTACAGCATATATCTCTTGCATGACACGTTTTATAGATTTGGTTCGATAAGTCGGACCGCCATTAGAATTACGCCACATTTTAATTATACAACAGAAGGCGCAGTTATGGGGACAACCTCGAGAAGTTTCAACAGGCTGAGTTAAAGCTCCTAATGCTGCATATTTTCTATTTCCTAATAAATCTCTTCTTGGTATAGGAAACACATCTAAATTTTTTTCAAGCTCTCTTTCAGCATTATGAACTATATTGCCATTACTATCTTTATATGAAAGACCATCAATTTTCTCTAAATCTTTTTCATTCTTTTCTGAACTTAAATAATCAATGAGTTCCTTGAAAGTGTGCTCTCCCTCACCTCTTATTACATAATCTACCTGTTTATGTGAAATAACTTGGATAGGATCCAACGTAGGATGATAGCCCCCTAAAATGGTGGTACAACCTTCTTCTTTTGCCATTTTAGCAACTACCAAGGCATGGCTAATTTGAGGGGTTAAACTCGTGATCGCCACGATATCAGAGCTTCGCAATAAAGTACGAAAGCTTTCTTCTTTATATTTATCCATTTTAAAATCAAATAATTCAGCATCATGTTCTGGGACCATTGCTGCAAGTGTGACTAGATTCAAAGGTGCTCCTTTAACAATAGCATCTAATCCAGAACTTAGTTTCCCTGGATTTACATATAAAATTTTCATTCTTATTTACTTTCCTTTAATTTTTAGCTTCATTCCTTACTTGAATTATGCCTTATTTAATTAGGAAATTAGCTTGAAACCAATTAAAAAGAGTCATAAAAGCATGTAAGCTATAATAAATATGGAAAATCTAATATATAAATCTTATTGTTGGATCTACTATCCATTGTTGATCAACAATATAGTGTTGATTTAACAATTTGAAATTTTAAGCTACTAAATAGCATGATCTTTGACAAGTTCGATGATTTGTGCTTTTCTGCATGAAGATGGAACCATAATATCGTTTTCAGAGCAAAATGTTTTTAATTCTTTAACTGTCCATTTATTATAATCTATTTCTTTTTCTTCCATGGTAGATTTTACGATTGATTGTTTCTCTTTTATTTTTTCTCGTGTATTATCAAGAGGTTCAAGGATCTCGATAGCTTCAATTCCATGTGACTCATCGTAGTGAACTCGTAATTTATGACCATCTAACTCAAAAGATCCGCTGGGTAGATTCTTTACAGGCTCCCACGTTGTTTCTTCGATATTTTGTCCAAAGATCTCTACTTTTTTAGTAATTAATCCGTAAAGAATATTTTGACCGGTTAAAATATTCCGTCTCTTGAAATTTTCAGGTAATTCCATGCCCAAAATTTTATCTAATTTCTCTTTATTTGATTCTGCTTTTTGATGTATTACTTTAGAAGTCTGATCTTGAGAAAGTGAGTTTTTTAAGAATGACTGTTTAGCTTTAGAAATAGGGGATGAGGTAGGAGGTTGTTTTGTTATCTTAAGAACATCAGGTATTACTTCACCAGTGAACCCCGTAGCCCTTGCTAATTCTTCAAGTTCAAATCCAAACGATCTTAAAAATTCATTGGGTTCATCTCCTTGTTCAACCGTAACCACCTTACAGCGATGTAAGTGACCAATTTGTACCAATTCTGTTTGTAACTCTTGAGCTACCCTGCTTGCAATAAATTTTTTTCTAACATGAGCTGCAGATCCCTTGTATATATATATTCTTCTAAGATCCTCCTTCACAATTATGGCTACTTGTTTAAGATGAAGGATTCCTGAACCTTTATTTTTTTGGAATTCATTTTCAGTGATATTTAAACGCTGTCGTTCACCTGTATCCAGAACTTCGAATATCATGAAGCTGTCATAAATCATTATTTCATTCTCATTGGGTGTAATAAATTTTGATTTTTCGATTTTATATTCCATTTTTACTCAATGCTAAATAATTCAATAAATTAAGGTTATTTATATTATATGAAAATGAAAGAGAGAGCGCTTGATTAGTGAAGATTTAGACCTTATCATCAAATCCTCGATTACTATCTATTTTAGCCATCTTTTAAGTTCATAATCATTTTATTATAAAAAATAACGATTAAAATTATATGTGACATTTCTGAGATAATTCTCAGAATATTTCAACTTATTATAAAAAGATGTGATAAATATTGATTGATGATGTTATTTCGGAAGATAAAGATAAAGCATTTCTTTTTTGTAACGAAGCTATAGTGCGAGGAGCATTAGAGGCAGATGTAAAAGTAGTTGCATTTTACCCAGGTTCTCCCGTATCAGAGATTTTAGATACATTTTATCAAATCTCAGATAAGATGGATGTCAAGATGGAAATAGCCACTAATGAGAAAGTTGCTTTGGAAATTGTTGCGGGGGCTTCTATGGGTGGACAAAGATCATTGACTGCATTAAAAAGCGTTGGGTTAAACGTGGCATCAGATACATTTTTCAGTTTGGGATATACGGGAGTCAATAAAGGATGCGTAATGGTATTTGCTGATGACCCTTACTGTCACTCGTCACAAAGTGAAGAAGATGGACGATTTTTTGCAGAATATGGTTATTTTCCCTTGCTTGAGCCCACTGATCCGGTTGAAGCAAAACAAATGGTAAAAGATGCGTTCGAAATATCTGAGAGATTCCACACTTTAGTGCTCATTCGAACTACAACTCGTATTAATCATCAATCCACAATTGTACCATTAACACCATTAAATAGAACCAAATTTATACCAGGCAGTTTTCGCTCTTATAATAGAAGTTATGCTACAGTAGGGTCTCGAGCACGTGAATTGAAGGCCGAATTGCTAAGGAAAAGAGATAGATTAAGAGAAGAGTTTGAAAATTCAAAATACAATATCATCTCGGGGGATCCTTCTGAAATTGGGATTATCACATCTGGAGTCTCGTATAATTATGTTTTGGAAGTAGTTCGAAAATTGAATATTAATCCATTAATACTCAAATTAGGAACGACAAACCCCCTCCCAAATAACTTGGTAAAAAAATTTCTCAAGCCTTTAAAGAGTGTTGTTATCGTGGAGGAATTGTCTCCTTTCTTAGAAAATAAAATAAAAGCCCTATCAAAGGATGTGAATCCAGACATACAAATTTTTGGTAAACTTTCGGGACATTTTAGCGAATCAAATGAATACAACATTCCAATAGTTCTAAATGTTATCAGAGATGTATTTAACTTATCTTCGGACCATGATTATGAAAAGATCTTACATAATACTGATGAATTGAAGTCAATCCTTCCTGTTAGAATTCCTGTTTTTTGTCCGGGATGTCCTCATAGAGCTACATTCTGGGCACTTCAGAGGGCAGTTGGGAATAAAAGTGATAAAATAGCGTTCATAAATGATATTGGATGTTATTCCATGCTGTTACTGAATGCTAAAATATATTCAAAACTCCACCCTGACGACTTACTCCTCGCAATGGGTGCGACGATTGGCGCTGCAAGTGGGCTATCCTTAGCGTCTGAAGAAAAAATATTCTCAATAATTGGAGACAGCACTTTTTTCCATGCTGGATTGCCCGGAATGATTAACGTGAGCAATAATAATGAGAACGTGATAGTAATCATATTAGATAATTCAGTTACTGCAATGACGGGACAACAACCCAATCCTGGGACGGGATACGGACCTTCTGGGGTACCCAAACATAAGATTCCGATCGAAAACGTGTTGAAAGGAATGGGATTTGAAAATGTCATAATTAATGATTGTTATGATGTGAAAAATAGCATAAAGTCATTTAAGAAAGCTTTAGAACAACCCGGTGCTACCGTGATAATTTCACGGGGACCTTGTGCGTTATGGAATGATAGAAACAAACGAACACGTGGTGAAAAAATACAACCCTTTTTCGTAGATAATGAAATTTGTCGAAAATGCCATACTTGCATGCGTGATTTTTATTGTCCAGCGATAAGCATGGAATCCATGGAAACAGAATATATGGACGATAACGGAAAAATGTGGAAGGGATTTTCATCTCACATATCCACGGAATTATGCGATGGATGTGGCGTGTGTTCAATAATTTGCCCTTATACTGACCATGAGAATCGCTCAGCAAACGATGTGATAAAACCTTTTTCAAAAAAAAGGGAGGTGCCTCATGACTTATAATATCATGACCTGTGGAGTAGGTGGGCAAGGTTTAATGCTCGTTTCTAACATTATTGGATTAACTTGCGCCGAATACGGATTTAATATCAGAACTGCAGAAACTCATGGATTAGCACAACGGTCTGGTTCCATCTATACTCACATACGAATTGGAGATAATGTTTTTTCTCCCCTAATTCCATATGGAGAAGCTGATGTGTTATTAGGGATGGAAGCTATTGAATCTCTACGATATATAGAATTTTTAAAACCTAACGGTGTTATTATATTAAATGATTACGTATGGCAACCTGTTCAAAGCACCTTCGACCGTGTTAATGATTCCAAAGTAAAATATGTTACAGTTCAAAATATCATTGAAAAAATGAAAGAAATAACAACTAATATATTCATCATAAATGCTTTGGAATTAGCTTTAAAAGCAGGTAATTCTCTAACTTCTAACGTCATACTTCTTGGTGCTCTTTCAAAAATAAAGGGATTTCCAATCCTTAAAGAACAACTGATCTCTATGATACCCAATGTAGTTCCAAAAAAAGCTATTGATGTAAATTTAAAGGCTTTTGAGATTGGTTATGAGGAAATAAAATAAAAAATCAATTTATCTAGAGTTCTATTATTCATTATAATTATTTTTTTTCACTAAATCGAGTAAGTGCTTGTATTGCCAAAGACGTTCTTTAGCAATAGCTTTAGCAGCATGAACAGCGTGACCTGCAACATGGGCAGTTGCAACAGCATGAGCTGCAGAACGAGCAACTGCGCGAGTTACTCCTTCATCAACATCACGGGCAGCAGCATGAGCCGCGAATGCAGCAGAACGAGCCTCACCAACAGATATCTCATCACGAACCCAAGCTCGCCCTACTTCTATAGCATTTCTTGGTCGATCATCTTTTGGATACTTTTCCTCAAAAAATGATAGTACATGCTCCGCACAATCAATAGCCCAAACAGCTAAAGTTTTGTGGTCTATTTTACCTGCAATCTCTATTATCTTCTCTTTTATATCATTTTCTCCCATAATATAAATAAAATTCGTAAAAAAATGATTATTTCTGTTTTCTTCTTTTTACTAATTCCATGAATTCAATAACCGCTCCAAAAGTATCTACAAAATCCATGTACGCATATTTCAATTTCGGTGGAAACATGCCCGATTGTACTAATTCTATTCCTTCTTTTTGAAACATGTCCACATATTTATCTACATCATCTACAAAAACACCGAAATGATGAAGCCCTTCTTTTTGAGAATCTACAAACTCTTTATAGATACACTCTCCTTTTAACCATTGAAATATCTCAATAGTGGTATTAAAGCATCTACTCATTCCTATTTTTATAGAAAATTTAATATCTCTGCCCCGATACATCGCAGGATGATCTAAATCTTCAGAAAATTGAAATTTAGGCATTCCAAAAAGCGATTCCATCATCTTAGCATGTTTTTCAGGATCTTGAAATATATAACAGATATGGTGGATTTGAAGATTTTTAAAATCAAATTCAAGATTGTTTTCCATTTTTAATCATTTTTAAAGTGTTATTTTATTGAACTATATCTTCAACTTATATAGTTAAAAATCTATATGTTAAAGGGAAAAAAAATTACTAGTAATATTGGTAAATTATTTTGGTGTAATATCTGAGATAATACCTTTTTTTATCGCATCATCTTCATCTTGGAATATAGCCATTGCAGTATTCATCATTTTAAATCCGAGTTTGTAATAAAATCCTTCTTTACCAGAATTTGCATAGAGAATTATCTTTTTATGACCCTGAGATTGTTCAATGAGATCATGAACTATTTTTTTTCCAAGACCAATACCTTGATATTCAGGGTGAACTGCTATATCACAAATATATGAACAATCCTTTCCGTCGGCTAAAGCTCTACCAACACCAACAAGGATATCCCCATCAAAGATGAAACATTTAAACTTGCTATTAGAAAATGAACACTTTAAATCATCAAGTACTTTTAAACCAAGAGGAGCAATTTTATATAATTCACATAGTTCTTCCCAATTTATTGTAGATTGATCATGACTCATTGTTATCTTCATTTTTTTTTTCCTTCTTAAAATATAGTTCAATGTCTGTCCAATTTCCGACTCTAATCACGTTTTGCGTCTCATTAATTTCTTGATTCCAGGGTTGATCGTATAGCAATAAAAATTTATCTTTTTGCTTATTAATAGCTTCTGCTAGTTTAGGGTTGTCATCAATAAAAATTTCAAAATCTTGATCTATTTTTAGGTCATAAGGTTTATGAAAGAGAAGAACAAGTTCATTGTAATGCGAACCCTGCATTATTCCATGAAATCGTAATTTCTCTAAAATAGCATCCCGATATTGAGGAGTTCGTGCTGATACTATAGATACGTCATATGTTGAATTCAAACTCTTTAATATTTCTGGGGCTTTATTATCTTGGAGAGGCGTACTCATTGAGTCAGCATAGATTTGAAAAAAAATGTCCCATATATCTTCCTCTGGAATGTTCCAATCAAGAAAAAACTCCCAACTGGTAACATCACTTTTTTGATAGGATGTTCCATGTTTTTTATTGAAGAGTTCACAAAAAGTAATTACTGTATCGAGTAAAACACCATCAATATCGCAAGCTACTTTCATAGTATTGTTCAAATCATCAATAATTATAAAATTTGTGTTATTTACATTCTTTTAAAAGCTTTAATGTGTATCAAATGTTTAAAACAATAAAATAAGAAATAGGATCACTTCAACATGCTACTTTTTTGAATTGGGATAGATTACAGTAATTGATTATTATAATTTTAGAAGAAGAGGTGGTTAGATGAGTGAAAAATTTGCTTTATTTGCATTTAATGGCGATCCAATGTGTTTTATTCACGTGATTCTCAATGCTCTAGACCTCAATAAAAAAGGATATGACGTCAAGGTTATTGTAGAGGGCTCTGCGACTAAACTGGCAGAAGAATTCGAAAATGAAAAGAATCCCTTCTTTAAACAATATCAAGATTTGAAAAACGCTGGTTTAATTGATTGTTTTTGTAAAGCATGTAGTAATAAAATGGAATCATTAAAAGAAGTAGAGAAATTAGGATTTAAGACTTGCGATGAATTGATGGGACATCCAAGCATGGAAAAATATATCGCGCTGGGGTACACCATAATTACATTCTAATTTGATATTTTATTTCATTCCTTTTTCTTGATAATTACTTGTTCTATACCAATCCATTTCTTCGCTTCTTCTAAACTTGAAACAATTTTCCTTTTGGAAGAAGCTGCTTTTTCGAGAATATATTCAATTTCCTTACTTAAAGGAGGATTTTGTGTTATCATAAACGCGGAACGGTAAAGTTTATTGTTATTTCTTTTGAGTAGTTCCAATATTATCTCTAAAGAGTCTAAACTCAAGAATATTGCATCTGTGATATCAATTATGACACTCAAATCATCTTTTAAATTTTTTATTATTTCATTAAATTCATTAACGAATCTTTTAGCAACTGGAGGTGGAAAAGTACCTATTGCTTTAATATAAAACTTATTTTCTTGTAGTTTTTCAATTTGATACATGAGAACTAATCCTTACTAAGCTATAACCAGATATTAAATATTAGTATTTGATTTTATAAATTTTTATTAGTAACTTTTTACTATAAAAAATAATTTTTAGCTAATGTGATGTATAAATATGAATATACCCGATTATCAAATAAAACAAATCCCATTTTATTCAATAGTACTTACCGATAAATTTTGGAAAAATCGACTTGAAACTAATACCACAGTTACAATTCCTCACGTATTAAGACGATGTGAGAAATCTAAACGGATCGCAAATTTTGAGATAGCTGGATCCCTCACCACAGAAAAACGATCCTCAAAATTACCATTTGATGATTCGGATGTATTTAAAATTTTAGAGGGCGTAGCTTATACGTTGAAATTGACACCTAATGCTGAATTAGAGAAGTATGCTGATGGAATCATTGATAAAATTGCTGCCGCACAAGAAGATGATGGTTATATTTACACTCACCGGACAATTAATCCTGAGAATCCCCCTTTAATGTCTGGAAAAGAAAGGTGGGAGAATTTAACTATTTACAGTCATGAACTTTATAACGTAGGTCACCTATATGAAGCTGCGGTTGCATATTATGAAGCGACTGGAAAACAGATACTCTTAAATATAGCAATTAGTAATGCTGAATTGGTCCTAAAAACATTTGGTTTTGGGAAAAAGGAAAGCCCTCCAGGACATCAAGAAATAGAAATCGGTTTAGTACGGCTATTCAGGTCAACAAATGATCAAAAATATCTTGATTTAGCAAAGTTTTTTCTAGATATCCGTGGTTCCAAGAATAGAATTGGATATGAAGATTATGTATTCAAAAGTGTTGATGCTTTTCCATTTAAAGGACCTAATCGATTTAAATATAATCAAACACATGAACCAGTAATAAATCAAAAAAAAGCCGTAGGTCACGCCGTGAGAGCCGCATACATGTATTCAGCAATGGCAGATATTGCCATGCTGTTCAATAATGAAAATTATCTTATTGCATTGAATCATTTGTGGGAAGATGTAATCCAACATAAACTATCCATAACTGGTGGAATAGGCGCTCAAGCTAGAGGAGAAGCTTTTGATGATGCATACGTATTACCAAATTATTACGATAGTTATAACGAAACGGGAGTCTATAACGAAACGTGCGCTTCGATTGCGAACATCTTTTGGAATTACCGAATGCATCTAATGCACGGCAACTCCAAATACATTGATATCCTAGAAAGAACATTGTATAATGGATTGTTATCGGGGATTTCTTTGGAGGGAAATACCTTTTTCTATCCAAATCCCTTAGCTTCAAAAGGAGATATTTATAGGAGAAAGTGGTTTGATGTTGCTTGTTGTCCGTCTAATATCGTGCGTTTTATCCCCCAAATACAAGGTTATATTTATTCTTTTAAAGATTGCAAGATTTTTGTTAACTTATTTATTGGAAGTATTCTGAAGATTGCTTTAATGGGCGTAAATCTGGAAATCCAGCAAAAAACGAATTATCCATTGGATGGATTGGTAGAAATTGACGTGAATCCTTCTAAAAGCATGGAATTTTCTATTGCTTTACGAATTCCTGGTTGGGCTCAAAACAAACCTGTCCCAAGCGACTTATATCATTATATAACCCCAAATGAAGATAAAATACGAATAGAAGTGAACAATGAATTAGTGGATTTGGTCATTAATGATGGATATTGCATCATTAATCAAACATGGAAAGAAGGAGATCAAATTCTAATTGAAATTCCAATGCCAGTACGTCGTGTATTAGCACATGAAAAGGTAAAAGAGTGTAACGGAATGGTAGCTTTAGAACGAGGTCCAATTGTATATTGCATTGAATCAATCGATAATTTTAATGTGGAGAAATTAAAATTACATGATAAAACTCCTTTAAATCACGTATTTCAAGAAGACCTTTTAAATGGGATAGTGTCAATAACAGGGAACGTTCAAAATCTCGAAACAGATGAAGAACAAGACTTCTTAGCAATCCCATATTATGCGTGGGCTCATAGGGGAAGAAGTGAAATGAGGGTATGGTTGAATCATTAAAGATTAAATTGAACATTTTTCAAATTATTAATATTATTCATAAACAATCTCCTAATCCTATAGGTCAAATATCATAAAAAATGATCTTTTTTTTATTTATATTGAAAAATACAAACATTTATAAGTTAATTCTATTATTATTTAATGGGAGCTAATTCCCACAAAAATAAGGATTATCCAAATCGAAAAAAAAGGTGATATGAAAAAAAGAAGTAATCTGGCAGTAATGCTAAATTATGGACTCTTAGTTCTTCCTACTATCAATCTCTTTTTCTTTTTTCTCGTTTAATTGTTCTAAATGTTCAATTTTTAGCCTTATAATTCTATAAGTCTTGTCTAATTTTTCTTTTGCTTTTCGATTTTCGACCAATAGATACAAGAATTATTGTAATAACCACCAAACTAAATAAAACGAATACTATATTAAAAATAGAGATATCCACTAACCATTTAGATACATTTAGCATTAAATCCCATTCAGAATCAGGGTCATTCAAAGTATCAAAACTGGATACTCCATCTCTATCATCTCCTTCTTCAAATTCTGGGTGAGGACTAGATAAAAACACGGTGCCGAGCCCTTTTTGAAATGCAATCATTCCCGGTCTATTATTTTGTGGGTAAAAAGCGATAGGAATTACCCAATCATTATAATCGTCAAAATATGAAGATCCCCAGTACAATGTTGTGTACATTTCAGGTTCTTTGGATAGATTAGGACCTCGAGAATTTTGATTGATGGTCATATTAATCAATTCGGCTCCAGTACCCATTCCTGGAACGGGATAATACAAATTTCCGTCATAAAGGTTTAGGTAGCTACTAACACCAAAAATAGCACCACCACAAATTCCAAAGTATGTACCCCCAAAATTGACAAAACTTCTAATACTTGCCATTCCATTCTCTCCAAGCTCTAAAGCATAACTATCGGGGCTCCCTCCAGGCATCACTAGCATTTTATACCAGAATAATCCTCCGTTTTGTATTTCAGTCGGTTCAATGTAGTCAACTGAAGCTCCCATCCATCTGAACATGTGAGCTAAAGCAACATAACTATTTGCTGCACTTAATACAGCGTTTCCATGATATATAGCTACTCTAATCCCAAACAAGGTAGGGTATTTTTCAGAATTGATCTTTTCGTTTATTAAGACTATACTTGTAGGAATCGTGCTAATGGTTATTATCAATATAATGAGCCCCAATCTTTTTTGATCTTTTCGTGAATTCAAATTCTTCACTTTTTATCATCTAATTTTATTTAATTCGATTATTAATCCAACTTGATTTATTAAATTTTCATACAATGTCTTGGTAAACAAAATGGAATAAAATTTACAATGGTTAGTCTTAATACTTAAATAGCGTGGTCCATTTAAAATTATGAGAGATGAACCCATTATTTAAGAATATCGAAGGAATTCTATGTGACATTGATGGTACGCTCTACTTTAAAGGTGAACCCATAAGGGGTGCAATTGATACGGTATCTCATCTTAAAGAAATGGGAATAAAAATCCTTTTTTTTACAAATACAGATAGTAAATCACCGCATAAGATATATAATATCCTAAAGGAATTTGGATTCCGAATTCAAGAAGACGAGATCTTTAGTCCAATTATCGCTCTAAAAGAGTTTTTAAAAAAACATCCAGGCAAAAAAATATTTTTAGTAACCACTCAAGAAGTAGCACGAGAATTTCAAGAATATGAGGTAATTGAAGATAATTCACTATCTGATTTTGTCATCATTGGTGACTTTAAAGATGATTGGAACGTTAATCGCTTGAATCGCGCATTTCAGCAGGTATTACAAGGTGCAACCTTATTGGGAACTCAAGGTAATGTATTTTATTTGGATCGTGAAGGAAAACCTGTAATTGATACGGGGTCTTTCGTGGAAATGATCGCGCGTGCTACAAAAACCAAGGCTCAGATTTTTGGAAAACCCTCTAAAGAGTTTTTTGAACAAGCGATAGAATTAATGAAAGTTCCACGTGATAAGATTATTGTTATTGGCGACGATTACGAATCCGATATTATCGGTGCCTTTAACTTAGGATTGAAGACTATATTAGTGAAAACTGGAAAAGGAATGTATTTTAATATTAGTGAAACAAAAAAAATGCCTGATTTGATAATTCCTTCTTTTAGTTTTTTGAAAGAATATCTGTAATTTTTAGTATTACTCTAAACAAAAAATAGAATTTTCTCAAGCGTGAGAATTTAACCCTTCTTGAGCATTATTATCATTATTTTTTATACTCTGATATTCGTCTTTTATTTCGTCAAGATTGACCGTTATGAGAGTATGTTGATGATGTTTTTTTTCGAAAGTATTAATCTTAGCTTGATTCAAGGGATTATTGGGATGAATAACTATATATTCCTTACATCTAATACATGCTCGTGCTCGAATCAATCTTCACCTTTTATCTATGTGGTACTATTATATTAAAGGATACAACCTTTATGAAAATAACTATTTTATTGTATAAATGTTCGTATTAGGTTCACAAACATGAAGTAAATAAAATGTATTTCTTTAAAGTGAATTATTTATCCATTAAGTTTGGAATAGTAGAATCATAGAGCTGTTTCATCTTTTTCAAATTTAAAGTGAAATTAGTCGTTTTTAATCCTTTCAAATGAATTAGAGGTTCCATCTGTGTTGTTCCAATTCTTTTTACTGAGATTTTAAATTTGCGACTTAAATCCATGATAGTATCATAATCTAATTTAGATGTTTCTATGACGAATCTTCCAGTAGATTCACTGAAAAGGAGCTCATCATCCTTTAAACCTTCTTCTTTAAACGAGCTTAGATCTAAATTGGCTCCGATATTATTTTTAAAGCACATTTCAGCAATCGTGATAATAAATCCTCCCTTATTCACATCATGGTTAGATTTGACAAGATTCTTTTCATAAAGTTCGAAAAGGAAGTCCCAAATCAATTTAATCTTTTTTTCATTTACTTTTGGTGGAGTTCCTCCTTCCATATCATAAATTATGGAATGATATTCCGAACCTCCTAACTCCGCTTGAGTATCGCCAATTAATAAAACATCGTTACCCACATCCTTGAAAGGAAGGGTTATAATATTTTCTTCCCCTTCTATTATGCCCACGATCATTATTACGGGTGTTGGTTTGATTACAGTTTTAGCGACTTCATCCTCGTTATAAAATGAGACATTTCCACCAACAATTGGGATTCTCATTTCACGACAGAAATCTGCCATCCCTTTTACTGATTCTGAAAAATACCAAAATGATTCAGGAATTTCTGGATTTCCAAAATTACAACAATTGACCATTGCTTTTGGTTTTGCTCCATTTGCAATTACATTTCCACAAATCTCAACTATTCCCCCTTTAGAACCATTATATGGGTCAAGGAAACAGTGTTTGGAGTTTGTACCGACACTTGAAGAAATAAATTTATTTGTTCCAATTACTCGGAGTACTCCCGAATCACCTTCTCCACATTTTAAGACTGAACGTACTCCTACCTCATGATCGTATTGTCTATAAATCCATTCTTTGCTGCAAATATTTTCAGACGCAATCAATTCATATATAATATCATCCAATTTTCTTAAAGCTTTAGGTGTCTTTTGAGAAAGTAAATCATCAAGAAAATCGGGTCGTTTTTCTTTACGTGGAATCGTAGGAGGATCCGAGAGAGCATTAGCTGGTAGATTTACCACAAGATTATTCCCATCATAAACTTTAAGAATCTTAGTATCATCAGTTCTCCCTATTACTGCATGTGCCATCTCAAATTTCCTAAACACATTCAATACTTCCTCTAACCCTTCTGGTTTCACGATGAATGCCATTCTTTCTTGTGATTCCGAGAGCATTACTTCAAATGAATTCATCCCAGGTTCTCGAATAAAAATCTTTCCCATATCCACGCTTGCTCCAGTGCCTCCATCTCCAGTTAATTCACTAAGCGCGCAAGATAATCCTCCTCCACCTAAATCTTTTAAACCTCTTACATGACCCGTTTTGATCGCTTCCAAGGTTGCTTCTATAATCAATTTTTTAGTAAAAGGATCTCCAATCTGAACTGCTGGTCTATCTGCTTCTGACATTTCTGTTAATGTACGTGAAGCAAAGGTCACCCCATGAATTCCATCTCTACCCGTAGATCCTCCCATTAAGATAATATAATCTCTTGGATTATAAGCTCTGCTTGGAGCATGATTAAAATCCTCAATAGTTCCAAGACCAATGCAAGCTACATTCACCAAGCAATTGCTTTCAAAACTTTTATCAAATTCTACTTCACCACCAATTGTTGGAATTCCTGTACAATTTCCATAATCAGCAATTCCTTTCACGACATATTTGAAGAGCCATTGAGAATGGGGATTGTTTTTTAAAGGACCAAATCTTAGTGGATCTAATAAAGCAATAGGGCGTGCTCCCATGCATAAAATATCTCTAATTATTCCGCCGATTCCAGTAGCAGCGCCATGATATGGTTCAATTGCGGAAGGATGATTATGAGATTCAATTCTAAATGCTAAAGCATAATTATCCCCAATATCAATGACACCCGCATCTTGACCTGGACCTGCTAATACATAATCATAGTTTTTTTCAGCATCTTCAAATAACTTTAACTTTGGACGAGACGATTTATAGGAACAATGTTCTGAAAGCATTACATCAAACATTCCCCATTCGGTAATAGAAGGATCTCGCTTTAATTCATCCTTAATTTGTTCAATTTCTTTATCAGTTAAACCAACATTCAGTTCATTACCATTTGTTTGCACCTTTGGCATCATTTCCGCCTCCTTTTAATAAAATCTATCATTGACTCAAAAATAAGCTTTCCATGGGTGGTTCCTTTTGGACTTAAAATAGATTCAGATGCACGTTCTGGATGTGGCATTAACCCCAAGCAATTTCCTTCTAAATTGCAAACGCCCGCGATGTTATCCATCGAGCCATTAGGGTTGGCATCGCTTGCTGCAATTCCTTTTTCATCGATATAACGAAAAACTATCTGATCATTATCCACGAGTTCTTTTAGTTTATCTGTAAAGTAACGCCCTTCTCCATGAGCAATGGGGATATCAATAATATCACCTATTTTCATTCTATTGGTGAATGCGGTCTTGTTATTTTCGATCCTCAGATTTACCCATTTACATATAAATTTCAGTGATTCGTTTCGTAATAACGCTCCAGGAAGAAATTGCGCTTCGGTTAAAATTTGAAAACCGTTACAAATCCCAATAATAGGTCTCCCGTCTTTTAACATGATCCGTGCTTCATCGATGGCTGGACTGTGAGCTGCAATTATTCCTGCTCTTAAATAATCTCCAAACGAAAAACCCCCGGGTAATACTGCACCATCATAATCTTTTTCTTTAAACTGGTTATGCCAAACCAGAGATGCTTCTACATTTAATACGTTATTGAGGACATGAAGCGCGTCTAGATCACAGTTTGAGGCAGGAAATTCAATCACTGCTATCTTAATACTCATGAGCTCTTCACGTTTAAAATTGTTAAGGTCTGGGTTACCGGGTTAAAAATTCTTAACTCATTACACATTTGCTCGACCATATTTTTAGCAATTTCTTCATTTTTCGCTTCAATATTAATTCGTAAATATTGCCCGCTTCTAACATTAGATATCTTGTCATACCCCTTTTTGGCAAGCAAATCTCGCTTTATAGTTTCTCCAACAGGGTCTCGAGCAGCCTTCTTATTCTCTAAAACGACTTCTACTTCCCATAACATTTATATATTCACTATTGAGTAAATTTCTTGTTTTCTAATATATATTCGAATAATTTCATTCAAGAAAAGAAAGATATTTATTAATTTTAATAATTCTTATTACCTAATAAATAAAAGCTATAGAATTTATATAGAGAAAAATGAACAACCAATTAAGTTTTATAGCGCAATTAAAGATGCACATAGCTAAACCCGACAACAACAAGTAGTAATAAAGCAAAAAACGTGAAAAAGAAAGCATAACCACTTAATTTAGGCAATTTTAGAATATTTTTCATATTTTCATTTCTTTTTGATGAAAATAAATCAATTAAAATGAATATGAAACTTAGCATGAAAATTGAAAATGATGCAAAAGTTAGAATTAAATTCATCATAATAAAAAAATTACATCGAAATCTTTTATAAATCTTATGCTATGTACTAGAGATAATTAGCTTCTTTTAAGTTTTGAAAGATTCTTTTTTTAATATCAGAAACTTCTGCTTTAAATTCTACACCAGCGATTTTTTTGTAACTCATCATATATCGTTTTGCTAATTCGATTTTGATATCTGCGGATATAGGTGGGATTTCTTGATCGGGCTTTATATTTGGAAAAATTTCAGGATAGGTTGACATTAACCACCCTCGAAATATTTCTTTATCCAGAATCTCTGGTTCTTCTTCTTTATTAAATAATTCATCATAGCTATTGAAGATCCAAAATCGTGAAGAATCTTGAGTATGAATCTCATCAATTACCATTAATTCTCCATCTTTTAATCCAAATTCATACTTTGTATCAACTAAAATCAAACCATTTTTCTCACAATATTTGGAACCAAATTCAAAAAGCTTCAAGGCAGCTTCTTCCATCTGTTTATAAATATCTTTATCAACTATCTTCTCATTTAGTATCTTTTTTTTTGAAATGTAGATGTCATGTCCAGATATAGCTTTAGTGGATGGTGTTAATAAGGGGGCATCAAGTTTTTGGTTCTTTTTCAATCCATGAGGTAATTCAATACCAGAAGTATTTTCCCCTTTAAGATAATTGCGCCATGCTGTACCGGTAATATATTGCCTGACAATCATCTCTACAGGAATCAGTTGGCATTGATGTACTACAGTCACATTAGGATCTGGTACATCAATAACATGATTTCTAACTAAATCTTTAGTCTTCTCGAACCAGAAAGCAGATAATTGGTTAAGCATTTGGCCTTTAAATGGGATCGTGGTAATGACCCTATCAAAAGCAGATAATCTATCAGTGGCAATTATTATCCTTTTATCATCTTGAATATAATTGTCACGTACTTTTCCTTGATATAACCTTCCAATGGAAGCAAAATTTGTGGTATCTAAGGTTTTATCCAATTGCCTTCTTATGATTTCTTCTAAATTATCAAATGCCATAATAAAATAAATCAAAAATCCAATAAAAAATTTTTATATATATTTCATATTGATATTATTAATCCAAAAATAAAGGAACTTTTATACCAAATTATCTTTTATGATAATTCCCATTGCTGAATTCTTCAATGGGATACTTATTTCTATTTTTTTTCATTTTATTTGCGAAAGCATCTGTGAGATCGATATTCAATCTATTTATAAGACTGATCAGATAAATAAATATATCTGCGATTTCATCTGAAATATTTTCCAACAATATTGGATTTTCCTCGATTAATTGGATATCCAAATCCTTAAATAAAAAGATCTCGGAAAGCTCTGAAACTTCAATACCTAAAGCTTGAATTAAATTTTTAGGAGTATGATATTTCGTCCAATTTCGTTCGCTTACAAATTTATCTACTTCTTTTTTAAAATGTATTAAATTTGTATTGGAATCATCTTGTTTAGATTTCATTTTTAGAAGCTCTAATCTAATAATAAGAAAAAATTATGTTATAGTCACTTTAGCTTGCTAATAAAATCATATATTAACCTATTAATGATCTCGGATCTTTGTGCTGGAGCGAAATGGCCTGCCATATCGATAATAATACAAGTGGAATTTGACAATTTTTTATGTAATTCCTCCGACATTTGTTCTGGCGCAAAATTATCTAATCTGCCACCAATAATTAATACAGGACACAAGATATTTGAGGGATCATATTCAGTTATTTCATTGATCATAGTAAATATCTGATCCTCTATTATCATTGTCAATTCTTCCTTGTTACCTCTCATCCCATTCAAAGTGTCTGAAAGAGAAGTCAAGATATAAGGGAGAATTTTATCTAATAATTCTTCTACAGAGTTAGATACAACTCTCAAGAAATCCATGCGTATAAAATATGGTAATAGATTATAAAAAATATTACGTATAACATTATCAATCATAATATATCCGGAATTGAGTAATATAAGAAATTTAATATCTTTTGGATGTTTCATGCAAAAGAGTTGACCGATCATTCCACCTACGAGAGAATGACCTATAATTCCATATTTCTCATTTACACATAAGTAACTCAATAAATCCTCCAAATCTCTTATGATATCATATCGTAGATTTTTTGATAAATCAAGTTGTTTTGGATGGTCACTTCTTCCATGACCAAGAGCGTCAAACGCTATAATTCTATAATTTTCTTTCAGCATGCTAATCTGATGTTTAAAAAAAGAGGCTGAAGAAGCAAAACCGTGCAATAAAATAATTGTGCCATCTGTTTGATGCTTTCTTTCTCCATTGATGTCTTCATAATAAAGATTATATCCCTCTTTGTTCTTAAAAAAAGGCATGCGTATTTGTCTAGCGTTTTTGTAGTATAACTATGTAAATTTGGGATTCCAAAAATATTTTTCCAAATTTTTATTTAGCTAAGAATATCGAGGAAAACAATAGAAAAAAAGAAAAAAAATTAAAAATTCTTTGTAACACGTTTTTTATCGTTCATTTCTAAAACAGCTGGCATAAAAATTCTAACGAGTTTCTTATAAGTTTTTACAGTCTCTTTATCCGGAATTTTTTCTGCTGAAAACTTTACCATATTAGCGATAGCATCATTTATATTCTTAAATCTTCCAGTTCCACAAAATCCTAATATACCTGCACCAACAGCAGCCCCATCTTTAATTTCCGGAACCAAAATTTTCTTGTCAAATACATCAGCAAAAATTTGAGCCCAAAATCCACTATTCATGGCTCCGCCATCACATTTCAATTCTGTTGTTTTAATGCGTCCTATCCCTTCAAGCAAGTTCAAATACATTTGACCCGCTAAAGCAGCACTTTCCATGATTGCTCTGGAAAAATGAGTTCTATCATGATGCCACCCTAAACCATGGATTGTTCCTTTTCTAAAAATATAGAGGGGGATAAAAAGTAAACCATTACTTCCAGCGGGTGCTTGTTCTGCTTCTTTAGTCAATATATCATATACATCGATGCTAAGCTCTTCACTTTCTTTTAGTTGTAATTGAGAGAAATTTTTTGCATATGTTTGAAACATTGTACCAGTCCCCGGCATCACTCCTTCTAATACCCATTTACCTTTTAAAAGATGAGGATAAGTAAAAATAGGAAAATCTCCTGCAGCTCTAATTGGTTCATCAACAACATAATCCACAAATGTACCGGTACCCGTGGTAACTTTTGCTTGCCCCTTCTCAACAACACCAAGACCTAATGCCGCACATTGTTGATCACCCCCTCCTAAAATAATGGGTGTGTTTTGTTTCAATCCAAGCTCACTTGCTACATCGCTTGATAATTCTCCTATAATATCTCCTGGTGAATGTACTTCAGGCCATAATTCTACGGGCAATTCAAAAGCATCTGCAATTTGTTCGTCCCATTTTAATGATCTAATATTTAGTATCCCATTTATACCATTTGTAGGATCTGTGACATATTCTCCACATAATTTCATGTAGGTATATGAATCAGGAGATATGATTTTATGGGCTTTGGCAAATAAATCAGGTTTATTGTTTTTTAACCACAATAATTTTGGAATTGAATTTCTCCAAGCTAATTCCTCATTGAAACCTTTGGCATCTGTTAATTCTCTCTCATCCATCCAAGTTAGCGCAGGATGTAGAATTTCACCACTCTTGTTGATAATTGTTACTGTCGCTCGAGAAAATGAAGCAGAGATTCCAACAATGTCCTCTGGATTAAATTTTCCACTCTTCACTACTGTTTTACATGTATTTTTAGTAGCTGCCCACCACACTCTTGGGTCCTGCTCAGAAATTCCTACTGGTTGCTTAGGAATTAAATATTCTTCATAAGCTTTTGATATTAACTTACCATTCATATCTAAAATGATTGTTCTAGTCCCAGTTGTCCCAATATCAAAAACACATATTAAATCGTTCATATATTCTCACTTAAATATTTGAAATAATAAATACTATTAATAATAATAAAATTAGACCTATTATTAATACAAATACTATTTATGCAAATTTAGTCAACTATAGTTTAAAAACTGATTGTGAATTTATATGAAATCCATAAAAAATTTGAATATATATACGATTGTCGAAAATATGGTTGGAGGAAAAGGTTGGGGCTCTTGGGGGCTTTCATTCTTTTTAGAAATCGAAGATGCAAATGGTAATAACAAAAATGTACTGTTTGATGCTGGAGGAGATAAAGAAGTGTTCTTGCATAATTCAAAAATTTATAATATTGATCTTTCAAATATTGATGCAATTTTCCTTAGTCATGGTCATTGGGATCATTCAAGTGCGATTTTAGAAGTAGTTAAAGCTTCAGAAGGCGTAAAATTATATACACATCCTGAAGTATTTTCCCACAGGTTCCATGTTAATACGGATGGGGGAAAAAGAGAAAATGGCATCCAAAAAGAGATTACTATAGCAGCAATTGAAGATCTTGGCGGTGAAATAATATTTAATTCAAAGTCAGTAGAAATTGTTCCCGGATTATGGACTACAGGAGAAGTTGAAAGAATAAGTGGTTTTGAGACCCCCATGAGTCTTGGTGAAAATGACAAAATAGTGAAAATTATTGATGGAAAAGAAATCGAAGATGATATAATTGATGATCAATCATTATGGGTTGATATTGAAGATATTGGACCCATCATTCTAACGGGGTGTGCACATGCTGGAGTTATAAACATTATTGAAAAAGTGAAGAAACTTAGTAATTTTCAGAAATTTTTCGGTTTAATAGGAGGGACCCATTTAGTTGGTCGTTCGGATGATTATATTAAAAAAACAATCCGAGGATTAAAATCTCACAAATTTCAACTGCTCTCACCTTGTCATTGCACTGGATTCAAGGCAACTTGTATTTTATACAATAATTTTCAAGAAGAATTTCACCTAAATTATTGTGGAAGGAAATTCGATCTAAGAAATATAAAATTAGATGATCAAATTTTCTGATCCTTATTATTTATAAGCTTTTAGCCAAGAGTTCAGAGATATCGAGTATTTTAGTTTTCTCTTTATCATCGCCTGTAATTCCATAGCCCAATCCTAGCTCACATAACGGACATGCAGAGACTATTACCCTTGATCCTGTTTCCTTAAGCTCTTTTATCCTATTAATCGCTTCTTTTATTGCTAAATCCTTATCTGCCCAATGAGCTGTTCCTGACCATCCACAACAATGTACATTTTCCTTGTTGTAAATTGGCTCAAAAACCTCCATATCGGGAATATTTTTTAAAATTGTTCTTAAGGACGTTGTATCGTTTAGATTCCGAGCAATCAAGCACGGATCGTGAATCGTTACTTTCAATAATTCATCAGATAGCTTATTCATTGGTTTTAATCTCCCGTTTTTTATGAGTTGAGTGAAATATTCTACAATGTGAATAATTTTGGCATTGATATCAATACTGGCAGTCTTATATTTCTTTGTTAGCGTTAGTACACAACCAGGACAATCCGATACTATCAATTTCGCTCCCGTTTTTTCAGCAAGATCCTTATTTTTTTGAGCGAAATCTTTTGCAGTTCCAAAATCTCTGATGTTAAATGCAGGTCCACCGCAACAAGCTCTGTGATCTAAATTGGTTGAGAATTTAATGTTCAATTTTTTCAGGATCTCGATATTAGCTTTCACAACTTCGGGAAATTTCATCATTTCACAACCAATATAGTAATAAACCTCATCTTTTCCGTCAGTTTCTACATTTTCAATGCCTTTTTCTCTGTAAGTTAGGAATATGTTATGATCTTCAATGGTATTGGTTTTATGTAATTTATCTAGTTGTTGTTTACAATATTCTGGCATTAACCCCTTATCATTTAGATCATCTCTAACGGTTTCAAGTAAAGAAACCACAGAAAAATCAAATGGACACCATACTTTACATGATTCTTCATTTGTACATTTGTACATCAAATCAATGAATGGTTTATTTTCTGTTTTCATAGGATCAATTTTACCCATAGATATATAGTATCCAATCCGAGCTTTATACGAAGGACTCATGGTTTCCTTTTGCTCTGCTTGCAATGTTCCGCAATCGAATCGACACATATTTGGGCATAACATGCACTTGATTAAATCTTCCACATTTGCCTTGAATTCTCCTTCAGGAAAGTAATTCTTCTTTTTATTACGAAAATTTTTCATGATGATCGATCGAGTTTGCCTATCTGCCATTTGAAGGAGTGGCATGATCCATTCATATTTTTTTAACGTTTCTTCTAATCCCATTTAGATCTCACCTGTCTTCCAGGTTTCCTCATATATCTTACCTGGATTTAATATATTATTAGGATCAAGTACTTTTTTTATTTCTTTAAGTGTTTCCAACCCTTTTCCCCATTCATTTATCATCCAATGAGATCGTGTAATCCCTATTCCATGATGATGAGCAATCGAACCACCCGCATCGATAACTGCTTTAATTATCGTATTCCAACATTCTTGGTAAAATACGAAATCTGATTTATCCTTCGGTGGAACTCCTCCAAAAGAAAAGTAAATTCCTACTCCATTGGGATAAAAATGGGAGACATGTGCTGTTATCATGAGCATTCCAGGGAGTTCATTCGCTTTTTCTAATACACTATGATAGATATTAGCAGCATTCTCCCATAATGAGGCAACTTCTATTGTATCAAACACGATTTTATATGGTGGCATGGATGACGTTTCGGTCACTCTAAATCTAGATTCCATCCAATGTTCTACAGGGTGAATACCACAATCTATCCCTTTATTATCCACACATATCTTTCTTGTAAAGGATTCTTCTAAATCAACAAGTTCAGAATTACCTTCACACACAAATACAACCATGACCTTATCTTTTGAGAGCTCAACATTTGGAAAGTGACGAGATGTTTCAAAATTATCGTATATTCGAATAACTGCAGGAAAAATGTGTTCTCTTAGTATTTTTCTGGTTGCTGTAAATGAATCTTCAATGGTCGGAAAAGCATAAGAGATAAATGTTCTTTTCGATGGAGAAGGCCAAATCTTTAGAGTTGCTTTAGTTACAATTCCAAGTGTTCCTTCTCCTCCAAAAAATAATTTATTAAGTTGAGGTCCAGTTGAAGCTCCTGGAATGGGCTTAAATTCAATTATCTCTCCTAAAGGTAACACTACTCGCATTCCGATTACTATTTCCTCTATTTTTCCATATTTCGTGCTAAATTGACCAGCAGCTCGATGAGCAATCCATCCTCCTAATGATGATGTGTATAAAGATTGGGGGATATGACCCGCAGTATAACCCTTCTTATTTAAATATGTTTCTAAATTCATCCCATTTATCCCAGCTTGAGCAGTAACAGTTAAGTCAGTATCATTTATTTCAATTATATTACTTAACTTCTTCATATCGATTATAATTCCTCCTCTTATAGGAATTGCGCCCCCAACAACACCAGATCCCTCAGCAAAGGGAATTACTGGAACTTTTTCTTCATTTGCAATTTTGAGAATATCTGAGATCTGAAATTCATTTTCTGGCCAAGTTATGATGTGAGGAAGGGCCGCTATTTTATCTTCCATAGCCCAATTCATTCCGATCAGTGAAGCATCTCTTGTGTAAGCCAATAAATCAATTTGCTCCGAAGATACGTTTTCTTTTCCAATAACTCCTTTTAATTTATTTTCAATCTCATCTTTATGCTTTATATCACAACGATCTTCCGTATAGATGAGCTCAAAACCCTTAAAATTCATGATGTCTTAACCAATTAGTCAATAGGTTTAAAAATTAACGGAACCAAATTAACATTTTTAATATTGAATTTAATAAAAATGAATCTACAATTAGAAAAAAGAGGGGTAATTTCTAAATCCATATCATGAGAATCCAATATCACTTAAAATTTCATTTTAACCTAATAAAATGAATATTATGAATTTAGTAATTTTAATTTAAATTAATTAGGTTTATAAACGGAGTAAATTCGAGAAAAAAACTTTAATAATTTGTCTCTCCTGTCATTTTATTAATCTTAAGGTGCCTAAAACGCGCTTTAGTATTCACGATTTCTTGGCTATTTGTGACACGTTTAACTACTTCTTGCGGAAATAAATATTTTGCCAAATGAATGATCATTTCCTTTGTTTCAATGCAATTAAATAATTTTAGGCTCTCAAATGAATAAAATAGCTCAGAAATAAGATCAAAATTCATATCTGCAGAGAAATCTAAGATTTCCAAGTTTCTATAAATTCTCGACATTATGCTAGTTAATAGATCAAGATCTTTAAGCTTGTCTAGCGTATTCATTACAAAATTATTAAATATAACATAATATGTCGCTTCAGCAGAAATAAAACCATCTCGATATTGCTTTATTCCTTCGGGGGTGATTCTAGTTTCTATTTCATCCAAAATCGCTTCAGAGTTTTGTTCTACATTTTTTATGTTCAGTAAATGATACATTTTCAATATTACGACGAGTTGAGAAGTTTCCAGATTCTTTAAATATTGTGGTTCAAAAAATTTCTTCTCGGTTTCTAACAATCTGATTAATTGTTCTTGAGATAACCATATGTTCATCAAATTAGTTGATTTGACGTAATAATATAATCCATCTGTTGCTTCAACTAACGGTGATTCAAATTCATCAATTCCTTCTTCATAAAGATTTACAAGGAACTGCTTAACTTTTTCAATATCTAAAGAGCATCCGAGATATTTTGCTAAATACAATCCACAAAAATAAAGATCGGGATTTTGTAAAGTGACTAATGGGATTGTTACCAGCCACTCTTTCATGTTGTTTTCTAAATACTCTTTAATATGGGAAAAATCAAATTGATTTTCTAGATAAAAAAAACTGATGCTACGATATATTAAATATATTAATTGTAATTTATCTTTTGGTTCAGTCAAATCTTCTAAACTTTCAATGATTTTCTTGTTTTTATTTAACTTATTAATGTATTTATCTCTAACGTGTACATATTTTTTTAAATTTTCTTTTTTGCTCGGAAATTCGTCAATGAGCATTTTAAAATTCCGAAGTTCCATGATAAAATTTAATTCAAAGAAACCTTTTGATTTAAGGTTAAGTAGCAATGGAATTGCTTTGATATCAACAAAATATTCAATAATCTTTTCCAAGAAGATCTCATATATGATCGGAGCGATTTTAACTTCGTACAAATCGAGATATGTTTCAATCGTTTCGAGTTCTGAATTATTTAATTCGAGAAAAGGATCCATGAACTTAATCTCTAATTCCGATTTTTCAAATCCTAACTCTATTAATTCTTTTTTGAGAATATTTAATAGATCCTTTAATTTTTTTTGTAAATCTCCATCAAGCTTAAGATCATTTTTGAATAAATTTTTTATTGTTTCATTAAAATAATTATCAATAGCATTATAAAACATATCAATTTCATTTAGATATAAACTTAGAATATTAAAGATTCCTTGAAATATCATGTAAATCTACCAGTAAATAAAAGAGAAATTCAATTTGAATAGTCTCATCTATTAAATTTTAATATTCAATAGTAATAATATAAATTAATACTTTATTGTTATATAATCTGAAAAGGATACGGTTAAGATATTCTATTTATTGGGATTGAATAAGATGATGGCATTCATTTTCACTAAACATCGTTGAAAAGGAACTTTTTATTAAGTTTAATACAAATGGATAATTCTAAAATCTAACAAAAGAAATTAATAAATCACGTTGAAAATTAATGACAAGTAATATTTTTGGAACATCGGGCATCAGGCGCATTTTTCAGAATTATTCCGAAACCGATCTCATGTTCACTCCTCAAATAGCATTAGAAGTGGGTTTGGCACTCGGAACGTATTTAAAAGGAGGAAATGTGGTTATTGGGAAAGATATTCGGACTTCTGCCTTACCTATTGAATACGCATTAATTTCAGGATTAGTAAGTACCGGATGCAAAGTAATTACTTTAGGAATAGTAACAACCCCTACATTAGCCATATCTTTGCGATATCTCAAGGGTGATGCTGGTGTAATGATTACCGCGAGTCATAATACCCCAGAATACATTGGTCTCAAATTGTGGAATCCTTCTGGTTTGGGATATTCCCCAGATCAAGAAGAAGAAATTGAACGAATATTTAACGAAAAGGATTTTGCTAAAACTGAATGGTATGATATCGGTAAGGTTACTCACGTAAATGATATTAATGATACCCATATTTTAGATGTTACAAATCGGATATTATTCAATGGGAATAAATTAAACGTAATTGTTGATCCAGGAAACGGAGCTGGATGTGTTATTGTTCCTAAATTATTAACAAAATATGATATAAATATTATCACTCTTAACGCTAATATGGATGGCCGTTTTCCTGGACGTCAATCGGAACCTAGTAAAAAAAACTTAGAACAAATATCTAATTTTTTGAGAACGTCTAATCAAAATGATATTGGGATTGCATTAGATGGGGATGCTGACAGAGTAATTTTTTTAGATGAAGATGGTAAAATTGTAGATCCCATTAGATTGTTAGCGTTATTATCAAAGTATTATATTCAAGAGTTTCATGATTCACTAACGAAAGAAAAACTAAAAATAGCGACACCAATTAACTCTTCAAGTCTAATTGAGGATGTATTGCACCCAATGGGATGTGAAATTATACGTACTGAAGTGGGCGATATTAAAGTTGCCATAGCATTAGAGGAGAATGGAGGTTTTTTAGGTGGGGAAACATCAGGAACTTATATCTGGCCTGATTTTCATTATGGTCCAGATTCAATTATAACAATCGCTAAAGTATTACAAATGGTTGTTAATACTGGAAAGTCGTTAAATGATCTTTTGATTGATATTCCAGACTATCCATATTATCGTGATCAATTTAAATTAAAGAAGGATATTCCTTTTAAGGATGAAATCAATGAGAAAATTATCAACATAATGAATGAAACCTTTGATTCTCTAAATAAGACAGTAAAATCAATAAACCAACTTGATGGGTGTAGATTTGATTTCCAAGATGGTTGGATTTTAATTAGGAGATCGGGTACAAGCCCATATCTCAGAATTTCCGGTGAATCTCGTATAAATATGGAAGAATCAATTAGAATTAATAATTTCGCAGAAGACAACATGCGTAAATTAGATTTAATATAATAAGTAAATTTAGTATTCTCTATATCCCCGAGACTTTCGAGAGAAATTTAGGGGTATCACAATTGATACCATTTATCCTTGAAATTTCTAAAGTTAATAGCTGAACTGCTAAAATCATGATTAAAGGTTGTAGATCCATAATTGTATTTGGAACTTGGATTCCAAAATCAATAGGAGCAGGTATTTCTTCATTTTGCATTATTTCATAAATTCCAAATACCGTAGCGTTTCGTTCTTTAATCCGGGAAAGTAAGTTAATTAAATTTATTTTTCTTTTATCTTCTTCATGAGGGATGATAGCTAATATGCAACTCTTTGAATCTGCAAGTGTTATAGGACCATGGGGAAATTCTGCTGTAGAATATGCTTGACCAAATATTCTAGCTCCTTCCTTTAATTTTAAAGCCGCTTCCATTGCTGTTGCATAATCTGGTCCACTACCCAAAATAAAGCAAAATTCAGCAAATTTGAAATAATGGGAATTAAATTTGATCTCTTTATGTAGTTTTGGCAAAACAGAATACAACTTATCTGGTATTCTGATTAATTCTACCCAGATTTCGTTATATTCTGTGTTTTGAATAGTTCTATTTGCTTTAGCTATTTCCAATGAAAGCATTGATAAAATTGCTAATTCTGTCACATAAGTTTTTGTAGCTAAAACAGAATTCTCAATACCACATTCCAAAGAAATATTATAATCACATACACTTGCAAGAGTAGCATTTAAATTATTTGTGATACCAATGGTTAAACATCCAAGAGTTTTAGAAATATTAATAGATTCAATTGTATCTAATGTTTCTCCGCTTTGGGATAAAGCAATAACACAATCTTCCTCACTTAAGATAGGTTTTATCAGATATTGAAATTCCATGCTATATTCTGTAAACGTGGGGATTTTTGTTATCCGATTGAACATGTATGATATTGCAAAGCCAGCATGATAAGAACTACCTGCTCCAATTAAATAAATATGGTGCGTATTTCTTTCGACTATAATCTCGCTTATTTCAGAAATTAATTTTTTTTGATGTATAACCCTTTTTAAACATTCAGGAATTTCAAAGATTTCCTTCTCTGTTTGATTTCCTAATCCATCTTTATTAGTTAGATTATGAATATTATTCAAGATATTGTCTCTCTTTGAATTCTGGATTTATAATAAGTGGAATATTGAGCAATATTTTAGCAAATTATAATAAATTAATAGTATATATCCAAGATAATCTAAAAATATATAACATAATTTTTTAACTTATTCAAAGATTTATTCATATAATTACATTTTAATTGGAGAGTAGAGCATACATATGTGTGGGATTTTTGGAATAGTCACTAATCAAGATATTTCTATTGGAAAAGTTGTTCTCGATGGAATTAGGAGATTAGAATATCGAGGATATGATTCATGTGGTATTGTGGTCCAATATGATTCTCAATTAATAATTAAGAAAGATTCCGGGAAAATTGATGAGATTAATAAAAAATTGCATCTTGATGAGTTTCCTGAAGGTTCCAAACTAGCTCTTGCTCATACTAGATGGGCGACACACGGACCTCCAACAAAAATTAACAGCCATCCACACTTGGATTGTAAGAATAAAGTTGCTGTTATTCATAATGGAATACTTGAGAATTTTATAGAATTACGAGAAGAATTAAAATCTCTAAATCATGTATTCAAATCTGAGACTGATACAGAAATTATTCCACATTTAATTGAAGATCTAATGGATAAAGGATTAGATTTTAAAAATGCTGTTGTACAAGCAATAAAAAAGTGCAAGGGTGCTTTTGGAATTGCTACATGTCATGCCGATTATCCCGATACGATCATTGTAGTTAGGAGGGAATCCCCATTAGTCATTGGGATTGATGAAGGAAAAACCACTTATTGTGCATCTGATATCCCTGCATTTTTACCATATACTCGCCATTGTTATATATTAGATGATGAAGAAATTGCTATTTTAAAACCAGGAACCGTAGAATTTTATAATTTAAACAATATTGATGACCCCATAATAAAAGAACTACAAAGAATAGAGTGGAGTATTGATGCTGCAGAAAAAGGAGGATTTGATCACTTCATGTTAAAAGAAATATACGAAGAACCAAAAGCCATGAGGAATACATTGAAAATTTCAGTAGAATTACTCAAGAAGTTTGCTCAAATATTATGGAGCGCTAAAAATATATTTATAACTGCAGCAGGGACTTCTTTTTATGCGGCTTTAGCTGGAAAACATATCATAACACATTTTCTTGACAAATATATCCAAGGTATTGAATGCTCTGAATTTCAAATAGAATTAGGAAATTCTCTCCAAGAAGGAACAGTGATTATTGTCCTCTCACAATCAGGAGAAACTGTGGATACCATCGAAGCAATTCGTTGGGCTAAGAATAAATTAGGGAAAAAAGTAACTGTAATCGCTATTACGAATGTTGTAGGATCTTCTATTACACGTTATTCGGATCACGTGATAGTAACTCAAGCAGGACCCGAAATAGGTGTTGCAGCCACAAAAACATATTGTACCCAAGTACTAACGCTTGCTCTTGTTGCATTAGAGATTGCTAAACTTCGAAAAATATACTCTTCTGAAGAAATCGAAAAATATTATTACGCTCTTAAAGCCACTCCAAATATTATTGAGAACTTTCTTGATACAAATGTAGAACATATTAAAGATATTGTAAATAATCTTGAGCAAAGTCAAAGTTTTTTTTATTTGGCACGAGGAATTTCAATAGCGACCGCTAAAGAAGGTGGTTTAAAGTTAAAGGAAGTAGCTTGTCGTTTTATTGAAGGATATTCAGCAGCTCATGCAAAACACGGGCCTATCTCATTAGTCCGAGAAGGATTCCCAATTATTTTTATTGCGCCACCGGATGAAACTTATTCTAGATTAGTAGGAAATGTTATGGAATTTAAAGCACGAGGTGGCAAGATAATATCGGTAGTCGTAGAAGATGATAAGCAGATCACCAATCTGAGCGATATTACAATAAGAATACCTCAACCTGGGGATAAATACAACAACATTTTTAGTCCGATCACTTTTACACCTGCATTACAACTTCTCTCTTATTATGCAGCGTTATATCATGGACTTGATCCTGACAAACCATTAAATTTATCGAAGACTGTAACGGTTCACTAATAATTTACTTCTGCACCATTTTTACTTGAAATATATGAGATTTCCACGGATTTAATTTAATGAATAGTCCAAATTCATCCAAATCTTTACCTAAATATTTGAATTCTTGATCAGTAATGAGATCTTTAAAGCTCCAGTGTGAAAAACCATACTGTTTTCCTTTTATTTTAATATGTGCTTTAGCAGGAGTAGTGCTGTAATTGACAACTATCAAGAAGTCTTGTTGATCTGCTTCCCAAACATATGAAATGATGTTTTTAAATGAGGTATCCTCAAGATCAACAGGATTAACATTACATAGTGACCAGTGAGATTTATGCTTCTCTATGTGTGTAATAATTTCTAATAGTTTATTGTAAAACTCTGATATTTTTAAGTTGGGCGTTTCTAATGGATATTTTCCTAATTGAACAGGTAATTTTATTTCATTTCCATCCATTTGACCCTCGTATATTAGGAAAGCTCCGGGCAAAGTCATGATTATTAACGCGGCAGCGAGTGATGATTCTTCACCAAAAACATTAACTGCTCTTTCTTCGTCATGATTTTCAATATACCTTAATAATTTAGTTTGATATTCCCATTCTGCTTGAAGATAGGAAATCACATCTTGAGCCTTATCACTTTTTAGGCGATCATACAATTTCTTATCATAGCAGAAATCAAATCCTTGCTGTTGCAACTTCCATTCCATATCCCAATACACTTCAGCAATAAATAAGAAATTAGGAAATTTTTCCTTCACCTTGGGAATCACTTCTATCCAAAAATCAATTTCTGGAATGGTTCTAACTTTTTCACTCCATGTTTTACTAAATACTTCATTTGTCATCAACATCGCCATATCACATCTAACACCATCACATTGTTCTGCAATTGATAATAATGTATTAATAGCTTTCACACGGGCATCTTTTGAGAACGCATTAATCTGGATAGTATCTATCCATGGTGGAAAATTTGGATCTTTACCATAGGCAAATACTTTTTCTCCAATGGAGAAATATTCATAAGGTTTTGTCATTAGGTCTTGAAGCGTTCCACCAATAAATAAATCTGATTTTTCTAATGTCCATATGTTATCAATTGCCATATGATTGGGGACATAATCAAGAATTAATCGAATTCCTCGTTGTTTTAAATCCTCTCGAAAGGATTCCATCGCTTTTTTACCTCCTAAATGGGAATCAACATGATAATAAAATATAGAATATGGAGAACCAACCACATCTTCCGTACTATAATATCTTAAAGCTTTTCTATACTCCTCCTGTAAACCTTCATGATTTATTGCTATTTCCTTTCCTTTTGGACTTCTTTCCCACACTCCCATTGGCCATACCGTGTCAAACTTGCTTAATTTCTTATCAATAATATCGATGGGTATATTTTCTAAATTAATATCATGTCCGTATTTCTCAGAGAGTTTGTTAAGCCAAGGCCAAGTATTAATCTCGTATATTTTTGGATGTTTAGACCAATTTAAATTTCTATATGTCATGAATTCGCACTTGTTTTTTTCTAATGATTATTATTTATCTAACTTTCTTAATAAACTGAAGTTACTAACTTCCTCTTTAATTTTAATTTATGATTTATTCTTATATTAAGATAAGCTCCTAAGTTAAAGAATAAAAAGAATACATATAAATTTCAAAATAATCATAACTATATTAAGAAATTATTATGAACACAAGTGGTTAAAATGAGTTCTGAAGAAGAAAAGGATGCTTTACGCCAACTTATCATGCTTATATCTGATTTACGTGCTAAAGATGAGGAGCGATATGAAGCTCATGTTAATTTTATGAACGAAACAATCAAAATGATTAGCGCTATTGAATCTCAAATGAATAAACATTGGTCAACAGTATTGGATTCATTAGGAGAATTAAATGAAAACATTAATGATAATTTAGATTCGTTATTGACTGGTATCAATCCAAAAGGACTTCGTGAAACTTCAAAATCACTCCAAGAGATAATGGAAACGATGAATCGTAGTGTCCAATCAATGAATTTAGAGAAAGTTCTTAGTGAATTAAAATTCTTGAAAGCTAACACCATTCCTAATGAGATCCCCATGACGAGTCAAGTAATCACTGCAACCCAAAAACCTGAAACCATAAGCGCTGGAATCAATTTAAATACTCCTACACCCGTACCTGCAACGCCCCCAGATCAAAAACCCGAAGTCTATGGTTATGTTCCTAAGAAGAAAAAGAAAGATGATGAAGATGAGCCCCATCTCATGAGACCTTCAGATTTGTTCAAATAAGTAATTTTTAGTTTTTATCTCTTTATATTTTCTTTTCTTACTTAAAATTATTCATAAATTTAGTCAGTTCTCCTTTTACTTCATCTAAATCTTCCCCTATCTTTTTAAATTTTATTACAATTGCAGGGATTCCAATCTCATTGTTAAATTTTTCCATAATAGAATTATAGATGTTCGATATTGAAGGACAACCAGAAACTTGATTAAAAATTACCCCATCAATTTTTAAATCCTTTGCAGCTTTAATATAAGAGTGAGTTAATGCTTCTTTATCACATCCTAATCCCTTATTTGATGCATCTAAAAGAAATTTAGCATAAGCTCCTATTGGATCCAGTTTTGACGATACAGGAATTTCTTCTAATAAGCCGAAAATATCCCAGTCCGCATAAATTATGCGCCCTCCTAAATTATATATCATTTCATGAACCTTGGGATCCCATCCAGAGAATATTGGAGTAAAAAGCAATCGAGGTGTCCCAGATACATCAGTACCAATCTTTTTTCGAATTCTCTTCCTCATTTCTTTTACCAAATGCCCAATATTATCTAAATATCTTTGAGCATTTGAGTTATAATCTTGAAAGGAAATAGTTAGTAAAGCCAATATTTCTGCTAAGGTTGCAGGATTGGAAGGATAAAAATCAGAAGCACATATTTCATACAAAATTGTTTTGTAAAATCTTTTTACTTGGTTTCCTATTCGAAATTGCTTTTTTAAACTTTCTTCAGTAACGATGTTTCCAGTTATATTTTCCAATTGTAAAATTGCTTTTTTTATGTTTTTGACCATTAATTCTAAAGCTTCATCGGTAGATCCCATTTCTTTTGGGGGGATATCAACCCAAATTTGAGGGGACGAGGTGGAGTTCAGTGATTCTGAAAATGTATTCCATTCTCCACATCTCATTGCAAAATTGAGATTCGCATCTATATTTTTTCCTTTTGAGATATGCATTCCATAAAGCGCATTAATACCATAACATAAATCAGATGGTACTCCATTTTTAACCCCCAAATCATACATCGCATTATATTTTTGATTAATAGAAGTAATAAGTTCTTCAAGAATTTTATCTACAATTTTAAGAATATCAAACTGCCTGGCAAGATCCAAGGCTTTTGAGGTCAAATCCCAACCCAATACACTTGTTGCAGAGTTTAATGCTAATAAAAGAGTATTTAATTTGAACGTGTCCATTCTAATTGGAAAAACAGGAAGCGCTCCTGCAGCAAAAACGAGATCAGGAAAACCTAAAGCCACGGATATTAATTTTTTTCTTTCACGAGTTTTTTTTCTTTTTAAATATTCTTTTCCAGTTAAAAAATTATAGGACATTTTTAACACGGATGCAAAACTGATTACATCATCAGCGTAAATGCTCATTATTTGCTAGACTCCAAGAATATTTTATAATTATCCTTCTTATGATTTATCATTTACTACAATTTGAGAAATGTTCTATATATATATAAAATATCACGATACTTATTTCTATTTGAACATTTCCATGAAAGCCCCAAGACGAGTGGTAACTTGCTCAATATTATCTCCTATTCGATTGAAAGTTAATGATATTGATGGAATTTCTAACTCTTTTCTTATCTTATCTTTTAAAAGCCTATAACAATTAGACACCGAATGACATCCGAATAATTGATTAAACACTATTCCATCAACTCCTAATTTTTCAGCAACACGAACATAGGAATCGGTTAAAACATTATTATCGCATCCAATTCCATTTTCAGTTGCATTCGTTAGGAAATAAGCATATGCTTCAACAGGATCTGATTTACTTGAAATCGGAATATCATCAAGGAAGTGAAGGACGTCCCAATCAACATATAGAGCCCTTCCTCCAAGTTTATATATGATCTCGTGAGTTTTAGGCTCCCAACCGCCGAACATAGGCGTAACCATAATTTTATGATATTTTGAGACATCCATACCAATTCCCTTTTTAATTCTCTCCCTCATTTCATCAACCATTTGATGTATATTTTCAGCATACCTCTTAGCATTTGAGTTATAATCTTGAAAACTAATACTAAGCAAGGCTAATATTTCACTAAAAGTGGCAGGATTGCATGGATAAAAATCTGAAGCTCCAATCTCATAAATTATGGTTTTATAATCCCTGCGAATTTGATTTGATACTTTAAAATGTTCTCTCAATTGATTATCACTGTATGAATTGCCACTTATTTTCTCAAGATCGGTTAGAGCATGTCTAATATTATCTTCAAGCAACTCGATGGCATTTCCTATATTTCTTGGAGGAATATCAAGCCAAATTTGTGTAACATCACTTTTTATACTTTTTAAAGATTCTAAATATTTATTCCATGCGCTACATCTGATGGAATAATTGATGGTAGCACTCACGTTTTTCATTTTTGAAACGTGCATTCCAACTAAAGTTTTTAAAGCAAAGCAGAAATCACTCGATATCCCTCTTTCGACTCCAATATCATACATCTCATTATATTTTTCATTTAATGTTTCTATTACACCTTCGATAATCTCATCAATTACCTTATTGACATCTTCAATCCCCGCGTTTTTTACATATCCTAAAATTTTTGAAACATTATCCCACCCTAAAATACTTGAAGCTGAACCTAAATAAGAAAGATATTTACTGACTTTGAAAACCTCCATTCGAATGGGAAATACGGGTATGAGATTTGGAAACCCAAAGAGCAAATCAGAAAAGGGTAATGCAACAGAAATAAGATGTTTTTTTTCTCTTAATTTTTTCCTTTTTAATTCATCTCTACCCGCTATTAGGTTATAGGACATCTTTAAAACTGATGAAAATCTGATAATTTCATCTGCATACAAACTCATTATTCTAACATCTCCAAATATGCTTCAATTCGAGTCGATAATTGGCCTCTATTGGATCCAGAATAATCTCTTTCTAAATTTAACACTTTAATCCCATCTAATTGTAATTTTTCTTTAAAATATGATGAAAGCATTGAAAAATGATCGCAAAATTTAATGATATGATTTATCACCCCTAAGTTTTTACCCGTTTTCTTTTTATAGGAATTATTTATTTTTACAAGTTGTGCAATTTTGTTATCCAAGAAATCAGGAACGGAATGATCGCTAAGGATGTTCTTTTTATATCTCTGAACGAATAAATCATATGGACTGAGACTTGAATTCAATTCCTCCTTACTAAAAACCTGTGAAAAGTAGTGATTTCCTATCCACGTATCAAAGAAAACCACATTTCCGCCAGCATCCTCAATCAAATCAACTAAGTAATCACTTATGAATATCGAGCAACCAGTTAATATCACATTTTTTAACGTATCCACTTGATGAATTTGTTTATCTCGATTATTTTCTATGAAATCTGTAAGTTTTTTATGATAAGAAGGTCCAAACAGCATCGCTTCTTGGATGATGCGTAATTTCTTTGAACCGATTAAATTTAAGGAATTTAATTCGAGTAATTTCTGTTTAAACTTATTAAATTTATTTATACTTTCGTATAGTTTATCATCAGTTAGTTTAGATTTTATAATATCTTCAAGTTGTCGCTTGAAATCTTCTAATTCTAATCTGAAATATTTTTCACTATTCTCATTTTTTGTATAAGTCACATAAAAGTTTAATCGTGGAATATTGAAATATTTTGTAATTATTTCTGACCCACAAATATCAGAAACGCAGTGATTCGATACGATAAAGTAGTCGACTAACTCTAAAAATCGATATTTAGAAGGTTTATTCGCAAAAAGACCAATACATGATTGAGTAAAAGCACATGTAGACGGAGGCAAATAATCATGGCTAGCATTCATTAACTCCTCATTACCACCAAACATCATTCTTAAGGGAAAAATACCACAAGCATCCATCATCTCTTCAGGAATATTATCATGAGCCAAAAATGCAGCAATTTTAACACCACTTTGTTTTTTTTCTCGTAAGAATTGTGAAAAATCAGATAAAAGATTCGGAATATCCATCGTTAACTAGCCATCTAATTTAAATATTAATCAAGAAAAACTTAATTCTTTATAAAATTTTACCCATCATAAATATAAACAAATGTATTAAAAAAGGTTATAAAAAATCCTATTTAGCGCCAATATTTTCTTGAGCAATTAAAGCTGCTCCAATTGCTCCAGTTAATTGGGGAAATTCCGGTATGACAATCTCATATCCAAGTTCTTCTTCTAAATATTTTTTAACTGCACTATTTAAAGCTACACCTCCACAAAATACGAGTTGAGGCTCAACTCCGATCCTCTTTGCCATTCCTGCTACTCTTTTTGCAATTGACTTATGGATTCCACTCGCAATATCTTCTTTTGAAGCACCTCTAGCAAATAAGCTAATTACTTCACTTTCAGCAAATACAGTACAAGTTGAACTAATAGATGCTGGATTATTTGATTTTAAAGCCAGTGAACCAAATTGCTCAATAGGAACCTCTAATGCATGAGCCATAACTTCAAGGAAACGTCCGGTTCCTGCAGCGCACTTATCATTCATTTGAAAGTCAATAACTTTACTTGTCTTTGAAGAAATTAATATAGCTTTGCTATCCTGACCTCCAATATCGATTACAGAACGAGCTTCAGGAAAAAAGTATTGTATCCCTTTAGCATGAGCCGTGATTTCAGTAACTCTATCATCAGCGATATCAATTGTATTTCTACCGTATCCAGTGCTCATAACATATACATCAGATCTTTTAAGATTATGTTTGATTAGAATATCATCAAATAATTCATGCCCTATTTTTTTAAAATTATAGGTTGAACGTTCAGTACGATGATCAGCCAACTTGCCTTCAATAATCAAGGCAATTTTTGTGGCAAGACTTCCTATATCGATTCCAATAAAAATGTCCATTTTGTGTTCTCTTAAGTGGCTTGTATAGACAAAAATAGTCCAGAAAATATTAAATTTGCGATGTTATGACATGAAGGTTAAAATATAAATTAAATACCTAATAAGATGGATACTAGAAGGGTTACAACACCAGCGGTAATTAAATGAATCGAATATTTAATTTTTCCCCCTCCAGAGATATTTCCAAGAAAAATTCCCAGATATATAAGGAGACCTGCTAATATGGTATAAGAAAATAAGAAGTGAAACAAGGTTAATGTTGTGCCAAAAAAGAATGGAATCAAGGGGAGTGATGATCCCAACACGGGTGCGAATCCATCAACCAAGGAAGCAATCCATGTAGCAAAGTCCTCAGCTTGTTGGATAATCGATTTTTCTTTCTTTTTCTTCTTAATATTACTAGATAATATCTCTTTTTTGAGTGATAACTTTTTTTTTAATGGAACTACCATTGCTTTTTGTATGGCAACTAATTCCTCTTCGGTTAGTGAATCTTCTTCATTAGATAACTGATTAATTTCATCTTCTAATATGACCATGTCTTTTCTTAAATCTGCCATTTTTTTCTTCCTCTCTGCTTCTTCAGAGAGAAAAGCTCCCCATAATCCACTAATTCCAATAGCTAACGCAGTTGCAAATCCATAAATAATCACCGTACTTGGAGTGTTTTTTACTCCTACAGGTGGATCAAGAAATACTATAAAAAGCCCACTGACAATTCCTGCACAAGTAAGAGCACCATCAAAACAATTATTGAAAAATTTTCGACGAGCTATTATGCCCAGATCGGACATGGTTGCGTATTTTTTCCATTTTTTTATTAGATCTTTGAATGCCATTCTTTTATTAAACACCTAATCATGCGGAAAAATTGAGTGAAACGTTTCCTATTAAATTAACAAAATTATATCAATTTATATTTTTTTTGAATAAATTTTTTATTTTGAAAACTGATGATTTTTATTTACTTAATCATATATTATTCATAGATATAATTCATTGATTAATATAAGTATAGGGATTAATAAATGGCAATAAACAGAAAAATAAAAGAAGAAATAATTTCTTTACTCATTGATCATTCGCGGATTATTTATAATGTAATTAGTGATATGGCGGTATATTATAATTTTTGGAGTGAAGATCAAGGAAAGGCTCTGGAAAAGAAAAGGAATAAAATGAAGCTACTTGAAGAAGAAGCAGATGAGATAAAAATTCAAATAATACAAGATTATTCTGAAGTTGGAGCGGGTTATGGTGATTATATTGATTTAATTCTCCGGATGGACAATGTAATTAATTATCCATTAGAATTTGTCGATATGCTACCTAAAATACAACTAGATCAAAAAATCAAGAAAGAAGTCAGCAGTAGATATCATAAACTAATTAATATCATAATTCAGATGACTGATGTCTTAAAAACCACCATAAAGAATTTAAGAGATAATAAAGCAATAGTATTCAATAATACAACAGAGATACATGAATTAGAAAATGAAATTGATTCAATCTATAGACAATTCTTAGAATATTTGTATTCAAATGAAGAAATTAATATTAGATCCTTGTTGAGATTGAGAGATAGTATCGTTTTATTGGAACAATTAGCAGATCGGATACATGATATAGCTGATCTCATTCGAGTTTTATTGTACCATTGAGTTAATATTATTAATCTCGTGAAAACAAATTAAATCTTTGACTATTTTTAGTTAAATTTTTACGCAATTCAACTTATATTAAAAATAAAAATAAAAAAAAAATTTTCAACTTAAGTGATAATTTTATGAATGGCAAGCAAAAATTTTTTGCACTACTAGGATTATTGCAAATCGTTTTGATTTTTACAGTGTTTTTTTCAGTTGATGGTTTGGTTGGTTTTGTGTCTGCACAAACCACAAATTTTGATTATTATAACTCATCGACAAGTTTTGGTTTAGCAATTGGTGCAGGCATCTCTGTGGGTATGGGCGTCATAGGAAGCGGTATGGCATTAAAAACTGTTGGAACTGCCGCTATTGCTACATTATCGGAACGAGAGGAATCATTCTTTAAAGCATTTTTAGTTGTTGCGCTAGCTGAAGCATTAGCTATTTACGGTTTGATCGTTGCAATGCTATTGTGGAATAAAATACCCAACCCCGCATAAATTTAACTGACTATTATCATAAGGAATTTTGGTGATTTTTTCACGAGTGTAATAATACCTTCTTACGCATATACATATGTAAAAATTGGTTTTCTAAAGCAATTAATCATTGATGATGTTTCGCTTACTAAATTAAAAACATTTTCAAATATTCAAGAATTTATTGAATTTATTCAACCATATTATCCAGAAATTAATATTAAAAAATATAGTATAATTGAGATTGAAAAGTCGTTATTTCATACTTTTATTAAACTCATTGGAAAAATATTAATTATTTCGCCTGAGAGTATGAGGCGATTCTTATCTGATTATCTATTGAAATTTGAAATTGCTAACATTAAACAAGTGATTATGGGGGTAATAACTGGAGTAAGCAGTAAAGAACTATCAAAAGATATCAATTTCCTCGTTGAAGAATTTCTTGAACATGAAGAATTTATGAATCGTTTAATTGAACTAACTTCATTGGATGAGATTCAATTATATATGTCTAAAACTAGATATTATAAAGCAATTCGAGAAGGCATTCTTTATTTTAATAATAATAGTGAAATATTTGTAATGGAAGCATTCTTAGACCAAATTTATTATAATAACTTACTTGAGCGAGAAAAATCCTATGATAAAAAAGAAAAAATGATGATAAGTTCATACATACACCAATTGACTGAAATTTATAATTTACGAATGATTTCAAGAGGAATCATTAATAACATTGATAAAGATTTGCTAGTACAATTCTTGGTCAATGCATATTTTTTTTTAGACGGAGAAAAAATGAATATCTTATTAAATCTTAATAATATTGATGATTTTTTTCTGCAAATTGAAAAATTTCTTAAAAATACACCAAAATTAAAGGGATTACAAATCCCGATAATAATCAATAAAAATCACTTTATATGGTCTCTTGGAGCAATTTATCAGAATTATTTTTTCAAAAAATATAAACTAAAAATTGATGATATTGAAGATTCAACAATTTATCGAATTTTAGAAATCATAATTAAAAAAGATAAAGAAATTAAATTTAATATTATGCCAAATATAATTCGAATTATCCACGATAAGTACGAGAGGTTAGAAGAATAGCATGGAAATATTTAAATGGGCTAAAGATATAGAAAAAATATATATAGAATTAATAGAAAAAAGTAAAAAAGAGAATTTGGAAGAAATTCAATCATTTAGAGCCGAACAAGAGCAAATTTTAGCGGATTCAATTCAAGAGAGACAAAATCTGGTGAAAAGTGTTTTACAAACTCTTTCTGAAGATATTGAGAAAGAAGTCTCTTCATTTAAAGAAAAAGTCTCTAAAGCTATAGGCAATATTGTGAAAAAATATGAAATAACTAAACCACAAATTCTTGAAAAAGCAATTCAACAGTTAGGACTTGATCTAAATGCCTGAGCAAAAAATTATTGTCATAGGAGACGATGAAATTATAATCCTTCTAAGATTATTTGGTATAGAGGGAATTTCTATGAAAGATGATGGAGAATTCATTAAAAAATTTGAATCCCTTACTCTTAATGATGAAATTGGCATGATTATTATTGCCCTCGACTTGTCAGAAGAAAATTCGCGTTATTTGATAGATTTTAAAACCAATAAACATTCTCCATTTATTTTATATTTACCAGATATGTTTAAAGAAGATCTCGATAGGGATGTATTATTTAAAGAATTATTTAAAACCATAAATAAAATTACAAGTCAAGGGTGAATGAGCATTTCTGAGCACAATGAGTTAAAGGAACAATTTGGTCGGTTAGGAGTTAATTTAATTAATACCGCTAAAAAACAAATTAAAGAATTGAATCAAAACACACTTTTTCAGAAATCTCAAATTAAAAAAAATCTCCTAAAAAGGAACAATGAAAACTCTCTTAAGACAAAAACTCATTTTATTGAAACTTATGTTCAATTATTAAATAATGCATTAGCATCCACTTTATTGAAGACCAAACAAGACGTTCTCGAAATTAAAAATACACTCTTGAATGAATTATCATTAGATTTGATAAAGCGAATCGAATCAAATATCGATAGTAATTATGAGAATTATGTCATATATTTAATAAATGAATTAAAAAAATTTGCTCAAACGATTAAATCTTCCCATAACGTAGCCATACTTTTAAATGAGAGAGATTACAAGTTTTTTTCTAAGAATTCTCACAAAATAAAAGACTTGTTCAAAACTCAAATTACCCTGCAGATCACAGACGAACCTTTTATAGGGGGATTTAAAGCATATATCGTTAATGAAAATATCTCCTATGATGTTAAGATTGAAAGTTATATTTTAAAACAATCCCTATTAATTGAGAGCGCGTTTTCTGAGCAATTCTCTGAAAAAGACATTACTGAATTGATCCAAAATTTTGAAAATTTCATATCTAATAAAAAAGATAGTATTGAGGCGAATTTGAAAGAATATGACAGAATTGGATGAGACTATACAGACGGGATTTATTTCTGCTATTAATGGGACTCTAATAGAGATAAAAGGATTAGAAAGGTTTGTTAAACTACATGAGTTAATCAAGATATCTAATCATAATATCCTTGGTGAAGTAATTCAAATATATTCTAACCATGTAGTGGCGCAGTGTTATGAAAACACGAATAATTTGCGCCTAAATGAGAGCGTCATAAGTTTACAAGAACCATTATCAATGGAATTGGCTCCAGGATTATTATCAAATATTTTTGATGGTATTCAGAGACCATTAAAAGAAATTTATGAAGGATTTGGACAATCTGGCTTTTTAAAACGTGGTATTGAAGTGCCTTCATTATCTAGAACAAGGAAATGGCATTTTAAGCCACAAAAAAAAATAGGTGATGAACTTTTTCCTGGAGATGTGATAGGTGAAGTTCAAGAAACTACTTTAATCTCTCATAAGATAATGATACCTCATAAAATTTCAGGAAAAATTGTAAGTATTGTTAAAGAAGGAGATTATACTATTTCTGATGAGATATATGTCATTAAAACCAAAGATAAAGAAGAAAGCATGAAAATGCTTCAAAAATGGCCAGTGACTGATAGTCGACCTTTTAAAGCAAGATTAAAACCCAAAAGACCATTATTGACAGGTTTAAGAGTTATAGATCTTCTCTTTCCAATCGCAAAAGGAGGAACTGTTGCTGTACCTGGTGGATTTGGCACTGGAAAGACGGTCATTCAGCAATCCATAGCTAAGTGGTGTAATGCTGATATTATCGTATTTATTGGATGTGGTGAGAGAGGTAATGAAATAGCCGATGTATTAAAAGAATTTGGGACCTTGATTGATCCTCAAAGCGGAAAACCCTTATTAGAACGAATAGTTTTAATAGCGAATACCTCTAATATGCCTGTATCTGCTAGAGAAGCAAGTATTTTTTCGGGTGTAACAATCGCAGAATATTATAGAGATATGGGATATGATGTGGCAGTGTTAGCAGACAGTACTTCACGATGGGCTGAATCCTTGAGAGAAATTTCAGGATTATTAGAAGAAATGCCCGCAGAAGAGGGATATCCTGCTTATCTTCCAACAAAATTATCAAAATTTTACGAACGCGCAGGAGCAGTAAAACTCATTGGCTTAACAGGGGTAGGAGAAGAGAAGATTGGGTCAATTTCAATAATAGGCTCTGTAAGTCCTCCTTCAGGTGATTTTTCAGAGCCTGTAACCTCTACAAGTAAACGTTTTGTTCAGGCATTTTGGGCATTAGATGCAAATTTAGCATATTCGAAGCATTATCCCGCTATAAATTGGTTTGATTCTTATTCAAATTATCCTGAATATCTTGCTGATTGGTGGTCCAAAAAAGATATTAATTGGCCAGAGATTGATTATAATTGGTATCAATGTAGAAGTGAAGTAAATGAAATTCTATCCAAAGAAAATGAATTACTTAATATTATTCAACTAATTGGAGAAGAAAATCTTCCTGAAATAAAAAAACTGGATATTTTTATAGGTAAAATGATTAGAGAGAGCTTTTTAATTCAAAATGCATTTGATAAAATTGATGCTTTTACTAATGCTGAAAAACTACTCTCTCAAATTAAGTTAATATTATTACTGCATAATGAAAGTAAGGATTTAATACAACAAGGATTTATTATCGATGATATAAAATCATTAGCTGTTATTGATGAAATTATGAGACTTAGTTTATCCATCCCGAATCAAGAATTCTTAAAAATTCTTAATATCAAGAATCAATTAATAAGAGAAATTGAATCTTTAAAATTAATCTCTAGAGTTCGAAGAAAAACATGAGTGTTATATATAAAAAAATTCAACAAATTATCGGTCCCCTATTGTTCCTGAAAAATGAACACAATCTACAATACGGAGAAATTGTAAAAATAAGAACAAAAGAATCCGATGAAAAAATTGGACAAGTTGTCAGAATGAATGAAGAGAGTATTATTATAGAAGTGTTTGAAACTACTCAAGGGATTTCTTCTGAAAATGCTCAAATAGTATTTACTGAGGATACTTTTAAAATAAAAATTTCTGATACTGATATGTTTGGCCATACGTTCAATTCTTTAGGTTTCCCAATTGAAATTGAAACAAAAAGCACTTTGGATGTGGATTTGGTATCTGATGTTGAAAAATATATTTATGGCTTTCCGATTAATCCCTTTGCGAGAGAATACCCTTCAAGTGTCATTCAAACTGGAGTTTCTGTCATTGATGGGTTATTCACACTAATTCGTGGTCAAAAACTCCCTATATTTAGCGGACAAGGGCTCCCTCATAATAAATTGGCTACACAAATCGTTTCTCAAGCTCGAGTATTAACAGGTGAACCTTTTTTGATAATTTTCTGTGGAATCGGAATTATTGAGGATGAAGCTATAAGTTTTATAAATAGTTTCCAAAAAAGTGGGAATATTCAAAACATCATTTCTTTCATAAATTTCGCTTCTGATCCAATAATGGAAAGATTAATAATACCCCGAGTAGCATTAACAACGGCAGAATACTTCGCTTTTGAAAAAGATATGCATGTATTGGTAATTTTGATTGATATGACCAATTATGCTGAAGCATTAAGAGAATTAAGCTCTGTTAAAGAAGAAATTCCTAGTAGAAAAGGATATCCTGGATATCTTTACTCAGATTTCGCTTCTCTATATGAACGTACTGGAAAATTAAAAGGAAAAAAAGGATCTATCACTCAAATACCGATTTTAACGATGCCAAATGATGATATCTCACATCCAATTCCAGATACAACTGGTTATATTACTGAAGGGCAGCTCGTTTTAAGTAGGAAATTACATAAAATTGGAATTTATCCTCCATTTGAAGTACTATCTTCTATTTCACGTCTAATGAAAGATGCGATAGGGAAAGATACCACTAGAGAAGACCATGCTGACGTAAGTTCTCAATTATTATCCTCTTATTCAAGTGCCCTTGAAACAAGAGATTTGCTTTCAATTGTAGGAGAAGATGGTTTGAATTTCGATCAAAAAAATCTTTTAGAGTATGGTGATGCTTTTGAACAACAATTTTTAAACCAAAAAGTAGATGAAAATAGAGATTTCTTGAAAACTCTCACTATTGCTTGGGAAACTCTTAGCATCTTGCCCCGAAATCAACTTTACCGGATTCATCAAAAATATATAGATAAATATTATATTGGATAGGTGATTTGTATGAGTTTTAGATCGATTAAACCCACAAAAACGAATTTAATGAATTTGCAAAAAAAATTAAAATTTGCAATCAGAGGAGAAAAATTTTTAGAATTGAAAAGAGAACAGTTAATAAATCAGATTAAATATCATTGGGATGAATATAAGAAAATTAGAGATTCATTTTACCAATTATACCGCGAATCATTGATTAAATTACACCAAGCTTACAAGGAAATGGGAAAAAGAGATTTGGTATTAATTAGCAAAATGAGCAGTATTCAATATAAACCTGTTGTAAATATTCGACAGGTAAAAAAGCTTGGCATGATAATATCAGAAATAAATTTTAATTTAGATATGAATAATAAGCTTCCTGCTTATAGTTTTGAGAATTCGAGCCATTTCCTTGATATGTTAATTCTTAAAGGGCGGGAATTTTTTGATGCTTTAATAAAATTTGCTGAACAAGAAGATATTTTAATAAGTTATGCATCAAACTTCAAAAGAATTGATCGAAGGATAAATGGATTAAAAAATAATATCATTCCTTCCTTTACATTAGATATTAAAATAATTCGGGAGATGATAGAAGAAATCGACCGAGAAAGTTTTGTAAGATTAAAAAAAACTAAAGATTTGATACAAAAAAAGAAAATTAAAATGGTTGGGGGATAATATGACTCGTAAAACTGAAATGTCTCTTTTCAATGTAGTCGTTAATTCTAATTATAAAGATCGACTATTAAATCAACTTTCCATCGTGCATAATGTACACATTAAGAAAAAAGAGGAAACACAAATAAAAAAAAGAACTGAAGAAACAGATTCTTTGATGAAAATTATTAGGACATTAAGACAAAACGTGGATCTTTTATTCAAAAAGCTAAGCATAAACGAAAGTGATTTTCAGGAATTAAAAATTAAACCAAAAGATAGATTAAAATTCGTTGCGCGTGATTTAAGCGATTTAATTAATCAAATATATGATGAAATCAATTTTTACCTTAATAGACTCACTGAATTGGAGAGATATTCATCAAAGGCTCAGATTGAATTAGAAAACCTAAAGATTATCAAATCTAGCTATGTTTTTCTTGAACAATATCAATTAAATCGTGATAGCTTATCGAATTTAGAGCAACTAAACTTCAGAGTTTTTACAACATTTTCAAAAAACCTAGAGATCCTTGAATCTCTTCTCCAACCTTCTTCATTTTCAAATGTACACCAAACAGATCAAAATTTTCCAAATATATATCAATTGGAAGATAGAATTGTATTTTTTATTGTTTATCCAATAGATCAAGAAGAAGGTCTAAAAGAACGGATAAACATTATTCATGCTGAAGAAGTACCAATATTGAAGAAATATTTGACTCCAGAGGGTATAGATTTTACTCGCATTAATAATGAACTCAATATTGTCAACAATACTATAATTAAGTACTCAAAAGAGAAAAATAAAATTCGAGAACAAAATTTAACGAAATTTTCCGCTATTAATGAAGTAGTAAAAAACATAGAAGAATATAATTGGGCAGAGCACCAATTTGATGAAGAATCTGCTGATCGATCGCGAATCAATTTCTTCATCCCTACAATGAATGAGGATAAAGTTAAGCAGGCTCTTTTAGATAATTTAAAAGAAAAGATCCACATTGAAATTACTGATGTCCCTAAATATCATCCCATTTATAAAAAAGAAGAAAAACAAGATGGATTTGAGCAGCTCAAACAAAAAGAAAAAGAATCTAAAGATGGAGATGAGAATAAAAAATCCCCTTCAGAAGAACCTAAAAAGCGCGATTTTAGAGAAACTGCCCCAACAGTCATGAAAAACCCATTCTTTATAAGACCATTTGAAACATTAACAAAGATGTACGGTGTACCTTCATATTCTGAAATTGATCCAACACCATTTCTTGCAATAACATTTCCTCTTTTATTTGGACTAATGTTTGGTGATATTGGACATGGAATGAGCTTGATGATTGCGGGTGTATTGGGAGGGATATTGTTCCGTAAAAAGAAAGGAATACGTGATGTTAGTTGGATAATATTCTATTGTGGTATTGGATCTGTATTATGTGGCTTTTTATATGGAGAATTCTTTGGCTCTGATAACTTTTTTGGTTATAAATTGCAAGAGATAAGATTTTTTATCCCTTTATTAGGAAACATAACACTAAGTAATCCATTGAGTAACATCTTGTCGATTTTCAAATTTACATTGATCATAGGTGTAATTCACGTTAATTTAGGATGGATTATTCAATTTATAAATTATTGGAAGCAATCGAAAAAATACATGTCAATGACCGATTCATTCATGAAAATCTGCTTATTAACAGGCGGGACTTTTTTAATATTCATTTATGGAATCAATTTTAATACATGGCTTTCTTATCCCTATCCCATTTTGTTGGTAATTGTCCCGGGGATTTTACTCATACTATTAAAACCAATCGGAGGATTATTGGGGATCTCATATTTAAAAAAAGAATCATTTGGTTCTTTATTAGGAGAAGGAACCGTCGAAACTTTTGAAACAGCTCTATCTATTTTGAGTAATATTGCTTCATATATCCGATTGCTTGCTTTAGCATTAGCCCACATTGCTTTAATGATTACAATTCAAGCATTAATAGGATTACTTCCAACTCCAGGTACGATTACCATTGGTATGGATCCTTTAGCCATTACTGGTATTATTCTGATTGAAGGTTTAAGAATAATTGGCATAGTTATAGGTAATGTTTTCGTGATATTATTAGAAGGGGTGCTTGTGTTTATCAATACATTGAGGTTACATTTCTATGAATTTTTCTTCAAGTTCTATCAAGGTACTGGAACTGAATTCTTTTCATTTTATTTGGATGATAATTATTCAATAATACAATTTAAAGTAGAGCATGAAAAAGATTTAATTTCAGAAGAAATTGAAAGGGAGATCGATAATAGAAAAACTAGAGAAGACCTTGAAGAAGCTTTACAAGTCATTAAAGATAAATTCTTTTAAATAAATTAATTATATTAATTAGTAACCATATGATTGAATCAAACGAAATTGATGAGAAATCTTTTAAAAAAAGACTCATCATGATTAGAACATTTCTTTTCATTTTAGTCATCTCAGTCTTAGGAATAATCTATTATATTTTAATTGACTTTGGATCCATACACCTAATCTCATTTTTAATCGTGTTATTTATATTTCTCATTGTCTTAGGTCCCATAATAAATTATGGAAAAAACCGAAGTCTATTTGATCGGTTTAAACGGAAAAAAAAAGTGGGAGGAAATGAGAGGAATGAAGATACCTTCAAAATCAAAACTACTCCTGCGCGACATCCTATTGATGAAAGAATAAATTTAGAATTCACATATAGAAAAGCCCTCATTCATAAGTGTCCTAAATGTGGATTTATGTTAACAAGCTCTATGAAAAAATGCCCAAATTGTGGACAAACGATATAAATTAAATTATTTGATACGTTTATATTTGTTGATTATGGTTTAAACCATTCAAAGAAGTAATAACTGATTGTCAAAGGATTAGCTATCACATATTTTTTTCGGACGGATGTTGCTAGTCGACCAGCTCTTACCATATCAACTGCTGTAATTTTAGAGTCGTGAGGAAGAACATGAACAATAAATGGAGAATGCTCTAATCCTGGCCCTTTCTTATATACAACAAAATCTGCTCCAAATTTTAGTCCTGGACGAGGAATATAACCTTTTTCCCTAAGATCCTCATAAATTATGAGCTTTTCTTCGAACTTATGGTGAATCTGTTTTCCAATCTCGAAAAATTCTTCCAAATTTAAGTATTTACCTTTTTTAGTGTCATATATTGAAATTTTATCCTTTTTTAGCAAGTAATATGCTTCTATGAGAGATAATTCACTGGGTTTAGAAAAATATTCCAAACGTGGTTTACTTATTCCTAAAGGAGCTCCATAGAAATTACATTTAACATATAGATAGGATGCGAATAGGGGATTGAACACGATTACTCTTGAATTAATGAATTTGGTGGGTATTTTATCGGGTATATCTCCTTCCTTAATATCATCCAAGGAAATTGGGGTGATCTTTTCTTCACTCATCAAGATAGAACTATTAATCATGACTTAATAATTCTTTTAATTGAAATTTATTTGATAAGAATGATAATAATGCTGTTTTGTAAAAAAAAAGATTATAAATTTTCGTAAATCAAAATAAAAAATAATGCAAATATTGAAAGTGAGAGTATCTAACCTCAAAAGATTAATGAAAGATATATATTTGGAAATTATTGTGAAAGATGAGTTAACTTAAAATTATAGTAATGACAAGTTTATTATTAAAAACCTAATGTTTTAATGGGAAAATCATGAATATTAGACGCATGGCATTAGCTGGTAGTTGGTACCCCTATACTGAGGAAGCATGTTTAAGAAAAATGAAAAGTTTTTTGAAAGATAACAAATTTGGGCCTTATGAAGAATATATCTCCTCAAAAATGGCTGAGAGATCTATAATTGGCGGTGTTTCACCTCATGCGGGTATGGACTATTCTGGACCTTGTGCCATTCATACCTATTTAAACATTTTCAAGGAAAGAATTCCTGATAGTATTATCGTAATAGGGTTCGATCATCGTGTACTTGTAAAAGATTCAATATTAGAAGAGGGAGAATGGGAAACACCTTTAGGAAATTTAATTATAGATAATGAATTATCTGAAAAAATTCTGAAAACCAGTAGTAAAATAATAGCAGATAGCTCTGCTTTCATTGGGAGAGATGAAAACAGCCTAGAGTTACAAATGCCTTTTATAAAATTCTTTGCTGGGAAAAATAATGTAAGAATTGTTCCTATTAAAATTTCTACTCACGATTTTAAAACGATTGATACGATTTCTGAAAATATAGCTCAAGTAATTAAAACTTCAAATAAGGATATTGTTGTTGTAGCATCATCCGATTTATATCATGAGCAAGTTAATAACAAGGATGATTTAGTAAAATTCAAGGCAAAAGATGAAAAAGTCATAAACGATTTTGTGAATTTAAAGCCTGAAAACATAATAAATCTTGGACGAAAAGCATCTGTATGCGGACAACATACAATTTCGACTTTACTTCAAATAAGTATTAAATTAGGAGCTAAGAAGGGGAAATTATTAAAGCACTACACGAGTGCTGAGATCACACAGAATTTCGGGTATTGTGTGGGATATTTTTCAGGAATTACATATAAATAAATTTTATTAAAATTAAATTTGTATCTGATAAATGATGCCGGAAGATAATGATAGAATTGAAGATTTTATGACTTTATGGAAAAAAAAAAATGAACAACAAAATAACACTCCTTCGGTGATTGGCGATACTTTAAACCAGATGGAAATTTTAAAGAAGGAAAATCAAGAATTAAGAAAAAAGATCTCTGAAAATATTGCTTTATTAAGTAATACAGAAGATATCATTAAAAAATTATCTTCAGAAAAAGAGATATTGAAAGTTGAGAAAGAAGAAGCTTTAATGGATTTAACAATGAGTATAAGAGATTTACAGAACGAAAATTTAGAACTCAATAATAAAGTCAAAAGCATGGTCTCAATATTACTTGAAAAAGATGAAGAGATAAAAAGATTAGAATCTATTGGAGTAACAGTATATTCCCCTCCTGATGATAATACAAAATTAACTGATGAATTGCAATCTCGAATTAACCAGAGGAATTTGCATATACTTTCATTAGAAAAAAACATTACTGAGTTAACATCCAAAAACGAAGAATTAAATGCTCAACTTGTAGAGAAAATTAAAAGCATGCCAATTGAACACGCCGCAACAGCAAATAATTCAGTAGAACAAATAATCAAACCGCTACCCTCCAAAGGATCCTCAATCCCATTAGAATCCTTATGCCAAGATCTACAAGCAGATTTGAACAAATATAAAAAAATAATTGAGCAGCTCACTAAAGATAAGACACAATTAATAGGGTTAATAGAAAATCAAGGTGTTGAATTAGATATTGCTGAGATTAAATCACTAAAGACTGAAAATGAAAATTTAAAACGTGATGTACTTGAATTACAAAATTCATTAAAATTCCAATCAAAAGAGTCTATTCAAGAATTAGCAAACGCCGAAGCAGAGATGAAGATAAAAGAACTTCAATCCAAAATTCAAGAAAAAGAAACTTTAATTGCTAATATGAAATTATCACAAGGATTACAATCGAATGAATCAACTAGTCCAATGTCTGGCTTAGTAGAAGAATTGCAAAAGAGTATTAACAAATTAAAGATTACGATAAGGGAAAAAGATCAAGAAATTCAGAATTTAAACAGAATGTTAACCTCAACATAAAGATTTTTTTTGCTGTATGCATTCTACTTTTAAAGAAGGTCAAATTTTTGAGGAATAAGACATTATCTTAAGAAAGAATATTATTTTATATTATCAACTCAATGGAATATAGAATGATGTCAAAAGAGTGCTTTCTGGATATATTTGATGTTCTATAGAAGAATTTGGACCAAATAATAAAACTAACATTAAAATAAGAACGATACTAGAAGAATGATGAAAGAGAAAGCTCGGATGGGCCCATTCGTTCTATTTATAGGACATTTCGCAATTGACACTATCATTAGGTTTAAGGAAAAAAGAAAGCCAAGTTTGGGAGGAAGTGTTTCATTTGGATCCATAGCGTTAAGTAAGTACACGAAAAATGCTCATATTGGAATTATTTCTAATATTGGAAGAAAAAATTTTAATCCTCATTTACTAACTGTTCTCAAAAAAAAAAAAATAATCTTAACAATCAAATACTTTGACATGTTAAATACTAACTTCATATTAAATTACGAAGATCATTCAAGATCTCTCATTCTTAAATCAAGAAGTCCCAATCTTGAAATAAATGATATCCCTCTTGAAATCGCACTAAATCCTCCCGAAATCATTGTATTAGTACCATTGTGCAATGAAATTACAATTGAGTATATAAAAAATATTCTAAGGATGTTTCCCAAAGCTTATATAGGAATAGATTTACAGGGATTTATCCGTAAGATCGATCCTGACAGTGGGGTCGTCTCTTACTTATTTGATGAGGAGTTATTATCTAATGTTAAAAAGATTATTACATTAATAGGGGATAAATTAATACTCAAGGGTTCAGAAAATGAAATGAAATTACTTTCTGGAAAAGAGGAAGTATTCGAGGTTATGGAATTTTTTAAGGGATTTGATAATAAAGGGATTTATATCATGACATTAGGAGAATCAGGATCTATTATTACAAGACAAGGAGAACGAATATTACAAATTCCTGCTTTTACACCTAATACAGTCGTAGATGAAACTGGTGCGGGAGATGTATATCTAGCAATCTTTCTTTATGAATTCTACAATTCTGATTATTCTTGGAAAGCAGTTAAAAACGCAGCTTTATGTGCTTCTTCGGCAGCATCTTTCTTAGTAGAGAAGAAAGGTACAAATGGATCTGAATCAATGAAAAAAGTATTGAAAAGAAAAAACCAGAAAAAATATATTGTAAAATGTGGGTGATCTCTTATTCATATCAATAGTCATTTTGCTGTAGGAATATCTATAGCATCAATATTGAATTATTTCTTTTCATTTTCATTTTTTGATTTTACTCTAATTGTAATTTTTTCATTTATTTGTGATTTCGATGTTTTTTTTTCAAAGTTTGCGAAAGATCATAATCATAGAATGTTGATTACTCATTCCATAATCCCAAGTATCATTATAATTTTATTGGGATTAATTTTTAATTGGATTGCTTTAATTTTTAGCGGGATTTTATATTTTGTTCACATTCTAATAGATACATTTGATTGGGGAACTAATTTATTATTTTTTCATAAAAAATTATATGGAATCAAAATGTTAATTTCGAAGGAAGAGTTCGAAAATTTGCCAATATATCTTTCTAATTACAAGAATAAAGAATCTTTTTTTGATGAAAAATATTACACAAATAAAGCTTGTTTAGCAACTGAAATAATCATTTTCGTGATTATGATGATCTCCATTATTAGTTTTGCATTTCAATATATCTATCTAATTATATTTTATTTTTTAGGTTTATATTTTCATTTAGCACGCCATTTTCATTTAAAAAAACTTGAAGCATAATAAAATAAGATGGATTAATAATTTAGATTAGATACTTTTAAGAACAAAATCCATATTGTAATTACTAATAGATATTTAATTTCATATTCAAAGGTGTGAAAAATTTCTGAAGAGATAATAACTAATGTTGGGCTTTCCTTATATGAACAAATGATTTTTAAATGCGATCTTGGAAATTTAAAGGTTAAGGATTGTTTTATTGATGAAACTCATATTTCGGAGGTTGATATGATTGGTCCAAATCCCTCGAGACTGTTAGGTTTAGCTCTTTTGGGTTGCTTAAGTGCGAGTTTCATTTTTTGTCTGAAAAAAAAAGAACTTACATTGAAAGATTTAAAAGCTAATGCAGAAATACACATTGGTAAGAATAAAAAAGGATTTTTAAGAGTTCTTAAAATTGACATAAATATAAAGACAACAATAGATAATCCAGAAACAATGAAGAGAGCAGAACAATGTAAGAAAATGTTTGAACAATACTGCACTGTAACTCAAGCTGTGAGAGAAGGAATTGAGGTGAATGTCAATGTTGAGTTATAAGTGTTCAGTTTTTTTATTTTTAATTAGCAAAGGATCTAATCAGAAATTCCATCCTCAGAAATCGAGAAGATTGCATCTTCTTCCGGTAAATTTGGAGCATCAATAATTTTAGCAACACGTTGTTCTCCTTTACCTTTTCGTAAATAAATCCGAATTGTTGCACCATGAGCAACAATATTTCCACCTGTTGCAGTTATAGGATTTCCATAGAAAACATCTGGTTTGGCAGAAACTTGATTTGTGAAAAATACCGCCATTTCATCATACATCTCACTGATACGTAAAAGATCATGGATATGTGTATTTAATGTTTGTTGACGATTAGCTAAAGTCCCCCTCCCGATATATTCACTTCTAAAATGTCCGATTAAAGAATCTACAATAACTAATTTTATGTTTTTTTCTTCGATTATTTTTGAAGCTTCCTTGATAAGAAGTATTTGATGATCACTGTTATATGCTCTACCAACAACAATATTTTGGAGTACTGTTTTATAATCCATATCTTTAGCACTAGCCATTTGAATAATACGCTCCGGTCTAAAAGTACCTTCTGTATCAATATATAAAGCACCTCCCTCAAGTCCACCATCTTCATAGGAACGTTGCACATTAACACATAGCTGGTGAGCTAGTTGAGTTTTCCCAGTTCTAAATTCTCCAAATACTTCAGTTACTGCGCCTGTTTCTAGTCCACCCCCTAACAAATCATCTAGATTATGTCCTCCTGTCGAAATTCTTCTCATCTTTTTTCTCTTTTCCCAAATCACATCTGCTGGCTTGAAACCCATCTTTTCAATATCTTGAGCGGCTTTTATGAGTTTTTCAGCTGTTTTTTCACCGATACCTGCATCTTCCATTAATCTAGAAATTGGATACATTGCTAACAAACGTATAGATATTATACCAGAAGCCTTCAACTTTTTAAGAGTAACTTCCCCCACTCCTGGTAAATCATCCAATTCAAATGTTGGGTTAGAATTTGTACTATCATCTTCTCCATTGGATGGAGCATTCTTCTTAGCCATGATATATCTACTATTTTTAAAAATCCTTTCCTTGATATTATATCTTCATAATTATATAAAAATAATGTCTAAATATTAATAAAAGAATAAAAAAATTGTTTTTATTTTTTTTGCTGAAGCTCCTCCTTACCACTTCGAGTAATGAGTAATAGTATGATAAATAATATTACACTCATGAGGAGTGTAAGCACTCCCGTTGCCTCGCGTATCCATATATAACTTAAATACATGAATGGTAAGATGAACAACGCGATAATAATAATAAACATTGGTAAAGGAACTTCTTCATCCTTGATATCTAATATCATAGGGATAATAACTAAAATGATCATTATAGTTGCTGTAATTCTAAACGCCAATAATAACTCTGGGAACACTAAAAATTGAGCAGCATAAATATCTGGCAAATTGAATACAAACCATGGAGAAGTATTTGTGAGTAATGAAGGAATAGAAACTGGAAGAATGGCAGTTATAATTAATTGAATGAGAATAGCCAAAGCAAGATATAAAACAATATCGTTTATTTCTTTCTTACCCTTTTTTACACCCCAAAGGTCTCTAATTAAAGTAACGCACCAAAGAATGAATAATAAAAGATATACTCCAAGAATATTGAAATTAATTATCCACATAAAATTAATGGGTAATAAAGCCACAATGTAAGCCATATATGCGTATTTTTCATTTCGATGAAACAAATCAAACACTAAAAAAACAGCAAAAATAATGACAAATGTTATTAAAACGATGATGGAGTTAATATCGAATAATGCCACGATTATACCATCTTTATTTTTAATATATGAATTTATTATTATTATTATAATAACACTAAATATTAAATCTTTAACTGAATCAGTTGAGATTATAAAAAAATACAGTGATTCTTTAGTTTAAATTGGATACTAAAATCGATAATTCTTCTATCATTTGCTTGGATTTCTTAGGATCACTTGATTCAGATGATATAAGAATTGAATCCCGATTTAACGCGACTTTAATGGTTGAACTAACTTCATTATCAATGATTTTTAATTCATTGATAATATCATGATATTTAAAACCATGATGTTCAGCAAATTTAATTAATTTATTATGAATTGATTGAATTATGCTAGAAGAGACTGGAATTGTTTTATTTACCTTAATACCTTTAGGAAAACCTCTTGTTAATGAACTTAAGGTATCATTTTCTTTTGTCATTATTTCTAAAATTTTTAATAATATAAAATTTCCATCTGAAAATGGTGCGTATTGGGGAAAGTAAAATTTCATGGTATCTGCTGCAGCAAAACAAGCTCTTTCTTCTCTGATCTGCCTCGATATTTCTCCAGGATCATTTTCAACTTGCTTAATAGGATATCCGTTATCTTCTACATATTTTTTAATAACGGGTGAGAGAGATTGGGTTGTAATGATGGTATTGGACTTAGATTTTTTTATTCGATCATCATAAGTGATAAAAAGCATGAGTAGATCTTCAAAAGTAACTTCTAAACCGTTATCATCCAATACTAAAATTCTAGAACCATCAACATCAAAACATATCCCCAAATGACTATGAGATGCTTTGACAATTTCTGCGGTATTTCTTATGGTGTAAATACTCGGTACTGGAATTTCTGATCGTTCCCTATAATGTGTGTTAAGAGCAATGACTTCTACTCCAACGTCGTTAACAAGTAATGGTGTTATCCTTCCTGTAGGACCGTAGGAACAATCAACCACAATTTTTAAATCAGCATTTTTAATTCTTATTTTATCAACAAATTGTTGTAAAGACTTAATATAGACATCTTGTGTTTGCGGAATTGCTGTAATTTGACCAATTTTACTGGGTTCCACTCTTCTTACACTATCAGGATAAGTGTTATATGCTTCGATAATCCTTTGAATCTCTGATTTAGAAAACTCGATGCCTCCAGCGTCAACAAACCTAATACCAACATCTTCACTATATAAGTGTCCTCCCGAGAAATAAACGCCTCCACTAGCTCCAAACCTTCTAATTGTAAATTGAAGCAATGGATACGTGCAATCACGTAAATTCAAGACATTAACACCAGTACTCATAACTCCAGATGTGTATCCTCGCTTTAACATTCTACTATCATTATGATAATCGCGTCCAATGACTATAGTTTCATTCACGTTAAATAAACTACCATGTATAGATCCGATTGAGCTTGAAATTTCTGGCGTGAAGATATAGTTTGCCCTTCCAATTATTCTACCGTTTTTATTAAGTTCATTAAGGTTTTCAACCATTTTCATCCGATTTTTTTACATGTTTAATTGGATATTATAAATAATAAAACCTAATTTAATAATGGCTAAGAATTTCTCAATCTTCAATAATTTTACTAATTTTTATACCAATAATAAATAGTAAATAGCTAATTAAGTATTATTACATATATTGGTCATATAGAAACGTATTTGAAAATAGAACTGAATTTAATATAAGTGTTTAATAAGAAATGAAATTATCAATAAAAGCAAGGAAACAATACCAACTTGACGACTTTTCCTTTTCTCCGAGTGGTAACGTCCTTTTTGCTGGGGATATTTATTCCGTTCGAAAGTTTATCCAAAAAATCAATCAAACAAAAGATCTTATTAGATTTCCTGAATTAGGTTTTAAAACGGGAAACTTTAATGGAATGGCTTTAATTTATAATATTCAAGAACATATCCTTGAATTATATAAAAAAGAAACAGAAACTCCTGAATTAATGAAAGATCTCTACGTCTATCTCAGTAGGAAATTTAATGAAAAGGAAATAGAAGATAGTTTAAGAACTTTCATTGATGAATTTCCTCCGGAGAGTGTATACAATAAAAAGTTAAGTTCAACTGAATATCTTAAGAGAACAATGGGAGAAACGAATAATAGTGCTTTAATTTTAGAAGAATTTATTCCAGTTTGGTTGGGAAATAATAATCCATCATTTTCTCCATATTTAGAACTTTTTAACGATGAAAAATTAGAAAAAGAAACAAAATACGTAGAAATTATTAATGAAATATATAATTTCTTTGAGGAAAAACCAAAATTTGGTCCTAAAAATCAAAATTTAATAAAAATGTTAGAAGATCCAATAAAAAACCACCCATATTCCATTCGTGAGCAATTGGAATATTTACTTGAAACATGGGGTGAAATTTTAGGCGATTATTCTCACACTATTTTATTAGCGTTAGATCTTATAAGAGAAGAAGAAGCATTCAGAGGTTTAGGTCCAGGAAGATCTGAAGCTTATGCTTATGATATGCTTGATGTAGAAAACTTTACACCAGACAAAGACTGGATGCCTAAAGTCGTTATGATTGCTAAAAATACCTACGTATGGTTAGATCAACTATCAAAAAAATATCACAGATCGATTACTAAATTAAATGAAATTCCCGATGAGGAGCTGGATCAATTGAAGAGATGGGGTTTCAATGCATTATGGCTGATTGGTTTATGGGAAAGAAGTCAAGCTTCAAAAATAATAAAAAATTGGTGCGGTAATCCTGAAGCAGAAGCAAGTGCATATTCACTTTATGATTATATTATTGCGTACGATTTAGGAGGTCAAGAAGCTTTTGAAAATTTAAAACAACGCGCTTTATATAGAGGAATTCAGCTTGCAAGTGATATGGTACCTAATCATACGGGTATTGTGTCTAAATGGATGAAAGAGCATCCTAATTGGTATATCTCGCTTCCTTATCCCCCTTTTCCTTCTTATTCATATTCTGGGAATAGTTTATCAAATGATTCCCAATATGGCGTGTTTTTAGAAGATAAATATTTTAATAGAACCGATGCCGCAGTAACCTTTAAATATGTCAATTATAATACAGGAGAAACAAAATACATATATCATGGCAACGATGGAACAAGTTTTCCATGGAATGATACGGCACAATTGAATTTTTTGATGAAAGAAGTAAGAGAATCAGTAATACAGACAATTCTTCATGTTTCTAGAATGTTTCCAATAATAAGATTTGATGCAGCGATGACTTTGACCAAAAAGCATTATCAGAGATTATGGTTCCCCGAACCTGGAACTGGAGGAGCAATACCGTCTAGAGCAGAACATGGAATCACAAGGGATGTTTTTCATGATGCAATGCCTGAAGAATTTTGGCGAGAGGTAGTTAATAGAATAAACAAAGAAAATCCCGACACTTTGCTCTTAGCTGAAGCATTTTGGTTACTTGAGGGATATTTTGTTCGTTCATTAGGAATGCATCGTGTATATAACTCCGCATTTATGAACATGTTGAGAGACGAAGATAACGCAATGTATCGACTAGTTATTAAGAACACACTTGAATTTGATCCCAAAATTCTCAAACGATTTGTTAATTTTATGAATAACCCGGATGAAGAGACGGCAATTAAACAATTCGGAGATGGTGATAAATATTTTGGAATCTGTACAATGATGATTACCATGCCCGGATTACCAATGTTTGGTCATGGACAAGTCGAAGGTTTTTATGAGAAATATGGAATGGAATATCGGCGAACTTATTGGAATGAAGAAATCAATTTAGGGTTGTTGCAACATCACGAAAACATTATTTTCCCGTTAATGAAAAAAAGATATTTATTTGCTGAAGTAAAAGACTTCTTATTATATGATTTTTTCATTGGAAATTCGGTTAATGAGGATGTTTTTGCTTATTCAAATAGGGTGGGAAACGAAAGAGCTCTCGTGATATATCATAATAAATATGCTGAAACGAAGGGATTTATTAAGAATTCTGTAGCATTTGTAGTAAAAGATAGTGATGACAAAAAATTGCTGCAAAAAACCGTTGGGGAAGGATTGAAATTGCCAAAAGAAGGATACTGTATTTTTAAAGATGCTATCATGAATCTTGAATATATTAGACGAAATAATGATATTCATCATCAAGGTTTATATGTGGAACTACATGCTTATCAAACTCTTGTATTTGTGGATTTTAGAATAGTTCAAGATAATGAGTTTTTCCATTATGCTCAGCTTTATGATTTTTTAAATGGAAAAGGAGTATATGATATAGATGAAACACTCACATCCATTATCTATAGACCATTACATTCCCCAATTGAAGAACTAGTAAATGAAGATATCCTACACAAAATAATTAACAATACATTGAAAGATTCCGAAAGAAAAAAATATCGTAATATTCTCAAGACCTTCTTATTTGAAGTTAAAAAATATTCAAGCAGTAACAAAAATGTAACACCCGTATATAATCAAATTTTAAACGACATTTTATCCGCCTCAAATTTAGAGAGTGTGTTTAAAGATTATCTGAAAGATGATAAAATTAAATTTTTAATTGAAAAACTAATTCCATTGAATACAATTGATTGGGGGATACTTTATTCTTGGATCGTAATCCGTCCGCTTGGAAGAATTATTTCTGATGAGGATTATGAGTTAAGGAGTCGTAGTTTAGTAGATGAGTGGCATATCACAAAATATATTTACTTATTGCTTAAGCAATTACAGAAAGATGATGTTGAAAACATTTCAGAATCGATTTTAGTTGTCAAATTACTCCTAATTTACCAAAATTGGTTTACTAAAATCCAAATGAATGTATATGATGAATCATCAATCTTCAATATATTGTTTAAAGATCCTGAAATACAACAATTTTTACGATTTAACAGGTATCAAGATATTTTATGGTTCAATGCAGAATTTTTCGAAACTTTAACCAGATGGCTTTCAATAATAGCCATCATTAATCTTTTAAGTAATGGTGGTGAGTTACCTAAAAACCTACAGATATTAACAGATTTGCATCAAAAATGGAGGGAAACAGCAAAAACTTCAAAATATCAAGTTAATTTGTTTTTAGAAAATCAATAATTATATTTTTTTGGCTGTAGCATTGTCTAGAAAGGAGTAAATAGATAGAATCCTCCTGTTAATATAATTCCCATAAAAAAATAAATCCCTATAATTATAAAATAACTTAATATCTTTTCAGTTATTAACACTATAATAGCTACTACGACAGAACTCAAGTACTCCTTCGCATAAAAAAGATGTATCACAAACATTCCAATAATTACATCCATGATAAAAATTGATAAACCTACTATGAGGTATATTGAAGTCATCTCATCAACAGTTATGCCAAATTCTATAAAGAGGGCAGGTGCAATAAAAATTATGAGCAAATTTAATATGATTACGATGACGACCCATACTAAATTAGCTATAAAGCCTCTTCTAATATTGCTTTCCCATTTTAATCGTGATGCTAGCCAATTAGTATAAATTGCTCGTAAAATCAAAATTATTATTATTACGACGATATCTATAAAAATACTAATAAGATCCATAATTTCATTCCTTTATTGATTTTTAATTTTTATGCTTTAGTTTAATCAATTGAATTTAGAGATATTGAAAATTATAAAAATTATAAAATATGATAAATCCTCCACTAGTAAAGTAAAAAATGAAAGTTAATATGCTAGCGATTATAATTAGAATAAAAACTTGGATTGATATTACTGCTAAAGTAATAAAAATCGCGTCTTTATATCCACTTTGGTAAAAATATTTAATTAGGAGCATGATGATTATAAAATTCAGTAGTAATCTTACTATTGAAGTTATAATATTGGTAAAGTTAACTAACTCCATATCGAAACCAATAAGATATAGATAACTTATTAATAAATTAGTAAGATAACCTAAAATAAAGTATCCAATTATAAACCAGATTACAATGATTATAATAGCGGGTTTATACGATTTCCGGTACTCTAATTTATCTGTGAAGAACTTTATTAAATATATTCCTCCTAAAAGGACTATAATGCTAAAAATAGCATAAATTAATGTATAAATATAAGTTATCTCTGACATGAAGTTATCAGTATCTTGAATTGGTTATTTAATTTCTAAATACGTGAATAATATCTTATTTAAAAATATTATCCTAAATAAAATCCATGCATTCCCATATTCTGAATATTAGTATAAAAATCGAAGATTTATGCATCTCAAATAAATTAGGTATATTTTTAATTATATATTAGTACCAAGTTCAAGGGTTTGATCGCGAAGCTGTGAATCATTACTCACCTTGCAATTGGGAGCAATAATCGCATTTTGTAACACAACATTATCTCCTATTATACAATCATTGCATATAATCGAATCTGCGATAATACAACCTGCTCCAATATTGACATTATCCCAGATAATGCTTTTCTCAATTATGGTATCTTCACCAATTTTAACTTGATTTCCAATTGATGTTAATTCTTTAATCTTTACTCTATTCGAGAGATGAACTAGTTCTCCAAAACATGATGGTTTTTCTATTATGGTATTATGACCTGAATCTATCAATCCCATGACGTAAATATCATCGTAATCATCTCCATTAGGGGTAATGGGCCACGCATATTTTCGCATGAGGTCCCAATTCACCCATTTATACGTTAATATATTTCCACAATCCAACCAATAGTATTCCCTGACAAAACCATATAGATCATTATTGTTTTCAAGCAAGTATGGAAACACTTCCCCACCAAAATCTATGAGACTAGTGCTATCAAGAATGTCTGCGATTTTTTTTTTAAAACAATAAATCCCCGTATTTATGATGTTAGTATAAAGAAATAAATCAGCTCTTTGTGACACGCTGCTCAAATATAATTCCATTGGTGCTGGTTTTTCTAAAAATAAATAAATTTTTCGGTTCTTGTCCAATAAAACAACGCCATATTGGCTAGTATGACTTTCGCTTTTTTTCATTGAAATCGTCGCTATTCCTCCTTTTTCAGCGTGAAAATTCATAAAATCTTTTGCTGGAAGATTGGTAACTATATCAGCCATGCTGACGACAATGTTTTCAGAATCAACTTTATCTTCCAGCATTCTATATGCATCAGCTGTCCCCTTACTCTCTTGAACTTCACATTCTAATTCTACATCTCCCAGTTTATCAGCAGTCCAAGTTTCTTCAATGTAATTTTTCATTTTTTGACCTTTATAAGCCAAAGCAAGGATGATATGCTTGATATCGGCATAAATCAAATGTGCAATTGAATAATCAACCATTGGTTTATTCGTGACCTTTACTAATGGTTTTGGTACTAGTGATGTTAATGGCATGAGTCGTGAACCTTTACCACCAGCAAGGATTATCGCTGACCATTCCCTCAAATTGAATCGCTCAAATGTTTTCTCAATATTTATATGTATGCTTTTAGTTATAAATCTAATTTTCATTGAAATATAAAAATTATCAAAATAGAATATAAACCTAAAATCAAATGTACACAGAAATTTTAGTTCACTTGAACATAATAAAAATTAAGTTTTTTTTTCAATGTTTATTGATCTTGTTCTTCCAATGCTTTACGTATTTCAGCAGCAGCTCTATGAGGTAATTTTAGTGCAACACGCATATCATCAACCATTTCTGCTCCTCCTATAACTTCATGTGGTATGATATCACCAAACATGTGGAAATTTGCATCATATCCATAGGGGCAGCAATTGAATAAGATATTTCGATTTTCATCGATTTTAATATCATCAAGAGCTTTAAAGACTAATTTCATTGATTTGGCTAGATCTTCCATCTGATTTATTTTTAATTGAGAGAAGCGGCGTAGATGCTCATTTGGATGAAATCTAATGTGATAATTTCTAATGGGACTTCCAGCAGTATAATAAGTCCAAAATTTCGTTTTTAATATAATGCGATCCGTATCGCCATGTGTTGTTTCACAGAGATGACAATTTTCACCCATATTTTTGAAAGCTTGCAGATGTCCTTCCAAACGAGAACCATGACCATCACCGTTAAGATCAATATATACTTGACTATGAATTCTAGGTTGGCTTCCACCCACTTCACTTCCTATATTAAAAAATGGAGCTACTGGAATGTCAAAATAATCTCGTTCGATAGCTTCTAAAATACAATACAGTATCGCTTCTTTCATGGATAAAAAGATCCCGGTTAGCACCTCATAAGGTATTAGATCAAAGCATAAAGAGGGGTAAAAATTTCGTGATATTGTTACCAAATTGATTCCACGTGCTAATTTTAAGTGTTTAGGTAATTTTTCTTTAATGTAAGCATCGATTTCTGGATCAATAACACGAGCCATTGCAGGGTAACGATTAATTAAAGTCAATGCTTTACATTTTTCTGAAATCTTTTCAATCTTAGTAAGAGAAACTGAAAAAGGGTTACTCTTTTGCGTTTCATCTTCAGTAATGATTAAAGTGTAATAATCACCAGGATCCTTTTTTAAATCGTAATTAAGTGGAATTCCTTCGGTAGTTGCTGTAAAGACATCTTTGTATTCCTTCCAAAATGAATTTGAACATTTTTGCATGGAACTCTTCTTTTCGATCGTTTGATACCCTTTGGGTCGTTGGCCTCGAATAGGTGAGAGATATGCATAATGTCCATAGTATCGTTCTTTCTGTTTGTGTAATCCAAATTCATCAGTCGTTCGCGTAATTGTTGATAAAGGATCCCATCTTTTAATTGGGATCTCATAAATATCCTTAAAATTTTCTTTTGAAATGATTCCATATTCCATAAATCTTGGAGAATATTCTATTTTATCAATTATCGTCGGAATAATGCATACCTCATTAGAATGATTAATATCCAATCAGAAAACAAATTTTAAATATTTATTGAATATAATTAATTGAAATAAAAATAAAAGATAGAAAGAAAATTAATTATTATATATTTAACGATTTTTAACAAAACAATTTGTTCATTGAACAAAATTCTAAAAATGATTAATGGACACATTAGTATAAAACTTAACAGTATTTGGTTATAAAATAGAAAAAAAAAGGGAGGAATAAAAAGCTTAAGACTTAATGTCTAATCTCTTCACAATTTTATACGTTTTAAAAGTTTGGATGGGTTCAGAATTTTCATTAATACTTGTGTTCGGAACACGAACAAAATTCTCATCATCAAAATCATCCAAATTGCTAAGATCGCCGATTTTTGCCATCTTATTAGCTGCTGACAATTCTCTTATTAAAAATTGTCGTACTGCACATCGAATAAGCTCGGATCGTGAAGGATATAGGCCATTTTCCCCGATTAACTTGTTTATGGCATCTATATAACTTTCAGGGACGTTAACTGTTACAATTTTCATGTTCTCACAATCCTTCTATTATGAATTAAGTCAAAATTATCTTATGGAGAAATCCTTAGGATTTCATTTGATTTAAACCGCCTTAACCTTTGATTATAACTTGTTAAGTGATATAATAATTTATTGTAAAATATTATTTAAATCTTTTTTTTTAACCGATTAATATGTGTTAAAAAATAAATTTTTTCCTAATTGACAAAATCTAATATTAAAAGTGAGATATAATAATTCGAGAAGATGGTTTAAAAGTTTTTTCCTTTTATGGCTACATGAACTATTTTGTTTTATCAAGTATAAAAAGTGATAAGTAATTGTTGAATATGATTTAAATAAAAATTTAATATTTGTTCATATACTATAAAAAATTTTCAAAAATAATTTCAATTGCATGATTTTCTTGTGAATAGAGTGAATTTTATGTCATGGCAATTTTATACTTATTCTAATTAATACTCTTCAGTTAAATTGACTTGATTGATGAATTGACGCTTACCTTCAGATAATCGAGACAAATTTTCTATAACTTCGTCCCACCTTAGTAAGTCAGCAAAAGGAGAATAACCCCTATGAGGTGAAAGGATAATATTTTCAAGATCATGAAAAGGATAATTATATGGGTATTTTTTACCTTTTAAATCCTCATCAGGTGAATAATTGTACCAGACATCAATCGCTGCTCCTATTATTGCTTTATCTTTTAAAGCATTATAAAGAGCTAACTCATTTATTATCTCCCCTCTCCCAACATTTATTAATATACCTTCTTTTCCTAATAAATCCAGTTGCTTCTTTCCAATTAAATTCTTAGTCCTTGAAGTAAGAGGAATTGCAATTATTAAGATATCTATTTCATCACAAAAATCATTAACTTGAGATTCAGTAAATTTTTTTACTGGAGTAATCAATTGTTCATCGTTCTTATCCCAATGTTTACGGAGGACAGAAAATTCGATGTTGAAACCGTGTAACATTTCGTGGATTTTTTTGTTAATTGCTCCGTATCCCAGCAATCCCACTTTTCTAAAACGTAATGGTATCGAGGCTGCTTCCTCATCACCAGTCCTCCATTTTCCTTCTTTCATCCATTTATGATGCAAAATTATTTTATTCATAAATGTTAAAAGCAATGCAACAGCATGTTGTGCCACAAAATAGGAGTTCCCATGTCCATTGATAAGTTTTACTTCTCTTTCTGTGTTTAATTCTCGAAATAAATCAATTAGATGCGTTACACCCGCTCCAGGATTGATAAATAGTCTTAGCTTAGCTGCTCTTTTTAACATTTCTGCTGTTGGATGCCACCCAATTAAAACATCAGCATCTGCAGCGAGAGATAATACATTTTTAATTGAAGTGTCAGAAGGAAACAATAATTTTAGGTTGTCATATCTTTTTAAATTCGATGATAAATATTCCTGTATGGATTGGGATATTTCAGAAATGAAGAGGACGATTATTTCATCTGGTTTTTTTGACATAATTCATCGCGTGATTCAAGTTGACTCATAGAACAGAAAAGATAACCTTAAATATCTAATTTTTGTCCTATGATAATTGAAATAAATTTTGCAGTGGTATGAAGTAAGTAAACTTAGAATGAAAACTATCATATTTATCTGTCAGACTCAAATAAATTTTTATATCCTTTATATCAATATATTTATAATTAAAACAATAAATAAACAATTAGGTAATTGCTATTGTCTGAAATTAAATTATTTTCCATGTTCGTTGAGAGCATTCAATTAAATATCGATGATTTTTTAGTAGAAGAGCTTACAGAAATGCAAAAGGAAATCATAGATGAAGCCACGTTTATTTTCAAGGAAAATATCGTTGGAGATATTAAGCCCTTTGGAGGAAATATAAAAAAAAACGAGGAAAAATATAATGAATTATTAAAACATGCAGAAGAGGAACTCAAATTAGAAAAATATAAAGATATCAAGAAGCAACTCAAGGACTATCTTAGTAAATTACCAGAATTAATCATAAAAACCTGTGGAGCTAAAATTCCTGTTAAAGAATTTCCTTGGGTAGATATTATATTTCGAACTGTACCTCGTATTATATATGATGAAAAAGTAAAACTCTTAGATAAATCAATTACTTATTATGGAGAAATTAAATGTTTCATTGGTAGAACAACCCTCTATGGTAAAATCAAGGATCAAGAGCCTCTGTTTGCACCATTTACAGGAAATCTTGATTTAGGAGGGTACAAGCTTGATACCGCGACAGAAAAACCTAAATCGGAAATGTTCTCTTATGTTAATGCTATCATAAATTCATTTGATTCAGCCATTACAAAAAGTCAATTAGCTAAGTACCATGAAGAATTCTCTCGGCATGGAGATCCAATCTGTGATTTTTTTATGAAGGAAGATGATTTAAAAGAATCATTATCAAACCTAACATCCGCGTTTGAAAGCGGCAGAATAAAATCTGACACTGCCGTTTGTGGTATTGCGGTACCAATACCTTCAGATAAAACAACACTAATAATCGTAATTGATGAAAGCGATGATAGTAATAGGTATACGAAATGTTTTGAAGCGCAATTAAAATTCTCTGCAGCAGCATGTAATGCCCCCATCCCAATGTCGGGAACAATCCCTACTCAAGGAGAACAAACTCCTGGAACTGTTAGTACACCAGGAGGTCAAGAGCTTAAAATATGGTCTGCCGAAGAATTAGCCGCACAAGCACAATCGAGATTGAATTCTCAACCGGAAATGCCCGTATGGACAGAAGAAGAATTAGCTAAGCACATTTCCGAAAGAGGAACGGGACTTCCAGAAGGAATAGAAATGTGGACCGAAGAAGAATTGTTAGAATTAGCTAAACAGAGAGGTGGTGGTGGATTAAATATTCCTGAATGGGAAGATCAAGGATTACCTGAATGTAAAAATTGTGGTTATGCTCTAAGATCGGGATGGGATAAATGCCCTGTTTGTGAAACTCCCGTGGGAGAGCAATCTTCTAATAAAACGGAAAACTCCGAAACACAAAAATCCGAAGAATCTACTGAAGAATCATTAAAAGATCCAGAAGAGTGAAACTAAATTTAAATAAATCTTCAACTGTTTCTCACCCAAAAAATTAATTAGGATCAAAATAGGATTATTTTCCTCTCCATTCAAAACTTTTTTTAACTAGATTTTATTTACAACATTAAAGGTATCAAGAAATTAAAGAAAAAAATTGTTATCCAATATTTTCTTATTAAAAGGAAATACTTTCCATGATTTGAATTCTCTAGATATTTTTAGCTATCCAGATGATATCTTGAGAAATAGAAATCATGATTTTGTAAAAAAGGTCATTTTTGGTCATGATCATGGAATTATTGTAGAGAATTATCGTAAAGATATGGCGAATGAGTTGGAGCATTCAAATCAAAAACTCAATCAAAAATTGAATGATTATTCCTTAGATCGTCCCGTCCCTCAAAATATCGATGGGTTAAATGTGTATACAATATGCATTAATTCAAAGATGATAATTGGGTTAATTTTTGAAAAAAATGATAATCCAATTGATTATAAAGAGATTTTTGAAGATTTATCGAATGAAATGCTAAATAATGAAAGATGTTGCAAGTTTGAAGATGAAATTGAGATTGAAAACTTTCTAATAACTCTTTTTATTGATATTAGGAGATATGGAGATGAATTTATAGAAAAAGCTCCCGAAATGGCTTTCAAACCCATTGGTATCTTCATTAAAGTGTTTCTCTTTGGTATTGACGATGTTGGTAAAACATCATTTGCACACCGAATTAAAACAGGAAAATTTATAGATAATTCTTTCACTCCAACCCGAACTTTCAATATCGAATATATCCAAAAACAAGACGGATATTTAGCAGTTTGGGACATGCCAGGACAACGGGCATTTAGGGATAAATGGTTTAAAGGAATTCAAGATTCCAATATCATTATATATATGATAGATGCTGCAAATCAGTTGCGATTTGAAGAATCCAAAAGAGAATTATGGAATTTTTTAAATAAGCATGATTCATCTGGAATTCCTCTTTTAATTTTGGGAAATAAAACAGATCTAATCACGAAACCCGAAGAAATAGAAAGTAATCTTTTCAGAACTAAACAAGAAATAATGGATTATTTTGAACTTGATAAAATCAACGATCGAGATTATTATTTCTTTTTTACATCAGTAAAGACTAATTTTAATATGAATGAAGTAATGAACACTCTTTTTAATATAGTGTGATTGACTTAATGATGAGTTTTTTTAGAGTGAATTTCCAAAGATTAAATTTATAAATCTAAAAGATTAAATTTCTATTATAATAAATGAGATAAACCGAGCAGATACTCATTATGTTTAAAAGATTAAAAAAAGATTTGAATATTAATATCGAAGAAAAGGATGGACAACTGTTCTTGGGTGATAAAAAGAAAGACATGCGCCTAGTAATGCTGCGACCCAATGAAATAATGGAATTTTGTGAGTTTACTGGTACGAACGCAGAAGATATTTTGAGTTGGGTCGGAAAAACTCTCGGAAAGGGTTTTATGGAACAATTCTTCTATAATAAGGATTGGAGTGCTGAAAATCTTGCCGTAAAGAAAGAAGTGGTTCTTGGAACATTGGAAGCCTTGATGTTAATGGGATATGGGGCCTTAACAGGGCTCTTCAAAAAAGATCACATCATGATTAACGTTTATGGATCCCTCGCAAAAGAGGAAAAAGAAAGCGTAATGGCTAAAAATTTATGCGTGTTATATCTTGGTATATTCACGGGAATCTTGGACGTGCTCGGAATTGAGGCTGACGGAAAAGAAATAGAGTGCATTTTAACGGGTGGTGAAAAATGTTCCTTTAAATTTGACTTCATCGGAGAAGAAATTGACGATAGCTTAGTTGATGAGGATCTTTCAGAAGAAACTGTAACCGAATTTTTAGCATCTCTCTAAATTAAACATCTAAAAAAATCTCTTTTTGATAATATTATTGTTCTTTTATTGAAATAATCTCCATTCCAAAACTTTTAGCTCGAAAGTGATAAGATTAAGAAAAATCTAATATAGCAATTCTTAGTTAATCCCGCATTTCCTTCACGTTTATATTACCCTTTCTATTTATAAAATAATTACTTGGTGTGAAGCTTCACACTTATTTTCTAAAAACAACATTGCTTTCCAGCTGTTAAAAGTAATTATAAAATTTAAAATATGAGTGTTAATAATTTCAATTATAGTAATTTAACATTATGAATATTAATTAATTATTAATTGAAAAATGTGAAAAAAAAATGAATGAAAAAGGCGTCAAACTAAAAGTTGACTCTTATTCAGGTCCACTAGGAAAGATCAAGGGATTCGAATTTACAGCGGGAAAACTTGTAAGTGAAGGCGATGAAACGGAATGGGAAGTGATGGGACCGACCCCAAAACCTCATATTCCTACTCTACGTCCCTGGTTCTTCAAATTAATGGAAAGATACAAACCTTATTATATGCCTATATGTGATATGTGTTGTTTGTGCACTTATGGTAAATGTAATCTTTCTAAAGGGAGAACTGGCGCATGTGGTATAAATATGGAGACTCAACAAGCAAGGATAGTCCAAATTGCATGTGCTATTGGAGCCGCATGTCATAGTGCTCACGGTGATCATCTACTACATTGGCTCAAAGAGAAATATGGCAACGTTCCAATTAATTTTGGAAATAATATTGCGGTAGAAATGCCACTTACGCGATTGCTTGTGGGAATGAAGCCAGAAACCTTAGAGGATTTGGAGACTGCTATGGAATGGGTTCATTATACAATCACCCACGTTTTAGCAGCTGGACATACAGGTCAAGAATCAAATTATATCGATTATGAAAATAAAAGTTTTGTTGCGGGATTAGCTGATGAGGTAGGCATGGAGATAGCTGATGCCGTTCAAATCGCAGCATATGGTTTCCCCATGGGTGAAGCAGATGTTCCAATTGTTGAGTTAGGCATGGGAACGATGGATGTAGAAAACAAAGCAACGGTATTGATGATTGGACATAATGTAGCACCTGGTATCGAACTTGTAGACTATATTAGAGAAAAAGGTTTAGAAGATAAACTTGATGTGGGAGCAATTTGTTGCACAGCACATGATTTAACAAGGTATTATGATGGTGCTAAAGTAATTGGTTCAATGTCAAGACAAATGCACTTTATCCGTTCAGGATTAGCTGATGTAGTTATGGTTGATGAACAATGTGTAAACCTCCGAAGTTTTGAACAAGCCCAACTTGTAGGATCTCCGTTTATTGCTACAAATGAGAAAAACATGGGGGGTTTACCCGATAGAACTAATGACCCCGCTGAAGAAATTATTGATGATTTAGTCAGTGGTAGAGTCCCGGGAGTTTTAATTTTAGATCCGATAAAAGCAGGCATTGTAGCTTCTGAAACTGCTGTTAAAATAAAACCAATTAGAAAGGGTAGAAGTGGAGTTCCAGATGAGCAAGGTTGTATTGATATGGCCTATAATTGCAATGGATGCGGTAATTGTCAACGAAACTGTCCTAATGATCTTCCTCTTGTAGAGGGAGTAAGACTTGTCAAGGAAGGCGATTTTTCCGTGCTAGCCGATGCGTTTGATCACTGTTTAGATTGTGGAAGGTGCGAGGCAGACTGCATGAAAAATGTTTCTCCATTAACACTTTTAATGTATGCTGGACGGGATAAGATAAGACATGAGACATTTAACATGAGAGTTGGAAGAGGACCCATACAAGATACAGAAATAAGAAATGTTGGGGCTCCGATTGTACTTGGAGAAATACCTGGAATTGTAGCAATAATTGGATGTGCAAGTTATGGCAAAGAAATCCAAGAATTATACAAGATGGCAGAAGAATTTCTTATACGAAATTACATTGTGGTAGTTTCTGGGTGTGGTGCAATGGATATCGGACTTGTTAAAGATGAAGATGGTAAAACATTGTATGATCGATTTCCGGGAGATTTTGATCGCGGAGGATTAGTGAATGTCGGATCTTGTGTTTCTAATCCACACATTACTGGTGCTGCTTGTAAGGTAGCAAATATTTTCGCAAGAAGACCTTTAAGAGGAAATTTTGAAGAAATCGCAGATTATATCTTGAATCGAGTAGGTGCTGTAGGTGTAGCGTGGGGCGCAATGTCTCAAAAAGCTGCAAGTATTGCATCGGGCGCTAATGGTTTGGGAATTCCTGCAGTTTGCGGACCTCATGCCGCAGAATATCGAAGAATGTACATTGGACGTTCTGATGATGACGAAACATGGAAAGTTTTTAATGCACGAGATGGAACACCAGATCAACTAGTAGGACCCGCACCTGAACATTTGCTTTGCACTGCTGAATCAATAGAACAAGCAATTTGCTTAGTTGCGAAATTAGCTATTAGACCCGCGGATAACTCAAAAGGCAGAATGATCAAACTTTCTCATTGGATAGACTTGGAAAGAAAATATAAAGGCGTTGATTTGCCAAACGACTTAGAGAAATATATCCGTGTTGAATCAGATATTCCAATCAATATGAAAGAAGAAATTCACGAATATCTAAAGCAAAAAGATTGGCAACCACGTGAGATAGTAGATCCAACTTTAATCAAGAGATTGTGTAGAGTTTAAACATTAATCCTTTTTTACAATATTTTTTATCTTTTTAATTTATCTTTATTTTAAACAAATAATTCTAATACAAAATCACAAAAAGTCTTGAATGGAATCATGCTAGACAAACAAAAGGAAAAATTGGCTAAATTGTGTGAACACTGGGCAAATCACAATGAATCTCACATGGAAAGTTTTGTAAAATGGCGGGATATAGCAAATGAGATGCAGTTAAAATCAGCGGTTGAAGATTTAAATAAAGCAATTGAATCAATGAAGGAGTGCAATAAACACTTGCTCTCTGTAATAGATGGCATTAAATAATAATAAGGTATAACCTTTTTTTTAGCGATCTTTTAGATGAACAAATTGATTAAGGGCAATAATTCTTTCTTGAAATAACCTATTTTATCATGCAATAATTGCGGATTTTCAGAAAGGAACCATAGATATACGGGGATATTTAATTCGGAATACTCAAATAGCTTTTCACCTCGAATCGTAAATCCATTCAATGGAAACTCGAGTGTCATGATACTTTCACGCATTAATCCCATGGATTGATGGAAATTTGAAAGGGTTTGCAACAATAGAGCAGTATTATTCAATATTGCTTCACCAATATCATCTGAAGTGTATGTGCCGAAAATTAAACCGTCCATCGAAATTAAGCTGGTGGATTTTCCTTTAATTGAACCAGTGAAATCCTCTAATATATTTTCAATAATTTCAGACGTTTCAGATACTTTCTTTAATGCTATGCTAAACATTTGCATGATGGTTTCTTTTTGATAAATGGTTGTATCAGCAAAATCGACTTTAAAGTTGCTAAATTCACTAGAAATTTGAGTGAATTTACTTTTAATGGCTTTAACATTGTTCTCCCACTCTAAGGTTCTTCGAAAATCTTGATCACTCTTGCTAAGAACCACAAATACTGGGGGATTTTCATTTAAATCGCGGAGTGCGTTTAATACTTGCCGATAATAATTAGCCGCTTCAGGAAATCGATCCGAATCTTTTGTATCTATAACATACAAGACTAAATCAGCATCGGTAAAAAATAGATCAGGTCTATTAAAGTACAATTTTTCCCGATATTGTACTTGCCCTCCTAAATCCCAAGAGATGATTGGATAACCAAAAAAATCTAGTTTCTCTCGTTTAACGCCTCTCGTTGGTAATAATGATTTGATAATCGAGAATTTATCTTGTAAAACTGCCAAGATGGAACTTTTTCCTCCATTATCCAAGCCAATCATGAGGATTTTTTTGTGTGATTTCATTTGTTCTTTGATCGTTTTAACTACTACTTTGGCTATTTTAACCCATTTTGATAAAATTTGTGAAGGGATTTCCTTAATCTCTGGAAGATTATCTTCGGAAATTTTAGCCAGATCTTCGATTGATTTGATTTTATGCTCCTCTAATTTGTTAGAAGATATCTGATCAATTCCAATTAGAGTATCAGGCTTAAAATCTAATATTTCTTCAAGCTCGTTAATCAGGATCGAGCTCTTAAAGAAATCTTTTATTTTTACATTCTTCATCTCGTTATTTGACATGAAACATCGCACAAGATTTCAAATAAATAGTCATTTAATTTAAAATGGTTTTATTTAATATGAAACTTCTAATTTATAAAATTAATGGAAACAAAAAAACACCCTATCCAAAAAAAAATCCATAATTATTTATTCTTTTAATTAAATTATAAAATTAGAATCATTCATACACCGTAGATTATTTAAGGTTTAGGCTAGTGACTGAACGAGTTCCTGAAAATATTGTAGTTTGTATAGATACTTCTAGATCCATGTTTAGAACAGACTATAGGCCAAACAGACTAAAAGCCAGTGTAGATGCGTTGAAAAAATTGATTAGTGAAAGGTTAGCACTTGATTCTAATAGCTATTTTGCGATAGTGAAATTTTCATCGAAAGCAAAAAAAATAAGCGATTTTACCAATATTAAAGAGGATCTCTATGGAACTCTGAATAATATTAAGTTATCAGGAAAATCATCGATGGGTGAAGCGATCGGTTTATCAATTAAAATGATTATTGCTGAATTAAGGAAAATTGCTGCAAAAACTCCGCGCATCCTCCTTGTAACTGATGGGATGTATTCAAAAATGGCGGTGGATCCTTTAAAGATGGCTAGATTAGCTCAAGGATTGAAAATTAAAATTGATTCTATGCGCTTAGGAGAATTGTCAACCAATAATATATTGAAGAAAATTAGCGATATTACAGGAGGAAATTATTACTTTAATAATGATAGTGATACTTTACTTCGATCAGCCCATGATCTAGCAGAGTCAAATATCAAGACTTATGGTGGAGGTATAGGCACGTTTATACAAAATTCTGTTTTTCTGAGAAAAATAGCTGCCGATTTACTGAGAGTTCAAGATTTAACCAAAGATCAAGAGCAAAGATTATTACAAATAAGAGGATTAGCAGATTATAAAAAATGCTCAATTTGTTTCTCTGATACTAATCCTTATACTAAAAGTTCATTTTACGTGAGTGGTAGATATTGTCCCAGTTGCCAAACCCCGTATCATATTCATTGTTTAGCAGGGTGGGCAGAATCACAAAAAGATGCCAAAATGAAACGTGCTGGAACTGTGAGATGTCCACATTGTTTCTATTTATTGAAAATTCCTACAGAAGTCACACAAATTCAAAAATTTAAAACGCTAGCAAGACCAAGTATTCAATCTAGAGAGTTGCCTGAAGGTCCGCAACAATTTGACGCTAAAATAGTAAAATTTGATTCGGATGCAATGTTTATTTCATGTCCAGTATGTAATTTAATCTTTGATGATGGGCAAAAAATTGTAAAATGTGGAAGTTGTGGAACTCTTTATCATGAACATTGCTTTAAAGAATTAAAAAATGGGCAGTGCAAAATCTGTGAATCATTCTTAAAGCTTTAAACATTAATAATGGCGATAATAAACTATTTTTGTGAAAGGGTGAATATTAAATTCTCAAGTAATCGATATAACATCAAGGTTGTGAGGGAAAAGTCGTAATCATGCCAGATTTTTATGAATATGGAACTCTTAAATTGGGATATGGGAATTTTAAACGTCCTCCAATATTAATTGGAACCATGTTTTATCAAGGTCAAACACTCGTAGAACGTGATGATCCTTCTAAATTCAATATTGAAAAAGCAGAAAAACGGATATTAAAGCAAAAGTCCTTAGCAATGCAATATAAAATTCCAGATTTATTAGAAATTTCTGCTGATACTCCTAAAGCAATGTTGAAGTATCTAGATTTTTACCTTGATCATTTTGAGCCTCCATTTGTTCTTGGGGGTACTCTTGAAGCAAGATCTGCAGGACTTGAATATCTTAATGAACGAGGGATAAAACCGACTGAATTTATATACAATGCAATCTCGAATTTAAAAAATAAAGCTGAAATAGATCTTCTTAAGAGATTTAAAATTCAATCTGCAGTAATTTTGATTTTAGCTTCACCAGATATGACATCTACTCAACGATATGCTTATATCACGGAGAAAAGCCAACAAAATGATATTAATATAATAGATGGTTTGAAGAAATTGGGTATTGAGAGAATTTGGATTGATGGAGGTGTCATAAATCTAGAAAGTTTAGCACATATTATGGAAACACAACAAATGATATCAACATCACTTAAATTACCTGTCGGTACGGCTCCAAACCTCTTTCTATTCAAGTATTCGTCTCCTCGATTAAACGAGAAATTTCACACTAGATACAGAAGGGCCAGCATCATGTTCATCGCTACTTGGTACTCGAATTTTATATATTATGGTCCAATTGAAGATGCAACTGAGTGTTTTGCATCAGCATATCAATCTTATGAGTATAAAAAAATAGTATCTGAACATAATATCCGACTTATGGATAGTTAAATTATTAGAAAAAATAATGCTTAATTCATTAAATAAAGTATAAATAAAGCTATTTTCTATGAATAAATATAGTTAAAGTAATTCTGAAATTATTTGAATTATACTTGGAAAAGCTGAAAGAAATAAAAATAGAGAGATACTACTATCGTTGTTGGAGGTCATGAATAATGTTTAATCAAGATGATAAAGAAGAACAAGAAATTCAAGCAATAAAGCTTATAGATCAAGCAGAAGTGCTTGCTGATCGAGGAAAAGGAGAAGAAGCAATTAAAATATATGAACAAGCAGCACAAATATATTTAGATCTTGGAAGCTATTTAAAATTGGATGAACTATTCATCCGAATAACATCCATAATACTAAAATTTAAAAATCACATCCAGGCTACATACAGATTGAAATCAATCATTAGAAAAACGGAGGAATTAAAGCTATTTGAAATTTCTGCCAAATTATTAGTTAATTTAGGAAATATTGCTTTTAAAATGAATGATTGGGAGACTGCTGGTGAGAGTTGGAGTCAAGCTTCTGATTATTTATATACAGCAGATCCTGAAGAATTTCATAATTTAGCTTCGATCCTATTACTAAAAGCAGGACAATCTTATGAACGGGCATCGCAAACCAGAGAATTGGGAAAGAAACTTATTTTCAAAGCAGTAATGAGACATAACAAGTTTTTTGAACTTTACCAAGAAGAAGAAAAACAGGCTCAATTGTTAATAGCAAATAAAGATTTTGAAGCAGCATCTAGAAAATTCCTTGAAGTCTCCCATTATTTCAAGAAAACATTGGATAATTTAGGTGATCTTTTAAATGATGAGGAAGATAAAGATACCATGCTTAACGCAAAAGCAAGATTCATTCATTTTGTTGCAGAGTATCAAACAATATCGGCCATCTGCTTATTTGCAACAAATAATCCAGAAAATAACGAGCAGATACAAGATCTTGGAAGGAATTCCATTAATTTATTTAAGGATTCCATATCCTTACTTCAAGATTATTTATACTCCAAAAAGAAAGAATTTGATAAGGAGATAGTACTAAGAATAACCTTTGATACAATGTTATTAGCAATTATTCAAAGAATGTTGAATATTAAAGAAATCAACTGCATTGAAAATCTCTTAACCCCAATTGAAAGCAATAAAGCTATTGTCAAGGATATTAAGAAAAGTCCCTACTTTAAAATAACTCAACAAATTGAAGAAGTGGGAATAAATGATACTTTAAACAGTATTCTAAAAATAAATTTAGGACACTTCGAAAACATAAAAAATGCCCTGGTTACGCATTTTCTGAATCAAAATCCAATATAAACGCATTTAATGGAACTAAGATAAATCTATTTCATTTTTAAAATTGAATCAATAGCTTATTATATTTGAGCTTACTTATTTTTCGTACACCATGTTGTCCTGAACAATAGTTACACTCAATTAATCCTGCCTCCTTAAGCTTTTTAACTTGTGCTGAGATGTTTGCTTCTGTCATATCTAACTTAGAAGCAAGATCTGAAACATCGAGATTATCTTCACTGACTTGAATATGTCGCAAGATTTTACGACGAGTCTCTGATGAAAGTGCTTTAACTATTAAATCAATTTCATTATCGGAAACAATCGTACTAGAGTTATCCTTATCATTTACTAATCTTAATTCCAACTGCTCTTGAATTTCTGATCCTTCTGAAAAATTTGTTTCGGTCAATTCCATTTAGCTTATTCAACCCTTAATATAAAAAATATTAATGCATTCAACGGGATACATAAGTAATTTTATCTTAATAAGTGTAATCCCTTATTCGTATGTAATTCTAAAGTGCAATTGTAACACATCAATACTTTTGATATAATAAAAAACAAAAATATTTAATTAATTGAAATTAAACCTTCTTTTTCCCTTTTAGATTAAACACTTACTTTTGACTATTTTTATGAAAGCGAAATATTAAATGCGAATCAAATTTTAATGAAACATGTTTTATCCCCCACTATATTTAGTTAAAAGGTTGTTTATTTAATTTATAAGGATTTAAACCGAATTTAAAAATTCAATGAAATTAAAAGTAATGTTGGAAAATTTAGGATAATGATAATGAACTATTCTTTATCTTAAAAAGTATAATTCAAAATGGGAAAATAAAGTCAAATTTTCGCAGATAATCGTAATTATAATATAAATTCGAAAGCTAGTAAATTTTTTGAAATTTATTCATAATTATTTTAAAAAAAGAAAGTATTTAATTACAAATAAGAATAATTGTTACTTATATTACAAAAGAGTACATCTATTACTAATTAAAATGATGAGATTGAATAAAAATGAGCAGACTAACAAGTTCAGAAACAAGTGTTTTAACTATTAGAATAGATAAAGAATTAAATGAACATTTAGAAAAGATGAAAAATCGATTAGGCGTGTCTAAAGCAGATATTATTAGGAATTTTCTTGAATTATCCAAGGTTTTAATAAAACAGAAAAACTCATTGAAATCATTAAATGATCGCGATTTCATAATTGTTAAAAGAAGTTTCCTAAGAAAATTAATAGTCTCTTCTGATGAATCGGAACAAATTTTGCTCGGGGATAAATTAGCTCGATTTATAATTGATATTGCAAGAATCTCAGGAAATGTTGATGATATAAATTATAAATTAGATATGTGTGATAATTTAGGATTCTTTCCAAAATTCATTGATGAAGATAATTTTGTTTTGGTTACTAAAAAATTTGGTCCAACAAAATTTGCAGAAGCCTTCCTTTTTAGATTATTTAATCATAAAGAAATGGATAATGATTATACTGAAGAAAATCTCAAGGGAAACAAGAGTTTAACACAAAAATACAAGAATGATTTCAAGATCGTCCAGAGATCTGAATCTCATTATACATTTGAATTTACAAAGATTGATCAAAATGTGTAAAATTAAATGTTATCAATTATTTCTTTTAAACCCAAGATCGGAATTATGATATTATTAGGTCTATAAAGTAATTCATAATCGAGTTCATGAAGTGCTCTTTCAATGGTATAATATTTAATTAAAATGAAATGGAGTTTTAAACTCGGATTAAATATTTTGCTTACTAATTTTTTTTCCCAAGAATTCAGGAGATTTAATAATATCTCCAATATTTTTTGCTTTTTTGTAATCTTAGCAGATTTCCTGAAATACATGCTGAAAAGAAATTCTTCGGGTACTTCAAATTTTTGTTTGTCAATGATTTTTTCTCCTATGAAATTAATTAACGTATTAAATTTAATATAGCTTAGCGATCTCAAAAATGATCCAAGATCTTTTTCAATTGGAAATCGAGATTTCTTTTCTTCAATAGATAATTGTGGATCTCCTTCAAAATCAATGAAATAATACTTATAATGGCTATTTGCTTTATTAAATAGAATCTGTTGCATGTGCAAATCTTGATGAACGGGTTGAATCGTGATTTCCTTAGTATCAAACTCAGTTCGATATCGCTCGATAATATCTTGGATATCAATTAAAATTGAAATGATTTTTGGGGATGTATAAAAAGCACGATCTTGATTTTTTTTTATATTTTTTTGGATATTTAAGATCATATCATTCAGTTTATTCGTATAATTCAATAAATATTCCTCACTGTTAATGGTTTCTTTGAAATATTGGCTATCTCCATCTAATATCAATGCTTTATGTAAATTTTTAATTTGTATTCCGATTTCTTTCGAAACCTTCAATGATTCTCGGCAATAGTCTTTTAAAAGATCAGATATTACAACTTGATCAGTTAAATAAGAATAATTACCATCAATATCAAAAAATAATGATTTGACCATTTGATTTAATTCATTCCAATAAATATCTCCTAAATTTCCGATGTTAGGTACATTTTCAAGGATCCCTATGGTTTCTTTTCCATTGATTTCAACCATGCCATAAATTTTAGGAGCATTTGGGAAGTGATTCTTTACTAAGACGTACAAAGTGCGAGGTTCGACTCTTTCCGTATACTCCTTGTAAGATTTTAAAACAAACGTATCAGGCTTTTGATCTGGAACCTTTTTGTTATATATAAGAAGTAAGAATAGCACATTTGTGGTATTCCCTCCTCCTAATAATTGAAGTGAGAGATCATATCTATCAGGATATAATCCGGCTTCTATTAAGGTTCGTGCTTTTTTAAGATGTTTTTCGTTTTCAAATTGATCTTCATAGAGCTTGAGATCTAAATTCATGGAAGGAAACAATTCAGAGATCTTCTTGTTAAAAAGAAGTTTTTTCCAAAACTTCGCGCAAAATTCGGCTTCCAATAAATTCAAAGATAAAACATTATCAAAAATTTCATCCGAAGTATTTAAAGCTATAATTTTACTAAATGTTTTCTCCGTGAGTGTTACTATTAACTCACGATTATTTTCTTTTGGACCTAATACTTCTTGAATTTTCTCATATCGAACTAAGGGTAGAAAATATTCCTTGGAGTAATCTCTGGCAGTAATTCTGATGATTATTAAAAATATATCTTCTGATAATAGTTGAAAGTAAGTAATATTGACACTAAAATCTAAAGTGGATAAGGAAGATTTATCTCCAAACCATCTTTTTGAAATCAGCCATGCTTTAAATTCATTCGAATTAAAAACTTGCTGTAAAAGACTCTTATCTATCATGCTTGACATGCTCGTTAACCTCGAAAATAGAATTACATTGATGAGATCTCAGATATTCTACTATCTTACTTATTGAATTGTCGTTATCTTTAAAATTTATTTTAATTATGAAAAAAAAAAGATATAAACTTAAAAATGAATAATTCAATATATTTCTATTTTTAGATCAAAGAAAAAGAGGAGATAATTAGAAATGAGTCATCACTTTGACTATTCGATTGATCTTGAGGTTAAATTTAAATCTTTAGAGATTATAGACGTTTCAACTTTAATAGCAAACTGTTCAAAAAAGTGGCAAAATTTAACACTATGTAAAGTCAATGATTCTGTAATTAGACTAGCTATTATTGAAGGAGAATTTCACTGGCACAAACATGATAAGGATGATGAGTTCTTTTATGTAATTGAAGGATCACTTCTTATTGACTTAGAAGAAAAAACATTAAAATTAAAACCCAATCAAGGTATTATGGTTCCAATGGGTGTTTTACATCGAACGAGAGCTCCATCTCGTACTACAATTCTAATTATGGAAAAAATATCTACTAATCCTACAGGAGATTAAAAAAACCCAATTTACAAATCTTCATATTTATTACGGATATTTGAATCTAACATATCTACATCAAATTCTTTCTTTCCTGAGCGTAGATGATAATATATGATTTCACTTAAGGTGGCATAAGCTTTTGCAATATTCACATCATAGAGAGTGGATGTTTCAATATATCCTGCTAGCTTCGATTTTTTAGAATATTCCTTAACATCATTATTATTTATTTGCCGTTGATTTTCTAAATCGGATTTATTTCCTATTAATATTATTGGGATACCATTTACATGTCTTCTTATATCTGTTATATATTTTTTGGCAGCAGCATAACTCTCTAAATCATTAAGTGAAAATAAAACAAATGCTCCAAGTGCCCCTCTAAAGAAGAACGATTGGGATGAATAAAACTTTTTATCTGAAGCACAATTCCAACAGGCTAACGTCGCAAATTTACCGTCTGGGAGTAATTCTTCTTTTACATATATGTCTACTCCAATTGTTTCACGGAACCTATTAGAAAAACTATCGGAATATTTTGAACAAAATGAAGTTTTACCAGAATTAACAGATCCAAGTACTAAGATTTTTAATTTGAAAGAACTCTTAACTTTAGTTAAAGCTGATAAGCTCATGTTATCACATATCCTAATTCCAACTTAATATATATTTAGGTCACAATATGTTTTATATCTTTTTTTATTTAAAAAAGAATATTTTATTCTTCACCTATTTTAAAATAAAATTTTAATTATTCATTGTTTTAGTATATAATAATTATAACAAAAATTTAGAATTTTTGATATGAACATGGAAAATTCAGATATCTCAAGCATTTTTTTTGGTATGGTTTATCATATGCATCAACCCGTGGATAATTTTGAATTTGTTATTGAAGATGCTTTTAAGAAGGCATATAAACCATTAATTGATGAAATATTCAAAAATCCTGAAGTTAAAACCACACTCCACATATCAGGTAATTTATTAGAGTGGTTTCTGGAACATAAACCCGAATTTATCAAAAAATTGAAAAAAATGGCTAATCGAGGCCAAATAGAGATAATTGGTGGGGGATATTACGAGCCGATCTTTTCAATTATCCCTTATAGAGATAGAATAGCTCAAATAGAAAAACTATCCTCTCTTATAAAAAAAGAGTTTGGTCTAGATGTCAAGGGTGCTTGGCTATCTGAAAGAGTATGGGAACCGAATTATCCTTCCTTCCTTAACGATGCTGGATTGAAATATGTAATTGTTGATGATAACCATTTCCGTTCGACAGGTATTACGGAAAATGAAACGTTTTATACCTATATTACTGAGGATCAAGGAAAAACATTGCGAATCTTTCCAATTAACGAAAAAATTCGATATTTAACACCTTGGAAACCAACTTTTATGACATTTGATTATTTAAAAAGCATGATAGATGAGAAGGGAGATAAATTTGTTTTGATGATATCTGACGCTGAAAAAATGGGTGTATGGGGAACAACCCACCAAATTTGTTATATTGAAGGTAACGGGCATCTGGAGGGAGATAAAGGTAAGCCTTTTATTTCAGCGTTTTTCGAACAAATAATGAAGAATAAATGGATTAAGTCGATAACCTTATCAGATTACATGGAAAAAATCCCAGCTAAAGGGCTCGTTTATCTTCCAACTGCGAGCTATGATAAGATGGAAGAATGGGCTCTGCTCACACCAATTCGAAGAAAATTTGAAAAATTGAGAGAGGAATTGAAAGATAATCCCGAGAAAGAAGATGAATATTTATTTCTCAAAGGAGGTTATTGGAGATACTTTCTAGTTAAATATCCAGAATCTAATAACATGCATAAAAAGATGCTGCACGTTAGAAATAAACTTCTCTCTCTTGAAAATCAATCAATCCAAGGATTTAGTGCATTACCCTATAAAAAGCGAATTGATGACGCTTGGAATGAGATTTATAAAGCCCAGTGTAATGATTGCTATTGGCATGGTCTTTTTGGAGGGGTTTACCTTCAATTTTTACGCTTCGCAGTATATTCACATTTAATTAATGCGGAACGAATCATAGATTCATTGAATTCAGATGCTAAATTGGTGTCTGAAAACTACATCTCTATCTTGCCAATAGATTTTAATAAGGACAGTAAAACCGATATAATCATTGAATCTGATAAACTAAATGTTTATTTGGATCCTAGTAATGGTGGAACTATTTTTGAACTTGATTATAAACCAAAATCTTACAATTTATTAAATACTCTCACTAGATGGCTTGAAGCATATCATAAAGAAAGTGATATCGCATCAAATATCGTAAAGATTGATCGATATCGAAAGAGCATGCTACGTGCCAGGTTTTTTCGTCAAGATATTACATTAAGTCAATTGGAATGTGACCAATATGAAGAATTAGGAACTTTTATTGATGGGGATTTTGATATAGTGAGGAATGAAAAGGATGGTAAAACTGCCTTGATCAATTTAGAATATAACGGAGTAGTTAAAGTTCCAGAATCTACAGAGATTAATCCATGTAAATTGATTAAAGAAATTGTTGTCCAAGATTCGCAAATTGATATAACAATAAAGGGGCAATTAATTAAAGTCCCTGGAAAGGAAGAAAATCTAAAAAAAATAGTTAAAAACATTTTATTAGGCGTCGATTTGCCTTTCTTCTTTAATGGAGATCCGAATAAATTTCAATGGAAGAGCAATCAAGTATTATTTCTTGATGAAAGCAAGAAACCTCTATTAGAACCGTTTGAATTCAATGGATCTCACGTACTATTGTTTGATGAAACATATGATCTTCACGTGGAATTTCAAATATTCAATGAATCTAAGATTGAAAAGGAGACAATCAAGATTATCAAGTTTCCAATTATTACGTATGCATTCACGGATGAGGGATATAAAGAAATTTATCAAGGAATTACATTAATCTCTCTCTTTAAAATTAAAAAAGAATTTGAATATCATATCACACTTTCCATGTATTAAGAGATACTTTTTTTGTTGACACAACAACATTTTTCGTCGGTTTTAAAAATCTTTATATATATTAAATCCACAAGATCATCATATAAAAAAAATTATTTGGTTTGCTCTTATGGGAAACTACAATTATGTAAGAAAAAATGGGTATATGTACTCAAGCAAAAC
>CAZOYD010000004.1:88122-89911 GCA_964583985.1 uncultured archaeon
TCAAGCAAAACATCGATAATAATGAATTTGTGAAAAAAATAAGAGCTAAACTGATGAAAGAGAAATTTAAAATTGATTTTTCTTAACTATTTCTAACCAAAACGATTGAGTTGTTTTTATTCGAACCCATATTTACCAATAAGGGGAACAAATCGAACTCCTGCTTTTTTTTCCACTTCAAATGCGTTGTTCTTTTTTCGTAGTAAATATAACTCTTGAGCCCAATCTTTTGAGCCTGCTGGGATACATAAGATCCCTCCTTCTCGAAGTTGTTCCTTTAAAGGGGGAGGGATTTTTTTTGGGGAAGAAGCGGTTACCAAAATCTTATCATAAGGAGCTTCTGAGGGATAACCTAATGTTCCATCACCATGAATAACCGTGACCCGATCATCATATCCAGTAATTTTAAGACTCTTTTGAGCTGATTTAACTAATTTTAAATGGCGTTCAATAGAATAGACATGACCCGGATTTTTTGAATCTTTGGGAGCAACCAATTCGGCGCATAAGGCAGCATGATAACCCGAACCTGTCCCTATTTCTAAAACCTTGTCTCCTTCCTTTAACTCAAGATATTCACACATCATGGCATTCATATGAGGTGCACTAATTGTCTGGTGTAAACCAATTGATAAAGGAGAGTCGATATATGCTGAAGATAATGCTTCCTCAGGAACAAATTGATGTCTTTCTACTTTCTTCATCGCATTTATCACGCTTGAAGATGTTAAAACCTTCCGATCTATTAGACTATTGACTAAAAGTAACCTTTTTTCTTCATAATTCATAAAAGCTTGCCTATATTCTTATGTAGATATGGGGAGTTCAATTTGATTAGAAGCTCGTTTAAATTTATGTTTTTGCGATGATATAAATTTTATCATTTGGTTCGCAATGCTCTATGCGTAAATTAATTTTTACGGGGTCACTGTAGCGTTCTCGGACAATGCTCTTGATCTTTTCTCCTTTAAATGTCATTTTTTTAATTATTTCTGTTCGGTATGTATTTTTACCAGTCACGATGATCTCTTCCCCTATCCGTAAAGGAAAGTCTAGACTTTCTAGCAAGACATTCGCGGTTTTACTATGTTCGTCAAATGCAAGGACCTTTCCAAGATAATGTTTCTTAAAAGGAGATGCATTACCTCTTTTATTCAATTCTATCTCTTGTAAAGTTGGTTTTTGAAAGTAAAATCCCGTGTGAAAACCTCGATTAAATACCTGAGAGAGTCTTTCTTTCCACAATTTTACTTTTTCTGGAGTGTAAGAATTCGAGAAATAACTATCAATTGCTTCTCGATAACATTCTGTGACCGTTTTCACGTATATGGGGTCTTTCATTCTCCCTTCTATTTTAAAAGCGTCAATCTTAGCATCTATTAATTCTGGTATATATTCTATCATGGATAAATCTTTTGCATTCAGAAACATCTCACCATCGTAGATAAGTTCATTCTTTTGATCATCAATCACGCGCCACTCCCTTCGACAAGGTTGGGAACAATTCCCCCGATTCGCTGAAAATTCTGGAGAATCATTAAGAGTTGCAGAAAAATAACATCTGCCCGAAATTGATGTACACATCGATCCGTGAATGAAGCATTCTATCTCTGCTTTTGATAGATGATGTTTGATCAATTTTATTTGCTGTAAAGATAATTCTCTTGCTAATACAATCCTTTCAGCTCCTAATTCCTCATAAAATTTGGCAGCTTCGACATTAGATACATTACATTGAGTTGAAACGTGGAATTTAAGATTGAAACGCTTAGCAAACCTGATTACAGAA
>CAZOYD010000005.1:0-88695 GCA_964583985.1 uncultured archaeon
TCGAAGAAGCATTAAATGCCAAAGGTTTAAAAGTGATTATTATCAAAAGGGAGTGTGGTTTACAAGCACATAGATATAGGATGCAACAAATAAGAAGAATAGAAAGTCAAGGTAAGAAAGTTCAAGAGGAAGTTTATCATATAACAGGATGTCAAATGTGTCATGAATGCAGTAGGATTCTTAGTTGCCCCGCTATCAGAAGAGTAGAAATTAACGGATATGAAACAATGCAAATTGATGATGATAGATGCATTCGATGTGGAGTCTGCTATCAAATCTGTCCTAATGGAGCAATACATAAATCTACCCTAAATTTATTAGGTGAGGAGGTACCATTCCAGCATTAAGAAATTAAATAACTAAAATTAGGAATATGGAAAAAATGAAATTTAAAGAAACAGATATAATAAACATAGTAATAGCAGGAACTGCCGGTCAAGGAGTCATAACCCTTAAGAGATTGATAGAGTTTGCTGCTCAAAAATCTGGTATCGAGCGAATATTTGGAAGTGAAATGCACGGGCTCGCACAAAGAGAAGGAGCTATTACTAGTCATACTAGATACCAAAAAAAAAAATTCAAGGATGAACGAAAAAATCTTCAATCATCCTTGATTTGTTATGCTGATGCTGATTTATTCATCTGTTTAGAACCTGTGGAAGCTTTAAGGAGAGGTATTTTTGCTTCTCAGAAAACTACTTTTGTTCTGAATGAATATGACATTCCAGGAGTGATGATCACCGCAGATTTAGAAGCATATCCTCCTTTGGATAAAATTGTTGAAATTTTAAAAGAATATTCAAATAATGTACATACAATTAATGCAACAAAAATTTGTTTCAATAGCTTTAATTCAAATTTATTGGTAAACATTTTCATGCTTGGTTATGCCATTCCAACTGGAAAACTTCCTTTTATCGAAGTGGAACATTACGAAGAAGTTATAATTGAATGGTTAAGGAATCCAGAAACAAATATTAAGGCATTACATCTTGGTATAGATGAAGGAAAAAAAAAAAGCGAATCTAATTTCTAATCGGCACTCTTATTGCTATTTACAACTAATGCTTTTTTAATACGTGGCATAACTTCACGAGGGAAACTATGAGCCCCGAATTCATCTAAATGAAACCAAATGGAATATAGTTATTGAAGAATTTCTTAGAACAATAAATCTCATTAATATAGAATAACTTAAATATAATTAATATATGTTCAAATCCTATTATTAATTGTATTGATTTTTAGGAGTTGGAGAAAAATTTTAAATTGTGATTAAAATGACTGTTTTAGTTACAGGAGCAACGGGTTTTATAGGTTCAAATATTGTAAGAGAGCTGATTAAGGAGGGTATTAATGTTAGGGTTACTCTTAGAAAAACTAGTGATACTCGAAATATTGATGATCTGAATGTGGAAAAGATCTATTGCGATATTCGCGACAAAGATTCTGTAAAAAAAGCGCTAAAGGGATGCGATACTCTTTATCATACCGCTGCCTATTTTGCTCATTGGTCACCTAATAAAAAACTATTTTATGATATTAATGTCGAAGGTACCAAAATTATTCTTGAGGAGGCCCTTTCTCAAGGATTAGAAAAGGTTGTTTATACTAGCACTTCTAATACGATAGGATCTCATGGGGCCGGAAACTATGTCAATGAAGAAGCAGAATTCAACGGTTGGGATGCAGGTGATCACTATGCAATTTCAAAATACCTTGCTGAGGGTGAAGCAATGAAAATTTGCGAGAAAGGTCTACCTTTAGTAATAGTAAATCCAACTTTAGTTATAGGAGTGAGAGATCGTAAGCCGACACCATCTGGAGCATTAATAGTTGATATTGCTAATGAAAATATGCCGGGGTATATTGAAGGAGCTATAAATGTCATTGATGTTGAAGATGTAGCACGTGGACACATTCAGGCGGCTCAAAAAGGAAGAATTGGTGAAAGATATCTTTTTGGTAATGAAAATCTGTTTGTTGGAGAATTTTTCGAATTAATTGCAGAAATAGCAGGGATTAAACCTCCAAAACGGAAGATTCCCTATCGAGTTGCACTATTACTAGGATATTTATTTCAGATAGGTGCACATATTACAAAGAAGCCCCCTCTTGTTTCAGTATCTCAAGTACGGTTAGGAAAGATGGGTGAACATTTTGATTGTTCTAAAGCTATAAATGAACTGGGTTTAAAACAAACTCCTATTAAGAAAACCATCGAGAAAGCAATTACCTGGTTCAGAGATAATGGGTATTTAATATAAATACTTGATCCTTTTGTAGAGTTGAGAGTATTTGAAACAGAGAATCAATCTAGATAAAGTTGTACTGATTGGCGGGACATTGGAAGAATATTATAAAATATTTAGGTTGCATGATTTTAAATTCAATTATGTTAAATTCTAATTACCCTTTTTACTATTTACTACTAAAGCTTCTATAATCCGTGGTATGATTTCACGAGGAAAACTATGTCCCATTCCATCTATAATCAATAATTCTGCTCCAGGAATGATTGTTGCAATATCCTTCCCCGCTTCAATAAGATTAAAAGGATCTTCACTTCCATGAATCACAATTGTAGGCGCCTTTATGTCAGATATAAATGGTTTGATATTACCAGGCACCGACATGGCCGCTAATTGGCGAGCTATTCCATCAGGATAATAACTTCTATCATACTCGATTGTTCTATACTCTCTTGATTGATTCTCATTATAAGGAAAAGTACCGTTAATTAAACGATCGCGCTTGACTCTTTCTTCAATATATGCTTCGCGTTCAGATGGAACGGGTGCAAAGAATTGCATTAAAATTTCAGGCTTTGAAGGTGGAAGTTCAGGATCTCCTGTAGTACTCATAATTACTGCGAGAGATAGCACACGAGAAGGATGTCTATATGCTATTATTTGTGCGATCATTCCCCCCATAGAAGCACCACAAATATGTGCTTTTTTAATATTCAAAGCGTCTAATACACTAATAGCATCATCAGCCATATCTTCTAAAGTATATGGAATCTTGGGTATTTCTCCACGGGTATATGCTGCACTAATTTCCATCATATCAGGAATTCCCCCACTTTCAAATTTAGTTGATAAGCCTACATCTCGATTGTCGAATCTGATGACAAAAAAACCAAATTTTACAAGTATTTCGCACATCTCATCCGACCAAGCAAGCATTTGACTTCCCAATCCCGCTATCAATAATAAGGGTTTTGAAATCGGGTCCCCAATTGTTTCATATTCAATTTCTATATGATTTACAATCGCTTTTGGCAATATTGATCAGCCTTAATTTTTTTATTAGAATTTGAGATTAGAAATGAAAATTTTCAAATATTTGATTAATTAGGCATTTGACCTACGAATGACCTTAACTAAACCTTTTTTTCTCATTTTATCAAGCATTTTATCAACTTCTTCTATTGGTTTCTGCACGATTGATGCTACCTCTTCCACGGCACACATTCCATCACAGACCTTTAATAACTTATATTCATCCATGGTGAGCATTCCTAAATGCACGCTCATTTCTGGTACATCCTTCACTACAATTGGGATTCTGATATCTTCACCTGCTCGAACTGCTGCGGCTCCAATATCCGCCATGCTTGGGGAATCTCCAAAAAATGATTTAACACCTGTTATGTCATAGTTATCATTGATATAAATATAAATTGTATGTTCTTGACCTGAAAGATCATCTGTATCCTCAACATCAGGATACATGTTAACGTGTTTGTATTCCTTAGTATACATCCCCATTTTTAAACCATCAATAATTTCTTTCTTATTTAATTTTAACGCGACCATATCATCACATATGTCACACCAAGCCCATGCTTCAATAAGAGAGAAATATTTCTTAACTTTATTTTCTGGCATCCAAATCCATCTTATTTTTGTTAAATTAGCAATTTTGAAGATTATTTCAAAAAATTATATACTTTAATTATATTGTTTATGAATTTAAAGTTTAATTATGCAAAAAGAATGTTTAAGCAGTTTAAAAGAGCGCGGAATAATTTAGTATCTAAAACCGAAAATAATTAAAGTCAGATCTAATTTACTAAATCATCTTATAATATCAAAAAAGTCATCATAGAAAAATGTCCACCTATAAAAAAAATATTTGCTTTAGCTGTAACAAGCCAATTACTCCTTACGAGAATGCTGTTAGATTTCCATGTCCACAATGTGGAGACGTGACAATTTGGAGATGTGAACGTTGTCGTACTACTGGGAATACATATAAATGTTTGAAATGTGAATTTGAGGGGCCGTAAGAAAAAAATACAGATAAAAAGCGATTTTTATGGGAGAATTCGTAGCTTTGGTTGATGTAATTCCAGAAGAGAAGGACGTGGATTTTGAAGAACTCATTAATAAGCTAAAAAAGGTCATTCCAGATACTTGTGCCATAGAGCACTATGAAATCCATCCCGTAGCATTTGGTCTTAAAAAAGCAAGAGTTAGAGTGCGGTATCCCGAGGAATGGGGTGGTACTGACAAAATCGAAGAATTCTTTGGACAAGTAGAAGGAATACAAGGTATTGAAGGAATAGCTTTTTCAAAAGCATAATTTTGATTCATTATTTTTATCAGAGTTCTCAGAAAATAGAAATATTATTATTTAACTTTAATATATAAAAATTCAATTATACAATTCGTTTAAATAACTTATCCATCTCTTTAAATGAAATAAACTTTAGTGTGGGCCTACCATGAGCACAATGGTAAGGATCCTTTGTTTTAGATAATTTAGTTATTAGTAATCGAGTATCTTTTAAACTCAAATCATCTCCGCCTCTCACACTTTTATGGCATGCTAAATAATTAATAATTTTTTCCTTTACTTCTGAGAAACTACTATCTTTTCCAATTTCAGTAATATCACTTATGATATTTTTAATAATATTTGCTTTTACTGTTTTATCAATAATTACAGGAATCTCTCTCAATATAAACGTATTCCCCCCAAAATGTTCAAAGTCAAATCCAAGTTTTCTGATTTCATCGATATTTGACAATATGAAATATTTTTCACTTGGAGAGACCTCAACAGTTAGTGGTATGATTAGTGCTTGCCTGTTTTTTTTTAATGATTCATATTGCTCAATAAAATATTCCTTTGTTATTCGTTCGGAAGCAGCGTGTTGATCCAAGATATACATTCCCGATTCACCCTCCTGATTTATACCTTCTAGAATTACATATATTTTATTGCTTAACTGTCCTGTATTAGATATCAACCTTAATTTGGGAAAATTTTTAGCAATCACGTATTTTTCTCTTGTTACACCTTCCAAAATTTCTGTATCATCACTTTCCAATGTATCAGTAATTTGCAGTTGAAGTGATTTCTCTATTTTTGATTCTATTACTTGATCATCTTGAATTTTTCTTTCAACTAAGTTATTATCTGTAGATATGTAAGACTTTAAATCTGTGGAAGCAAGCTGTTCATCCTTCATGTATTTTTCTTCAATAATCTTACGTAATATGGTATAAATTTTATTATAAATATACTGTTCATCTTCAAATCTTATTTCCAATTTCTTTGGATGTACATTAAAATCTACAATGGAAGGATCTATTTCCAAATATAATATAAAAAAAGGAAATGTGCTAATCATAAGAGTTCCTTTATATGCTTCCTGTATGGCCCTATATAATAAATCACTAATGATATATCTCTTATTAATGAAAAAACTTGATTGACTCCTGTTTTTTTTTGCAATATCTCTTCCTCCAATTAATCCATATAATTTAAATTTGGGTTCATTATGGCTAATCTCTTCTAATGCTTGCGCTACTTTTTTTCCATAGATATGGTAAGCGGTAGTTTTTAGATCATTGGATGCGGGGCAATTTAAAATTGGAAGATCGTTGTTTAAATAAATAAAATGTATGTTTGGATATGCTAGCGAATATCTCTGAATAATATCTGTAATGTGACCTAATTCCGTAGTATCTTTTTTTAAAAATTTTTGTCTGGCTGGTGTATTATAAAACAAATTGCTTATTTTGATATTGGTGCCGATTGGACATGAAATCTCTTTTTTTTCTTTAATTATCCCTCCCTCAATCCTTAATCTAATTCCTGTTCTTAATTCTTGAATTCTGGAGGATATTTCGACTTCACTAACAGCAGCGATACTCGCTAATGCTTCACCTCTAAAACCTAAAGTGGAGAGGTTTTCAAGATCTTGAATCGTTCTGATCTTACTACTTGTATATCTCTGAAATGCTAATTCTATTTCATCGGGGTGAATTCCAATACCATTATCAATAACTTGAATTGAGGATTTTCCTGCTTTTTTCACTATTATCCGGATGTTATTCGCCCCTGAATCGATACTGTTCTCTATTATTTCTTTCACAATGTTAGCAGGGCGTTCAATGACTTCACCAGCAGCGATTTTTTCCGCATCCAGTAATTTTTGTATTTTAGGTCTCATCATTTTTCATAACTTTTAATTGATGACATACTATTATCTTAGCATATCTTATTTTTTAAAAGAATGCACTATTAAGGTTAAAATAATTTAGGGAAAAAAATTACATAATTTAATTAAGCAGATTTTAGGTGTTTTTAAAGTAATTCTTTTATACTTGTTTTAATACACTATCTTAAGTAATTATATATTAGCTCCGAAAAGAAGGAATAATTATGGAAGGTTCTCGACCTCATTTAGCGCATCGTATTATTATTGGAACATTTCTTTTCATTGTAATCTTCTCTTTAATATTTAGAATATTAAATTACTATATTGAATTTCCAGATGTAATAGCTCTAAGTAAAGATATTGATTTTAAATTACTTATTTTGGGACAGAAAAATGGACTATTTAACTTTTATGTTCCGGTGGATGTACCTTCTTGGATGCCTGAATGGCCACCTTATTACCTATATTTTTGGTATTTTATTTTTCTTCCAATGGGATGGTTTCCTTTACCAATAAGTCTTCTAATATGGAACATTTTAAGTCTCTGCTTAGTTTCTTTGGTAGGAATTAGGTGTTATGATCGTTTTGAGAATTATAAAGATTTTAAGCTTTTTTTCATTTTTATGAGTTTAGGATATCTCATTGATTGCTGGTATGGCAATTCGAATTTTCTCATTCTTATATTTTTATATCTTTCTTATGATTTTTTAGAGAAAAATAGAAAATGGATTTCAGGCATATTTTTCACTTTGGGAACTTTCAAAATTAATGGCTTTCTATATCTTCCGGTGATTTTACTAAGCAAGAAAATAAAATTTAAAGATTTAATATATTATCTCGTACCTTTTACAGTCGCATGTCTACCTTATATCATCTTCCCTGATTTCCTTGGTCAGATGTTATATAATTGGGGTCATAGTGATCCTGGAATTCATGGATTAACACCACTAGATTCCATATTCTGGAAAGCGTTGCAACCATCACATCTAATGTATATAAGTTTCCTATATTTAATTTACTTTGAACACTTGGAAGAAGGAACAAGAAAAAATTGGATAAGAAAGTTTGTAATTACAACATTTACAACTTATTATCTTTATACTGCAGTTATTGTGTCAATAATACCGGCAATTCAGCTTTGGTTATGATTGAGTTGTTAACTCTTTAATTTCAATTAACTTTTTCATTGCGTCGATTGGCGTCATTGAATTAAGATCGATTTTATTAATTTCTTCAATTATATTTTTAAGTAAATCATCATTGGCGTTGATTGGGGGAAACAAGGTGGTTTGAACATACTTTTTCGCTTTAGAAAAATTTTGCTTGGCAATATCGGTATGTGTAATTTCATTTAACTTCAAATCAAGTGTTTTTTGTATTTCCTCCAACTCATAATTTTTTCTTCCCAAATCTAACTCCATATCATTTAATTCTTCTTCACACTTATTCATTTCGCCTAACTTATTTTGTATTTCAATGTTTAATTTATCTAATTCTATTTTCTTTTCTTCTACAAATTTTTCAAGGAATTTTCCTTTTCCAATCCCGTTCCCATTTTCTTTAATAGTGGCTTTAAATGGATCCTTATCTTCAATTTGGTTAAGAATTTCAAAAGCACGGATAATTACATCATCAGGAAGTCCCGCTAATTTAGCAACGTGAATTCCATATGATTTATCGGTGCTCCCAATTCTCAACTTTCTAATAAAATTGATACTTCCATCATCATTTTCAATAATATCTAAATGATAATTCTTGATTCTAGGTAAATCAATTTCAGTCAATTGGTGATAATGGGTGCTGAAGAGAGTTTTAGCTTTTATCTCGTGCAATTTTTCGAGAGTAGCCATTGCAATGCTTTGTCCATCGCTTGTACTGGTTCCTCTCCCTAATTCATCGATGATGATTAAACTTTTCTGCGTTGAATTGTGAAGAATTTTTGCGGTTTCGGTCATTTCAATCATGAAAGTACTTAATTTACGAGCTAAATCATCAGATGCTCCAATCCTGGTAAAGATTTTATCAACAATTCCAATTTGAGCTGACTTTGCTGGTACGAAACATCCCATTTGGGCAATAATGCATATTAATGCGACTTGTCGCAAGTATGTACTTTTACCCGCCATATTTGGACCTGTAATTATTAGTATTTGTTCTTTTTCTGTATCTAAATAACAATCATTTGGAATAAATTGATCTGTTAGATTAATCTGCTCAACTACAGGATGTCTTCCTTCTTTTATAATTATTTTGTCGTCAAGAGAAATTATCGGGCGTGAATAATTATATTTTTCAGAAATTTCTGCAAAACAAGATAAAACATCAATATATGCTATACTTTTCGCAGTTTCTAAGATCTCTACAGTTTTTCCGACCACTTTTTCACGAATTTTACTATAAATTTCATATTCTAGATCATTTATTTTTTCTTCAGCAAGTACTATTTTTTCTTCCAGCTTTTTCAATTCGGCACTTGTGTATCTCTTAGCGTTCTTTAACGTTTGTCGTTCAATATACTCATCTGGTATCTTGGATATATTTCTTAGCGTATTGAGAGTTATTTGAATGTAATATCCCAATATATTATTATGTCCAACTTTTAATCCTGTTGTCAATTTCAATTGCGATTTTTGTTCCTCCTCATAATCAAGAACATATTTTTTACCATTCTGTAAAAGATCTAATAATTCATCAACTCTATCATCAAAACCAAACTTGATCATGTGTCCTTCTTTAACCGTTGTTGGTGGATCTTCTCTTATTGATGTTTCAATTAAAGTTTTTAATTCATTGAATTCGTTGATCTCTTTCAAATAATCATCAACTTCAGGAATTTTTGATTTTTCTAACAAATTTTTAATTTTAGGAATTTTTTCTAAGGAATTCTTGATATGTATCAAATCTCTTGCATTAGAATTGTTTGAATAATTAATGCGATTTATATGACGTTCTAAATCTCCTAATATTTTCAATTCTTCCCTTAAATCAGATCTCAAGAACACATCGTCCTTAAATTTTTGTACAATATTCAATCTGCTATTAATTTCTTCAGGGTTAGTGAGCGGTCGTAACATGACTTTTTTTAATAATCTGGCACCCATGGGAGTATGAGTAAGATTAAAAATAGAAAATAAAGTCACTTCTTTTCCTTTTTCCCATAAGGAATTAACCAATTCTAAATTTCTCTGGGTAGCATAATCAAGATGTAAAATACTCCTTTCTTGAATCGGATTAATTTTGAAAATGTTAGGAAGCATGTCTCTTTGAGTTTCCTTCAAGAATGCAAGTAATCCACCACTAGCTTGAATCGCAAGTCTACGATCTTCAATCCCAAACCCTTCAAGATTAGATATCTGAAAATGCCTTGTAATTAAATTATATGCATTATCATAATTAAAAGCAAATTCATCGTATGGTTTAAGTAATGCATTAGTTAGATCCTTTAATAATAAAAAGAGTTTTTCTTCTTTCTTTAGTTCAGATGGAATAATGACTTCCACCGGATCATATTGTGAAAAAAGGCTTAACATTTTTCCTTGAGAATCATCGTCGTTGGATAGATATTCAGTGGCTAAGAATTCTCCCGTCGAAATATCAACAAACGCAATCCCAAAACCGCGCTTTTCCTTGATTAAGGAACATAAATAATTATTCTCGTTAGATTTAAGCATATCTGATTCTATTATGGTTCCTGGAGACATGATCCTTACAACTCCTCGCTTTACTATTCTACCTTTCACCGTGGCAGGATCCTCTAATTGATCCACTACAACAACTGTCTGCCCCAAGTTAACTAAATTCTTTATATAGCTACCCGCGTGATAAGGTATCCCGGCTAATGGATAAGCGTCAGAACCTAATTTTCTTTGAGTTAAAGTAATACCTAATAGAGAGGATACTCTAACAGCATCGTCATAGAAAAATTCATAGAAATCTCCCATTCTATATGCGATCAAGTGATTCGGATATTTATCCTTGTAAGTTTGTTTCACACTAAACCAGTGTTTCATCATGGGAGTGAGATTTTGTTTTTGAAGATCTTCAGAAGTGATATCATTTATCATTAATCATCACTTATTTTTTTAAAATAAATATACGTGGAGTATAAGTATTTAATAGAAATTTATTCTATTTATTACAGATTTAATAATTAACATATTTTAAATCCAAGGAGTTATGTCCAAAGTTCCAACCCAAGGAGAACAAAATTCAAACAGCTCTGATATGTATTTTTGAATTTCAGCAATAGCTTCTAAGCAACCTGTTGATTTATGAGTGTTATTGTATCGCATAAATAAAAAATTCTTATCATTAAAGATAGGAATTGTGAAATCTCAGTATTTTACAACAGCAGACTTGATATCTTCTTCTCGATAACCTTTAATTTGACTTAAACATCTAGATAAGGAGAATAATGCGTCAAGATCAATGCAATATGATACATCCTTATCACAAAAACCTAAATCATTCTGAAGTGATAACGTGGAAGCAATTATTCTTTCAGGATAAGGAATTAGATGAATTAAAAATCTTTGCAGATAAACCTAAGGAAGAAATGTTTTTTAGAATGACAGAAATAGCCATTTCAATATATCCTCAAACAGGAGCTACCATTTTACCCCTTTTATCATTCGGATTGCCATTTGCGAAAAATATCCTATTTACTGCCGATAAATTTGGACTAGAAGAATTAAAGAACCTTAACTTTCCAACAATGATATTCTCGCCCGATAAATCAGATATAGAAACCAAAAAATTAATTAGAACTTTCAGTAAAAGAATGGATTCATTCATGTTCTTGATGAAATCATCTTACCTTAATGAATAATAAAATGATTGAACGATGGTATGATTTAGAAGATGAATGCGGAGAAATTGCATATCAAAAGAAATCACAAAAAGAAATGGATACCATCATTAAAAATATATATGATAATTATCCTTGATTTTGAACATTCATCTATGCTTTTCTAGCCAGATCCACATATCTCTATATACTTGCATTCGACCCTTCTCATTCCATAATTCATTGAGAAATCCTTCATACATTCTTAAATTTTTATCTTGACTTTTTATTCCTTCATAAAATGCCTTTGTAGCTTCATTGTCATTTATCTTATCTTTTTCACCTTGTAAAATTAAAATAGGGCAAAGAAGTCTCGATGCATTTTCCAATGCAAACTTCATAGATCTCTCAATTTCCGCAGCAGTTCTTAGTGATATAAAATCTATTTTCTTCTTATCCGCAATGTGGCTTCGTAAGATTTTAAGATCACTTGTTAAAAGATTTTGATCAATCATTATTTTAATTGTTTTATTAGGAGAGATTTTAGATAAGGGAGCTGCTATTTTATTACCAAGCTTTTTAGTAAATGAAAAATTCTTTGCTAAACGAATCATTGGAGAAGAAACAATAACTCCAGGTAAACTTGGATGTTCAATTGCATATAAAATACAAACCAATCCACCAAATGATTGCCCCATCAAAAAAATCTTTTTATCATTTGCCTCCAATCTTACTATGTCCATAAAAAGCATTATATCTTTTTGAAGATGATCGATGCTATCAATATGCCCTGGAGCCTCACCCGCATTTCTCCAATGACCTCTTAGATCGAAACTATAAATAGCATATCCTTCTTGAGTAAAATATTCAGCAGGCACTTTCATTCTATCGGAATGAGTACCCCATCCATGAAGTGCTATTATATACGCCTTAAAATCGTCATTTTCTGGCAGCCAATATTGATAGAACAACTTCGTATTTTCTCTTCCTTCAAAAAACCCTGTTCCAGTTTTCATGTTAAAATCTTCTCTAATTATTGTAATAAGAAATGGGATTAATATATTATAAAATTTGATTCTATTTTAATTAACGAAATTTTTTATTAAAAAGCCTCTTTCATATACATTAATATACATATTCTTATAAAATTAGAAAAATGACAAATGAAATCAATTCTGAAGATGATTTAATAACTCTGATTATTTTGGGGCGAGGAGGACAGGGAGCCGTTACGGCTTGTGAAATATTAGCAGAAGCTGCATATATGAGTGGGAACTTTATTGATGTACACGCATATCCTTCTTTTGGTGCTGAAAGAAGGGGTGCTCCTGTTCAAGCATATGCCAAATTATCAAGAAAACATAAAATTTGGGATAGAGCACAAATACAAAATCCGAATATTCTAATTGTTTTTGATGAAACTGTATTGGATTACGAAATCATCTCTTCCCTGAATAAAAATGGAATTTTTATCATTAACTCTAATAAAGAACCGGAATTTTTATCCAAAAAATTTAATTTTAGTAAGAACATAAAAATTATCGTTGCAGATATAAGCAAGTTAGCTCTTGAGAAAGATTTAACGATTGATGGAAATCCTATAATAAATACACCGATTTTAGGGCTTCTTTCTAAAGCACTTCCCGATTTGAATCTTGAAAATTTAAAAAAAGTAGTTCTCAATAGATTAGGTCAAAAGTTAGGCGCTTTAAACTATGAATTAATTGAAGAAGGATATAATATGGCTAAAATTCTTTGAAATGAAAGATACTACTATTTTATAGGCAATCTTAAACTAAATATTGAACCTTTATTCCTTCCTTCTGAGGTGGCTTTAATTTCTCCCCCATGTAAGTTAAGAATTTCTTTTACGATAAATAATCCTAAACCTGAACCTTGAATGTCTAAATATTCAAAACCTTCACCGAATCTTTCTATTTTGCCAAAACGAGTGAATAATGAATTCATTTCTTCTTTTGTCAAACCAATCCCTGTATCTTTTACAATTAACTCAATCCAATCATTTTTTTTTTTCAAAATAACATTTACTTCTCCATTAGGTGGCGAATTTTTGATTGCATTTGAAAGTAAGTTTATGATTACTTGTTCCATTCGAATTCGATCTATGTTTATGTATATGCTCTCAGGAAGAGATAGGTTCAAGTTAATCTTGCGATTTTTTAATAAGTACGAAATTTCACGGCTACATTCCCTGATAATTTCACTTAAGTCTTCTGATTTTATCTCTAATTTAAATTTTCCATAATCAATTTTCGAGATATCTACCAAACGATCTACAAGGTACTTTAAACGCGTCCCTCCTTTTTCAATAAGTTCTAGAATTTCTAACGTTTCAGATGAGAATTCTTTATTGTACAAGGTCAATAATAATTCTGAACCTCCACTTATAGAGACAAGAGGCGTTTTTAGTTCATGAGAAACTCGAGAAATTAAATTCTTCCTAATTTTTTCTAATTCCTTCAATTTATTAATTTCTTTATTCACTAGTAATTCAGATTCCTTTTTACTAGTAATGTCCGTAAAAAGAGCTTGCACATAAGTTTCTCCCGTAAGTGTCATCAGAGCTGCTTGAAGATTAGTCCAAAAAATGGTACCATTCTTTCTTTGTATTTTAATATCTATTCGATGCATCTTTTCTCCTTTTACAAACTTTTGAAAAAGTTCTAAAATTGTTGGTAAGTAATCTGGATGAATTATTGAAAGATCCATAAACCTTTTACCAATAAAATCGTCTCTTTTATATCCAAACATTTCTTCGGTGGTTGGATTAGCATCTATGACTACACCTTGGGAATTAATTAATACTACTGAAAAGGGGGTGTTTTCGTAAATATTTCTATATTTTTCTTCGGACTCTTTCAATTTTTGTTCAGCAATTTTTCGTTCCGTGATATTTACAGCAGTTACTAAGTTCGCATTTCGGCCTCTAAATAAAATAGTTTTAGAAAAATTGTCTAACCAAATAATGTTTTTAGATTTATTTATTAAGCGATATTGATAATAATATCTTACATCTTTTAAGCCCAATTGTTTCTTTTTAGCTTGTTCCACTACCCAATCTCTATCATCTGGATGAATAACATTTGCAAACCAACCAGGTTCCCAATTCTTAATTTCATCAACCGAATATCCTAATAAATCCGCAAATTGTGTGTTAATGTATTTAACCAAATCATCTTGTATTACACATATACCCAATAATGATTCTTCTGCAATAGATCTAAATTTCTCCTCAGATTCTTTTAAGTCCTGTTCCAAATTATATATTTCTGTTATATCAGTAAAAGTACCTTCGATTCCAATTGGTTTTCCTTCCTTATTTCTCATTAGATGAGAATTTAATTGAACAATAACTTTATTACCCTTTTCCGTCAATGATGGGCAAATATAATTCTTTACACTATTATTTTCTAATATCTCTCTTAGATATTTCTGTCTTTCTTCTGGAAATTGCCAAAAATCTGTAACTCTTTTACCTACTAAACTCCCAGATAAATCATACTCTAAAATTTTATTATGTGCTGGATTATGATTTAACATAATTCCATCTAAGGTGACTTGATAAAATCCAACATCTAAATTATTAATCATATCTCTATATTTTTCCTCAGACTCTTGAAGCCTTAAGATCGCATTTTTTTGTTCAGTAATATCTTCAGCGTGTTCCACGATTAAATCTGGATTAACATATCCAAAATAAGTAGACATATGTTTTATCTCATCTGAAAGTTCAAATTTATATTGTATTTCCGCGCTAATACGTTCTTTCTTTGCCATGCATAGTCTTAAATAGTTAAAAATGTCAGGACGATCCTTATATATTACAGAAGCTTTGTACCCTATGAAATTTTTGACATGTTCCTTACTAATTTCTTCTGCGGCCTTATTAAAATCAATTAAAATGAAATCATTTCCTAATTTCTGCCAGGTGTAAGCGGGAATTGGACCTTCCTTGTATATTGCTTTAAACATCTCTTCATTATCTTTTAATTTTAACTCGGCGACTTTTCGCTCAGTAATATTTCTACCTATCCCTAAAATAGCATATATATTATCATTTTTTCTAAGTGGAATTCCATAGGTCTCTATAAAAATAGTATCTCCTTCTTTTGTTTTAATTTGGTACTCACTCCATTCAGATTGTCGTCCCGTTTTACGTATTTCTTTTGTGATGTTATAGGCTTTCATGAGGTTCTCTTGATCGAGAAAATCTCTAAAGGATATCTTTGTGATATCCTCACGTTGATATCCAAGAGTTTTTAAAGCGACATCATTAGCATCAAGGAAATTTCCATTAAAATCATTGACATATAATAATTCTAATGAATATTCAAATAACTCTTTAAATTTCTCCCTAACTTCGATTTTATCATACTCCACGTTTATAACCTAATTAAATTATTCTTAAGAGCTAATCCTATGTGAATATTCAAAAAGATTATGAAAGCCCTAAATATATATGTATTTCTAAAAAGTAAATTAATTGAGTTATAATAACAAACTTAAATTTTGTTTTATATTATTTCCAAAGACATTTTATTTTAATAGTTATTACATTTCATATTGGTTTTTATTCATTAATGATTGTGTTATTATGACTAATGTTAAAAAAGATTATCAAAAAATTCTTGGATCGGTACAAAAACCAGTAAAAGGCGAAGCGGGAAAAACTGGTAGCTGGAGTTCAAAAAAACCCGTTATTGATTTAGATAAATGCATACCTGTTAAATCTGGTAAATTTTCTTGTTTTAATTGCTGGCTTTATTGTCCCGATGCCGTTATCACGCGCACAATTCCTCCCACGATAGATTTAGAATATTGTAAGGGATGTGGGATTTGTACGGAAGAATGTCCCGTAAAAGCAATAAGTATGGAAGAGGTGAAAATCGATGAATAATGCAATGGAAGATGCCACGATTTTAACTGGGAATAACGCTGCAGCTCATGCATTAAGACAAGTTAAAGTAGGAGTTGTTGCTGCTTATCCAATTACTCCACAAAGTCCAGTAGTGGAAAAAATCGCAGAATTTATAAATGAGGGGAAATTGAATGCCCGATTTGTTAAAGTAGAATCAGAACATTCTGCTCTCGCAGTTTGTGTTGCTGCTTCTGCGACTGGATCAAGAGTAGGAACTGCAACATCAGCTCATGGGCTAGAATTGATGTATGAAATGTTGCCTTGGACTTCCGGAAATAGATTGCCAATAATTATAAATTTAGCTACAAGGAGCTTAGGTGCTCCTTGGTCTGTTTGGACCGACCATTCAGATTTCATAACTATCAGAGATGTTGGTTGGATTCAATTTATGTGTGAAGATAATCAAGAAATTTACGACACTAATTTACAAGCATTTAAAATTGCAGAAGATCATAGAGTAAATTTACCAGTAATAGTAGGTTATGATGGATACATTTTATCACACACAATGATGCCCGTAGTTTTAGAGGATCAAAAAGATGTTGATGACTTCTTACCTCCATTAAAGCATCATATCAATCTATCTGATATTTCTCAAGTTAAGGGAATAGATCCTGTAACAACACCACATACACGTGATAGAGGATCTGAGGGAAGGGTTCCGGGATATTTTGAATACAGATATGCCCTCCAAAAAGCATTAGAAAATTCTATTGAAATAATTCAAGAAGTACATGATGATTTCGCCAATAAATTCGGAAGAAGTTATGGAAATGGATTATTTAAAACCGCTGAATTTGATGATGCTGATATCATTATCTTCGCAATGGGTTCTGTTGCATCTCAAGCTAGAGTAGTTTTAAATAAATTAAGAGATAAGGGATTAAAAGTAGGACTGGTTAGCTTAAAACTGTTTAGACCATATCCCGCCAAGCAATTAAGAGAACTTCTCAAGGACAAAAAAACGATAGTAGTATTTGATCGAGATATTGGATATGGGTATGAAGGTGTTTTATGTTATGAATTAAAATCCGCTTTATATGGGTTAAAAGAAAGTCCATTTATTAAGGGTTTTATAGTTGGATTAGGGGGGAGAGACGTAACAAATGAGCAGCTCATTGAAGGTGTCAATAGAGCTTTGAATCAACAAAAAACTGAAGAAATATCTCAAAATACTGAATTTCTCGGGTTAAAATTGGAGGAACTAAACGATTATGATGAAGCAACTTTTTTTAAGGAGGTGAAATGAAAATTGGTAAATGTTATGGATTTACCTGAAGAAGAATATATTTACCCAGGTACTCGAGCATGTGCTGGATGTTCAATGGCATTAATTTATAGAATTGCGTTAAAAGCTTTAGGACCCAAAACGATCATTACTGTTCCTGCTAGTTGTTTAACAGTTCTACATGGAATGCAAGGATTTTGTACAACTAAGGTTTCAGTTTTGCACACCCCTTTTGCTACTACTGGAGCATCAGCATCAGGAATTGTGGCATCACTTGAAGATAAAGGACTCGATCAAGATATCAATGTTGTTGCATTTGCTGGTGATGGAGGAACTGTAGATATTGGAATTCAAAGTTTAAGCGGGGCTGCAGAAAGAGGAACAAACTTTATTTATGCATGTTATGACAATGAAGCATACATGAATACCGGTGTCCAAAGAAGTGGGAGTACTCCTCCAGGTGCTTTCAGTACCACCACTCCCGGTGGCAAAGTTGGATATAAAAAAAATATGCCTAAAATTATGGAGGCTCATGGTATTCCATATGTAGCTACGGCAATAGCTTCTTATCCTTTAGATTTATATGAGAAATTCTCCCGTGCAAAAGATATGTATGGTCCCAAATATATTCATATTCTTGCTCCATGCCCTCCAGGATGGGGTTATCTCCCCAGTAATTCGATTGAAATCGGGAGATTAGCAGTTCAAACTGGATTTTGGCCACTTTATGAAGTTATCGATGGTAAATTCATCCTTTCAAGAGATAGTAAGAGATGCCTCGATTCATCTAAACGAAAACCAATTGAGGAATATATTAAAGTTCAAAAGCGATTTAAGTCTGTCTCTACTGAGCAAATTGAGAATTATAAAGCATACATTAAAGATTTATGGGAAGGAATCAAATCAAGAATAAAGGAAGAATAAAATAATGAAAAGATTTCTTAAATCATATACGAAAGATTAATATTAAATCAGAGTTAATTTATTCAATGCTCAAAACATTTATCTTCAATGAAGGAAAAAATAGTTGGATTGAAGAAGAACATGTTTTATTATTCCATGACTTATGTGTTTTTCTAGATATGACTCAAAAGAAAGCATTTTTATGGAATGGTCCTAAAAGTACGAGCGATAAATTGAAAAAAGGAAAAGGTTTGTTGATGAATATATTTTCAAGTTTTCAAGATTCTGATTTTGAATTGATTGTTTTATCCAAAGAACTTCCTTCCTATATCAAAGATCGATTGAACAACATGCTAGAAACCGCAAAACATGAAGAAAACGTAGAAAAATATGTTTTTACTAGATTTCTCACGATAAGAATTTACTTAATAATGAGCCTTTTTTCACTTATCTTCCCAATAATGATGATGGTGAATTTATGGGGATCACTCTATTGGTCACGAATGGGTTCAAATATTACTATCTCGTCAATAAATTTCATTACTTGGATAAGTTTCGCAAAAATTCTGGTGATTATAACAATGATCGCGTTAATTATTAATATAGGGATTTCTATCTATGAATATGAGATTACAGCTTTAATTCTTTCTCTTTCAGGAATATTAATTTTTATAGGAATGAGTATTTACTTGCAACAAGGGGTTTTTCTTTTTCTTTTTCAATTAGGATCAACGGAATCTCTTTATATTATTAATTTCGCAGATCTTCTCAGATTTTTGCTAATTATGACAATCTGCTTAAGTATATTTGAAATACCTAACTTAGTAAAACTTTTTTCTTTTATCAATACTTATAAAATTTTTTTTTTTTAACGTCAAAATTTCATTTAACTTTCAATTACATTAATATTATACCAAAAAAACTTTTATTATGACACGTATTTTTAAATTATTTTAATATACATAAAAACTACTGGTAATATGTCCGAAGCGGCTAAACTACTTACAGATCTTGAAAAGGAGGATCTAAGAATCTTAATGGCAATTGAAATCGGGATGAAACGATCTGAATATGTAACTATCGACAATATTCGATTTTACTCACGTTATAAACTAGAGGAAACCCTTTTTCGCTTAAAAAAAGTTCATAAATATGATCTTATAATAAGAGACTCATCTTCGTATAAAATTGGTTATACTCTTAACTCAATTGGTTATGATATTTTGGCTCTTCATGCACTTGTTGAGAAAAAAGTGATCAGTCAATTAGGCCCTATTATAGGAAAAGGGAAAGAATCAGATGTATATGGCTCCATGGATGATAACGAAAATATACTCGCATTAAAAATATATAGAATGGGACGCACTAGTTTTAAAAGTATAAAGCAATTAAGAGATTTAATTGGAGAGCGTGGACATTCTTCATGGCTGTATATTAATAGATTAGCCGCAAGGAGAGAATTTGAAGCTTTAACTAAAATATCTAAATTAAAATTGGATACCCCAAAACCAATTGCTTATAATCGACACATGATTGTCATGTCTTATTTGAAGGGAAAAGAATTAGTATATTTTAGAGATCTCGATAAACCCGAAAAAATTTTTAATAAAATTATAAAACAAATGAAAATAATTTACCAAGAAGCAAAGATAGTTCATGGTGATTTAGGAGAGTTTAACATCATAGTCGATGAAAAAGAAAATATTTTGATTATTGATTGGTTACAATGGGTTTCCAGTGATCACCCAAGTGCACGATCCTTACTTGAACGAGACATATTTAACATTTCTAATTACTTCAACAAGAAATTCAATGTCCAAAGTGATGTTCAAGACATTATGAACTCTTTCTTCAATTAGAAGGGTTTTTTAAAACATTTTTCCTTGAATAATTAAATCTTCCAACTCCTCATTGTTGATTATTGTAAAATCATCAACATATGGCTTAAATTTGGATATCACCTCTTCTAATCGAGCATCTTTTTTCAATATTGATAAATAAAATTCTGTTTTTCGTTTGCTTACTCTCATCAACTCTAAAATTCCTTGGAAAATATTCGGTAAATTCTGGAGAGAAGTTAATGAAACAATTACATCAAAAATCTTTTCTCTAAATGGTAAATTTTCCATATCTGATAAAATTAAATTAATATGGGGCATTTCTTCCTTAAATTCTTCTTTTATTTTTACCTTTTTCACCATGTTAAAGGATATATCAAGACAGATGTAATGGGATTGAGTTTTTTTTGAATTTGAAAATTTTTTTGAAATATGAGTGTATAGAAGTCCAGTACCACATCCTGCATCTAAAATTAATTTTGATTGAAAATTAACACCTTTAAAAGCAAGCTCGAATTTTTCGAGTTGTAAAGATCTATATCTATCATCATAATACTCAGATGAGGAGTTATAACTCTCAATTATTTTTTTTTTTTTATCAAAATTAATTTGTTGATCTCTCAAATCAAAAATCCCATTTAGATCTATTTTATGCGATGATAAGGTTTTAATTCAAAAAAGTTTTTCTTTAAAATATTCTTTTAAATAATATCAATAATAGATTTTTTTTTGAAAAGAGATTGAAAAAAAATGGAAAGAAATAACACAGGTCAGCGGTCCAAAAATCCGTTACATATTCTTCAAGCTGCTCAAAATTCTGAAATAATACTCAGATTGAAAGATGGAACAGAATACAAGGGGATGTTGAAAGAGATCGATGCATACATGAATATGATTCTTGAAAATGCAGTTGAGATTATGGATGGGTCCCCAGTAGCAAAATACAACGAGATTTTCATCAGGGGTAATAATCTCTTGTTTATTAAGCCAGATGCTTCACAAATAATGTAAAAGTATCTATCTTGCATTCAGGTCACAAAATTAATGGTCTTATTTCTGTAGTTGGATATGGAACTTTTATTACTAGAGGTTATTGGAAAAATAAGCATGATGTAGAACCTTGTTTAGTACATAATTATTCGAGAGTTTTCCCTCCAAATTATTGGTTCCCCGTTATATTTCCTTCGAATGAGTCATTTTGGGCGTTAAAATTTGATGTAACCCAAGAAGATCTAAATCAATTAGATGACGATGAAGGTGTTGATTTAGGTTTATTTGAACGTATTCAGATAACTGTTGAGTTAAAGACTCGGGAGAAAATTGCAGCGTTTTTGTATATTCTCACGGAAAAATTGATTAATTCTCAAAAACTATCATTGGAATTAGATATGAATGATAGATGGAAAGAACATCTCAAAAAGTTTCAAGAAATCGTGCAATTATTCCCAGAATTAATTCTTTAAAAATTTTATATTCATGGGAATGATCTCTTTTCCCTTAATAATCGCATAAGACGCTGGATTTGGATTGAGAACACCATAATAATTATATGAAGAAAAGATTGAAAGCAACCTTTTATTAAAAAACCATCGAAATCCCTCATTAAAGCATTCATGAGATCTAATGAGGAATTTAAAGTTATTTTTTTTCATGAATTCTGTAAAAACATCTTCACCAAAAAAATAGATACCTTCTCCTCTATAACTTCTTGAAAATCCCGATAAATCTTCTTTTGGATCGTTCCACATCATTTCAAACATCGAATCCTTCAATTGACGTGGTAAATTTTTATGATTAGCGGTCCTGTAATTTTGTAGATTCATTATAGATTTAAAATCCCTGGAAATGCCTCCATGAACACATAGTATTTTATTGTATATAACGCTACATCTTGGTAAAACTTCATAGACCATTAAAATCGAGTTAAATTCACCTAAATTATGAAATTTCGTTTTGAATAAATTATAAAATCCATATGATTGGTTCATTTCAACCGTTTCATGATTTCCCCTTAATAAAAAAATTTTATCAGGGAATAAGATTTTTAATGCGAGGACCACTATTAAACACTCTAATTGATGTGGACCTCTATCCACAATGTCGCCTAAAAAAACAACAAATTTTGGATTATTTTCTTGAATTAATTTGGTAAAGTAATTTAATGAATTGAGATTTCCATGGATATCTCCTATAACATATCCATAATCTTGATCATTATTTGGATTTAATTCAATTAGAAAATCTTCTTCCTTAAAGATTTCATGTGCTCTGAATAAAATCGGATAAATTTCCTTAAATTGTAAATGAGTAATGAGATGAGGATTTTGAACTAAATTGTTTAACCAAGATTCATTAATCATAATAAAAAACACCACAATGTATGGAAGGAAATTATATAACGTAATTTGATTATAATAAATTAGATGCCCACTCCTAAAAAAGTTGCGATTATAAGATGAAAGAGAAACTTGTTGGAAATCAATTTATATATTTAAGCGATTTCATAAAAAAATATGAGGAAAATACACTCCATATTCAAAATGGGAGCAAGATTAATGGCGTTGTTTATACTCCTCAAGATATTGCTGATTTCATGACTAATAACATATTTAAAATTTACTTGTGTGATAAAATTAAGGAGATGGGGTGGTTACCAAGTAGTTTTACAAAAATATTTGATAAATCATCCATCATAACTTTTTTTTATGAACAAGCAGATGAGCTTAAAAAGGTAGTGTGGAACCACGTTTCTCAAATGAAAATTTTAGATCCTTGTTGTGGTTCTGGCAGGTTTTTGTTAAGTGTGGCTAAATTTCTTTTTAATTTATATAAAATTTTACCGTGCAATCTTTCTTTAGAGGAAATAAAACGTTATATAATCGAGCATAACATTTATGGCGTAGATACTGAGGAGGGTGCTTTATCAGTTACGAAAGCAAGATTGATGATCTGGTATTTTCAATCCGATTTAGAACAAAAGTCCTTGAATATGGAAGACACCATAAATTCTATAATTGATACGTCAAATCTTAACTTCAAGATATTTCATTCTGATTTTCTATTGGAATTTAAAATTGAACCTTTTGATTTAATTTTGGGAAATCCACCTTATGTAGAAAATAAAAAAATTGAAGATAAGAAATATAAAAATAAGTTAAAAATATTTGATAGTGCTTATAAGCTGTATGATTTATCGATATTATTTATAGAAAAATCTATGGAGGTATTAAATCACAATCACGGATATTTATCCTTTCTAATAACCAATAAATTTTTAGCAGCGGATTATGGGATTAAAATTCGCAAAAAAATAGTTTATGATACACAAATTAAACAAATTATTGATATTTCTTCCCTCTCAATATTTCAAGAAGCAGCAGCTTATCCTATTATCATCTCTCTTAAAATTAAGAACTTTGAAAAAGAAAATTCTTTCGCTTTTATCAAATTAGATGAGGATAATATCAATTTCGATCAGAAGAAAATGAGATGGAAAAAAATTTCTCAAAATTCACTAAAAAACTTACCTTCCAATGTGATTCCTTTATCTGGAGATATTGATTTAGTAAATTGTTTATTTGATAACTATAAATCATTACAAGAAAGATTTCAAGATCTAAAAATAATATATAGACCATTTGGGTTTATAAAATGGGCTGAACATTTTAAAAATATACAAGAAGAAAAGAAAAATGATCAAGATTTACTTATAATCGGTACAGGAAACCTTGGAAAATACCACATAAAATTTAATAAGCTCATAAAGATCGCAAATAATAAGCTAAGAATATCTTATTTTACTTATCGAGATGAATATAAAGAGATATGGAAATTACTCAAATCAGAAAAGATAATCTTTAGAGAGATAGCAAAAGAATTAACCTGGATCTATGATCCTGGAATATATGTAAACATCACTGGATTATATCAAGTAATTATAGAATCATTTACAACTAACGATTATTTTTGTTTATTGGCCATCATGAACTCTAAATTTATGAATGATATTTTCAATACACTATACCAAAGTCTTCATATGGCAGGAGGGTATCTCAGATATAATGGCAGTTTTATAAAAAGAATTCCAATTCCAAATCATTTTCCATCTTCCATTTCTGATATTGGTAAGATAAATCATTTTTTAAATCAATTGAACTATGATTATCACGCATTAAATATTCATAATACAATAAAATTAGAGGATATTGAAAAATCCATAAATTTGTTCGAAGCGTTAACCAATGCTTTAGTTAAAGAACTCTACTTAAATAAACATGAATGTAAAGAATTGAATGTTATTCTAAATTCAAAAGATTATTTTCCTGAGATAGAATTCAAGTATATATATCCCCATTTTGATATATCAAGCTATAAATTTTATAATTTAAAAGAAATAAAAAATAATTTCAGAGATATTTTTATAATTTATATTGAATTAATTGAAAATGAATCAATAATGAAAATAATTACTTTGAATTAGTCAATACCATTATCATTGTTACATTATCTTCAAAAGCCTATTTTTTATTAATTCAAATAATTTTGAATAATGATAAAATCTAAATTTTATAATATCATTTCATCTTATATCAACAAATTGAAATTTAGAGATTAGTGAGTTTAATGGCTAAAAAAAAGGTTAAATTAACCGAACCAGAAGAAGATGATATTCCAGAGGGAAAACAAGATGAAGATGGGGACGAAGTCATTGATTTATACGATGAAAAAGATGATTTAGACGAAGATTTGATTTATGATCTGAATGAAATCGAAGATGATATGCTGGCAGATGAAACTGAGGATGAAGAGTTTGGTTATGAAATCAGTGAAGTTGAAGCATTACTTCGAAAAGCTAAATGTGTTCCTTGTCCTGGTAGTTCAAGTAAAAGGGAATGTAAAGTTCGAAATGATTTTGGATGCCCTCCTGATAAAGCAAAAAAGTAGTTATCTTGAAATAATCAACCTTTTTTTATTCTTTATTCTTTAAACATAATAAAAACATATCGGTGGTTATTTTAATCACAAAAAATTTAAAACGATGCATTTTAATTTATTTTGATCTCATTTTTAGCATGTTGATTTGGAATGTGAATCAGAATATTTTCGGGAATCCCTTTTTGCCTTGCTTCATCTTATCTACCACAACATTCTTGATTATTTATACTCCCTTCGAAATATATTGGAGTTTTGCGGATTTATGGTATGATAGGTGGGATCCCCTATCTTTAAAAGATTATGTAACAAAATTTGAAAGAATTCCAGTAGAACCAGCTAGAAATAAGAAAAAAGAAATAATTGCCCTCCTTGTTTCATCAAAAAATAGAACTCTAGTTGAGAGAATTAATTGCATTATAATAATAGTCCATGGGTTTTCTGATACGAATGAATCACTTCAGAATTATTTTCTCCCTTTTGCACAACTTGGATATGTAGTCCTATCCTATGATGCTCGAGGCACCGGAAAATCAAAAAAAGTTGGGAGAAGAAGTCAATTCTTAAAAAGGATTGATGATTTTCAGAAAATCTTAAAATGGATATCAACAAACAACGATTTAAATAAAAAGAGGATTTGTTGCGTGGGATTTAGTATTGGAGCATTGACCACATTGTGTGGCGGATTCGATAATGACAGGATCGACAAAATAATTGCTATCTCTGCTATTTCTGACTACAGAAAAAATCTGCCTCGATTTAACATTATTGTCATGCTAAGCTATTTTTTGAAGGGTGTAAAACTTTTTCCAAATCGCGAAGAAAATAAAAAATTATCTCCATTATATCTAATAAATCAATGCAAGAAACAAGTTTCTGAAGAGAATTGGAAAATTCTATCAAATAGAGTACTGTTAATACACAGTAGAAATGACAAGATAATTAAAATGATTAATTTCGAAGAAAATGCCGAAGCTTTAGATCTTCCAACAGAAAATAGGTTGATCATAAACAAAGGAGGTCACACTCATAAAAAAAATGAACTAATTTTGATTGGTCGTTCATTAGAGTTCCTTGAATCTGACTCAAGATGAAGCTTTAAGTTCTTTTTGTTTGGTTTATATACTTAAATATAGAAAATTATCAAATTCAAGGTGATCTAAAATGAATTATTGCCAAATTTGTAAGCAACCAATCTTAGATAAAGATTTGAGTAAAACTTATCAATTTACATTGGGGAATATGATTAATGGGAACTTTTTAGGCATGAAAAAACAATATTTCCATGTAAGATGCATGGAATTAGAGAATAATAAGAATCCTAAAATAATTAGTATTTTAAATCATTGAAACCTAACAATTTTGTCCCAATTAGAAAAATTGATAATTTTTTCATAATAATTAATGATATTTGTAAATATAACACAACTTATACAAAAAAGATCAATGAAATCCTCCCGTTGTAAACCAAGCATTGCTGCGTTTGATTTTGAAAAACCAAGTCCTCTGGTAACCTCAATCTGACCATTAAACCCACTTAAGTTTACAACGAATTCTTGTTTTTTTCCCCCATTTATATAAGAATCACGAGAAATCCTTGCTAAACCTCCTATTGGTTGGATGATACCACTTGTATTTGCAACATAAATTCTAATATCATATGTGTGTTTTCCACCTCTCCAATTAATTAAGCAAAAATCTGCTAATTCTTGGATAGTATAAGGAAAAGGGTTTCGTTGTGGTCCAAATTTATTATAGAATTCTTTTTGACTGGTTTTTATAATTCTCCTTATATCCTCTTTTTTTTGATTTTGAGAGATAATCAAGACCCCCGCACCTCCAGAACCTCCACTTGGTTTTATGACAAATGATCTTTGTTCATTTTTAATCAAATATAATAATTTTTGAAGCATCTCCTTTTCTGAAAAACATTTTGTGAAAATTAAGTGCTTTAGGTTAAATTCACTAAGAACGTCTTGAGAAAAAAAACTAGCTAAATATGTCAAAGATTTATCATCTGTTATTTTAAAAACTGGATTTACTATTATGGTCTTAATTTCTCTATAATTCTTAATCACGTCGTTATTAAAATTTTTATCATTAAAACGCCTTGCGATACCATCTCCAATTAAAACATGGATTTTTTCCTCTTTCAATCTAACCCAATTATTACTATAAGAAATTAAGGAAGAGATTTGATTATAATCCGCCACGAGAAAGATAAGTTCTGCTTTGTAATTAGGATCATAGTTGGATATATTAAAGATTTTTAAAGTAAAACCTTCCTTTTTCATTCTTTTTCTTAAATATTCAATCAAGATAACTTTTTCATGAATTAACCTGTCGTCTATAGGTAATCCAATGAGTATGAGAACTTTTTCGGTTCCTTCCTTTCTTTTTTGAATAGCCTTTTCAATTGCTTGATAATAACCTTGATAAAGCATTTCTTGTTGTTTAATAGTTAGAATTGAAAGTCCACGATGTGAACCACCATTAGTTTCCAATAGGAAAAATTTATTGCCATTGTTATTATTACTGACCATGAAATCAATACTTCCTACATAGAAAGCATCCTGATGAGTTATAACATTTACTTTTTTATCCGTTAACTTCTTTAGCGCTTCAGATCGTACTCCATCTATGAATGAATCGTCTTGTGACTGCCTTAAATCTGCGAATGAAATTAAATTAAGACCTAAGGATTCTCCTAATTTTATCAGTTCTAAATCTGAATCGGTAATATTCTTAGACATTAAATTTAGAAATTTGGCAAATAAATTGTCTACTAAAAAAATCACCTATCATCAAGATTGAGATATAGTGAATTTATGACATGTAAAGATATATTTTTTTGTATAATCTCCACTAAAGATTAAAAAATATTAAAAATAAGTGAACTAAGCAATTTATAAGTATAAATATCCTTGATGATTACCTTTGGTGCTCAATCTCAAACTTCCAAGAATAATTTTTTTTACTTGTGCTTGCTCCTTGTAATTCAAATCTGAAAAAAATAATATGTATCTTTTTTCGAGATTTATTACAAATAGTAAACCAATTTTGATTAGTTTGGAATCTTCGGTCATTAACGAGATTATTACATAATGATAAGGCAAATTAACTAAGCTCCCAACATTTATTTCCTGTTCAACTAGCGTGTTATTTTCCATATCAAAATCCATTTTAATGAATTTAATATCCTTTAAGGGCATAGAAATTTTTCTATAATTTTCTAAAATTTTCGCAAATTGACTTTGTCTTAAAAATCTTCTTTCTTCCTTATCCTTATCATAGAAATATTTATTCTCTTGTTTAATTAAAAATATTTTTCTCTTTTTTGATTTAGCAGCATTTTTTTCTATCTCTTTTAATTCCTCAATAGTATCATCATGAAATACAATAATAATGTCTGGATCAACAGTTTCTATGAAATAATTTTTATATACAATTCCTGCCTCAGTTTTTATCCAACCATCACTATCTATTAATATGACGTTTGTTTCTTTATGCTTTTCTAAATAAGAATCAATTAAACTATTACAAGAATGTGCAACAATGAATTTATAATTTGATTTTGGAAATGTACTCCCTATGAATATAGTATCTTCAGTTTCGACATTTTCACTTGAAATTATATAATCCTTTATTTCGCCAATATTTAGGGTTGTTGGAAGATACATCATTTGCTGCCCTAAATCTGAATCAAGATACGCTCCTTTGTATCCTGCTCTCAAAATATTATTGGCTAAATACTTTATTAAAGTCGTTTTACCACCACTTATCCCTAACACCATCACTTTTAATGGGTTTGTTTCACCTTTTTTTTTAATTTCCTCTAAAATTTTATTCTTTACGTCCTCCCATTCCTTAATGATGCTATTTTCTTCTATTTCTGACAGATTGTCCTTATTGTTAGTATAAACATCTAATTTGGACGATTCAATTGAATAGATTGGATATACATTTGCGCCTGGAACAATTATTGTATTTTTTTTTTCAATTTTGTCAGGTACAAAAATCTTTCCGAAAACTTCTATCTTGCCCTCCACTAAAACTATTCGTGTAGGACCTTGAACCAATAATGTATGACCTTCTGAAATATTCTTTATCATAAATTTCTCATTTCTATTAGTATTGTTATGACCAAAACATACTCGCAATTAATGTAATTAATTAATGAAAATATACTTTATTTTTCTCTTTCAAATTTTAAGTTCATGAATATGAAGGATATCTTGAAATCCTAATTTTGTAAACAAAATTGTCGCTGTTTTATCTAAATTAGGAATAAGAGCTAATTTTATTGATTGGATGTGATTTCTCTTGAAATAATCAACTGCATTTCTCATTATTAACTCTCCTATCCCATTTTTATCATCTAACACTATTAAATTCGAGACATATCCAAATTTAGATCCATTACCCGATTTCTTTATAGAGCATTGTGCAATACCTAAAACCTCCGAATTATTCTTTTCATCGAAAGCAGCTAACACTCTTGATTGGGATTCGATAAACTTACTCTCCGTTAAATTAGTTCTCCATCTTTCTTCATTGAAATCCCTCCCTTTTACTTTGCAAAGATGTTTCATTAATGAGGTGATCTCATCTATATCGCTTTCAGAAAATTCTCGGACAATCATTATTTTATTAGCTTAATTCAAAAAACTTGTAAATAAAATTTCTTAAATATCCTTTATAATAAATGATTTTTTTTTAAGTTTTTTCAATATCTCTTGAATTGAATACTATTAAATTAGAAATATAGTTATTTTTTAAATTTTTGATAACAAGGAATGCACATTTTACTCTGATGATAATCAACAATTCTCGAACTCATGGTTAATTCTTTACAAACATCACATACTATAGATTCTTCTATTTGAGCTTTTGGAGGAGGATTATACTCCACTTCTTCGATATCAAATATGTCTTCAATATTAGATTCTAATAATAATTTCACTTTCTCATCTCTTGTAACTTTCTTTTTATCAAATGACGTACTTTTTAATGATAATCTTACACCTTTTTTTGCTTTTCTACTGAAAATTGTAAAGTTATTTTTCCCATAATCTCGATAAATTAAATTTCCTTTTCCAAAGGTTGTTCCTAATAAAGCTTGTAAAGCATCAACACTACAATTATCATTTTCAACAATTGCTACTAATTCCTCATCAGGAGAATGTTCATATCCATTTTCAATAGCATATTTTGCAACTAATACGCCTATTACTACTCCTGGACAAATATGTCCATGGAAAATGGTTGCTTTTTTCATCAATTCGTTTATATCCATCTTATTAAACCCTTCTAAGGAGTTAATCATTTTCTTTAAGTATAAATCACACGTTCTAATCCATTCATTTTAAATAATTATTTTTGATATCTAAATATCTCTTTTTTGTTTTCTCTGCATCTTCAGAATTATTACATTTCATGTAATTTGAATAGGCTTGGTTTAGAAGCTCCAAGGATTTCTCGTATTCTTTATTCTTAAAATGATTTTCAGATAACTCAACAAGATAATCTCCTTTTGTTTGAAAAAATTTCATAAAGTCTTTTCCCGTATTTATCTTATTATCCATGATTTCACTTATGTTAAGTTGGTAGATCGTGATATATTATACTTATGAATATATAAAGTAATAAAATTACCTAAATTATTCTATTTTTTTTGTTCAGATTGTGTACGATATTCATTCATATTTATAACTTTTCCCTTCAAACGGGATTCTTCTGCAGCGAATGCCATCAAGTGGCTTTCCAAACTCTCACGAGCATTGGTTAATGGTTGATTTTTATTCGAATCAAGTATTGCATTAATGAATTCCTCGACAAGAATAGAATCACCTCCCCCATGACCTGATGAATCTGAAGATAAATGACTTTTAAAGATTATATTCTCAGAACCAGAATAAGGATCTCGTAATAAAATCTCTTGATATGAATCACCAAATTCTCCTATTAAAGTGGATCTTGTTCCATCAATCCTTATTGTACGTCCTTCTCGATCACTGAATCCGTGCATTGTCAAATTAGTTGTCACACCATTTTCAAATTCAATGTTCACTATTTGATGATCTACAACATTATTATCACATTTATAAACACATCTTCCATAAAAACTTCGTTTTAGTATCATCATTTTCGCTTCATAAGAATAATCTCCCGCAATTTCTTCTGGTTGTCCAAAATACAAGGGTTCAACAGGCCAATCTTTCCAATTTACTAAAGGTTTTAAAGATTTAATTATTTTTGACAAAAAATTTAAGGTTTTTGGATGATATTTCCGCAGGTTGGAAACAAATTTATAAAATTTTTTTTGACTTAGTTTCAAAATCTGCAATATAGGCTCAATATCAATATATATTCTTGGTGCATAATATAAACAAGTTTCTTCTATTGGACATCCTTCAACACAAAATTCAGGAGCACCTTTTGGAGCATTTTCTCGTTTAAAATGTTTTAAGCTTCCAAAGGAACTAATTTTTTTTGGATAAGATCCTACCAACCAGAATATCAAATCTAAATCATGACAGCATTTTGCTAAAATCATGGGAGATGACTGTTCAACATTTCTCCAATTTCCTCGAACAAAACTGTGAGCCATATGGTACCAACTAACATTTTCCCTATGAGAAATATTAATTATATCACCAAGCATACCTCGTCTAATGATATTTTGAATTGTCGAGAAGAAACCAGTGTATCTCAAAACATGACCAATTGCTAAAACATTACCCGTTTCTTCGACTTTTTTAATTATATCAATACACCCATCAAGAGTATGAGCCATTGGCTTTTCCAGCAAGACGTCATAACCCCTTTCTAAAGCCATAATTGTTGGTTCAATGTGAAGTTGATCTTGAGTACAAATGAAAGCGACATCTGCAAACTTTTCTTTAGCAAGCAAGGTTTCCCATGTATCATAACATGATTCTGGAGGGATATCGTGTAACAATGCAAATTTCTTTAATCTTGAAGATACTGGTTCTGCTACAGCAATAAATCTCAACTTATCTTTATTTTCAAGAGAATATTGACCATAAACAGTCATTCCTCGATTTCCCGCTCCAATTAATATGGCTTTAACTGGTAGATCCATATATACCCCTCTATTTCAGGATAGACGGAATTATTCCTTCAATTAATAAAAAATCTACTAATGTTATGGCAGTCATGGCTTCTACCACGATAACAACTCTAGGTACTATGCAGGGGTCATGCTTTCCTTCAATCATGAGGTTAATATTTTCTTTTGTTTTAAAATTAACAGATTGTTGAGATTTTCCGATGCTAGGTGTCGGTTTGATAGCTACATTGAATTCTATGGGCATTCCTGTTGAAATTCCTCCTATAATTCCTCCAGAATCATTTTTTGTCGTTTTAATATTGTCATTATCGTAAATCCATGGATCGTTATGTTTCGAACCCTTCATTAAAGTGGCATTAAATCCCGAACCAAATTCGATACCTTTTACAGAAGGAATTGAGAATATCGCCTTACTTAGATTTGATTCAAGACTATTAAAAATCGGCCCACCTATTCCTGATGGGAAATTACGAACAATGCATCGTATAATTCCCCCTATAGAATCTTTATCTACCATTAGTGTTTTAATTCTTTCTTCCATTGTTTTTGAAAGCCCTGAATTAAGGGTTCTTACTGTGGAGTTTTCCCGTGCATCTAACAAGGTGTCTATATTTACTGACCTGTAATCCTTATTATCAACAATATTTCCAATACTCTTTGTATAGGAGAAAACCGAGATGTTTCTTGTTTTAAGTAATTGCTTTGCTATCGCACCCGCTATAACAAAACCTGCAGTTATCCTTCCAGAAAATCTCCCAGATCCTCTATAATCCGCAAAACCCCCATACTTTTTCAACGCAACATAATCAATATGAGATGGTCTTAGCTTGAATTGATCATATTTTGAAGAGTCAACATCTTCATTTTCAATGATAAAACATAAAGGGGCTCCTGTTGTTTTTCCATTAAATATTCCTGATAATGGTATTGCGAAATCTCTCTCACTTCTTGGAGATGTTATATCTGATTGAGCAGGTCTTCTTTGTTCGAGTTCTTTTTGAATTAAATTTAAATCAAAATCCAAACCAGCTGGAATACCATCAATAATAATACCAATCACTTTTCCATGACTTTCTCCAAAGGAAGTGATTATAAATTTTTGACCTAAAGAATTATCAGCCAATCAATATCACAATAGAACTATTTGATGATTAATTAATTACTTTGATATTTTATTAATTCTTTTTTATGAATTATTAAATCTAAAAGAAGAAAATATGAACTTTACCATATACCCAACCCATCTACTTCAAGGTGAAATTAAAGCCCCCGCATCAAAAAGTTATTCTCATCGTGCTTTTTTAGTAGCTAGTTTAGCCAATGGGGAAAGTTTAATAAAAAACACTCTCGATTCTGGAGATGTCAAGATTACTTTAGATGGCTTAAGAACTTTTGGTATAAATATAGAAAAACAAGAAGAACACAATTATAAAGTCGAAAATCGAGCTAAAATATTAAAACAAAAAGAAATCCTTTTGGATTGTAAGAATTCTGGTACAAGCATACGATTTTTTAGTGCCATTGCCTTATTAATAGAGGGAGGTGTTAATATTTCTGGGGAGTTTTTTGCGAGAAATCGACCTATTCTTCCATTATTAAATTCTTTAAAAAATTTTGGAGCTATCTATAACCTTGCAAACAATATACTTCATATTGAAAGAAAAGAGGAAAAATGTGATATAATCCATATTCCGGGTCATATCAGTTCACAATTTATTTCTGCTCTCTTAATAATAAGTCCAATAATTCCTTGTGGGCATTCTAAATCCATTGAAATTAATGTCGTAACACCCTTTTCATCTTATCCTTATATAGAAATTACACTTGACGTCCTAAAGTCTTTTGGAGTTCATGTAGAAGAAATATTAAATGAAGATAATACTGGTAAATATTATATTTCAAATTCACAAAAATTGGTGGGTACTGAATATACAATTCCCGGAGATTTTTCATCAATCGCTTTTATAATTGCTGCGGTTGTCATTTCAAGCGTCGAATCTCAAGTTATCATTAGAAATTTAGATTTTGATAAACCTCAAGGAGATAAAAAATTTATCAATATTCTCCAAAAAATGGGTGCTGAAATTGATATAAATAACGTTCAGGGTATGCTTTCTGTAAGAGGAAATTTAAATAAAAACGTTTTAAAGGGTATTAAAATTGATTGTGATGGAATTCCTGATCTTTTTCCAATTCTATGTGTAATAGGAGCGTTTGCTAAATCTAAAACGATTCTTTATAATATTTCAAGTCTTAAACATAAAGAAAGTGATAGAATTAAGGTAATGATGCGAGAATTAAAAAAAATGGGAGTAATGATGGAATATGATGGAGAAAACATCGTAATATATCATTGTGAAAAACTTGAAGGCATTGATATAGACCACGAAAATGATCATAGAATTGCAATGGCAATTACCATAGCAGCCTTACATGCGGTTTCAAAATCTAGAATTAAAAATGCTGAAATTTTCCAAGATTCATATCCTAATTTTATCCAAGATATGATCAAATTGGGTGCAAAATTAGAAATAGAATAATTTTTACAAAGAAATTATCGAAATGATTTTTGACGCCTTGCTCTAGCTTTTCTACCACCAAAATGCTTCGGTTCAGTTCTCCTTGAATCACCAGAAAGAAGAGATTCATCATATTCTCGAAATGATTTCTCAATTGTCTTTGTGCCAATAAATTTATTTATTGCCTTTGCTATTGCAATTCGAACAGCATCAGTTTGACTCATTATTCCCCCGCCTTTCACTTTAACAGAAATATCACATTTTTCAAGTTTAGGATGGGTTATAACTTCAAATACTTCTTTTATTCTCAATCTCCCAATTTCTGGTTCGTAAATATCAAGTGGGACATTATTAATTTTAATTTGCCCTTTCGCTGGAAATTTTAAAGTAGCTCTAGCAATAGCTGATTTTCTCTTTCCTGCAGATTGAACATACTTAGATTTTTCAGACATAATTTTTACGCCTCAATTTCTTTGTTGTTCCATCCAATTCGAGTACAAAGATTTTCTAATGTAATGTATTTATTATAATACGAAAGCCTACTCTTATCAGAATTTGGAATTTCATCCGATATTAATTTTTGATACCTCGATTTAAATCGGTCAGGAATATCACCAATGTAGATATGAACTCTCTTTAATGCTTCTTTACCCCTTAGTTTCTTTCTGGGGAGCATCTTTTTAATCACATTTCTCATGAAAGTATCTGGTCTTCTTGGCCAAAAAGGACCGCGACGTGGGTTAGTAGCAGTGCTTATTTCCAGTTTTTCCAAATATTTATTATGGATATTTAGCTTAGTTCCGCTTATTATTGCATATTTTGCATTTATAACAACTATTTTTTCTCCCAATAGTGCCTTTTTAGCAATTTGGCTGCAAAATCGCCCCAATATCTTATCAGTAGCATCTATTAATTGATATTCCTGCATTTCTTCTCACTTACCTTCTAATAAAAGATTTTTATATTTTTTCCTTCAGGATTTTGTTCGAATAATTCGTTAATTGATAATAACTTGCTTCCTGATTGCTCAATTTTCTTCTTTGCAGAATTTGAACACTCCAAACAAGCTATCGTTAATTTATGATTTAATTCACCAATACCTAATACCTTGCCTGGAATGATAATGGTATCATTGAGATTAGTTTTCTTGTTTATCCTATAAAGATTTGCTTCTATTCTATTACTTCTTGGACTAGCTATCTTTTTTGATACTTTTTTCCATATTCTTCTCTTAGTTTTCCAAAGTTCTCTAATTAGTTTCCTATTATAATAATTACTAGGACCTTTGCTCTGATGGCTCATTTTTTTTTCTCTCGTATTACGATGGTGTAATTAGTATATAAACTTAAATTTATAATATTTTAATAAATTTTGGATTGTTCAAGTCTCTATCTTAAGGTCCTCTAATTTAGTAATAAATTCATTAATTTTTTCATCAAATATTTCAAACGTCTTCCTAAAGAGAACATCAAAAGGTAATACTCCATCACTTTCGATCGTAATAATGTATACATTCTCTTTATCGGATACTTTAATTTTATCAGAATTGCTCTCGCAAGATTTACAAAGAGTGCAAGTTTTCCAATAATCATTCTTCAATTTTAATCCTTTATTACTGGTTAATTCATATAGCTTCTCAGGACACATCTTAACAATTAAACTATTAACTTCTGGATCCTTCATATCCTTTTCATTAAATTCTATAACGGGATAATTTCGATAAGCAAAATTCGATAAAGCTTGCCATTTCGCGTGATCCTTAGCTTTTCCTAATATAGCATACGCCTCAATGATAACTTTATCATTTTTATCAATTTTTACAATAGGAATCCTTGAATCAACCGGAACAATCTTAGGATCGTTTGAGATAAGATCTCCGGAATATATTTCTAAAGGAGAATTAGTAGAATTACTTATTTCACAAGTTAATGATACTTGACATAGTGAGCAGCCATATCCTTCACATTCACATTCTTCAGGAAGTTTATATGTATCCAAGTCAGTTTTTAATGGAATTAATCCTAAACGATGCGCAATAATCTCGTCATAAAGCGGACTATCATTTTTTAAGATAATAACTTCATCGATTGCCATTACGGGGATTTCTGTTAACATAATTCTTCTGATTGCATTTATCATTTCAATAGAAACCCCTTCTACAATGAACTTGAGATTATGTTCGTCTTTATCGATTATATCAAGCTTAAGAGAACTCATGTTTGTTAGAAACCTAAAATATTATGCATAATAAATGAATATAATATGGAATATGCTATTTTAGATAAATTTTTCTGTTATATCCAAAAAAATGAGGAAAAAATATTAATAAAATTTCAAGTATTCATATGCTTTATTGTGTGTATCAAAACAATATTTTATTTCTTGGAAACCTTTTCGAAAATCAATAACGTCTTCTTTTACCTTTTTTGGATCTTTCTTGTCAATCACGATCTTTTTAATCAATTCCGCAATATCAGTCATTTCACTTTTTCCCATCCCTAACCTAGTAACTTCAGAAGTTCCGATTCTCAAACCACCAGGGTTCTGATAATGTCTCCCTTCGGTAAGATCACGAGGAAGTAAGTTTCTATTCAAAATTATATTGCTGGATTCCAATAATTTCTCGATGTCTCCACCTAATCCAATAGTTTTTTCAAGATCGGCAACATCAACCAATATTTGATGAGATTCCGTGAAACCTTTATGTTCCATTAAAACTGATAACCCTCTCTCATTAAGTGCTTGTCCAAGAGCTTTTGCATTGTCAATTACTTTCTTATGATACTCTTTTCCAAATTCAAGCATTTCGGCATAAGCAATAGCTAAGCCAGCTACATTATGCAAGTGATGATTAGATAAAAGTGCTGGAAAAGCGCTAGATCTTAGTCTCTCAACTAAATCTTCTCTATTCGAAACCAATGTACCATGCTGAGGACCAGGTAGAGTTTTATGTGTGCTCATAGTCATTACATCTACTCCTTCTCTTAAAGGATCTTGAAAGTATCCTGACCCGATTAAACCTGCAACGTGAGCGGCATCATATCCGACATAAGCTCCCACTTCCTTGGCGACGTTACTGAGTTCTTTTACAGGATGTGGAAATAAAAACACGGATCCTCCAAATAATACCAGTTCGGGTTCAAATTCCCTAATAATTTTAGCGGATCCATCTATGTCTAAGTTCATTTCATCATTATCAAACGCAAGATATTCAATATTTAAACCTCTTGTAGTCCCAGCAGTCCCAAAAATTTCTCGTCCACTTTTTGCGAATCGTGGACCATGAGAAATGTGTCCTCCTCGCATAATTGACATGCAACACATTTTTCCATTATTATCTGAAGTGCAAGCGTTATACATCGTTAAATTTGCTACAACTCCAGAGATTGGTCGAACATCGGCATGAATAGATTTAAAGTATTTATTCGCTAAATCCATGCATATATCCTCAATCTTATCAATATAACGACACCCTGCGTATACTCTTTCTCCGCTCCAACCCTCTGCGTAGCGATGGCTAAAATCTGAATTACAAGCTTCATCAACTGCATGACTTGTAATGTTTTCTGAAGCAATTAATGGTATGGACTTACTAAACCAATCGTGATGTTCCATTAAGTTCTCTCGAATTTCAGCAACAATATTCTTCATTTTAATTTCATCTTTCTTAATTTGGTAAACTTGTAGAAAATTTATTATGTAATTTTAATAAATCATAATAAAAAAATAAATCGAACCAATAAATTTCATCAAATTTTAATAAGGGAGACGTTCATGTATATTAAAATAAAAATTATGATTGATTTTGTTGAATATTGATGAAGTTTGCGGCAAAAAGCAATTAATTTTATATTAATATTAGGTATAGCCTTTACGAGTGTGATTATTCTTTATTGGAGAATAACTATTGAAAGCGAAAATGATAATGCTAATCAACCCTCCATTATTACTAGTTATTATCCATTAATAAATCCTCAGATAAATGAAACAGAAATTCAAGAGTTTAATATTAGTGCTATTGATCCAGATGGTGAATATCTAACATTTGGACGGTATCTCAATGGAACTGGGGTTAGTGGGAATTTAACTTCCTTTAATTATTCAATTTACCCATGAATAAATTGATTAATCTCTTGATTCTAAAATCAATCGAGCTTCATATAAATTCAATCGTTTTCCTGCTTTCTGCTTCTCCAAGGCAGTAGCTAATTTATCTTCTTTAAGTTTTTGGAGTTCATCATTCTTCTCTTTATTGTATTTGTATGATTTTTGAAATTTCTCAGGTTTCTTATTGCGAGTATTCTGAACTTTCCTCTTAGATACTGTTTTCCTCTGATTCATGACCTTTAAAAATTGCTCATGATACGCATCAGCAGCTTTCTTGTTGTTAATTAATTCTTCTTCTGTTTTCTTCTTCTTTTCTTTTAGTTCATTTATTCGATCGTAGACTTCTTGGAGTTTTGAATGATAATTTTGAGATTTATTTGACCATTTGGTCAATTGCTCATATATCTTGTTTAAATTGATTTTAACTATTTGGATTTTTCGTTCGATTTTAAAGAATTCAGAATTTTTCTGTTCTGCCAAGTAATCTTGCTTAGCTTCTGTCAATTCTCCAATTTTATCAATAATTGAGTTTTCTTCAGCAATATCCAACTTTTCAGTCTCGATAACTCTTTCTAAGTTCTCAATTTTGCGATCAATTTGCTTGATGGACGAGAAATTATTATTAGATTTTTTATCTTTTCTGAATTCTTTCTGAAGGGCTTTCCGCTCCTCTAAGCAAGAATCAAGAATTGATTTATACTCATTCTTTTTCTCTTTGAGTATTTTTACTTTCTCATTCCAATAGTCTCTTTTCTTTTTGTAATTTTCCTTTGATACTTTGAGCAAATTATCAATCTCTGTATCAATCTCTTGTAAACTAGTTATAAAATCTTTTGTTTTTTTATTTAATTCATCCCTTTTCTCTCGAAAGTCCTCAATCTGTAGTTGTAATCCTTTAAATGAGTTCCTAGAAGGTTGAGATGCGCTATTATTATCTTTACTCATGAATAGAATCTTAATCGAGTAATTATAAAGAAGATTATACTAAACAATTATATATTTCAATTTTCCATATATTTTATATTTTTTGTAATAGATATAAAAATCAAATTTTATTACTATTTAAAGACATATCTGTCAAAAATGTGAATTTTGGAAAAAATTAGAGCATGAATCTAAAATCAATCATTTTTAAAAAGTTAAAGCATTATTCTATAAATAGTAGCATTAAACTTTATTGAAAATCAATAAATAATGAGCGCTGAATTAATACAAGATAATGATCTTGTTTATTTAATCTTGGACGAACGAAGAAGATGGCTTTTACAAGTAGAAAAAGGAAAAGAATTTCATTCAGATAGAGGCATCATTAAATTTGATGATATTATTGGAGAAACATTTGGTACGGTAGTATTTTCGCATCCACACGATACTCAAGGCTACAAATTTTATGTTTTAAAACCTTTACTCGCTGATTATGTAATATACATGGGAAGAAAAACCCAAATCATCTATCCTGAGGACGCTGGACTTATCATAATGTATTCTGGAATTAAACCTGGTAGCAAGGTAATTGAAGCAGGATGCGGTTCTGGAGCTTTATCGTGCATATTAGGAACTTTCGTCCAACCAACTGGTCATGTTTATTCATATGACATTAGAGAAAAAAGCTTGCGGACAGCAGAGAGAAATGTCAAAAGAGCAAATTTACAAGAAATCGTCTCAATTAAGAATGGAGATATTCTTATGGATGAATTGGCTCATGAAAATGTTGATTCTGTTATATTAGATATGCCTCAACCATGGGAGGCAATTTCTAAAGTAAAAAATTATTTAAAACTATCCGGAACTTTAGTCTCTTTTTCACCTACAATCGAGCAAGTTAAGAAAACAACATTTGCTTTGCAAAATAATGATTTCACAGAGATCTATTCCTATGAATTGATTAAAAGAGCCCTACAAGTAAAAGAAAACGCAACAAGACCTCAAGTAAGAATGATCGGTCATACAGGATATATAACTGTAGGAAGGAAGATTTTAGATCTAAAAAATCCGTATAGAGAGAGAAAACCTAAAAATTTTGAAAAAGTCTCCTTAGAAGGGATGCCTTTAAAAGAGTGATGGGTGAATTAAAATCCTTTTAATTTGACACCTGTCTGCATTTCTTTTTTCTTTTTGTATCTCTGAGTTTTAAAAAAATTACGTCCTTTTTCTGGTAAAATTTCCATGTACTTCCTGAGAACATCTTCAACGAAGTCCCTTGTTGGCTTGTTAGCTATTTTACTTGGATTTGTTAGAAAAGATAAGATCTCTTGATCTTTTGAATCTGGAGATATTCCCAAATTCTTAATGGGTATGTGAAATGAATGAGTAAACCACCCAACAGTTTTTTCATCATGTGCAATAACACGCAAGATATTAGCATCTCCTTTTTTAATTTTAAAATCAATTATTTTCTTGCCAGGCCTTACGATAATAGTGGCATAAAGAGGAATCTCATTCTTTGGGTCGTGTATTTTTTTTAAGAATTTTTTGAGTTTATCATCACTCATGTTATTTCAGATAGTAAAGATCTTATATATTAATTGTATTAATGATTTATCTCTCAAAAAACTTTTCAAAGTAAATATCTTATTTTCTTTAATAAAAAAGAATGATAATATTTGATGTTCAAAATGACTGTTAAATTAATGACTTTTGAAATACATTCAAATCCTTTTTGCGATTTAATAGATATTACCAACCAAGTTCAAGATGCAGTTAATAATAGCGATATACTTAACGGAATCGTCAATGTTCATGTTGCTGGATCGACAGCTGCGATTTCAACAATCGAATTTGAACCCGGATTGGTTAAAAGCGATATAAAAGAATTTTTAGAAAATATCATACCATATAAACGTGAATACAAGCATCATCGGACTTGGGGTGACCATAATGGTTCAGGTCATGTCAGAAGTTTTCTTATAAAAACCTCTGAGACCTTTCCTTTTCAAAAAGGAAAGTTAATTTTAGGCAACTGGCAACAGATTATCTTCTGTGAATTTGACGAAAAGCCTCGCCGACGCACAATTTATTGCCAAATTATTGGGGAATGAATGTTATGTATTCTTTTGAATTATATTTGTAAATTCTTCAACCAATAAAGTATATACATCCCTACGACGCATATCATCAAATTCATCAATCATCTTTATGATCTTGGATTTTTTTTCATTTATCTCTGACTCAAATGAAGGGATTTTTCTGATGAATTGCTCGCTCCTATTCTTTATGCTAATTTGATATTCTAAATATTGTAAAAAATTGCTATTTTTTCCTTCCATTATTTGTACCTTTCCAATTTAATTCACTTGACGATATGAAAATAGCTGGTTAATTAAAATGGGAGTATTATTTACATGACTCGTCATTAACATTGGAATATTATCAAAAGAATACGCGTGATCTTGCTTCTAAACACGAAGAACATAAGATTAAAAATAATGAATTTTACTTGATAATAAAATATTCGAAAATAACCAAGTATCTTAAAATTTAGCGTGAAGTGTATGGAAGAATTTTACAAAGTAATTATTTCTGGACTAGATAACGCAGGAAAAACGTCAATATTAACAGCGTTAGATAAAAAATATGATTTTAACAAGGAAATTGTTGCTCTAAAGCCCACCATTAGAGTGGAATATCATGCAACCCAATTTTTAAAAAATCGAATAGTTTTCTGGGATATGGGAGGACAAACTAAGTTTCGAGAGTTATACCAAAAGAAGCAAGATCTTTATTTCGCTGGGACTGATTTAATGGTATATGTAATAGATATTCAAGATGAGGACAGATTAAATACCTCCTTGGAATATTTGGATTCCATTTTACATCATTTTATGAAAAATAAATTGGATATTCCCTTGATAATTTCCTTTCATAAGTATGATCCAGAAATAAGGGCAAAAGAGAAGACGATTAGCATAATTAATGAGTTAAAAGAACGGATTAGTGAAAAATATCCTTCTTTTAAGATTTTATTCCAACTAACATCAATCTATGATATTATTTCTATCGTCCAATTAATTTCATACGGGTTGTCTATCTTTGATGACAAATTTTATGATCTCTCAGAATTATTGGAAAATTATTTAAATGAATTTAATTGCACTTCATTGATTGTTTTTGATAAAAATGGGATTATCATAAGTGAATACTACAGCGAATTAGTTGAACCTGAGATATACATTGAACTTATCGAATCTATTAAGGATCACCTCTTTCTCCTTAAAAGAATGTTGGAAGAATCATATGAGACTGATTATAATTTTTCTAATGTTGGAAAAAACTTGCTTTCATATCTTCACAGAATTGAAATTGCTGATAATTCACTGTTTATCTCAGTGATTATTAAAGAATCGCTGAAAGAAGAATTTCTGGAGAAATTTTCTGATTTTCTGAATGAACTTAAAAAGTTATTAATACCGCTTTTAAGTCAAAATTAAATTATTCTTCTCCATTGATATATTTCTTTTTTCTCTTTTGAATACTTGATCTTAGTGAAAAATCCTAAAACCTAAAAAATAGGAAATATTATCAAATAAAAATAGAACTGAAATTTATTGCTGATACGATAATGTCCGATTTTATAGTCACTCCATGGGAAGTTTCTGGAGAGGTAGATTATGATCAACTGATAAAAGAATTTGGAATAGAGCCAATTGATGATCAGTTATTGCTTAATTTGAAGAAAGTGACGAATGAGCTTCATCCCTTTCTAACGAGAAAAATTTTTTTTGCTCATCGAGATTTAAATTGGATATTAGATGAGTATCAAAAAGGAAATCCCTTCTATCTATATACGGGGAGGGGTCCATCTGGAAATGTCCATTTAGGTCATGTCATGCCTTGGATATTTACAAAGTGGCTTCAAGATAAATTTGATGTGGAACTATGGTTTCAACTAACAGACGATGAGAAATTTTTATTTAACCAATCGCTTTCAATGGAAGATGCTTATAAATTTTCATATGATAACGCTTTAGATATCATTGCTTTGGGATTTGATCCTAAAAGGACTTTTATCTTTTCAGATATTGATCTCGCGGGAACTCTCTATAAAAATGCCTTAAAAATTTCGAAGAAAATTACCTTTTCTACCATAAAAGCTACTTTTGGATTTGATAATAGTGCTAATATTGGTCAAATTTTTTATACCAGTATTCAAACTGTCCCAGCTATAATCAAGAGCATAATTGAAAATAAAAATGTTCCTTGTGTGATTCCTCACGCTGTTGATCAAGATCCTCATTTTCGGTTATCAAGAGACGTTTTACCAAAATTAGGTTATTACAAACCAGCTTCCATACAATGTATCTTTCTGCCAAGTCTTCAACAAGGAGGAAAAATGTCTGCTTCTATGGAACATACCGCGATTTTCACAAAAGATACACCCGATATTGTTAAGAAAAAAGTAAATAATGCCTTTACAGGTGGTCAAGCAAGTGCAAAAATTCAAAGAGAATTAGGAGGAAATCCTTCAATATGTTCGGTTTACAAGTATCATTTTATGCTTTTCACTTTAGATGATGATGAAATCAAAAAAATTCAAACAAGATGCGTTGGTGGAGATCTTTTATGTGGGGAGTGTAAATCTAACCTTATCCAAAAGATAAATGGCTTTCTCAAAAAACACCAAGAACAAAGAGAAAAAGCAAAAGATGTATTAGATGATTATTTACTCAATGAGAAGATTGATTTAAGATCAATGATAAATGAAAAGATTAAATAATTTTAAGAAATATTGGAATATTCATTTTTCAAAGAAAGATTTAAAGCATACACAAGAATATTGAACTTTTTCAATACTTAATAATAATACTTATTATTTTTTCACGAAAATGGGTAGACTTTAAATATTTTTCAAAATATAATATATTGTTATTTTGCGATTAGCACTCAAGGGTTAAATAATGGTACCTACAAATCCAAATCAAAAAAAAAATGTGAAGAAGGAAAAATTACTTGATAAAATTGATAGAAACATTATAAGAATTCTGCAGAAAAATGCTAAAACTTCCTATAGAGAAATTCAAGAAAAGTTAGGCATATCGATTGGTACAATCCATAATAGAATCACTAAACTCGAGGAGAGCCAAATCATTGAAGGATATACCATTAATCTTAACAACATAAAACTTGGATATAAATTCACCTTTCTCATTCGAGTTCAAATTGATGGTAAGCATACTTCAGAAATTTTGGAAGGATTTAAAGAAAAACCCGAGGTTTGCTCGATTTTTCACACAACCGGTGAGCAATCTGCAGCGTTAATTTGCAGATTTAAAGAACCTGAAAATGTTCACGATTTTATCAGATCTATCAATGAAGAACAATGGGTTACCAAGACTACATCTAACATGGTTTTAAAGGAATATAAGAACACTTCCTCGATAAAACTTCCTAAAGAACCTACTGAGGAAGTTTAGTCATTTCTTTTTGATCTTGATCAAATAATCTTCTCCTTCTGATTTAAATTCGAGCACTTCATGCCCCTGAGATTCTACAAATCTTTTGATATTTTCACCCGCTTCGCTGAAATCCCCTTTTACCTCAAGAATTTCTCCACAATCCATTGAATTGAGCATTTTTTTTGTTTGAGCTACTGGTAAGGGACAGACAAGATCCGAACAATCTAAAATTTTTGATCTGGTTATTATATCCACCTCTTTAAAATCAGCAAAATATTACATTATCCGCACTTACACACATCTCTAAAAATCCACTCATCGTGGTCTTGGCACATCCAGGCAATAATTCCTCATCTAACATTCCTCTTGCTTTCATGCAAACTCCACAAACAAGTACTTTTGCCCCTTCATCGATTACATCCATTAACCATTTTCCTACATTATCATAGCTCTTTGGGTCTTGTCCTTTTTTTCCAACCCAAATACCATCTTCTACTAAAAAAATATTGACTTTATGCCCCTCTAATAAAGCAGTATAGGCAAATCTAAGTAAAGTATAAGGTCTTTCTTTTGTATACTGACCTGAACCGATTGCAATTGTAAAAACTTTCTTTTTCTCAGACAATTTAATTCTAATCCTCTTAAAAGTATCTAATAAATACTTTAATTTTAGCACATATTAATTTTTTCGTATAGATTTATTAAAATTATCGATAAATTAAAAAATGTTTAATCTATTCATCACTTAAGCAATGAATATCGAATTTTTGAGGACTTTTATATTTCTTGCAGAGGATAAAAGTTTTTCTAAACTTGCTAAAAGATTAAAAATATCTCAGAGCACATTATCTCATCGAATTTCACAAATAGAAAGTGAATTTGGAGGGACTAAATTTATCAATAGAACTACTCGAAAGTTTGAATTAACTGAGGACGGTTCTATCTTCCTTGAATATGCCAAGGCAATTATTGAATTATATGATAGAGGTAAGAAAAAATTAGTAAAATACAGTGATTCTGTCGCTGAAAATATTACCATTTCAGCTTCAACGCTTCCAGGGTCACATATTTTGCCAAAATATGTTGCTCAATTTAGAGAACAATATCCTAATTCTAATTTTAAAATAATAATTAATAATTCTGAGGAATCTTTAGAATTAATTACAAAAAATCAAGTAGATTTTGCAGGTATTGGGAGTTTTATGGAATATACAAGAGAGAATTTTGATATAATAAAAATTGGAGAAGAACATTTAAAATTTGTTTGTTCCCCTAATCATAACCTCGTAACAAAGAATCAACCAATCCCCTTTAAAGAATTGATAAAATTTCCGTTTATAAGTCGAGAGAAGGGATCCGGAACTCGTGAAACTTTTGAACATGATTTTCTCGAGCACCATAAGTTAGATATCAAATTAGTCATGGATAATAATGATTCGATCATATCTGCAATTAATGAATCCGATTATATCTCTGTTCTTAGTGAAACAATAGCACAAAAAGCCGTCAATGCTAAACTTATTACATTCTTAGAAATTGAAGAATATCCAAGTATTGCTTCTCGAGATATTTATTTTATCAAACCTAAAGAAAAGGAACTTTCAATTTTAAAGAAAAAATTCTGGGAAACCTTAATAAAATAACTTAATCTTTCTTTTTAAAATCTAAAGATATCGAATTTATACAATATCTTTTACCCGTTGGTTTCGGTCCATCGGGAAATACATGACCCAAATGACCACCACATTTTTTGCATAAAACTTCTGTTCTACGCATTCCAAGGCTCTTATCGGTTTTGGTTTCTATTTTATTTTCATCTACAGGGGCATAAAAACTTGGCCAACCACATCCTGATTCGAATTTAGTTTCAGAGTCGAATAAAGGTGCTCCACAACCGGCACAATAGTATTTACCTTTCTCATGATTATCCCAATACTTTCCTGTAAATGGTCGTTCAGTACTTTTTTCACGCAATACTTCATATTGTTCTTTTGTTAACTTTTTACACCAATCCTCATCATTAATTTGCTTTTCAGTTTCGTTCATAATACAACTTAATAGAAAATAGTACAATTAACCGTTCGGATTATAATTAATAAGGAGAAAAAAGTTTTTCCTACCTTTTTAAATTAAAATCCGAAAATACTTGTATTTTTTATTATTTCGATTGTTATACACAATCTAACATGTCTTTTTTTAAAGATCCCCAAATCATAAAATTCTTAAAATCCAGAAAATTAATGAATTTATAATAAAAAAAAAAAAAAAATTATGAGAAATATAGGTGAAAATTAATGTCTGTTCCAATATTGATATTGAAAGAAGGAACTGAGGAAACAAAGGAAAAAGAAGCACGAATGCAAAATATTAATGCAATGATGGCAATAACAGAGACTGTAAGATCAACACTCGGACCAAAAGGAATGAACAAAATGCTTGTTGATGGAACTGGCGAGGTCACTATTACAAATGATGGCGCTGAAATTTTAAAAACCTTGAGTATTGAAAACGTGGCAGCAAATATGATGGTAAACATTGCAAAATCAATTGATGAAGACATAGGAGATGGTACAACATCTGCCGTTATTTTTTCGGCTCAATTATTAGCAAATGCTTTGGAATTAATCGAACAAGAAATTCATCCTAAACCCATTACACATGGATTTCATTTAGCTGCTATAAAAGCTCTTTCCATTGTGGATGAAATCGCTGAAACTATTTCTGCCGATGACGAAGAAACCTTGAAAAAAGTCGCCATAACAGCAATGAATTCCAAAGACGTGATGGGATTAAAAGATTTTTTTGCGGATATTGCTTTAAAAGCAGTAAATCTCATAAAAGAAGATGGTAATACTTTTTCTAAAGTTGGAAACGTAAAAATTGTCAAGGCTCCCGGAAAATCACTCAAGGATACAGAATTGATCGAGGGGGTCTATATTGAAAAAGAAAAAGTAAATGCAATGATGCCTGACGTGATTAAAAATGCTAAAATCGCGGTTATTAGGAAGAAATTAGATGTGTCTAAAACAGAGATTTCTGGAGAAATTCGCATTACTAATCCTAATGATATTCAGAGATTCTTAGATCAAGAAGAAAAAATATTGCATGATTACCTTAAAGTCTTTAAAGACATTGGAGTAAACATGATTGTCAATAACAAGGACATTTCGGATAAGTTTGGAGCATTTTTAGCTAGAGAGGGAATTGCAGCGATCAAAAGTTTGGGAGATAATGATATGAAAGCAGTTTCTCAAGCTACTGGTGCCAAAGTAGTTGATGATATCATGTCTTTATCTGAAAGTGAATTAGGTTATGCTGAAAGCATTAAGTTCCAAAAAATTGACAAGAATGAATACACGGAATTCACGGGATGCAAGAACCCCAAATCAGTTTCAATATTACTGAAAGGAGGTTTAGATAAAATATTAAGTACCACAGAAGTAACCTTACATGATGTTTTATCTGTTATTGCAAAAGTAATCGATACTAAGAAGGTTGTTGCTGGAGGGGGCGCCATATATATCGAATTAGCTAAACATTTAAGAGAGTATGCCAATGAGATTAGTGGCAAGGAACAATTAGCAATTATTGCATTTGCTCTCGCTCTTGAAGAAATTCCTATGACTTTGATCAGAAACGCTGGTTTAGATGAGATTGAAAACATGACTGAATTACGAGCAGCTCATAAATCTGCCAAAGATAAATGGGTTGGCATTGATACCATAACCAATTCCATTGGTAACAATTATGATAAAGGCATCATAGAACCAGCAGCTTTAATCAATCATGTGATTAAATCTGGAAGTGGATTAGCAAATCTGATTTTACGCGTCGATAGAATTATAAACGCTAAGGGTAGTAAATAAAGAGTCTTTTTTATTATTTCTTTTTTTTATTCTTACCTTAAATTTCCGCTAATTAGTCTCATTTTTTCCCAATTTTTTCCCTCCTTGAGATAAGAAAAGCATTTAAATTGGTTAACCTCTTCTATTCATTATCTCAATTACTACCCAATGCTATTTAGCAGCTGATTTTAATGGATTATCAAAAGGAATTTAATGATTATATTGTTAAAGGAATACTTACAGAACAAGACTTTGAGAAATTAAACGCGCTAAATAATGATCATGTCTGTCGAATCATTCATCAATTTGTAGATTTGTGTAATCCCAGTAAACTTACTGTTATCTCTGATTCTGAAAAAGACATAGTTTATGTAAGAAAAAAAGCAATTGAATTACATGAAGAATCCAAGTTAAATTTAAATGGACACACAGTCCATTTTGATGGATTTATAACAATGTCCAATCATGATCAAGCAAGAGATATAGGAAATACAAAGATTTTAATTCCTAAGGGAGGATATAAACCACCCGCATTAAACACCGTTGATAGAGAGGAAGGTTTAAAAGAAATCTTGAAAATCATGGAGGGTTGCATGAAAGGGAAAGAGTGTATTATTAGGTTTTTCTGTCTTGGTCCAAAAAATTCGAAATTTTCTATACTCGCTCTTCAACTCACAGATTCATTATACGTGGCCCATTCAGAGGATTTATTGTATCGCGCGGGGTATGAAGAATTCAAAAAATTAAATAATTCAGAAAATTTTTTTTATTTCATCCATTCAGCAGGAGAATTAATGGGGAATCCTCCTGTTACGAAAAATCTAAAAGATCGAAGGGTATACATCGATTTAAAGGAATATAGAGTTCTCTCCGTTAATAATCAATATGCCGGTAATAGTTTGGGCTTAAAAAAATTAGCCCTCAGATTGGCTATTCACAAAGCAAATAATGAAAATTGGTTGACAGAACATTACTTCATAATGGGAATATGCCCAAAAGGTAAAAACCGAGTAACCTATTTTACAGGTGCTTTCCCGAGTGCATGCGGAAAAACGTCTACGGCAATGTTACCCGGTCAACAAATAATTGGTGATGATATTGCTTATTTACGTTCTTGGGAAGATGGATTTGCTCATGCTGCCAATATTGAACAAGGTATCTTTGGAATTATAAAAGATGTAAATCCAATTGATGATCCTGTAATATATGAAGCTCTTACTACCCCACGAGAAACTATTTTTTCCAACATCCTAATTAAAGATGGAAATTCATATTGGTTAGGTATGGGTAAAAATATCCCTAAGGAAGGTTTGAACTATTCTGGTAGTTGGTATGAAAATAAAAAAGATGAAAACGGAATCTTAATTCCATTCGCTCATCCTAATGCGAGATATACTATAAGACTCAGTGAATTATCTAATACTGACCATAGACTTGACGATCCAGAAGGAGTTCCACTGCATGGTATACTTTATGGGGGAAGAGATTCAGATACTATGCCTCCAATATTAGAAAGTTTAAGTTGGGAACATGGAATCTTTCTGGGAGCGACAATAGAATCTGAAACTACATCTGCCACTATCGGAACTGAAGGAGTGAGAAAATCGAACCCAATGGCTAATCTTGATTTCTTAGTAGTACCTTTAGGAAAATATCTAGAAAATCATGAAAATTTTGGTAGGAAATTAAAATTTTGCCCTAAAGTGTTTTCTACCAACTATTTTCTGAAAAATCAAGCTGGAAAGTACTTGAATGACATACTTGATAAAAAAATATGGATAATATGGGCTGAAGGGAGGACTCAAGGTGATTTTGAAGCAATACAAACACCAATTGGATACATCCCCTTATATAAAGATTTAAAGTATTTATTTGAACTTGAATTAGGAAAATCTTATTCAGAATCAAATTATATTGAGCAATTTTCAATTAGAATAAAAAATATATTAGCAAAACTGGAAAGGATGGAACAAATGTTCAATGCTGAAAAAGATATTCCAAAATTTATATGGACTCTTCTAAACAAGCAGAAATTCGATTTACTCCATTTGATGAATGTTAAGGGGAAAGATGTTATATCTCCAAACGATTTTATTTAAAATTGAATATTTTTTCGTTCTATTTTTCACATCAAGAGTTTCATGCCTTCACGAACTTTGTATGTTTGATTGAAGCGATCAACATCGATGAATCTCTTGATTTCTAAATTATTTAGTAGATCCCGCATCTCAATCTTATCCTTGTTCAATTCCTTTGCTAATCCCTCTATATCTGATTCATGAGTACGTAACACCTTAAGTAAAGAAGAATAATTTTCATAAATTTGGTTTACAATATATTTTAATACTTCATTTAGATTTTCACCGTTTCTAGTAATAGTTGGAAAGATAACTGCATCTGGTGGCAAATAGTTTTGTGAACGGACAACTTCTGGATGCCTAGCTCCCGCGATATCTTGTTTATTAGCTAAGTACACAATAGGGGTTTCAGGCATTAGAAGTTTCCTTATGGCATTAAGAATTATGATTCCATCTTCATCCTTTTCAGGGTGAGCTGCATCAAACATAAAAATGATCCCATCAGTACCTTGTACTATAACGTCTCTCATTACCTTGAATCTTAATAAACCTGGTGTTCCAAATAGAAACACATCAAATCCATTCAATTTAACGATCCCTAAGTCCATACCCACCGTGTAATAATTATTATCTCTCGCTTTTGCTTCGACATTGAGAGCCTTTTCATCAAAATAACTAATGAACGTTGATTTACCACATCTCAGTGGACCACAAACGCATATCTTAATCCTAATTCACCTTTCTACTAAAATTTTGTCGGATTCTATTAGTGTTTCGTATATTGTTATGTTTTTATTAAATTCTTTTATTTTTAATTCGTTTAATATTCAGATAATATGAATCATTAACGCAAGATAATTTTAATCTAATGTGTAATCGGTGCTAATTCTTTATATCCCCGTGTTTATAAAAGAATGACCGATGTCGACGAAAAAATTATTCGTTTTTGTATATAAAATAAATTATTCTACATTTATAAATTTGCTCCTATCTTCAAATTGTCGGATTGTCATAGGAAAAAATCGAATTTCCTTAATTAATTTTGGTTATTTTTCTTGGGCAAAAAGGGAATTTTAAGATCTAATTTCCTTAGATAAAATTAAGAATATTAAAAAAAAATAATGATATAAATTCTTTTTTATATACTATTTAGTCATCCTAATTTTTAAGCGAAAAGGCTTTTAAAATTGATTATAACTGAAACAGTCATTTTTTTCGTAATAATATGATCAAATACCGCGAAAAATTGATCAAATGACGTAAAAAATTGTTAAATTCGTACATTATATGTAATCTTTAAATATGAAATAGTCATTAATACTCATTATAAAGATATATCTTACTGAAATTAACGATATCTTTTTTTTTTGATCGTTAATTCATAAGCAATGTTGTAATTTAGTAAGATAAAAATAAAAAACAAACCAAAACTGAAGAAAAATGCCAAATAGTAATATTATGGTAATAGGAGCAGGTATATCGGGAATAGAAACTTCTCTTACATTGGCTGATCAAGGATATAGAGTAATTCTAGTTGAGAAAACGTCCTCCGTAGGAGGTAGGATGGCACAACTAGACAAAACTTTTCCGACATTAGATTGTTCCATATGTATATTAGCTCCCAAGATGGTCGAATCCTCGAGACATCCAAATATCGAACTAATTCCATATTCAGAAGTCCAAGAAGTTACAGGAGAGCCTGGGAATTTTGAAGTTAAGATTCTAAAAAAGGCTAAATACGTTAATTGGGACATCTGTACTGGATGTGGAGCTTGTTCTGAAAAATGCCCGATGAAAAAAATTCCTTCTGAATTTGAGGAGAAAATGGGAAATCGAACAGCAATTTATATACCATTCCCGCAAGCAGTACCACGAAAAGCAGTAATTGATGCAGAAAAATGCCTTTATTTAACGAAAGGTGCTTGTCAATTATGTGAAAAAGAGTGCGAAGCTGGTGCGATTAATTGGGAAATGAAGGATGAAGTTGTGGGGTATAATGTAGCATCTATTGTTGTAGCAACTGGATTTGATCTACTAGATCCAGTAGTATTAGATAGATATCATTATGGTGAATATTCAAACGTCATAACTGCCATGCAATATGAGAGACTTTTAAGTGCTTCTGGTCCTACTGAAGGTGAATTGATTCGTCCTTCGGATAAAAAACACGTACACAATGTGGCATTTATTAGTTGCGTAGGTTCCAGGAATGAAGATTTGTGTTCTTATTGTTCTAAATTTTGTTGCATGTATCAGACAAAAGAAGGCGTGGTAACCAGAGAACACTCCCCAGATACTAACGTGACAATATTTTTTAATGATATAAGGGTAATTGGAAAAAATCAAGAAGAATTCATTGAGCGAGCTAAAAATGAATATGGGTTAATATATTATAGAGGAATTCCAGGTGATATTCGTGAAAACACTAAAAATCATAATTTATTTGTCAAACATGCAAATCTAGATACTGGAGATGTAGAAACTAGTGAATTTGACTTAGTAGTGCTAGCTAATGCGGTCACTCCCAGAAATGATGCTGGAAAATTAGCCAATATTTTAGGCATTGAACAGAACGAATTTGGATTCTTTAAAACCAACGCCTCTACCGAGGATCTTCGATCTACAAGAGATGGAATTTACGTTACTGGTTCATGCCAATCACCTGATGATATTGCTAATTCAGTTGCAAAAGCAGGTGCTGCTGCTGCTCTTGCAGCTACTCATGCCGTACCTCTAAGTGCTGAAGAAAGGGAAATTTCCCTACCACCATTAATACCTGTTAAAGCAGGAGATAAACCTAGAATTGGAGTGTTCATTTGTCGATGTGGAGTTAACATTGCTGGCTACATGGATGTCCCAAGCCTAGTAGATTATGCGGAAAAATTGCCAAATGTTGTGTTTTCTATGGAAAATAAGTATAGTTGCTCACAATTAACTCAGGATATTATTAAAGAAAAAATCAAAGAATTAAACTTAAATCGAGTTGTTGTGGCAGCTTGCACGCCAAGAACTCATGAACCCTTATTCCAAAAAACAATCAGAGAAGCAGGATTAAACGAATATTTATTTAATTTCGTGAGCATTCGTGAATTAGATTCTTGGGTTCACATGCATGATAATCCAAGAGCTACTGATAAAGCTAAGGATTTAATTAGAATGGGAGTTGCTCGTGTAGCTGCTCAAAAAGCAGAATATAAAATCAAAGGTAAAGTTATACCCGAAGCTTTAGTGGTGGGTGGTGGTGTTGCTGGGATAAGTGCTGCAATAGAAATTGCTAAAAAAGGTTTTAAAGTTCATCTCGTTGAGAAAGAAGATAGATTAGGTGGTCAATTGAATTTAATATATAAAATTAATTTTGATAAAATTGATTCTAAACAATTTTTGGAAGATCTACTTCAAGAATTCAATGGTATGAAAAACATCACTTCTTATTTAGGCTCTGAAATAGTTGAAATCAAGGGATCAATCGGTGACTTCATCGTAAAGATCAAGAATAAGAAGGATAAACGTGATAATTTGAACGTGGGGGTAATAATAATAGCAACAGGAGCTTATGAATATAAACCAATTGATTGGTATGATTATGGAAAGAATAAAAACATAATGACTCAACTCGAGTTATCCGAGAAACTTAAAAATGATGAACTCAAAGATGGGGAAACACTTGTTTTTATTCATTGTGTAGGCTCAAGACAACCTGAAGGAGCTAATGGCGTAACTTATTGCTCTTTAATTTGTTGTTCGGAATCAATTCGACATGCCTTATATGTTAAGGAGAAATATCCGAATTCTAACATATATGTTTTATATCGAGATATTCGAGTTGGAACATACGAAGAACCTTATTACTGGAAAGCCCGTGAAGATGTCAACTATATAAGATTCAATGAATATCCTGTTCTTGAAAATAAAGATGGTAAATTAAATATCGATGTTAAAGATATTCTAACTCAAACGGATCTTACGATTAGTGCTGATAAAATAGTTTTATCGACGCCATTAATACCCTATGACACCAAGGCATTAGCTGAGCAAATTAAATGCGCTAGAGATCAAAATGGATTTTTCTTAGAAGCTCACGTTAAACTTAGACCCGTGGATTTTGCAACAGATGGAATCTATTTAGCAGGAACTTGTCATGGGCCTAAAGGGATAGCTGATTCCATATCTCAAGCGAGAGGTGCCGCAGCACATGCATTAATTCCTCTTATTTCTGGAGAAGTCGAGAATGAACCCTTAGTTTCAGTTGTAGATCCCTCTTTATGCATAGCATGTCAAAAATGTGAAGAAGTCTGCAATTTTGGAGCTATTGGTGTAAATTTTGATAATGAAATATTGGTTTCTGAATCAAACCCATTGTTATGTAAGGGTTGTGGAGATTGCTCAGCCGCTTGTCCTACTGGTGCAATCACAATGAGACATTTTTCAGATGATCAAATTTATCCAATGATAAAAGAAGCTACACGGGGTGAATTCTTAGACGAACGTCCACGTATCGTAGCTTTTTTATGCAATTGGTGTAGTTACGCTGGTGCTGACACTTGCGGAGTGAGTCGATTCCAGTACCCAACTAACGTTAGACCTATTCGAGTAATGTGTACAGGTAGAATTCCCAAAAGCTTTATTCTACAAGCATTTTTGGAAGGAGCCGATGGAGTACTTATAGGAGGATGCCATATTGGAGATTGTCATTACTTGGAAGGAAATTATGACATGCTGCGACGATTTAATGAAGTTCAAGAACTCCTTGAAAAGGTTGGAATCAATCCAAAACGATATCATTTAGAATGGGTTTCTGCAAGTGAAGGAAAAAAGTTCTCACAAGTTGTTACTCAATTTGTGAATCAAGTTAAAGAATTAGGTCCGATTCCTAAAACTGGCGATAAAATTGAACCCAAAAAAGAAAAAGCAAAGGAGGGAGCATAAAAAATGACTCAAATGCTAAAAAAAAATACATCAGATCTAGACACCAATTTTCGCTATGAAATTAGTGAAAAAGTAGGAGCAAAATCCCTGTTAAAATGTATACAGTGTGGGGTTTGTTCCTCTGGATGTACGGTCACTGAATATGTGGACATGCAACCCCATCGAGTCGTTGCCTCATGTCTCTTGGGGTTAAAGGAAGAAGTGCTTTCAAGTCAAGCGATCTGGACTTGCTCTTTATGCCATAGATGTACTGAAAGATGTCCTAAAAACGTGGATTATTCTTTTATCTTAGCTCTTCTGCGAAATATGGCAGTAAAAAGAGGTACGGTTCCTAAAGAATATTCAGGCACCGTAGTAACGATCTACAATAATGGATTTGTAGTTCCTTATACTGGTGGATTAAAAGACAACATTGATAGAAGAAGAAATAAAATGGGATTACCCCAGATTGTACCACCTAATTTAGAAGAAATTAGATTCATTATTGAAGAAACTGGATTAGGTGAACTAGCAAAAAAAAAGGAGGATGAATAAATATGGAGAAATCATATGCCTTTTTTCCAGGATGTAGCATACCCTTGAAATCACCTCATTTAGAGAAAGCATTTCGGGATGTTGCAAGAATTTTAGGCTTAAAATTGACAGAAATGGAAGGTGTGAGTTGCTGTCCAGAACCAGTATCATTACAATCTCTGAACATGGATACGTGGGTGGCATTAGGAGCAAGAAATCTTGCGATTGCAGAAAAAATGGGTATGGACATTCTAACGATTTGTTCTGGTTGTTTTGAAACCTTGAAAACTGTTAGTGTTCTCTTAGCTGAAGACAAGGAATATCTTAAAAAAATAAATCAAATCTTGAAAAAAATCAATTATTCGTATTCTGGTAAAGTAAAAGTATATCATTTTGTCGAAATATTTAGTCAACCTGAATGGTTAGACAAAATAAAGAGTTCAATAGTGAGACCATTAGATGATATGATCATTGCCGTACATTACGGTTGCCATTTGATTCGACCAAGTAAAATAATGCAATTTGATCACCCAGAGAAACCTGAAAAAATCGATATAATCCTTCAAACTTTAGGAGCAAGAACCATTGAATATGCTAATAAATTAGAATGTTGTGGCTTTTGTGCCCGTTTACAAGAGGAAATTGGTGATAAATTAGTAGAAGACAAAATGACAGAACTATGCGGACTTGAAGAAGAAGTCGACACTTTAATAGCAGTGTGTCCGGCTTGTACAACCCAATATGATCGGAAAGAGAAACTTGCGGCTCGTAAAACTGGTAAAACATTAGATATTCCCGTACTATATTTAGCGGAAATAATGGCAATAGCATTAGGTGTAAATTTAGAAGATCTTAGTTTGAATAATAGATCTGTCAAACCAAATAAGTTAATTGAAAAATTAACAACCTAAATATGAGATTTTTTCTCTCAAATAATTTAAAATTAAATTTAAGAAAAAAGTGAGAATTAGTAATTTGGAGATAAACGAAAATGATTATTACCGAATTAAAAGATATTGTAGAAATTTATGATATGGTAAAAGATTACAAAAAAATATTAATCGCAGGATGCGATGGTTGCTGTCAACCTCCAAGATCTCTCAATGAAGCAAAATTTCTTGGGCAAATGTTAGAATTAAAAGCACGTACCGAAGGAAAGGATCTTACTTGGAAAGCTGTAACTGTTTTAAGACAATGTGATGACAGAATTGCATCTACTACCATCCGACCATTTGTAGAAGATTATGAAGCTATAGTTAGTTTATCATGTGGTCTTGGAGTTGTAATGTTAAATAAAGTATTTCCAAAGATTTTAACATTTCCCGCTCAGAATAGCATGTTTGGTGGAGTACAAAATAATGGTGAGAATAGTTTCATTGAATATTGTGAAGAATGTGGCGAATGCATTATTGGAGAAACAGGTGGCGTATGTCCGCGTGCCGGATGTGCGAAACATCTGAGTAATGGTCCCTGTGGTGGTATGGTTGACGGGATGTGTGAAGTTGGAGGATATACAATTCCATGTGCGTGGGTTCGTATTTGGGAAAGATTAAAGGAGTTCAATAGGCTCGATCTATTTAAAAAATATAGACCGCCACGAGACTATCGAAAATCTACCAGTCCCAGCTATTTAACTATTTATAAAGATTATACAAATGAAGAAGTCAAAGAGGAGGCGAAAGAATAAATGGCAAGAAGACCAGCTTATAGTAATTTATGTAAAGCAATTGAAGCAGGACATTTTGTGTTTACTGGTGAACTTGAACCTAAAAAAATCTTGGATCTTAGCGAGATTATCTATTCTGCAAAAGAAATGAAAAAAACTGGAAGAATAGTAGCAGCTAACGTCACCGATGGTCCACAAGGCGATGCTTACATGTCATCATTAGTTCCAAGCTATAAAATTCAAGAAGAAGCAGGTATTGAGGCAGTTTGGCAAGTAACTATTCGTGACCGAAATCGGGTTGCTCTTTTTGGAGACGTAGTGGCAGGAGCTGTCTTAGGATTGAAGAATATTTTAACACTTACAGGAGATCATACTGCTCTTGGAGATCATAAACGTGCTCGACCTGTCTATGATATTGATAGTACTCAATTTGCAGAAATGCTTTCAATGATGATAGATGAAGGAACTGACTATGAAGGAAATGAAATCCAAGGGGGCAAGATAGAAATGAATTTTGGCTGTGTTGCTAACCCTAATAGTAACCCGCGGGAACCTGAAATTTTAAAAGTTGGACGAAAAGTCGAACAAGGGGTCGATTTTATTCAAACCCAGACCGCATTTGATATTGATCAAGCGAAAGAGTTTCTCAAAGAATTAGAACAATTTAATGTTCCAGTACTACTCGGAGTATTTCCACTAAAATCTTACGGTATAGCATGGTATTTTGATGCTAATATACCTGGAGTGAGTGTTCCAAAAGATCTTCTCAAAGCACTTAAAAAAGCAGAGAAAGATAACAAGGGTAATAAACAGGGTAAATATGATGCATTGGATAAGATTAATATTGAATTTTTCGCCCCATTTATCAGAGAAATCAAAAAAACAACGAAAGCTGCTGGCATACATTGCATGGCTGTTGAATATGAAAGACTCTTTGACCCATTATTGAAAGAATATCCGAAATACGTAAATTAACCAAAAATCAGAAATAATGTATTTTTTATTTAAAATTTAAATTTTTTTTATATATTTGTAAGAAAAACGGTAGGTAGAAAAAAATGAAAAATATGGATGAGAAAGATAAAAGAATATTAGAAATGCTTATAGAAGATTCTAGAAGACCATATCGTGAAGTTGCAGACGACGTTGGCTTATCTGAATCAACTGTAAGAAAACGAGTTTTAAAACTCCAAGAGGAAGGAGTAATCGAGAAATTTACAATAAAAATCTGCCGTGAAGAAGAAAGATGTATTATCGCTTTCCTTACCTTAATTCCAAGAAATGAGTCTGAAATGAAAGATTTATTGCGTGAAACGCAAATTATTCCTCAGTGTGAGGAAGTATACTTTCTTGCAGGTCAATGTGGAGTATTAGTGAAGGTTAATATCCCGGAAATAACGGAACTGGACGCTTTAATAGAAAATTTCAGGGGAAGAAGCGATGTAAAAAGTGTTGAAAGGGTATGCGTGGTATTAAAACCTATTAAGACAAAGTTAAAAGATTAACCTCACAATTTTCGGAACAAATTTTCGAGATTTTAGATATTCGGTACTGGTTTTATGATGAAAAGTCAAGTTTTTATATCGATTTAAATTTTATAATTCTATTCAAGATTATTATGCTAACTTAATTAATGGGCTTAAAATAATGGAAACTGCTATTAGACTTGAAAATGTCGTAAAAATCTTTTACAATAAAAAGAATAAAAAGTTTCCCGAACAGAAGAGAGAAATCTTTGCTTTAGGAGGAGTCTCTTTTGAAGTCAATAAGGGAGAAATTTTTGGGTTGTTGGGGCCAAACGGTGCTGGAAAAACTACGACCATAAGATGTATTGCAGGTATCCTTCAATTAAATTCGGGCAAAATTTACATAAATAATCAAGAGTTAAATAGATCTACAGCGCATAAATTTCGAAAAAATTTAGGATTTCTGACAGAAAATCATGGAAACTATGAAAATTTAACCCTTCATGATAATCTCCAATTTTTTGGTAGTTTTTATACTTTAGATAATCTTGAAGAAAGAATTGATGCTACTTTGAAGCAAATGGGATTGCTTGAACGGAAAGATATGAAGGCTGGTAAACTTTCTAAAGGACAAAAACAAAGATTAGCTATCGCTCGAACTATCCTTCATGATCCTGAAATCTTATTTTTTGACGAGCCTACAGCAGGATTAGACCCTTCAGCATCGGTTCATGTGAGAAATCTCATATTAGAATTAAAACGAGAGGATCGAACGATATTCATTAATAGTCATAATTTAGAAGAGGTGCAAAAGGTTTGCGATCGAGTAGCTATTTTGGATTTGGGAAAGATTAAGAGAATTGGGGAACCTAGCGAGTTAGGTAAGGATTTATGGGACACTCAAGAACTAAAGTGTTCATTAAAGGATCCAATCTCCTCTGAAATTAGTGCAACATTATCCAAATTAGATTACATAAAAAGATATAAGATTGAAGATAAAAATATAATCATGTACTCTGATAATATAGATGAAGTAACTCCAAGGATCGTCAAAGAATTAGTAAGATTGGATGCTAACATATTAGAAGTGAGAAGAACCGTGCATTCTCTTGAGGACATTTATCTAAAACTAATGGGGGAAGAACAACCAAGGTGAACGTGTTGGATTATAAAAATAGTATAAGGATATTCAAGAAAGATTGGAAGACTTCTGTCAGACGTAAGGAAATTCTGGCTATAATGAGCATTTTTCCGGTGATTTTTACAATTCTTCTTCCTATTGTAATGTTAATTGGAATAATAGTAGACCCAAATGCTTTTTTAAGCTCGTTTGGTGACCCTACTTTATTGAGAACCATTTTACAAATCCCTCCTCATTATAATGACGCGTTAGCTGGGGCTATTGTGGTAATTAGAATGATTGTATTACCATTGTTTCTATTTATACCCGGAATGATGCCAATAGTTATCTCATCCGATTCTTTTGCTGGGGAAAAAGAAAGAAAAACAATGGAAGGAGTACTCCTTTTACCCATAACCAAGACAGAATTAATACTTGGAAAAGTCTTAGCATCGTTCATACCATCAATGGTTATTTCCTTAGTATGTTTTTTAACCCTAGGAGTAATCGTCAATATGATGCTATTATCATATTTAGATGGTATAATTCTGTTTTTCTCTGATATCCCAATTATGCTAGTAGGATTCATCTTGGCTCCTTTTTGGGCTCTGTTAAACATTCAAATTAGCGTTATAATTAGTTCTCGAGCTAAAGATATGAAAAGTGCTCAAAGTATCAGTGGAGCTTTGGTTACACCCGTGTTAGGAATAATGTTAGTTCAAATCTTTAATCCTGCGTTTTTAACAATCAGTACTGTTTTATTATTCACAGGTTTCATAGTATCATTATGGCTACTCTTTATCTATCTCAGTAATAAGTTATTAGATCCTGAAAAATTGATTTTAATGCTATAATCATTTATTATCTTATTTCCGTTGACTATTTGTTTATTATCAAACAATATTTAGAAAATCAAATCTGATGGAAATAATATTTACCATTTCTCTCTATTCTTTCCACTTTTCCAAGATGTTCCAAATAGATTAAATGTCCGAGTACTTCACTCATTGCCATGTATGAATTAATCTCATCTAATTCAGTTCCAAAATGAATTTGAGAGATGTTAAAAGGCGTGAGTGATTTATCTTGTAGAATAGCTAAAATTTCAGTCAGGCGATTCTCATGATGCTCTTTAATTTCTTGAATTCTTTTATGGGGGTCATAGATTATATCTTGATGAGCGGGAAAAATTACCTTTGGATTTAAATTCTCTATTTTTTCCAAGGATTTTAGGTAATGATCAAGGATATTATCAAAATGATGATCTTCAAATTCATTTCTGAGAGCTGAACTTATAACAAAATTGCCAATGTGAGGAGTTATCCTAGATAAGATATGATCTCCAGAAAATAAATACCCATTCCTTTTATTGAAAATGCAAATGTGGTCAAAACTATGACCTGGAGTCCATATTATCTTTAAATCATTTAATATCATATCTCCATCGTGAATCAATTGATCTGGTTTTTGATACTGTATTGATTTAGGCCATAAGGTAAGAAATTCAACCACGCGTTTACCTTGCTCTTCTGAAATTCCATATTTTACCATCAAATTAGCAACTTTTATCGCTTCTTCCTGGTATTCATCTGCTTTGGACTCATCTGTTTCCCATCTTAAAATTCGATGAGTAATGTCATGCATTATAAGTTTTAAATCTGGATTTTTTCTTTTCAATTTTCTGATCAATCCGATATGATCGGTATGGATGTGAGTGATGATACAATAATCAACATCAGAGATGCTATAACCTTGCTCTTCCAAGGTGGAAAAAAATACCTTACCCCAATTTCCCATATTCAAACCGGAATCAATAAGCACCGTTTTTCTATTCACGTCAAATAAATAAGTACAAACGAATCTAACAGCGAATGGAACATCTATTTTGATCCTTACAATCTCATTTATTTTTGAGATTTCTGACTTGAATTTTAACAAATTATTAACGTTATGTTATTTTATTCGATAGTTAGGAAAAAAATGAAAGAGATTTAATCTTTAAGGCCATAATACATAAACCAAAAACTAATTAGATAACCAATCCTTACGAAAATAACCATCAATCCTGGAGCTGTTAATCCTTCTAGTAATCCAAAAACGCAGAAAAAGATTGCACCCAACGAAAGCAAGAATAATTTTTTTTTCACTACTCCTGTTGATTGAAAAGCTTTTATTAAAAAGCCAAATCCAAGTAATATAATTACACTGAGTAGAAATATAGCCATAAGGATTCCTGCTATAGAAATAATAATTACATTATAATCAATTAAGAGCTCTCCTGGGATTACGGGATAATCAAAGTTAAATGCAGCAAATGGGTCCATAAAGATGACTATATAAAAAAATATACTTAATACTGCAAACAATGAGATTATAACCCATTTTAATTTAGGTACCAACAATTTTGAGCCAATATATATCGCAGTAATAATTGCTGGTGCTAACCAAATATAACTTAAGATTCCAACTAATCCATTAGTATTATCTATGTTAATTCCTGAAATGAGCACAGTTAAAAAATCTAAAAATACACCTAAAAACGCTAAACCTGCAAACAGATTTGCTAAACCTAAAGCAATTAGGATTTTAGCATTTGTTTTTTTAGATTTGTACATGAAAAAAAATCCAAATATGATTCCAAAAATTACCACTCCAGATGCCGTAAGACCATCTATCCATCCGATTAAACTAAGCATTTTTAATTTTTACCCCAAAAATTGATACTAAAGTCTAATTTAACAGAAATATAAAAAATACCAAATATAAATGTTTACACAAAATAAGAAGGAGGAAAAAAAAATAATTCTGTTATTGTCTTGTTTTTTTCTGAAAAATTAAAATTCCGATTAATATAAAACCAATTGTAAAAGCAAGAGTGATTAGAACTCCACCCCATAACGGAATTGCCGTTAATTCTGCCGTAACACCAATCATTGAACTGCTATAAAGATTATCAAACAAACCATTACCTAAAACAGTAACTTGCAGAAATATTTGCTTTGCCCAAAAGGGAGGCGTGAAAAAGACAATTGGACTTTCAAATGGGAATAATGCACCAGAAAGAAACATCATTGGTAAGTAGTAGAATAAAGCTATTGCGTTAGCTATATCTGGAGTTTTTGAGATGCTTGCAATTATTATTCCAATCCCTACCGAAGAAATGCCGAACAAAAGTGCAACTAAAAATCCTATTAATAGTTCAAGGATACCTATGACGGGAATTTGTAGAATTATATACCCCAGTATGAAAATAATAACGATTTGTAGTGCATTTACTATAGTCTCTGACAATAGGGCTCCAAGGAAGATGTTTTGTCTTCCAGTAGGCATTGTATCTAAACGTTCGAGCATTCCAGAAGTCTTGTTTACTGAAAATGCTATTGCAGCACTTGGAGTTCCTGCTGCTGTGGTGTAAATCACCATTCCTGGAAAGCTGTATTTAAAAATATCTGCTCCTAAGAAGAAATAAAATAATAAAGTAAACATTATCGGAAATCCAAGAGAAAAAAATAGATATTGCCACTGTCTTATCTTATATTTCAAGTTCATTATGCAAATGATTATTGCTTTATTTTCGGTTAATATCATTTATCTCTTAACCTCCTACCAGTTAAATTTAAAAATACATCCTCTAGTGAATTTTGACGGAACTTCATGTTTTCTACTTCCTCTAAATTTTCTATGATTAAACTTAAAATAGTCTCTAAGTTCCTCAATCCTCCTTGAAATGCGATAAAAAGCTTTCTTTTTCCAATTGCTTTACAATCTGCAATAAATGATAAATTTTTCACGGTGACTTGTTTTAGCAAGAGTTCCATTTCCTCTTCTTTAAATGTAATGATCTCTAAAACGTTATCACTCCCAAATTTCTCTTTCAATTCCATTGGAGTACCTTGAGCAATGAGTTTTCCTTGATCTATAATTGCTATATGATCACTTAATGAATCTGCTTCTATCATGTCATGAGTCATTAGTATAATAGTAATATCTTTTTGTTTCAAATCGCCTATGAAATCCCATACTAACCTACGTGCTTGAGGATCAAGCCCAGCAGTCGGTTCATCAAGAAAAAGAATTTTTGGTTCATGCACTAAAGACATTGCTAAATTTAATCTTCGCTTCATGCCTCCAGAGAACTTTTTTGCCCACATCTGTTTTCCTGCAATCCCAAATTTCTCTAATAGTTCGCTTGCTTTTAAATGCGCTTCCTCTTTGGGAATTCCATTCATTCTAGCAACAAATTCAACATTTTCTTCTGCTGTCAAGACATCATAAATTACGACATCTTGAGGACAAACACCGATTATTTTTACAATATCTTCTTTCTGCGTCTTTATGCTATAACTCCCAATCTTAGCATCTCCACTCGTTGGCGTTAAAATTGTTGTTAACATTTTAACTAAAGTCGTTTTTCCTGCACCATTAGGTCCTAAAATACTAAACAATTCTCCCCTTGGTATCTCTAATGAGATCCCATCAACAGCTTTAATTTCTTTAAAGTGTTTTTTAAGATTGATTATTTCAATTATATTCGTTTCTTGTATTAAATCACTCAAAATGATTCAACTGAATCTTATAGTTTAGTTAATAATAATTAGAATTGCTGTTAATATATTTAAATTATTTAGAGACTGATTTTTTCTCATCAGAATCTTCACCCTTTTCAAAAAATAAACTTTTTTTTATGCCAAATTCCAGATCTCTCATTTTTTTCTTGATCTCGACAGGGTTATAATCCTTTTTTAATAAATCTATTATGGTATCCTTAAGACTCTCTAAATTATCTATTGCACATTTATAAAAAATACTATCTTCATTCATGCTCATGCTTAAAATCTCAAATAATCCATTTAGTGCATCCCTAATCTTTTCATAGTACTCCCAAGCTTTCTCTAAATCCGAGGATTCATCCAATTCTGGCATGATTATTGTAATGTAAAATTCAAAATATAAGTTTTGATCACACATCTTAAGACTTCATATAGGAATTTATTTTTCTCTGAGTTAGTCATAAACGTTGGATATCATCTCTATGTTATTTTGATTAAATTTCTTTAATCCTAGATTGATGTTAAAATTCTAAATTCATAGAGTACAAAAAGAAGCAAGAATAAAAATAATAGTTTATTCTTTTAAGAGTTTTTTCAACTCGAGAGATAAATCCTTAGCATCTTTTTCTGAGCTCTGTAAAAGCTTTAAAGTTTCTTTAGCATTTACCCTTAAAGAGCCATGGAGTAACTTTTCAAACCCAATTCGCGTGTTTAATCTCTCAGTTTTCTGAAGATGAAATATAACTCTCCCTAACTCATCTTTTAATTTACCACCTGATTCTAAACATATATTTAGTAAAGAAGGGGCTAATTCTTCTATACTCTCTAAACTAATGTGGGTCGTTAAAGAATATACCTCTCTCATTTGTTCATCTGAAAGGCTCAGGACTTTTTCTTGAAGGTCTAATATTTCCATTTTTTTTAATCACATCCAATATTTTGATTTTATTATGCTTTTTATTATTAACATAAGTAAGAATAATTGGATATATAAAGCTATTGGGATTAAAATTTTTACGGATTTGCCGAGTTTGGGTGAATTAATTAGAATTCAAACTATTTGGGATTTTATAATACGAAATCTGGAATTCATCATTCCTTGGGGGATTCAATTCCCAAAAACGAGATTATAAATTATTGACTTGTTGAACCACAATAAAAAATACTCTTTTTATGACCTTTTTCAGTAAATCTTTATCAAAATAGTGCGAAAAAAGTCAAGCATATGCTAAAAAAAGTGTGATTTTTTTGATCAAGAATTCTCAATTATATTGTTTTTATTACCATTTTCATAAATTTCTAGAAATTATTTTTCGAATTTGATTAAAATGGTTTATTTCGGTCATTTTGCACTATTCTTTTATTAAAAATCTTCATTGTTTAGAAAAAATGAAAAAAATAAGTTCTCAGAGCTTGTTCTATATTAATTCCATCATGATTTCTGAACCGTTTTTGATACGTAAAATTTCATAATGATCAATTTCTGACATGCATTATGTTTTTCTTTTTCTCTCGCGTTTTAAAATCTCGAATAATTCAATAATTATGCCGAAACTCGCAAATGTATCCATGTATGCAAGATTTAAAGATCCCATTATGCCCGATTGCAGAATTTCTACCCCTTTTTTTTCAAATATCTGAATATAACGATTGAAATTATCAACAAACACGCCTATGTGATGTAATCCTTCCCGTCCTTCTTCTAAGAACTCTTTATAAATACTATCTCCGCTAACCCATTGTATTAATTCAATTTGAGTATCTAATGTTCTAGCAAATCCAGTGATAAGATGAGTTTCAACTTCTTTTCCGCGATATATAAATTTTTGATTGGGTGCTTCCGATAAAGTAATTTTTATTCCATAAATTTGTTCCATTATTTTCGCTTGTGCTTCTACATCTTTAAAAACATATCCTAATTGATTTATTTTAAAATTTCCAAATTCTATTGTATTGTTTAATGACATCTTCAAACAACTGAATAATAGTTGATTATAATATTTTTATCGAGTTAAAATATAATTCTTTGTAATTTTCGTGATAAAATCACCTTCTCTCTTATTTTTTGTCTTTCAATCTTTCATTAACAATTTAAACAACAAGTTCTTTAATAGATATTATATACAACTCACATTTACTATTAAAAGGTTAGAATGCAACATGGAAAATGATATAAAAAAAGAACTAAACAAGGTTATAAAGAAGGAGCGAGTTCAAGGTAAATTAATAAGATACATGAATAAATGGGGTAAATTATTTTTATACCTCCTTCCATTGATTTTAGTCGTGATGGCTATTTTAACGTTATTTAAGTATGCTTTGCTAGATGCAACATTGACAATCGTTTTCATTGTTATACTTGTGGCGTATGGAATCAACTCGATAATTCTAATTCTTGGAGCTATGAAAACTGAAAAGAGTCTAAAGATGAGACTTAATTTTGAACGGAGAAGAGGAAGACCAATAGATAGTTTAGATGGATTTGATTTGCTATTTAGTAGTGTAAAAAGGGTAACTAATCTATTAAAGGTAATTGGCCTGATATCCATAATATCATTAATTTTATTTCTCCTAATGGTTCTTGAACCTAGTTTTGCTGATATAGGATTCGCGGCTATTGGGTTTGCTTTAATTGGATTCGGTTTAGCATTATTAGTAAGAAGTTTGAATTTAAACATCCACGACGTGAACGGTCTTCAAGATTTTTACAAACCAACGACTCATCAAATCTTTTTGGATAACTTTTTTGCGGAAGTTTTTTCTGATCATCTCGACCCCGTGACATATTTAAAATGGGATGAGTATTTAACAGGGATTAACAAGTTATTAAATCCACGTTTCATCCAAAAAGTCAAAGACCAAGAAGCTGATGAGTTACCAATTACGTTTGCAATGGAGTCAATTTTATTTCTGTATTACCTACGATATCAGAAAGTTATCAACGCAGATCAATTTGCTCAAGAATTGAAAGAGATATTCGATATTGAATCAATCGAATACGATATTGAGAAAGGTTTATTGATTGAAGGTTCATGGTATTTCTCGACAAAAGATATTTACAAACTATTTGAATATATCAAGAAGTACAATCCCGGATTTTTCAGCATTATCGACAGATTGCAACTCGAACTCGCAGATAATATTCAACGTCTTTCAAATGATCCCATTTACATGGATTCCAGCGCGCAAGAATACACATATCTAAATAGTGAACTTAATATAATGGTATTTTTATATAACAATGCTGTTGAAAATCGGAAATATAAAGTTAAAGTGGTTGCTCCAGGATTTGATCCACATGAAGTAATACTTGATATTGACGTGGAAGGAAGAGGTACGTTTTTAATTCCGGATGAACCAGTTCCTTTAATTTCAAAAGGATCAAATGATATAGTAGGAATATTATCTTCAATGTTGGAAAATGGGGATACTATCTGGTTAACTTTAGAACCAAGAGAAGTCGGAGAACAAACCATTCAAATTTTCCTAATGGATGAAGATGGGACTATAATCGAAGGAAAAACGCGTGCAATCAAAATAACTAAAAATATAAAGGATTATTTCAAGAAATTAACTTCGGTTGGCTCTCTTCTCGGGGGACTTGCAGTTCCAATAGCAAGAATGCTTCCATATCTACTAAATCTATAAATACATTAATAATTTTTATTTTAATTTTTATTATGATAATTTATTTTATGTGGCTTTAATAAGCGCATAGAAGACAATTATGAGTTTAGCATTTAAAGATTCATAAATTGGGAGATTATCTGGAGTTGTTTAATCTTTAACTTTTCTTCCACGGGGATAAAAAGTAAATTATTAGACACAACAAACAAGTTTAAATGGATTCAATGATATCATTATATTAGAAAAAAAACATGAGTTTCTATGCATAGAACATGGCATAAGAGAGTACCAATTCAAAGTCATAAAAACCTTGTCCCATTATTAAAATGTTTAACCGAATGTGATAAAGGACAAGAACTTGAAGTTGTGAACGTGGAAGCAGGCTATCATGCAAAAAGGAGATTAGCTCAACTTGGATTATTTCCTGGTACGAAAATAATAAAGAAACAATCTGCACCATGGAATGGTCCCGTGGAAATAATAGTTAGGGGCACATCATTAGTGATCGGTCGAGGATTAGCCGCTAAAATCATGGTTTTATGCAAGGATCATTGTTCCATCTAATTTTTAAAATGATTTTAATATTTTATATACTCATAGGGAATAATAATGAGTTGTCATGATCCAAAAAGGAATAAATCAAATGAAAAGGGAGAAAATGTAATAAACATTGCTCTTGCTGGAAACCCAAACGTGGGAAAATCAGTCATTTTTAACCAGTTGACGGGGTTATCTCAAACTATAGGAAATTGGCCGGGAAAAACTGTTGAAAGAATGGAAGGATACTTGGAATTTTTAGGATATCATTTCAACTTGGTCGATCTACCCGGAATTTATTCCCTATCAACTTTCACCTTGGAAGAAATTGTTTCTCGAGAATACATCGTATCTGAAGAAGTAGATCTTATTATTAACGTCATTGATGCAACAAATTTGGAAAGGAATCTTTTTCTAACTTTTCAATTATTAGAATTGAAAATCCCCATTATTTTAGCCTTTAATCAGATGGATATCTTAAGGAAGAGAAATAGGGACTTAGATATAATTAAAATAAAAGAGTTATTTAAATGTCCCGTAGTTCCTGTAGTTGCAGTTCATGGCGTGGGAGTTCATGAACTATTAGAAGAAGCCATTCTTTTAATAAAAAACGGATATGTTTGTAACCTCCCTCCTGAAGTAACTTCCTATGGAAGAGAAATAGAGAATATACTAAACTTGTTGAATAAGGAACTAACTTCAATATCAAATTTTAAAGAAAAATCTCCTTATCCTGCAAGATTTCTTGCGATTAAATTATTAGAAAATGATGAAGAAATCTTAAAGTTTGTAGAAAGTAATTTGGGATTATCACTTGAAAGTATGAAAATAGAACAATATAGAAAGGAATTAGAAGATTTACATGGGGAAGACATCAATACCATCATATCTTCTGAGATTTATAATAACATTTTTCATATAACTGAAAAAATCCTAATCAATGAACCTAATGAAATGCGACGGAAAAATTTGGCTGATGTAATTGACCACCTAACCACCCATTCAATTTGGGGATACGTTATTCTGATTTTAGTTCTTTTGGGGATATATATTTTTACATTTACTATTGGAGACTTCTTAGGCGGGCTCATTGATGAAATTTATTTAGTTTGGACGAGTCAAGTTTATCTAAGATTTCCAGCGGATAATCTTTTAGTTCAAATATTATGGAATGGAGGAATGGGGGGATTTATGGGCGCAATATCAGGAGTATTAGTATACGTAATTCCATTTTTTATGACGATCGAAATACTACAAGATTCGGGTTATCTTCCTCGTGCTGCATTTATGATGGATAAGATAATGCATGCATTGGGTGTACATGGAAAAACCGTGATCACGATGGTTTTAGGATTTGGTTGCAACGTTCCTGCTTGTGCCGGTTGTAGAATCATGGAAACACAAAGAGAGAAAAAAATTTCTATTGCTTTAACATCTCTAATCCCTTGTGCCGCCGTAATGACTGTAGTGATGGGATTAGTTGGAAGATATGTGGGGTTAGAATGGGTATTAGTGCTCTTTATTATCAATTTTGGAGCAATATACATAGTTGGACGGATTTTAAATAAGACAATGCCTGGGGAGTGCACTGAATTAATAATGGAAATGCATGCATATAGGGCTCCCAATTATAAAGTCATCCTTAAGCAAACGTGGATCCGTTCCAAAGAATTCATCTTTAGAGCACTTCCCATAATTATTATCCTTGGAGTAGTCTTGGAAGTGTTGTTTCTTTTTAACATCTTGGAACCAGTAAATTTCATTTTATCCCCAATAACATCTTTTTGGCTTGGTTTACCAGTTGTAACGGGGATCTTTTTAATTTACGGAATTTTGAGAAAAGAATTGACATTGGTTTTACTAGCATTATTTGCGGAAAATATAGGATTAACCATCACGCAATTACTCACTCCGTTTCAGATGATAACTTTCAGCCTAGTTACAATGCTTTACATTCCTTGTTTTGCGACAATCATTATCATTGCCAGAGAAACCAGTTGGAAATATGCAATTCAGATTTCATTAATAGAAATAGGTTTGGCGTTATTGATTGGTGGAATAGTAAACTTTAGCTTCATGCTATTGACAATTTTCTAAGTAAATAATATAAATTGACAACTCTATTCTAATTCAAAATGAACTAATGAAAATTGAACTACCAAGAAAGTAGCTAATTTTTTTTAGAAGATTTTTATAAAAAACAGTTTTCAAGATAAAAATGAGGAATTCAAATTGTTATATTATATCCATTCTAATTGTTTTAATTTTTTTTAATTATGCATGCGTTTTTATTGGACCTCAAAATAATTCGAGCATTAATATTTCGCAAGATTCATCGCAGCCAATTGTAGGATTTTCGGCAAACACCTTGCTTTCTACGAATGACATTAATTATGCTCACCACGTTGAGGTATCGATGGTAATTGCGGATAATGGAGATCTTTTTGCTGGTTGGAAAAACGCTGAAACTCATTATGGCGGAGGTATTCGAGTAAGTATCGTACGTTCTCAAGATAATGGTCGCACGTGGAGTAATCCCTATGATATGCCCATGTTTGGAGGTCTAAACACTGGGCAGTCAGATCCTTGGCTATATTGGTTCAACGGTACACTATATTATGCTTACTTGGAATATGATACCAGATATCTCAATAATCCTCTTGGAGGATACATGAGTCAGATTACTATTGCAAAAAGCACTGATTATGGACAAACATGGTTGCCTGTTCAAGCAACTAATAGTACTTATTTTGCAGACAAAGAAACTATTGTAGTAGGAAATAATAATACTGTTTATTTAGTATATGATGATGTCAATACAATAGACGAGAATGGAACTGCAACGGTTCGCATGAGTCGTTCGACAGATGGGGGTGAAACATATAGGGAAATATCTGTTTTAGGGGAAAATTTTTCTTATATCGGACCGTATGTTACCCTAAATAGTTCTGGTGATCCTCATGTAGCGTGGAGTTGGATTCCAGAGCATGGGGGTAGCCTAGTATTTTCTAAGAGTATTGATGAAGGATTAACATTTACAGCTCCAGCCATGATCTCTTTAGATGGAAGTCATGCGGGATATGGGACTGGTAAAACAACACTACCTTTGATTAAGTTCGATCAATCTAATAGACTTTATTTGGTATGGGCGGATGAGGCTAGTTCAAATTGGGATGTGTGGTTGCGATATTCTGATAATTTTGGGGAAAGTTGGAGTGACCGTATTTTAGTTAATCCTTCAGTTTCGGGTAATCAATGGAATCCAGATGTAGTAATTGATTTGAATGGAACCCTTCATATTGTCTATTATAGTGAAACAGGGGGGTCTTATCGACCTTATTATAGAACCCTTCATTTTATAGGAGCGGATAGAGCAATCCCCATTTATTCAGATCAAGTTGTTATCGCTGATAGAGACACCTCCAGCTCCTTTTATAGACCAGGAGAGTATTTTGCGATTCGACTTGATCATGATCAGATACCTCATGTTGCTTGGTCAGATGGGAGAAATAACGAACTTGATATTTATTATGCATATGGTCTCACCGAATTACCGTTTTTCACACCCGAGATGATAACGATCATTGTAATTACATCCCTTGTTGCATTTGCCTCCCTCGTCTTTATAATCATCAGAAGGAATTACAAAATCCCACATCAAAAAGAACAATTGAAAATGTATAGAAAAACTTATCCATATTATTGTGATAACTGTAAGAATTTTTCATCCATCATTCGGTATTGTGAACATTGTGGAGAAAAAGTATTTATTAGATCTGCAAAAAGAGTAGACTATAAGAATCATTTAATTTCAGGTGAAAAGATTAATTAAGTGACCTCTTTTTATTCTATTCTTTTTATTGATTATTTAAATATCGTAAATCAGACAAAAATCTTTTTATTTTCAAATAAATTTCCTCAAATCCTTGTTTTTATAGGCACAAATACTGAATTTATGGGGAAAACAATTCATCCAAGAAAAATTTCTCATTAACCAAAACATGCATATTACCTTCTTTTTTCAAACATTTGACAAAGAATTTTGTCCTTTTGTTCATGATATTTGTTAATGATATTTTCAAAATTAATAATTAACCTTTAATGCATCGATCAATTAAATTACTCAACATAATTAATTAAATTCAAACCTAAAAAAATGACGATAATCACAACAAAAAAGCCCTTTGAAGAGATATTAACTGCAATTAAGGATGTAAAAAGAATAACTATTGTTTCTTGTGCGAGTTGTGCTGCCATGTGCCAGACTGGAGGAACTGAAGGTGCCAAGGAAATGGCGGAGAAATTAGAAGCTGAAGGTTATGAGATCTCTACTGTAATTGTACCCGAGGAAGTATGTGACAACCGAGTTATGAAAAAAGATTTTCGTAAAATCGAAGAACAACTTCAACATACTGATGCTATCCTTACTCTAAGTTGTGGACTTGGAGTTGCAAGCATTACAGAAGTTCTCTCAAATAAATTTCCTCTAATTCCTGTTTTTGTTGGAACAAATACCGAATTTATGGGTATGACTGAAAGGATCGGAAGATTTTACATGCGATGTCGGGGTTGCGGCAATTGTCTGTTGAATGAAACTGGAGGAATTTGTCCCATTACAACATGTGCCAAATCTTTAATGAATGGACCTTGTGGAGGAATGGTTGATGGCAAGTGCGAAGTAGGAAATTATGAAAGAGATTGCGGGTGGGTATTAATATATAAACGCTTGAAAGAACTTGGAAGATTAGATCTGTTTTCAAAGTTACGTGACTCTGTAGATTGGAGTGAAAGTGGTCACCAAAGAGAAGTTGTATGGAGGTAGAAAAAACATGACTGAGAAAAAGATATTTTCCAAATTAGGAGAAAAACTTGCCAGTGGTGAATTCATATTAACAGGAGAGCTTGAACCAGAGAAAACGACAGATTTAAGCCATACGATTCACGAAGCGAAAGAGATGGCTCCATATGTGGTTGCCGCAAATATGACCGATAGTCCTTTAGGAATCGTAACAATTAATAGCATGGCTGCTACCCATATAATTCAGCGTGAATCAGGGTTGGAATGCATTTGGCAGTTGACAGTTAGGGATGTGAATAAATTAGGTATTGCTGGTATGTTGATGGGAGCTCATGCTTTAGGTATAAGAAATATCCTCTCACTCACGGGAGATCATACCGCTTTAGGAGATATGCCAGAAAGTAAACCAGTTTTTGATTTAGATTCCGCGACTTTAGTTAAGTTAGTACGAGAGATGGTTGATAAGGGGTCAATAAATGGACATGAAATAGAGGCTCCACCTACATTACATGTTGGTGCTGCTGCAAATCCTAATGCCAATCCAATGGAGGCAGAAATCCTTAAAATTGGGCGAAAAGCTGAGGCTGGGGCTGAATTCATTCAAACTCAAGTTGTATATGATTTAGATAAGACTATTGAATTTTTATCAGCTATTAAAAAGTATAAAGTACCCGTTTTATTAGGGATATTCCCAATGAAGAGCTATGGTATAGCAAAAGGTTTTGATGAGTTTGTTCCAGGCGTGAGTGTACCTAAAGAGATATTAGCACGTTGGAAATCTATTAAAAAGGATTTTTCTGATAAGAAAATGCAAAATGAAGCCTACGATCAAGCCAATTATGAATTTTTCAAGCCTTTCATTTCTGAACTCAAACAGAAGAAACTCTTGGCAGGAGTTCACTGCATGGCGGTCCATTATCCCAGAATATTTCCCAAATTACGAGAAGTTGTTTTTAATTAAAAAAAGAGAATAAATGGCAAGTTGTATAATTTATTCTCATTTTATTTTATTTATTTTTGTCCTGATTCGAAATTATATGAGGAACGACTTTTTTTATTTATGGATTAAATTTTACTTTTGGTTATTATAATCTATAAAATCTAAATTTATATTTCGTTAAAAGATCAGATATATAAAGATAGAAATTTAACATGTATAGGTAAGGGAATTCACATGACATATAATAATATTGAAATGGAGCTTTTTAAACACGGATTCGAAAAATCTCCAAATTCGCGAGTTCTTGCAGAATATCGAAATGAAGATGTAGCCATACTTCGAGTCAATAAGGCATTTATGGATTATTATGGATACCAAGAAGATGAAGTCATTGGGAAGAATCCACGGATATTAAATTCTAAGAAGATGGATGATGAGTATTTCCAGAATATGTGGGCATCAATATTAGACCCCAAAATTGGGTTTTGGAGAGAGGAAATAATAAATAAGAAGAAGAATGGAGAATTCATTAACGTTATTCTGACAATTAGTACAATTTTTGACGAAAAGGAAGCGCCGAAGTACTTTACGGCTTACCATGTAGATATAACCCGCCAAAAAAACGCGGAAAAAAAATTGAGAGAAGCAGAATTAAAGTCTAAAAAAGCATATAAACAAGTAGACTTTTATAAGGATATTTTTGCACATGACATGAATAATGTATTACAGATTATACTTTCATCAGCAGAACTAACATCGCTCTATTTGGATTCACCTGAAAAATTATCTACAATTAAAGGATTGACTAAATCCATTTTAGATCAAGTATCTAGAGGAAAGAAACTAATTGAAACTGTTCAAAAGCTTTCAAAAGTCGAAAATTCTAAACAAGAACTCAAAAAAATGATGATAGATCCCGTTTTAGATGAATCAATCGAATTTATTAGCCACAATATTCAAAATAAGAAAGTGAATGTTCAAGTCGACCTTCATGAAAATCATTTAGTAGTAAATGCCAATGATCTGTTAAGAGATGTATTTGAAAATTTGCTTTATAATGGTGTGATACATAATGACAATGAAGATGTGGAGATTTCAGTGAAAATTTCCAACATAAAGAAAAAATTAAAATCGTTCATTAAAATGGAGTTCAGTGATAATGGGTTGGGTATTGAAGATGAAAGAAAAGAAGCAATCTTTGAAAAAAGCGCAATTATTAATAAAGGGGGTCTTAGCATGGGATTAGGTCTATCTTTAGTCAAGAAAATCTTGGAGACTTATAATGGAACTATCTGGATTGAAGATAAAGTTCCTGGAGATCATACAAAAGGGAGCAATTTTATTTTATTACTTCCAGAAGCTAAATAAAACTTTTAAATCATTACTATAAACTTTTTATGTTATATTTATTCCTTTGAAAGTATGGAAACATATGATTTGGTTGTTATTGGTTCTGGAGCTGGGTTAAATGTTCTTAAATACGGTCTTCAAATGGGATTAAAATGTGCTCTAGTTGAAGATACAAAAATCGGAGCTACTTGTCTGACTCGGGGGTGCATTCCTTCAAAAGTGCTAGTACATCCTGCGGATTTGATAAGAGAAGCGGAGCATGCAAGCAAGGTAGGAATAAAATTTAGAGTGGAAAAAATTGATTGGAACTTGATTGCAAAAAGGATGTGGAGTCAAATAGATGAGAATATTGTTATAGAAGAGAGTTTATCTCACGTTGAAAATTTAATGCTTTTTAAAGGAAACGGTGAGTTTGTAGGAGAATACGAGATGCAGGTGAAATCTATAGAATCCGGAAAGATTATAGGGCACTTTAAAGGAGACAAATACGTGATAGCTTCTGGAGCTCGATCTTTTATACCCCCCATACAAGGTTTAAAAGAAATAGAGTATATTACAAATGAAAATTTCTTTGGAGATAAATTTCCAGAAAAACCTTGGGAAAGTTTGATCATTATAGGAGGTGGGGTGATTGCAGCTGAATTTGCCCATATTTTTTCAGCTTTTGGCACAAAAGTGACTATTGTAGAGATGTTACCCCGATTAGTCATGACAGAAGAACCTGAAATAAGCACATTTTTAGAACGCAATTTAAAGAAATACATGGCTGTTCTGGTTAATCATAAAGCGATAAAAGTAAGTTCAAACAAAAAAGAAAAGCAAGTTACTGTTCAAGATGTTAATAGCGGGGAAAAGAAGGATTTAAAAGCAGAAGAAATATTGGTTGCAACAGGACGGCAATCTAATGCTGATAAATTAAAAGTAAAGAATACAGGAGTAGAAACCGATAAGCATGGGTGGATCATCACTTCAAAATACTTAGAAACTTCAAAACCAAATATTTGGTGTTTTGGGGATGCTAATGGACTTTACCAATTTAGACATAAGGCGAATTATGAATCTGATCTCTGTGCTAATAACATTTTTGGTCCTGAGAGCGAAAAAAGGGAAGTTGATTATTCGGTTGTACCTTGGGCAATCTTTACATCGCCTCAAATTGGTCATGTGGGCATGACTCAAGAAGAAGCAATCAGCAAAGGATATGAGATATTCGTCGCTGTCAAAAATTATTCTACAGTAGCGAAAGGTTTTGCGATGGGTTATAATGAAGATGACATTGATGATGGGTTTGTCAAATTAATCATAGACAAATCATATAAATTATTAGGGGCACACGTGGTTGGTCCTCATGCAGCATTACTTGTCCAACCATTTGTCTATTTAATGAATGCTGGTTATACATGTGATTCGCCAGAATTTCCGGCAAGAACAGGACCTCATAAGTTAGGTAGATCATGCCCAGAAGCGGGATCTTTTATGCCTGTATATAAATCAATGGTGATACATCCTTCTCTCAATGAAGTAGCAGGTTGGGCTATTGGGAACATGCAACCCGTAAACATTATAATGAAAAATCATGAACATCATCATGGGGAATAATTCTTTTTTTATATTAATTTCAATTTTAATTGTCAGATTTGAATGAAAACTTCAAATATTTTGATTCTTTCAACAATCTTAGAATAATGAATTTGAAGAAAAACATTATAGGTCAAGTTTATACTCCTGATTATATGGCAGATTTTATGGTTCAAAACATTAAAAATCAATATTTGACCATTCATGATAACCTTGATCACGTTGAAGTTCTTGAACCTTGCGCTGGAGAAGGAATATTCCTTAGAACTCTCTTACATAGAGGATTTAAAAATATAACAGCATATGAATTAGATCCCAATCTAATTAAGAGTCTTTCAGAACATTTTCCAAACATAAAATTCAATTTTTCAAATTTTTTAGGATCAGATCCTTATGAGAAATATGACATTATCATTGGAAATCCTCCTTATTTAGGTCAGAATTATAATGCTGATCTTTTTCATGAGCTCGTAATGGAATTTCCAATTTGTCGGAAATACTTCGTAGGAAATATGGATCTATTTTATTATTTTATCCATCTTGGAATTTTAAAATTAAAACCTGGTGGACTTTTATCTTATATAACTACTAATTATTGGTTAACTAAATCTAATAAAACTGGAATAAAATCTCTCAAGCCTCATATTGCCAACGATTGTTATATTTTACAATACATTGATTTATCGCAATTAAAGATATTTAAAGATGCCCTGGGGCAAGAGAATTGCATATTTATCCTTCAAAAAAAGAACATGCAAGAAAAAGAAAATTACATTGACAGATCAATTCAGGTCATTCAAGTTAAAAAAACTATAGAACCTTTAGCATTATATAATCAATATTGTAAGAGTATATTTTCTAATATATTGAAGAATTACCCCACTAACTCATTCATACAATATACTTCTGCTATAACAAATAATGGTTTAGGGAAATATGATAATTGGAATTTGCTTTATCCAAGAGAAGTGGAAGAAATTATTACTCAAATAGAGAATTATTGTAAGAAAAACGAAAAAATAACCTTTTTAGGAGACTTTTTCACCATAAGAAATGGATTGATATTAATTAAAGATGATATATTTATTTTAAAAGAAAATAGGCAGATATTGATTGAGAAAAATGATATACTAATAAAAATTAATAACCAATTCATCAGACTTAACTCGCTTGAGAAAAAACGATTAAAAAAAATCTATAAAAGTCGGTCCATTATACCTTATGGGTATCTTTCTTATGAACTCGAAGGTTATGTAATCTATTTTAATAAATTTGAATTTAAAGAATTGGAAAATAGAGATACAGAGAGTCAAATATCAAGAATTTATCCCAATTTAACTAAATATTTGAAACAATTTGAAAAAGAATTAACCGAAATATTAAAAAATGCAAATGAAAATCCAAAAAACATTTACTATCCTCGTCGAGGAAGTCATATAAAGCAAGAAAAAGGCCGTGTTTTAATTGATTTGGAACCATTATATGATAAAAGCCCCAAGATCTTTTTCAAATTTATCTCTCAAGAAAACATATTTGGATATACTAAGGATCAATACTATGCCACTTCAGATACTTATTTTTTATGGCCCAAAAAACCTGCTGAATTTTCATGTTTATTTCTAATTGCGTATTTAAATTCCAACGTTGTACGATTCATTTCTAAATCAAGAGGTTTATCAATGAAAAGGAGTAAAACTAATATTGAAAAAAGAATCCCCATACCGATCTTTAGTGAATTCAAATCCAAGGATAAAGATTCCATCATTGAATTAATTGAAATATTAGCAAAACTTCTTGTAATCCTAACAAATCGAAATGATGCTCATGATGTCCAAGATATATTGGATGAATTAGAATTCAGTTCTTATATAAATAGTCCAGGGAATAATTTTTTTAAAGAAAAGAATGAGAAATCAACAGATATTATTAGCAAAGGAGACATTAAATCATTAGTTGACAATCTATTTTGCAAACTCTTTGATTTAGATGGAAAAAGATTAGATTATTTAATGAGGGAATACTACCATGACTAATTAGAAAAACCAAATTTTCATGACCTCATAGTTAAATGATAGAGTTTCCTAAATTCGATGATGTTGGGAGTTTTCCTTTACCCGATTATATCGATATTGACAAGTTCAAGCAATTTTACTGGGCGGGATACAAGGGAATATTAAATAATGCCGATATATTTGAGAACCGGGGGATTTATAATTATTTTATTCACCCCTTTCTTCAATCTTTTCAATTAAAATTGAATGCTGGAGTAGAAATCATAAATTATCCCCAACTCATGGACATGTATACTCAATTTCTAAAACCCCTTGAAGATTATGAAAAAGAACCTTCTTTAATTGATCCCCAAAAAGCTATTATTCCCGAACTATTTATCTTAGAATCTTTTACGAAAGATTATTTTGAAAGAACGGGAAATGCTCTAGAAATTAAAGTATGCATTACAGGACCTATAGAATTGTATATTAAAAAGTATGGGTTTACTGTATATCCCGATATTGTATTCAATTTTGCAAAATCCCTCAATTCCTTTCTTAAAAAATCCATAAAAAATTCTAAATACTTGCAAACTTCCGTTATCTCTATTGATGAACCTTCATTTGGATATGTCGACATATTTAATATTGAAGACGATGCCTTGATTAAGGCATTTGATAAAACAGTGGAGGGAATAGATGCGGATATTCAAATACATCTTCACACATTAAAAAAAAATGATGTTCCAATTCAATCAAAAAACATTGACGTGCTAACTTGCGAATATGCTTCTGATCATTCAAATGTTATCCCAAAAAAGGATTTGGATCATTATGATAAATATATTAGAGTTGGTATCACCAGAACCAATATCAATAGCATAATGGCCGAAAAATTGGATGCGGGGATATTATATGATGAACTTAAAACATATGAGGGAACATTGAGTTTAATTGATTCTAAAGAATTCATCAAAAAAAATCTTCTTTTCGCAATAAATCATTATGAAGATCGCTTGAAATATATCGGACCTGATTGTGGATTAAAAGGATGGAATCCTCCACAAGTTGCGTATGAATTATTACGAAGAACCTATCAAGTTATCAAGGAAGTTAAAAATAATATTTAAAGTATTTTTAGTTATCTGATGTCAATTACAATCTTTTTTGATGATGGAGGAGTTTTAAATGATAATAGAATTCGCGGGAAGCAATGGAAAAAATTAGTTGGGGAATATTATTATTCAAGATTTGGGGGCGCCCCAGAGATTTGGGGGGAAGCAAATCATAAGCTAATTACTGCTTTTTTTAGCGATTTCAAGGGAGAGAAACGAAGAAAATTTAAAAATTATGAAGATTTTTATACAGATTTTAAGAAAAAGATGGTACTTGGGATGTTTAAAGAAGCTGGAAAGAATCTTCCTAAAAATATCGACCTTATCGAAGTTTTTAATTCAACTAACCAATTTGTTATACCAAAAATTCGATCTGCCATACCCGGAATAATAGAGAGCATAAAAGAACTAAGCTCAAATGGTTTTTCCCTTTGTACTGCAGCTGGGGCTGTATCAATTGAAATGAAGATGTACTTGGAAGGAATGGGCATTATCCAATACTTTAAAAAGGTTTATGGGCCTGATTTAATTAACAAGTGGAAATCTAATCAAGATTATTATAGCACTATTTTTAAAAACCTTAATATAAATCCACGAACTGCGATAATTATTGATGATCAACCCCGATTTCTCGAAGCAGCCCTCCAAGCAGGGGCTAATGTCATTCAATCGTGTATAACCGGGGAATTTGAACCTCAATATCAATTTTATGTAACAAATATGGAGAAACTTCCCCAAATTATCAATGATTTATTGAAATTTCATAATCTATAGAATTCAGGATGACGATCTTCAAATATGTTGTTATATAGATTCAATTGTTTATTTCTAGCTTTATTAATATCAATTTCTACAATTGCTACATCAGCATCATAATTTTGTGCTGAAGAGAGAATTTCTCCATTAATTGACGTAATTTGACTCCCTCCTGTAAAAAAAAAGTCATCCTCCCCCCTTTGTTCTCTTCCAATTCTATTGGATGTTATAGCATATACTCTATTGACCAAACAATGAGTTTGCATGGCTTTTTGACAATAAGGGAGGACCAAATTACTAGGATGAGCAATGATGTCTGCCCTTTCTAATGCTAATGTACGAATTGTTTCAGGAAAAAACCAATCAAAACAGATCATTACTCCTATATTCACTTCATTCACTTTGAAAACTTCTGGATATTTATTTCCGGGCAAAAACCACTTTTTTTCTTTGTTATAAAGATGTATTTTTCGATAAATTCCTATAAGTTTCTTATCATAAACTACCATTGCAGAATTATAAAAATTCTCTCCATCTTTTTCAGCAAATCCCCCAATTAATATAGCACCTGTTTTTTGGGATAAACTTTTCAAAAAATTTAAAGTTGGACCATCTATCTCTTCTGATAATAATTTTACTTCGTTCTTTGATGCAAAAGTATATCCCGTGGCAAATAATTCAGGAAGCACGAGTAAATCTGCTTTTACTTCATTTAATAATCCTTTTACTTGTTTAAAATTTTGTACTTTCTCACCAAACAAGGGATTGGTTTGTACATAACCAATTTTCAACGATCATTCACCTATCAATTCATTCTTATAAATATAAATCGAATTACTCGTTAAAAAACATTTTTTAAATATGATTAAATTTACAATTATAACAATCAGTAATTTGATGTTTATCAGAATTAATTACAAGAGATTTTGATTTGGGCACCAATTCATACTTCTTAAGTAAGATTTTAATAAATCAAACAATCATCTTCGAGTTTCTTTCTCTTATTGATTAAAATCGATACATTTTTATAGGTGAATAAATATTTATCAAGTAGAGATTGACAAAAAAAGTATTACAAAATTGTGATAATAATGACGGATGATGATTTTGACGATTATGAGGACTTTTATGCGGATATTATGGACAAATTTAAGAAATATTTTAAAATAGATCCCAATTTATCTGATATAGATTTCTTTTTTATACCCGAACCAATGAATTCTGAATTTGATTCCCAGAACCCAAATATAAAAGGATTCAAGGTCTCGTATCATTTTGAATCTGGAATGGATAAACCTGAAATTCGAATTGAAGGTGATATCGATAAAAAAGAGATTGCTGAATATTTAAAAGGGATAAAAATGCAGCAAAATCCTCGATTTAAAATTATGAGAAAGGATCAAAATCAACCAAAAGAAATTGATGCTAGCGAGTTTTTTTTAACGCCTTGTATAGAAGAAGAGGAAAAGTGTTCTCTTGAACCTTACTCAGAAATTAATTATCGTGAGGATTGCGTGGAAATTATTCTAGAAGTTCCAGGCGTTGAAAAAGGTCATTTAATTTTAAGTATAAGCAATGATGGACTAAAATTAAAGATCATTGCTAAAAATGCAATTCGTAATTTTGAAAAAGAAATCGAATTACCATTTATATCTACTTTAGATGGACATTTAATAGATATTAACAATGGGATAGCTTCAATCATCGTTAAAAAGGAGAGTCTATAATTAAATGATTATTTTTAATCGAATTTTAATAAATTAGAAAGAATATTATGAATATTTTAGAGCGTGAGAAAAAAGATGAGTGGTATCATAGAAGGATATAGAGGAGAAAAGAACCAGTTAAAAGTTAAAGATGCATTTAAAGAAGATGTAGGTCGAGGGATAGTAAGATTAGACCCAGAAGTGGTGCAAAAATTAAAGCTTAAGACTGGAGACGTCATAGAAATATCACATCCTTTATCAGAAAAAAAAACAGCAGCATTATTATATCCTGGTAAAAATGAGGATAAAAGTAGCGGTACTATTCGCATAGATCCTTCGTTACGGCGTAATTTGAGTGCTTCTTTAGATGATATAGTTGAAATACGAAAAATTGATGCCGCTTTAGCTGATAAAATTATATTTGCAGGATTAAAGGAGGCAATTTTTACGAGGAAATCTCAACAATTAGCCAGAACCTTGGAAAATCGGATAGTGACTAAAGGTGATATCCTGAGTTTCTATGCAAGTGCAAATAAGAGAGTTGATCTCGTTGTTATTGATTATATTCCTAGAACAAAAGCTGTTAGAATCCATTTAGACACTGAAATTATAATTAGTGAAAAAAGTCATAGAGAAATTATTGAATTAGAAAAATCTCGTGTATCATATGAGGATATTGGTGGTTTAGAAGATGAAATTCAAAAAATTAGGGAAATGATTGAATTACCCATTCGACACCCAGAAATATTTAAAAGAATTGGAATAGATCCCCCCAAAGGAGTTTTATTACATGGTCCGCCGGGGACAGGTAAAACTTTATTAGCACGTGCTGTAGCATATGAAACTGAAGCACATTTCATCACAATTAGCGGACCGGAGATAATGAGCAAATTTTATGGTCAAAGTGAGCAAAATTTAAGAAAAATTTTTGATGAGGCAAGAGAAAAAGCACCCTCTATCATATTTATTGATGAATTGGATTCAATTGCCCCAAAAAGAGGAGAAGTAACGGGTGAAGTGGAAAGAAGAGTTGTAGCTCAGTTATTATCACTAATGGATGGATTAGAGGGAAGAGGAAAGATAATAGTAATTGGAGCAACCAACAGAGTTAATGATATTGATCCTGCTTTGCGTCGACCTGGTCGTTTCGATCGTGAAATCGAAATTGGAGTTCCTGATACTGATGGGCGATATGAAATACTTCAAATTCATACCCGAGGAATGCCAATTTATGAAGATGTAGATCTACATACCATCGCTGAAAGAACTCATGGATTTGTTGGTGCTGATGTGGAAGCCTTAGCAAAAGAAGCAGCAATGCTAGCGATAAGAAAAATCCTGCCAAAAATTGATTTAGATAAACCCATTCCAAATGAAATATTATCTAATATTCAAATTAATATGGATAATTTTCTTGACTCCTTGAATAGTATCGAACCTTCAGCCTTGAGAGAAGTTCTTATCCAACAACCAACAGAAACTTGGGATGATGTAGGGGGACTTGAAGATGCTAAAATGCAATTGCGTGAAGTTATTGAATGGCCCTTGAAATATCCAGAATTATATTCTCATTTAGATTCTAAACCACCGAATGGTATTTTATTGTACGGTCCACCCGGTACAGGAAAAACTTTATTAGCAAAAGCTTTAGCTCACGAAACTGATATTAATTTTATATCCGTTAAGGGACCTGAATTTCTTTCAAAATGGGTTGGTGAAAGCGAAAAAGCCGTGCGAGAAACATTTAGAAAAGCGCGTTCTGCTGCACCTTGCATTATATTTTTCGATGAAATAGATGCTATTGCTGGGCACAGGGGAAGATTTGCTGGTTCCGAAGTAACTGAACAAGTAGTTTCTCAATTACTTACTGAAATGGATGGTTTAGAAGGATTAAAAGATGTTATTTTACTTGCCGCTACGAATAGACCCGATATGTTAGATCCTGCTTTATTAAGGTCTGGACGATTTGGAAGGCATATTGAAATAACAATGCCAGATTTAATCACGAGAAAAGAAATTTTTAAAATTCACTTGAAAAACAAGCCGTTAGACGGTGATGTTAACTTAGATCAATTATCAGAGAGTTTAGATGGCTATACAGGTGCTGATATTCAAGCAATTTGTGAAGAGGCAACATTATTAACAATTAGAGAAGCCATAAAAAATGTTGATCTCAAAAAAATAGAAATTTTAAAAATCACTGGACAAATTGAATTGTTAGAGAGTGATAAAATCAGAATGCCTAAATCTAGCGAAGAAGCAGAATCTATGGCGGCTCAAATTAAAGATCTAGAACAAAAAATTACTCAATTAAATGAAGAAATGGTCAAGAATGTAAAGATCACCAAAATGGAATTTACCAATGCAATCGAAAAAGTACTGAAAGGTGCCGATATAGCTAAGAAAGCTGAAAAAGGCTTGGAAGAAATGTATAGATAAAATTAGGAGGAACAAGATTATATGGAAATAGAAGATGAAAGATCAGATCAACAATTAATTGATTTAGATTCATTATTAATAATATTAGGTAATCCAACAAGAAGAAGTATATTATCAAAATTAGCAAAAGTCCCCCATACTGGTCCAGAAATTGCAGACGATTTGGGAATATCAAGACAAGCGATTCATAGCCAGCTAAAGTTACTTACTGATTCAGGACTTATCGAAGGACCGCCTGAAGGTTCAAGAGGTGGAACTTTTCGTATAAAAAGCAATATTTCTGTCAGAATTGAAATCTCACCTCAATATTATAACATAAAATATAGTGCAAAACCTGCATTTAATGATTCGAATGAAATCGATTTTCAAAATATGAATTGTTCAACAACCTATTCTAAAATTAAAACTGTAGATGATAAAATCAAATTTTTAGGGGATCAAATCCTTCAAATCGAACAAGAGATTTCCAGCTTAGATAAAGAAAGAAAAGATTTCTTGCTTCAAAAACAATGCATTCTTCAAGAGATTAGGAAATTGATGCAAGGTCAATATAAAAAAAAACTGGAAAAAAAATTGAAGGTTCGTTATAATTCAATTAAAGATAAGAGTTTAAATGATTTATTCAATCTCTCAGAAGAAATCATTTTTACTATGTTTTATAATCCACAGCGTTATAAAAATCGAGTTGACATAAACAAACTATTAGAGGATTTATTTTTCTCGGATATGGATTCCTATCAACGAGATCAACGATTTGGGTCAATCAGGTCTCTACTAACCGATATGTCGAGCCTAATGGGTTTTTTAAGAGAAGTTGATGAAGATTGGTTTTTTGATTTCTAATTAAGAAACCTAATATTGATTAGAGGTTTAAAATGAATTTAATCGAGTTAAAGGAAGAAATACCCAAAATCTTTGAACGGGTTAAGAAAGATGTAAAAAAAGTTTTTGGTCGTCATAGAACTGGCTTGAGTTTAGGTTTGGCAGAGATGGGGATGGTACAAGGAGGATTTATCGGAGGCATGCATTTTGCTCCAGGTACTGAAATAATAATGAATACTTCTCCATTACGAATTATTTTAGAGACCCAATCTTATGAAATCGTATGGGCATATACCTATCACATCCTTCTCCATGAATATATTCATTCATTAGGAGTCATTGATGAGGAACAATGCAGATTTTTGACACTTAAACTTACTAAAGCGGTTTTTAGTGAATCAGACCATCCTGCAATTACTTTAGCTGAAAATGGTATTGGAGCTTTTATACCAAATTTAAAACTTAGATATATTCCTCCAAATCAAAAACCAGATGGCATTGTCATAGAATATATCGCAGAGTTTGAGAAGGAAAGTTATGACTATTATTCTTGATATGAATTAATCTTTTATTTTTTAGACATTATCATTAATTATACAACATTATTTTATATCTATTAGAAAGATAATTAAACACGTGGTCGATAAATATCTCTAAAACTTCAAAGCAGGATACTAATAAGGATGATCTGGACCAAGGAATAGAAAAAAATTTTAACGCTGTAGAAGATCAATTAATTCTACAATGGAAATTTAAAGAAATAGATAAAAAACTTGTTTATGATATAAAAAAATGTATTGGATGTAGTTTATGCAAGGATGTTTGCCCAGTAGATGCAATTGAGCTAGGACCAATTCCAGAAATTGCTCAGAATATGCTAAACGATTCTAATCCTAAACTTTTAATTGATCATGATAAATGTTGCTATTGCATGCTTTGTGCGATTGTTTGCCCTAACGATGCATTCCATGAAAACATTACCCCAGAAGGAGAAATAGACCTACAACAGTACCCTTCAATCAATAATTTTTATAGAATTGACAAAAAAGATTGTATTGAAGATACTAATAATGAAACTTGTAAGCTATGCTTGAGTGTCAGGGATAGAAATCATGTAAAGGATTATTTTATGATAGAAAAGAATTGTCCAACTAAGTGTTTTCATATCGATAGTCCAATCGAAGGAGAAGTGATTATTAAAAAAAACATGCTACATAAATGTACTCCTGAAAATTGTAAAGCTTGCATTAACATCTGCCCCGTTCAATCCTTCTTTATCCCAGAGACTGCAGAGGATGTAGTGAAATTTGGAAAAATAGCTTGTAATGAGGATCAATGTTTTTACTGTGGCGCATGTGAAAATAGCTGTCCAGACGATCTAATAATGGTTAATCGAAAAAACATCAAAATTGTTGATCCTAAAAAAATCGGTAATTACCCTTGGAAGGAAGGCTGGATAAAAAATATTAAGGAAATCCTCAAGTTAAATATCATTAAAGGAAAAGAACAAATAAATATTCCAATCATCGAACAAGAGGTTAAAAAAACCACAGAAAAGATACTAGAAAAGATACCTCAACTCACTACAGAAGACAAAGAACAACTAAATGAATTAAATAATAAAATCCAGAAATTTTTGAAATCATCAAAAATCCGATATTGGATGAAAGATAAAAAA